>JABAAT010000024.1 GCA_014238615.1 Gammaproteobacteria bacterium | reverse complement strand
GGCACCAGGCACGCCGCCGCCCGTACCGGAGCGTCCCCCGGCGCCGCCCGTACCGGAGCGTCCCCCGGCGCCGCCCGTACCGGAGCGTCCCCCGGCGCCGCCCGTACCGGAGCGTCCCCGCCAAGAGTCTAAAGAAGACCGGCACCGCCGCCAGGTCCGGATTGCCACGCGGAAATATAGGCTCACCGAGAAGGGGAAGGCCACCCAGGCGGCGTACCGAAAGACGGACGCGTACAAACAGTCCAATATCGCCTGGAAGAAAACCCCAGCGGGGAAAGCCTCAAGAGAGCGGCAGAATGTGAGGCGGAGGGAGGCTGCTGCCCAGAAGAGGAAGGCTTCGGAAGAAGCGATTGGCCGGGTTGCCGGGCGGGTACGGCCGGCGCCGCGCACGCCGAGCGGCGCGCAGACCGTCGGTTCCAGCCACAGCGCCCGTTCTCACGCCAGCCCCTCCGTGCGGCGCTTCGCCCGCGAATTGGGCGTGGACCTGGGGCTGGTGCGTGGCAGCGGCCCCAAGGGACGTATCCTCAAGGAGGACATCAAGTCCTTCACCAAGGCCGTACTGGCGCGGGATCGCGTGTTTGACGCCGGTGTCTCGATCGCGCCGGCTGTCGCCCGTTCCCCCATCGACTTCTCAAAGTACGGCCCGGTGGAGCATCGTCCCCTGGGGCGCTTGCGACGCTTGGGCGGACAGAACCTGGCGCAGGTCTGGAGCAGCGTGCCGCAGGTGACCCAGTTCGGCGAGGCCGACATCAGCGAACTGGAGGAATTCCGCTGTTCCCGCATCAAGGAAATGCGCAAGCAGGACGTGAAGCTGACGTTGCTGAGTTTCCTGCTTAAGGCCGTGGTCGTGGCCCTGCGTGAATTTCCGGATTTCAACGCCTCCCTGGACCCGGGCGGCGAGCAACTGGTGTTGAAACGCTATTTTCACGTGGGGGTGGCGGTGGACACCCCGAATGGCCTGGTGGTGCCAGTGCTGCGCGACGTGGATCAGAAAGGCTTGTTGGACTTGGCGCGGGAACTGGCTGAATTGGCCGGGCGCGCCCGCGCCTCGCGCCTCAAGCCCGGAGAGCAGCGCGGTGGCTGTTTTACCGTTTCCAGCCTGGGAGGCGTTGCGGCCGGCCCCTTCACACCCATTGTGAATGCGCCGGAGGTCGCCATCCTGGGAGTGTCCCGGGCCGCCGTGCGGCCGGTGTCGACGCCAGACAGGCAGGGCTTTGAGCCGCGCCTGATGTTGCCGCTGGCCCTCTCCTACGACCACCGCGTTATCGACGGCGTGGCGGGCGCTCGCTTCGTGGCCCGGCTGACCTCGGTGCTGAGCGACATCCGGCGCGTCCTGTTGTGAGCACCCCGGAAAGCACGATTCGCGTCCCCCCGCTCGGCGACTTCAAGGATGTTGAGATCATCGAGGTGCTGGTGCGCCCCGGCGAGCGTGTCAAGCCCGAGACTGGACTCATCACCCTGGAGAGCGACAAGGCCAGCATGGAGGTGCCTTCGCCCCAGGAGGGAGTGGTGCGCGAACTCCTGGTGCGAGTGGGCGATAAGGTGTCGGAGGGAACTCCCATCCTGCACCTGGAGCCGGTGGAAACCGTCGCCGCCCCACGGCCGACGGAAGCGGCAGGAGCCGCGCCCGCAACGGCCACCCACCGCACCCGCCTGGTGGTGCTGGGCGCCGGTCCCGGCGGTTACAGCGCCGCCTTCCGCGCCGCTGACCTCGGCTTGGATACGATGCTGGTGGAACGCTATCCGGAGCTGGGCGGAGTCTGCCTGAACGTTGGTTGCATTCCCTCCAAGGCCCTCTTGCATATCGCCCGCTTGCAGAATGAGCTGGAATATCTGCGCGCCCAGGGGATTGAACTGGGTGGGGCGCGTCCGGAGCCCAAGGCCATGCATCGATGGGCCATGGGCATCGTCGGCCGCATGAACGGCGGGCTGAAGAGCCTGGCGCGCCGCCGCGGCGTACAGCTGGTGCAGGGAAAAGCCAGCTTCGAATCCGCTCACCGCCTGCTTGTGGAAACCCCCGACGGCCCCCTCAGGGTGAACTTTGACTACGCCATCATCGCCGCCGGCTCCCGTCCCCTGAAACTGCCCGGCCTGTCCGATGATGTCCCGCGCGTCATGGACTCCACCGCGGCCTTGCGCCTGGAAAGCATTCCGCCCACCCTGCTCATCGTGGGCGGTGGCGTGATCGGCCTGGAAATGGCCACCGTTTACCTGGCCCAAGGCTCCCGCGTCACCATCGCCGAGCTGGGCGACGAGTTACTCCCCGGAGTGGACCGCGACCTGGCAGGCGTTCTCACCAAGCGCCTTGAGCAGCACGGCAGCCGACTGCTCACGGAGACCCGCGTGACCGGAGTGCGCAAGGTAAACGGCCCCATCCGAGTCTCTTTCGAGGGCCGCGACTGCCCGGCGGCGGAGACCTTTGACGCCGTTCTGGTGGCCATCGGCAGATACCCGAACGGCGACCGCATCGGTGCGGACAAGGCCGGCGTACAGTTGGACGGGCACGCCCGCATCGTCACCGACGAGTGCCAGCGCACCAACGTCGGACACATCTATGCCATCGGAGACATCACCGGCGAGCCCATGCTGGCCCACAAGGCGACCCACCAGGGGAAGGTGGCGGCCGAGGTCATCGCCGGCCGGAAGAGTGCATTTCAGCCAAAGTGCATTCCCTCGGTTGCCTACACCGATCCCGAGGTGGCATGGGTCGGCCTCACCGAGACCGAGGCGCGTGCCAGGGATATTCCGGTCACCGTCGCCAGGTTCCCATGGGCCGCGAGCGGCCGTGCCCAGGCACTGGACGGCGGCGATGGACTGAGCAAGCTGCTCTTTGAGACCACGGAGGAGCGGCGTCTCATCGGCATGGGCGCGGTCGGCCCACAGGCCGGAGAGCTGGTGGCCGAGGCCGCCCTGGCCATTGAGATGGGTTGCGACCCGGAGGACATGGCCCTCACCATCCATCCTCATCCCACCCTCTCCGAGAGCGTGGGCCTGGCGGCCGAGGTGGAGGCGGGCATCATCACCGATCTCTACCAGCCGGATTCCAGGCGCAAGCGCACCGCCGGGCGTGGCTGACAGTACCGACAAGCACTGGGAATACTCCACGGACGGAAAAGGCGAGCCCCTGATCCTGCTGCACGGCTTGTTCGGCACCCACCGCACCCTGGGCGGCCTGGCCAAACAGCTGAAACAAGACTACCGCATCATCAGCCCCAGCCTCCGCAACCACGGAGGCTCTCCCTGGAAAGACGAAATGGACTACCACGGCCAGACCAGGGACCTGCTGCAAATCATGGACCGGGAGCACGTCAGGCGGGCCTGCCTGCTGGGACACAGCATGGGCGGCAAGGTCGCCATGACCCTGGCCATGGAACACCCCAACCGCTGCCGCGCCCTGGTCGTCCTGGACAACGCCCCTGTCAGCTACGACTCACACTCACTCAGGTCCTACTGCGAGCACCTCCTGCAGTTGCCACTCAAAGAAATCAAAACCCGGCAACAGGCCGACGAACTCTTGCAAGAGAAGATCCCGGAATCACAGGTACGCACCTACCTCCTTACCAACCTGGTCACCCGCGACAACCAGGCTAGGTGGCGCTGCAACCTGGAAGCGATATACCGGAGCCTGGACCGGATCAGCGGCTTTCCAACACCGCAAATCCAACACAACGCCTACCCCGGCCCAACCCTCTTCCTGTACAGCCCCGACTCCGGGTACCTCCGCCCCGGTCACCTGCCCGAAATACACAGGTATTTCCCCCAGGCAATATGTACAGCCGTGGAGAATACCGGGCACTGGCTGCACGTGGACCAACCCCGGGAGGTTACACGGCAGATACAGGATTTCCTAAAGACCCACTCCTGAAACACAGGTTGAAGGGCAAGCCGGTAAGAGTGCCCCAGGGAAGGTCACAAGTGGATACGATTCCCTAAAGCCCGCCGGTAAAGCCCAGACCAAAGCCCAGACCCGGGTGGAAGCGCCAGGCCGTAGGGTGTAGGGTGACCGAACCCCGGCTCCAGGTCACCCCCTCGGGCGTCGGCCGACGGGTCCGGATAGACTGCCCCGGGGAGGCCCAGCGGCCACGGGATTTCCGACCCACACAAGGCCCAGGTCTTAAGGGAAAGCGCCAGGCCGTAGTGCGGCGCCTGAACCCTGGACCAGTACCCCTGAACTCCTGGCCCAGGTCATCCACCTCCTGCACGGGCAATCGGTCGACGAGCCGTCAGCCATCCCCTTCCGCCGCCGCCGCCACGGCGTTCGCGATCTCCACGAAATCGTCCACGGACAGGGCAGGGTGGGGCGGCGCTATCAACCGCGGCCAGGCCGGCCTCAGCTTTTCCAAGTGCCCCTGCATGTGCCGCACCCGGTCCCGCAGTGCCGGGTTAAGAGTCGCGGCCAGTAATTCCAGGTTCTTCCGGGCGACACCCACGAAGCCGTAGGCGTCCTGGTACTCATGCGGCTCCACGATGTGGCCGTCCTCGATCGCCTCCTCGTATTCCTCCGCCGCCACTTCCACCAGGCCGGCGGTGACCTGGATCCTGAGAGCCGCATCCGAATTCGCGCCCAAGGCGGAGTTCTGGATGGCCCGCAACAGCCGACAGTGAGCGAGTTCCACCCGCCCCGATGGTTCCCCGCCCCGCACCGCCGTCCCCAGCGCCTCCAGTTCCGGCGCGAAGCCGCGCACTCCCCGCGCGGAGAATTCAGGAACCAAATCCGCATAGAGCTCATCGGCGGGATGCTTCATGTGCTTGAGCGCGTTTTCCACATGACCCTCGTGATAGAGCTGGACCCCCACCCGCAGATGCCCGCGGATGAGGTTGAGTCCCAGCAGGTAGTCGTAATCATCCAAAGCCGTCCCCGTCCCGGCTTGCCCCCGCTGGGAAAGATCGGCGCCGCCGCAGCCGCCGAGCACGCCGAGCAGCAAAAAGCAGGCTGCTGGCCAAGTCAGCGCTAAGCCACGGAATAGACGGAATATCGGGGTCATTGGTTTTTCTCCAGGGCTTCCCGGTGGTTCCTGAACGACCGCAACGGCCGCCTTCCCCTCAAAGCCCGGGAGCGCCCAGGGAAGAGTGTAGATGAGAATCATTATCTTAATACAAACATGCCGTTATGGAAAGCCACGGCCTGCCCGCCGCCGCAGTCCGTCCCTCCCGTTTCCCGACCGCCCCCCGTCCAGGCCAAAGGTGCAGACCCCGTGCAGACCCCGCGTCTCCCTCAAGTGGTTAAAGAATGCGTACCAGTCGCCCGGGACGGCTTACAATCCTCAGCGCTGGAAAATATTGTCCCGGTGCCAGGCGAGGAATTCAGGTTCCGGACGGAACCTTCCCGGAGGGCGGATGGACTGTCCCTCGTATCTCAGCAGGAGTTCCTTGGTCGCGCTGTCCGGAGCCTTTTTCAATTCCCGGCCGATGAGCACGCTACGGTCGTCCTCGATCGCGATCAAGCCTCGGTCAAAAGCGAGGTCATGCAGGGCATTGAGACAGAGCCCGTTTTGCGGACTCAGCTTCTCCTTCTTATCGCATTCAGCCCACGGCTTGATGTGGCTTGCGATCAACAGCCGCGGCACGCCAAGCCCGGTGATACAGCAGCGCCCTTCGTAAGCGGATAGTATCGTTTCACGGAAGAAACCCTGGCGCTTCCTGGCTTTTGCAAGCCTTATGTCATCTTCCCCCTCAAGAATGGGAAGACTCTCGTTCACCTGGGGCGTGGCTTCTTGTCCTTCAGGATGTGTCCATTGCTCATGCAAATCGAGACTTTCGTTGATCAGCGCCTCCCAATCCTCGTGAAATTCTTCCCAAACCCGGCTATCCATGCGGCTCGTATGGCGCAACCCTTGAATCCTTTCCTCTCTCAAGGTGGGATCGTGGTGGCCGAGGTTTCTGAGTTTCATGGATACGGACCCAGGTGAACGCCCCAGCAGCTCAGCTAGTTTTCGGACTTCGTCGTTGTCCTGCGTGGTTTTGGAGAAAGGGATACGGCAGTAAAGATTGAAGGCGAGGATGGTCTCCTCCCTGCTCCAATTACGCTGTTGCTTGCTTCCAGGCATAGCGGGACCGGTCTCACACGGCCTTCAAGAGGCGGGGTGTGCAAGGTGTACGAGACGCGGCACGGCTCCAGCTCATAGCGGGCCTATACCGCACTGAATGAGCGGATCGCTCCCGCCTCTTGCTCTTGCATCAAACCTGGACGGATGCCTGGCAGAGTACTTCCGCCTGCTCCAGAACGGTTTCCGTCGCTGGTTGCTGTTCAAAGCCCAGGTTGGCTCCGTTGTGGGTCTGGTTCATAAGGCTCCGGACGGCTTTGGTTTTCCCTGCCCTGATTGGACGTGGGTTGGCTTTTGAGCTTACTTTGATTGGTTCTCGGTGCCAAGGGTGGTCGATGCACTTCTGGAGGCGGGTCCATTGCCCCCGGATTCCCTGATGATTCGTGCTTGTCCGAAGCGCGGTTACGAGGTTTCAGCGTCACCGAGTTGCAAGCAACAGTAGCAGATTCTGGCATTGTTGTGCAGGCTGGGCCTGGAGGGAACCCGCCGGGGGTCGTGGGGCCGTAGAACCGGGCGATGGGCCTCGAGTCAGGTCGCTACGGGAGGGTGCTTGCCGCTCCGGTGGTGCATGCATGGCGCGGGCCGCCCGGTAGGCCGTGCCTGGGCGGTGTTTTCAGCCTTGCGAGGCGTGCTGCGTTGCGGGACGACTTGTCGGCGGCCCGGGCCGGTGCGGGCGTTCGTGGGTCGGTGTTCTCTTGGGCAGGCGTGGTGCTTATAATGTGCGTGTTGCCGGGGGTGGGCGCGTTGGTCCGTTGTTTGTGCAGGAGGAGTTGAGATGCGATTAGTCCACGATATTCTCTCTTCATACGTGCGATTTCTCCATGGATGAGGCTCGCTACCTGGAGATGTATCGGCGTTCCCTGGAGGATGGGGATGGGTTCTGGGCTGAGCAGGCGTCCTCGCTGCTGTCCTGGTCTCGGCCCTGGTCCCAGGTGAGCGCCTGCAGCTACGAGGGGGATGTGTCCCTTAAGTGGTTCCTGGGAGGGCGGCTGAATGTTTCCTATAACTGCCTGGATCGGCACCTGGAGTCGCGAGGGGATCAGACTGCTATCCTCTGGATTGGGGATGACCCGGAGGTCAGTCGGCGTATCAGCTATCGGGAGTTGCATGTGCAGGTGTGCCGGTTCGCTAATGTGCTCAAGTCCAGGGGGATTGGGAAGGGGGATCGGGTCTGTATCTATATGCCCATGGTGCCGGAGGCGGCGGCCGCCATGCTAGCCTGTGCGCGTATCGGGGCGGTGCACTCGGTGGTGTTCGGGGGGTTCTCGCCGGAGGCGTTGCGGGATCGGATTACCGACACCGGCAGTTGTGCCGTGATTACGGCGGATGAGGGTCGTCGTGGTGGGCGCGTGGTGCCGTTGAAGGTGAACGTGGACCAGGCGCTGCGTGGGGTGTCCGGGGTCTCCACGGTGCTGGTGCTGCGGGTGACCGGGGCCTCGGTGTCCTGGTCTCCGGAGCGGGATGTGGATCTCTCTGAGGCCATGGCCCAGGCTTCGGAGGACTGTCCCCCGGAGGAGATGGACAGCGAGGACCCGCTCTTTATTTTATACACCTCGGGGTCCACGGCCAAGCCCAAGGGGGTGCTGCACAGCAGCGGGGGTTACCTGCTCTACGCGGCCATGACGTTTCAGTACGTGTTTGATTATCGGGATGGGGAGATCTACTGGTGTACGGCTGATGTGGGCTGGGTGACCGGGCATTCCTACATCGTCTATGGGCCGCTCTGCTCGGGGGCTGTGACCACGATGTTCGAAGGGGTGCCGACTTATCCGGACGGGGGGCGCTTCTGGCGGGAGGTGGAGAAGCATCGGGTGAATATCTTCTACACGGCGCCTACCGCTATCCGCGCTTTGCGGCGCCTGGGTGACTCTTATGTCACCCGCTACAAGCGCGACAGCCTGCGTATCCTGGCCACGGTGGGAGAGCCCATCAACCCGGAAGTCTGGGAGTGGTACCACCGGGTCGTGGGCGAGTCGCGCTGTCCGGTTCTCGATACCTGGTGGCAGACGGAGACCGGGGGCATTCTCATCACGCCGCTGCCGGGAGCCACGCAGCTTAAGCCCGGTTCGGCGACCCGGCCCTTCTTCGGGGTGGAGCCGGCCCTGCTGGATGACAAGGGGCGGGAGGTGGAAGGCGAGGGCGCCGGCAACCTGGTGCTGAAGCGCCCCTGGCCGGGGCAGATGCGCACCGTGTACGGGGATCACTCGCGCTTCGTGGAAACCTACTTCAAGCCCTTTCCGGGTTTCTATTGCTCGGGCGATGGGGCGCAGCGGGACGAGGACGGTTATTACTGGCTGACCGGGCGGGTGGACGACGTCATCAACGTCTCCGGACACCGCATGGGTACGGCCGAGGTGGAAAGCGCCCTGGTGCTGCACGAGGCGGTTACCGAGGCGGCCGTGGTGGGCTATCCGCACGACATCAAGGGCGAGGGCATTTATGCCTACGTGACCCTCATGGACGGCTTTGAGCCCAGCGAGGCGCTGCGCAAGGAACTGGTGCAGCAGGTGCGGCACCAGATTGGACCCATCGCTTCCCCGGATAAGATCCAGTGGGCCTCGGGTCTCCCCAAGACCCGTTCCGGGAAGATCATGCGCCGTATCCTGCGTAAGATCGCCTGCAACGATCTGGGTAACCTGGGCGACATCACGACCCTCGCTGAACCGGCGGTGGTGGAGCAGCTGAAAGCAGATCGCCTGAACCGTTGAGGGGTCCCGGGGGGGCGGTTTGCCTTGTGGGTCCGTCTGGGGGGCGCCTTACTCGGAGGATCGGGCGGAGGATCGGGCTTGTGCGCCGCCTGTTGTGCGTGGTTTCCGGAAGTGTGGGTGGTTCGTAACCAATGCCTTTTGGCAGTGCCTTTCAGACAATCCCCCCGACCGGGGAGCTTCCCGATGCGGCAAGCCGTCCCGGACGCCTCCATCCTGAAAACGGCGGTGGCTGGTCTCAAGGTGGCTGATGTCCGCCGCGGGCACGGAGGATCTACACGTTGATGCCAGCCGGCCGGGGAGCCTGGGACGCCGAGGCGGAACGCCTTCATGGAGCGGTGGCGGCGCAACCCGGGGAACAACTTTTGCACCTGTTCCGGTACGCGCGCGGGTCAGCGGGCGGCTCCCGGCAGCGGGGGGAAAGGCCGTCCAACGAGCGATGCTCCGTGTCCATGCGGCCCGGACCCCGGAACACCCTGATTTTAAGCGGTCCACCCGGTGAGGCGGACCGCCCCCGGGTCGTCTCCTGGTTTGTGCTGCTTGACCCCCGGCGGGGACAGACTGGGCTGTTTTTCCAGCTGAATTGATGTCTCCGAAAGAGCCTATTTCTCTAAGTTATTGATTTTAGGGAAGAAAGTTTTTTGTGCAGTGCACAAGAAAACCCTTGACAAAGGGTATTCAAGCCTTATATGCTGCACTGCAACAATTTCTTTCATCCTGTTTCCGGCGCCTTGGCGCCTGGAAATTGTTCTTCTGGAGGTATCTATCATGACCGAGCAAACTATCGATCAGATTAAGGCGGCCGGTGATACGGCTTATGGAGCTTGGAAGCGCCTGGCCGGTATCCAGAGCGAATTGGCCCGTCGGTTGGCCGACGTGCAGTTCCAGCTGACTTCTCTGGGCGTTGAGTGCAGCGCCGAACAATTCAGCCTGGTGGGCAAGTCCTCGAACTACAAGGATCTGCTGAACTCGGAGTCCAAGGTGCTGACCGACTACGCCAACAAGTACCTGGAACTGACCCGGGACGCGGCTGAGGCGATGAACGAGGCGCGCGATGAGGTCGTCGGCTGGGTCGACGGCAACGTTTCCGATCTCAGCGGCAAGATCGCCGAGGCGGGTAAGAGTGTTGCCAAGGGTGGGCGCAAGGCGGCCGCCTGAGTACGTAAAACCGTGACGTGAAGCTGGAAAGTGCCTCACCCCGTCCGTGGGAGGGGTGAGATCTTTCTTGTCTGGATAATCTTTGTATGTGTGTCTCTGGGCACTTGAGACCGGATGCGCGTGGCGTTTGGGTGAACGGGAGCTCCGTTGGGGTTCCTGTTCAGCCTGGGCGCGGCGTTTTGGAATGATCGGAGGGATTGAGCGATGAGTCAGGATCCTATGAACGCCTGGTTGCAGTTTCAGCAGCAGTTGGCGGGTAATTGGTTGCAGGCCGTACAAGGCGGAGGGCGGGAGACATCCGCCGCTTCGCGTGATGGTTTTCCGGGGGCGTTTGGATTCGGTGCGGCGCCTTTCCAGTTTCCCCAGTGGTTGTCTGGAGGGGGGTTGCCTGGAGGGGGGTTGCCTGGAGGGGGCCTGGGTATGGGTCTTGATCCCAGGCAGTTGACGTGGCAGTTGTTGCGCGACGCCGCAAGTTCCGTCCAGGGTAAGGACCCCGGGCAGTGGAAAGCTTTCGCCGAGGAGCGCATAGACGAGGTGCGGCGTTACTGGGAGGATGCCATGGGCGGCCTGCGGGCCGCCGCGACGCAGTGGTCCTCCATGCGTGAATTCGCCGCCCTGGGGTCGCCGTCCGCCATGCTGCCGTTCTTCCAGTTTCGGGACTGGCTGCAGGCGTTGTTGGATCCGGCGCAGGCATGGGGCGGCGGCGCATCGGAGTTGCCTGGTCTCGGTCCCCACCGCAACCAGCAGGAAGCCGCGCAGGAGGTCGTGCGGCTGTCGGGGGAACTGCGCAAGACCATGCTCGAATTCAACCTGTACATGGCCGAGGGTATTCCGGAGGTGTTGGACCGGTTGCGGGATCGGCTGAGTACTTTCGATGTGGATGCGGAAAACCCCTTGAAGAGTTCCCGTGCTGTTTACGATCTGTGCGTGGAATGCTTCGAGGAAGTGTATGCGCGGCGCACCGCCGAGGAGTCCTTCAGTCGTCTGTACGGGGAATTGAATAACTCCCTCTTGCGCCTGCGCAAGCATTGGCTCGGGCAGCTGAACGAGATGCTGCGGGGGCTTGGGATGCCTGACCAGGAGGCGCTGACTACCCTGCAAAAGCGCCAGCAGGAACTGCGGCGTGAGCTGCGAAAGCTGCAGGGCGAGCTGCAGACCCTGCGCGAGGCCGGCTCTGCTCCAAAGCAACAGCAGGCAAAGCAACAGAAGGGCGTGCGGCAACCCGAGAAGCAAGCTGCTTCAGGTGCCAAGGCCCGCAAGGCGGGGGGACGTAAAGGCCGTGCGCGGCGGCGCGGCGGTGCGGCTTCCGGAACAACTACGCCCGGGGCATCACCCGGGAATACATCCGGCGGTGCATAACCCATGGAAAAGCAAGACATGTCGTTTCCGTTCCTGCCGGGCGCAGGCGCTCCGGAAGAACTGCAAAAGCTCTTTCAGCAGTTAACTCAGGGCTTTGAAAACCTCGCGCGGGTGAAGGACGTAGAAGTCGGCTGTACGCCGCGTAAGGCCCTCTATCGTGAAGACAAGCTGACGCTCTACCGCTTCCAGCCGCCGGAGGGCCAGGCGGTGGACATCCCCGTGCTGATCGTTTACGCGCTGGTGAATCGACCGTACATGGCTGATCTGCAGGAAGGGCGTTCCCTGGTGCAGGGACTGTTGGCGCAGGGTCTGGACGTTTACCTGGTGGACTGGGGCTATCCGGATCCATCAGACCGCTTCCTGGGCCTGGATGATTACCTGAACGGCTACCTGGATCGCTGCGTGGATGTCTTGCGCGAGCGGCTCGGGCGGGAGCGTCTCAACCTTTTGGGGATTTGTCAGGGCGGTACCTTCGCGGTCTGCTACAGCGCCCTGCACCCCGGGAAGGTTTCTAACCTCATCACCACCGTCGCGCCGATTGACTTCCACACACCCGACGATCTGCTCAGCCGCATGGTGCGTCATATCGATGTTGACCTGGTTGTGGACAGCTGCGGTAATGTGTCCGGTGATTCGCTGAACAGCCTGTTCCTGTCTTTACAGCCGTTTCGCCTTACCGGCCAGAAATACCTCGGCATGTTGGACCTGTTGGACGATGAGCAGAAGCTGGCCAACTTCGTGCGCATGGAAAAGTGGATCTTCGACAGTCCGGATCAGGCCGGCGAGGCCTTCCGGGAATTCGTTCAGCAGTTCTACCAGCAGAACCTGCTGGTACGGGGCGGAGTGCGCATCGGCGACCGGGAGGTGGATCCGCATTGCATTACCATGCCCGTGTTGAATGTCTATGCTCTCAAGGATCACCTGGTGCCGCCCGCCGCCTCCCAGGCACTGAAAGGACTGACAGGCAGCATTGATTACAGCGCACTGGAATTCCCGGGCGGTCACATCGGGTTGTTTGTCAGCGGCAAGGCCAATAAGCTGGTCGCGCCTGGGATCGGCAAGTGGTTGCGGCATCGCTCCTGAGTTGAAGTAGAGGAGCGGCGCGCCTGGCGCCGTGGGGGGTTAGGTTGGTGGGGCGATGATGGTTGTGGGGGACGGCGCTTTCGGCTTTCTGGTGGGGATCGGTCGTGGCAGGCGCCTTCTTACTTGTCTTTGGGTTCCGGGGATTCCCGGGACTGCGCCGCGGCGGATGGTGTGTCTCTCGATTCCGGGAAGCCCATGGAGCGGAGAAAGTTCTGTTGCATGTTTCCCCAGATAGCCAGGTTCCGCTCCATCATTTCGCTCATGGTGCGCACCGGATTGACCGCTATCTCCTGCATGCGGCGCTGCAGGTCGCGTTGCTGCTGAGACAGCAGTTCCATGCCCTCGCGCAGGAATTCATTGGTGGTGCCTTGTACGGATTCGCTGTAGCAGCAGATGATGTCGGACAAGGCTCGTACCGAAAACACTGAATCGCGCTGCGCTTCCTGGCTGGCGATGATCTGCAGGAGGATGCTGCGGGTCAGATCCTTGCCGGTCTTGACGTCCACCACCTGGAACTCAACGCTGCTCAGCACCAGCATATGGATGTCCTCCAGGGTGACGTAGGCGCTGATGTAGGTGTCGTACAAGCGGCGGTTGGAGTATTTCTTGATGACGCGGCGGGGTTGTTCCTCCCGCGGGGCGGCATCCGTTTCGCTTGCGGGGGCCGCCGTTGCGGGAGGTGGTGTGGTGGTCGGTGTGGCGGTCATCAGGGGGGCGGCTCCGGGGGTGGGGAAGATGGGACGCCTTGGGGGGGATCAGCGCTCAACGGCTAAGGCTATCCCTTGTCCGCCGCCGATGCACAGTGTGGCCAGGCCGCGTCGCTCGTCACGGCGGCGCATCTCATGCAGCAGGGTGACCAGCACCCGGGCGCCGGATGCCCCGATCGGATGTCCCAGGGCGATGGCCCCACCATTCACGTTGACTTTCTCCGTATCCCAGCCCAACTCCTGGTTGACCGCCATGGCCTGGGCCGCGAAGGCTTCGTTGGCTTCCACCAGGTCCAGGTCCTCGACCTTCCAGCCGATCCGCTTCAGGCAGCGGCGGCTGGCCGGGATGGGGCCGGTTCCCATGATCGCCGGATCCACGCCGGCACCGGCAGCACCCACGACGCGCGCCAGGGGTTCCCGGCCCGCATTTTTGGCGCGGGTTTCGGACATGAGCAGCACCGCGGCCGCACCGTCGTTCAGGCCGGAGGCGTTTGCCGCAGTCACGGTGCCGTCCGGTTTGAAGGCCGGGCGCAAGCCGGATATCTGTTCTTCGGTAACACCCGCGCGCGGAAATTCATCCCGATCGAAGCATAGATCTTCCTGCTTGCGCCGCGGCACCAGCACCGGGACGATCTCGTCCCGGAAGCGGTTCGACTTCTGCGCCTCTTCCGCGCGGTTCTGGCTTCGCACCGCAAAGCGATCCTGCGCGCTCCGGGAAAAACCATAATGTGCGGCGATGTTCTCAGCCGTGATGCCCATGTGGTAGTCGTTGAAGCTGTCCCACAGGCCGTCCAGGATCATGCTGTCTGTCAGTTTCCAATCTCCCATGCGCTGGCCCTGGCGGGAGCGGGGCAGCAGGTGCGGCGCCTGGCTCATGTTTTCCTGACCCCCCGCGAGCACGATCTCCGCATCTCCGCAGCGGATGGCCTGGGCCGCGAGCTGCACGGCCTTGAGGCCGCTTCCGCAGACCTTGTTGATAGTCATGCAGGGGACACCGTGCGGCAACCGGGCCGCAAGCGCGGCCTGGCGCGCTGGATTCTGTCCGCAACCGGCGGTCAGCACCTGTCCCATGATGACCTCGTCCACCTGTTCGGGGGGCACTTTGTTCCGCTCCAGCAGGGCGCTAAGGACGGTGGCGCCCAGCGAGTGCGCTGTCGTGCCGGCCAGGGATCCGCCGAAGTTGCCGACGGCGGTGCGCAAGGCCGCAATGATTACAGGGGTCTCCATCACTTGCTGTTGCAGTTTCCGAGGAATTGAACGGGAGCGGCCGCGCGCCGCAGTCGGTGCGACAGCCATCTTTATTAGTGTACAGCGATTATACTCTGGAATGCGGGCGGTTGCTCTATTGCGGGGTTCGGGCGCGGTGTGCGCCACGTGTTTTGCAGGCGGGTCGCTTTCCCCGGCGTCCGGGAAGAAGCCGGTTCCGGGCCAGGGGTGCATGCGCGGTTTATGCGGCGGTTCATGCGGCTGGGCGTGGGGTGCGGCGCGGTCATCAATCATGAGTTGAAACCATGCTGGAATTGAGAACTTACATTCATTCCATCCCTGATTTCCCCCGTCCCGGCATTCTGTTCCGGGACCTCACACCTTTGCTGGCCGCCCCGAGGGCCATGGAGCAGACCGTTTCGGAGCTTTGCCGGCCGTTCCTGGAAGCGCGCGTGGGCTGGGTGGCAGCCGTGGAAGCGCGGGGGTTTTTGTTCGGGGCACCCGCCGCGCTTGCGCTGGGCGCCGGGTTCGTGCCTCTGCGCAAGCCGGGCAAGCTGCCCGGGAAGGTGTTGGGGGTGGATTACGAACTTGAATACGGCGCGGACCGCCTGGAACTGGGCGCGGAACTGCTTCCCGCTGGTGGCCGGGTGTTACTGCTGGATGACCTGCTCGCCACCGGCGGCACGGCGGCGGCGGCATGTGCACTGCTGGAGCAGGCCGGAGCCGAGGTGCTGGGCTGCGCCTTCGTGGTGGAGTTGGGTGATCTGGGCGGGCGGGCGCGGCTTGCCGGGCACCGGGTGCACACGCTGTTACGTTACTGAATGCGCCGCGTGGCGCGGGGGGCGGGACTCAGGAAACCAGGCCGCCGTTCACGCGTATGGTCTGCCCGGTGATGAAGTCGGCTTCCCGGGAAACTAGGAAGAGCACCGCCTGGGCCACGTCTTCCGGGGCGCCGAAGCGTTGCAGGGGCGTCTTTTGCACCACGTCTTCGTAGTATTCGCGGCTCATCACCTCGCGGGCGAAGGCGGTCTCGATCCAGCCGGGGGCTACGTCGTTGACCCGTACCAGGGGCGCCTGAGATTTCGCCAGGCACTTGGTGAAGGCCGTCACGCCGCCCTTTACGGCCGCGAAAATCTCCGGATTGCGCCCGGCCATTCCTTGGCCGGACAGGTCCCAGGACATGTTGATGATGACCCCGCCGCCTGCTTTCTGCATGAGTGGAGCGACCTTCCAGCAGCACAGGATGGTGCCCAGCAGATCTACCTCCAGCAGTCGTCGCAGGCGCGCGTTGTCTCCAGTCCGCGCGTTCTCTCCGGTGAGGATATCGGCGCCGGCGTTGTTGAACCAGGCGTCCAGGTGCCCCAGGCGCGCACCGGCTTTCGTCACCAGGGCATTGACTTCGTCCTCTCTGGAGAGGTCGGCGCGCAACGCCTCGGCGCTGCCGTTGGCCGCGCGGATTTCTTCCACGAGGCGTGTCGCGGCGTCCCGCGAGCGATGATAATGCACCCCGATGCGTGCGCCGTGCCGCGCACAAAGCCGCGCCGTCGCCGCGCCGATTTCTCCGGATGCGCCTGTGATCACCATGCTGCGTCCGGTCAAGCGGCCGGTGGTCATGACTGCCCGTGTGCGGGTGGGGAGCTGAGAAGGCTTGTCATGGTGCTGTTTACTCCTTGGGGTGACGGGTAGCCGCCGTGTGTCTGGGCGTGCTCGGAGCGGTTCGCGGTTCGCCCGGGGTGAGCCACGGAAAGCCTGTTTACGTTATTATGCCATCAGGGTTACGCCATCAGGGATATGGTGCTGACTCTACATGCGCCTGGATGCGCTGAACTCGCTTGACGTATTGTACTGAGGACGATTTCCGGAACCCTGCTTCGAGATTGTACATGCTCATGCTTCCTTTAGCTGTATGTTGTTACGCTCATCACAATTTTTTGGACAATTTTTGGACAAATTTTTTGGACAAATTTTGTGAGGGCAATGCCGGTGTGTGCCAGGCGTGAGTGCTGAATACCATGGTTGATCGGCGGCGCAGCACGGACAAGGAGCAACTGCCTGACGACACGGGCTCCGTAGAGAAACCGCGTCCCGAAAGGTCCGCGGATTTACCTTGGGAAACCACCCCTCCCGCTTTTCCCCTTTGGCTGTCCCTGGCCAGTGGCTTCCTGATGTTCCTGGCGTTCACCGTCTGCAGGGAGGTGGTATCCGTCGGCTGGTACCCGCTTTGGATCATGAGTCTTGTGGTGAGCCTGGGTCTGAGCCTGGGTTTGAGTTTGAGAGCGGGCGCGGCACCGCCCCGGGAGAACGGCTCCCAGGCGCTGAAGCTGCATGAAGCCGCCTGGCTGGCGCATGGCCTGCTTTGGGGTGTGGGCTCCGCCGGGCTGCTGCCGTACCACGATTTAGTGGATTCCCAGCCATTAATATTCGGCATGTGGTTGCTGGCCATACTCGCGATACGGGAACTCTATTGGCCTCCCTGGCGCCTGTTCGGTTTCCAGGTGTTGTTGTTGTTGCCGTCGCCCATGGTCCTGTTGCTCGTCCTGCTGGGTGTACTGGAGGCCGAGGTGTACCATGTTGTTTTGCAGCCGGAGGTCGGCTTGGAGATGGTCCTGCAGCTGGCCTGCCTGGCCATACTGATCCCGGATCGACAAGGTCGTGTGCTGAATTTTCCGGCGCGGTTGCGCCTGGCGGCGCAGGCTGCTGAATACCTGCGCTTGCAGTTCCAGAGACAACACGCACTACAGCAAGTGGTTCACTATACCGAGCTTTCCCAGCAGGACAGCCTGACGCGGCTCGCCAACCGGAGGTTTTTTGATGATTTCCTGGGCCGTGAATGGCGCCGCGCCTGCCGCACCGGGCGGCCGTTGTCGTTGATCCTGCTTGATGTGGATCACTTCAAGCGTTACAACGATCACTACGGGCACCCGGCGGGGGACGCCTGCCTGCGCGCCGTGGCGGGTCTCCTGCAAAGCTATGGACGGCGCGGTGGTGACCTGGTGGCGCGTTATGGAGGAGAGGAATTTGCCGTGGTGCTGGCTGAAACCGATCTTGTGGAGGCGCGCTCCATTGCTGAGCAGATCCGCGTGGCGATGCCTTCCTTGAGGGTGTGGCTCACCGCATCGAAAAGCGGTCCGGTGGTCTCAGCCAGCCTGGGAGTTGCCTGTGTGCGGGCGGTCCGGGAGCAGAGTCCGGAATTCCTGGTGCAACTTGCTGATAAGGCTCTTTACCAGGCTAAGCGGTCCGGCCGCAACCGGGTGGAAACTTATGATCCCAACGCGGCGGCCGGTGATTCCAGCACGGCGGCTGACCAAACCAACGGCAATCCTGGCGACAATCTGGGCGGCAATACCTGACGGCAATGCGCCGTTCGCGGCGTGCGCCAGGCGGTGTCCACGGTCTGCTCCTCCCCCTCCCACCTGTTCTTGATCTTCAACTCCCCTGTACCTGGATCAGTCAGGCCGGATCAGTCAGGCCGGATCAGTCAGGAGCCCCTGTCCGCGGTCTGCTCCTGCTTCGGCCTGTCCTTGTCGTGGCGCAGCATGGCATAGGCGGAATGATTGTGGATTGACTCAAAGTTCTCGGATTCCACCTTGAAGGCGGCGATGCGTGGGTCTTTCTTCAAGCGCACCGCGAGATCCCGTACGATGTCTTCCACGAACTTCGGGTTTTCGTAGGCGCGTTCGGTGACGTACTTTTCGTCCGGTCTTTTGAGCAGCCCGTAGAGCTCGCAGGAGGCTACTTCTTCCACCATCCCGATCAGCTCCTCGACCCAGACGAATTCGCGCAGGCGCACTTCCAGAGTGACGTGGGAGCGCTGGTTGTGCGCCCCGTAGTCGGAGATCTTCTTAGAGCAGGGGCACAGGGTCGTGACCGGTACGACGACCCGCACGATCACTTCCTGTCCGGCCTTGTTCACTTGGCCGATAAAGCTGACTTCATAGTCCATGAGGCTTTGCACGTTGGACACCGGCGCGGCCTTGGAGATGAACAGCGGGAAGCTCATTTCGATGGCGCCGGACTCGACATCCAGCACCCGGCGCATCTCCACCAGCATGTCGCGGAAGGTGTCCACCGTGATTTCGTATTCATGGCGGTTCAGGATTTCCACGAAGCGCGACATGTGCGTGCCCTTAAAGTGATGCGGCAACCGCACATACATGTTGAAACGCGCCACGGTATGCTGGTCGCGCCCGGTGCGGTCACGGATGACCACCGGGTGGCGGATATCCTTGATACCGACCCGGTCGATGGCCAAGCGCCGGGCGTCCGGGGTGGACTGGATGTCCGGGATGGCTTGAATCTGTTCCGCAGTCTGGTTCACTGATGAATCCTCTGGAGAGATACAGTGCAATTATACATGAAGGCTTTGTCCGCGATATCGGCACGCGGGCGTGGGTTTTGGAACACCGCCGCGGGAGAGCAGCATCCCTGGAACCTGGCGTCTAGTTCGGCCTGGTGTTGCCCCCTGGAGATACCTCCCGGCAGGCGGTGAGCTCGCAACCGGGTTGCAAATGGCGGCCGCCCGGCCGGCTGCATCAGCGTTCCACCAAGACTCTCGCTCACCTCCAGGGAAGACTCCATCACCCAGGATGACTACGGACTCAACAGGGGAAAGCGACCGCATGGGGACGGAGCCGCACTTCCGGTTCCGTGGGAGCCGACCTTCGCCGCGGTCTAACGATCAGGCAGGGCGCTTTCTGGACCGCTGCCGGCTTTCCCTGGACGGCAGGTTGAGTGTTACCTGCCGGTCAGAGGAGCAGGTCGGCGGAGGATGTGTTTCCGGCTCGCGGCTGACCCGGTGGCCGAGTCGGTGGGCATCCTGTAGCTGGGCCTCAAGACCCGGCTGGAAGTCGCCTGCCCGTGGGGTTTCCGGCGAATTCGGCCATGGGCGCCTCCGGGTGGGGTCGGAGCTTGCCCTGCACAGTCGGCAGGCCAGGCGCCGGACGCTGAAGGTGGATGAGAAGGTCCGCGCATCACTCGGAAGTTTTCGCGGGCCGCGGGCATACCGGCCTGATCACCAACGTCAACCTGATCTTTAGTGACCGAGGCGTGGACCCAGCCCGACCGGGCTCCCCGCTCCTTTCCTGAAAGCCGTTGAACTCTCGCCGCGCGGCGGCCACTCTCGCCGCGCGGCGGCCACTCTCGCCGCGCGGCGGCCACCCGGCCGCAAACTCCCGGATTGTCGTCTCCCGGGTTGTTTTGGCGCCGCGCTGGCCCGACCGGCCCAGCTCTGCATCCTGTCCGGTCGCCCGGGGGTTTAGCACGGCTTTCCCACGGGGGAGGATGGATGGATGGCGCCGGGGGCTGTCAGCCCACCTCGCCTCGGGGAACCTTGGAAATTTTTTTGCTTTCAGACTTGACAGGGGTGGTTCTGTAGAGTAATCTTGTGGGGAATTGTGGTAAGAAATGGTTTCTTGTGGAATATCTCCTCCAAGGGGCCAGCACGGCCGGGTCTCCAAAATGTCTTTCCGCGGCTCACAAATCATCACGCTGGACAGTAAATACCGCCTCGCGATTCCCGGGCGGTATAGAAACCTGTTGCGGGAGAATAACAGCTTATCCCTGGTGCTCACGGTGAGCCCCCTGGAGGCCGCCCTCTGGATCTACCCGCTTGAGCAGTGGGAAGAACTGGACGCGCACCTGGATCGGCTCTCGGACGCCAATATCTACCACCGCAACGCCAAGCAGTTGCTGCGTGGCAACGCCATCGATTGCCGTTGCGACGGCAACGGGCGGGTGCTGTTGAGTCAGCCGCTGCGTGAGCACGCCGAGCTGGGAAAGCAGGCGATGTGCCTGGGACAAGGCAACAAGCTGGAGATCTGGTCATTGGAGCGCTGGAACGAGAAACGGCGCAGCTGGCTGGAGGAAGTGCACTCTCGAAATGAGGAGATCATGGAGTACCTGGGACAGGTTCCTTTCTGAGCCGGGATGGCGTGGAAGAAATGTCCCGTGCGCCGGGAGACTTCGGGTCCGGCCCCGGAGTCGGTCACCGGCCGGTGCTGCTGGAAGAAGTGCTTTCCAGTTTGCGGGTGCGGGCGGGCGGACGCTACATCGATTGCACTTTGGGCGGTGGCGGGCACGCCGCGGCGGTGCTGGAGCTCCTGGGTCCGGAAGGGCGGTTGCTGGCGCTGGATCGGGACCCAACCGCGCTGCATGCCTGGCGGCGGCACGATGCGGATCAGCGCTGCCTGTCGGCGCACGCCTGTTTCAGCCAAGTCGCGGAGCTGGCGGCGGCGCACGGGATGGAGAGCGGGGTGGACGGAATTTTGGCGGACCTGGGGATATCTTCCCTGCAGTTGGATGATCCACGGCGCGGCTTCGGTTTTCTGCGGGAGGGCCCGCTGGACATGCGCATGGATCAGGAACAGGGCGAGAGCGTGACGGACTGGATGCGGGACGTTCCCGCCCGGGAGATCGAGGAAGTGCTGGTGAGCCAGGGCGGGGAGCGCCATGCGCGGCGTATCGCCCAGGCCATCGTGCGGGTGCGGTGCTCCGCCCCTATCGTGCGCGGCGATGATCTTGGGAGGATCATCGAGGGAGCAGTGCCCTGCAGGGAAAATCGTCGACATCCGGCCACCCGGGCTTTCCTGGCCCTGCGCCGCCATATCAACGACGAGGCGGGACAGCTGCAATGCCTGCTGCGCGCCGCTCCCGGTCTGCTGGCGGTCGGCGGACGTCTGTTGATCATCAGTTTCCACTCCCTGGAGGATCGCCTGGTGAAAACCTGGCTGCGTTCCCTGGCGCGCGCCGCTTTACCCCACGGTTCACTGGAGCCGCCGCCGCCGCCCGCGGCCCGTTTCCGCGTGGTGGGCCGGCCGGTGCGTTCCGGGCTCGCGGAGCGCACCGCCAACCGGCGCAGCCGCAGCGCCCTGCTGCGGGTACTGGAACGCACCGCATGAAATTCCGGGTGCAGCTGTTGTTGCTTGGGTCGCTGGTCTTCGTCTCGGCGCTGGGACTGGTCTGGTCGCGCCATGAAGTGCGGCATTCGTTTATGGAACTGGAGTACCTGGAACGCGATCTTCTGAACCTGGGGGAGGAGTGGGGCCGGTTGCTCCTGGAGCACGGCAGCTGGGCCGCCCGCGGGCGTATTTCCAACCTGGCGCGGGAGCGCCTGGACATGCGGCTCCCCGATCTGCAGGCCGGTACCTGGAAGGTACTGGGGGGTGCGGACGCAGCGAACCTACCTGAAGAACCGTGGCCCGGCGCGCCGCCGAGTGTTCGTGAATGAGTTTGGGTCGATGAGTCTGGGTCGTCACCTGCTATTCCTGGCCGTGCTGGTCGGCGGGGCGCTGGGTTTGTCAGGGCGCGTCGCTTACCTGCAACTGCACGCTTCCTCGGAGCTGCTGCGCCGGGAGGGGCAGGATCGCTTTCTGCGCACCGCCCATGTGCCGGTGCACCGCGGCATGATCACGGATCGACGCGGTGAACCCCTGGCCGTGAGTACCCCGGTGCGCTCGGTGTGGGTGAATCCCGAGCTTTTGGCGCGCGCCGGAGTGCGCCTGCGAGGGCGTTTGACGGAATTGCTGGCGCTCTCTTCCGGAGACCTGAATGCCCGGTTGCGGGAACGCGCCGCGCAGCGTTTCCTTTATCTACGGCGCGGCATCAGTCCGGCGCTGGCGACGCGAGTGGCGGCGCTGAAGTTGCCCGGGGTGTTTGTGGGCGAGGAATATCGGCGTTACTACCCGGTCGGCGCGGTCGCCGCGCACGTCACGGGGTTCAGCGACGTTGACGAGGCCGGGCAGGAAGGCGCCGAGCTGGTCTACGATGAGTGGTTGCGCGGCACGCCTGGCAGCAAGAAAGTGGTTCGGGATCGGCTCGGCCGGGCCGTGGAGCGCGTGGGACGCATTGAAGCGGCGCGCCCCGGCCGGAACCTGGCGCTGAGCCTGGATCTGCGCCTGCAGCATGAAGCCTACGTGCAGTTGGAGCGGGCGGTCAGTCGGCACCGGGCGCGTGGCGGTTCCCTGGTACTGGCGGATGTGGCCACCGGGGAAATTCTGGCCCTGGTGAATCAGCCTTCCTTTAATCCGAATAATCGCCGTTCCCTGCGTCCGGACCACTTCCGCAACCGCGCCGTCACCGATCTGTTTGAGCCGGGTTCCACCTTGAAGCCCTTTACCGTGCTCAGCGCCCTGCTGAGCGGTGACTATTTTTCCTCCACCCCGGTGGACACCACGCCGGGCGAAATGCGCCTCGCCGGTCATCGGATCAGCGATATCCGGAATTTCGGGCTGCTGGAACTACGTTCGGTGCTCATTAAGTCCAGCAACGTGGGGGCCGCCCGGGTGGCCCTGGCATTGCCCACGGAACTACTGTGGAAGGGGTTGCGTGCGGCCGGCCTGGGCAGTATCAGCGAGACTGGTTTCCCCGGAGAGGTCGCGGGGCGTCTGAGTCCAATCGAAGAGTGGACGCCGCTGCACCAGGCCACCACGGCATATGGTTACGGGGTCTCCCTGAGCGCCCTGCAGTTGGCCCAGGCGTATGCCGTGCTGGCCAACGACGGGGTGCGGGTGCCGCTGACCTTCCGGCGCCGTACGCGGCCGTTGCCCGGTCAACGGGTGTTCCCCGCCGCCGAGGTGCGCCAGCTGCGCTCCATGCTGGAAGCGGCGACGGCACCGGGCGGCAGCGGCCGCCGCGCGGCCGTCCCTGGCTACCGGGTGGCCGGTAAGACCGGCACCGTACACAAGGCCGAGGCCGGCGGCTATGCGGAGCATCGCTACCTGTCGCTGTTCGCGGGGTTCGCGCCGGCGGGTGCGCCGCGCCTGGTGCTGGTGGTGATGATTGACGAGCCTGGCGCCGGGGAGTACTTCGGGGGGCTCGTGGCGGCACCCGTGTTCGCGGCTGTCATGGGCAACGCCCTTCGTCTACTTGGCATTCGCCCGGAGGCGCGGCCCGCGCCCGGGGTGCTTTACGCGGGACTCCCCTTTTCCCTCGTGGAACCCCCCCTGGAAGGTTCTCCGGAAGCGCGTATGGAAGCAGCGCCGTGAAGGCCGCGCGAGCTTCGGAGTCGCCGGTGCCGCGTGCGTTGCCGGAACTGCTGGCGGGGTTCACGGAGTTGTCCTCGGTACCTGCATTGTCGGTGGCGGGGCTGGCCCAGGACAGCCGTCGCGTGCGGCGCGGCGACCTGTTTTTAGCCTGTCGCGGCCTGGAGCGTGACGGCGCGGATTTCCTGGGGGAGGCGCGCCGCGCCGGTGCTGTTGGCGCCCTGGTGGAGAGCGGCGCCGGTGCCGCCCGGCGGCGCGTGGACGCCGCTTTCCCGGTGCTGGAAGTGCCGGAGCTGCGCGCTCGGATCGGTCTCCTCGCGGATCGCTACTACGGCCATCCTTCGAACCGCCTCCGGGTGATTGGGGTCACCGGCAGCAACGGTAAAACCACCGTGAGCAGCCTCCTGGCCGGGGCGCTTTGCCGGCTCTCCGGGAATGCGCGCGCCTGTGGCGTCATGGGCACCTTGGGCACGGGGTTTCCCGGTGCCCTGCGGCCTTCCCCGAACACCACGCCTGGGGCCGTGGAACTGCAGCGCGGCCTGCATGAATTTTCAGAGGCGGGGGCTTCCCACGCGGTGCTGGAAGTCTCTTCCCACGCACTGCGGCAAAAGCGCGTCGCCGGAGTGTGTTTCACGGCCGCGATCTTTACCAATCTCGGGCGCGATCACCTGGATTATCATGCCTCGCTTGAAGCCTACTGGGAAGCCAAGAAAAGCCTGTTTCTCCTGCCGCGCCTGGGGGCCGCGGTGATCAACGTCGACGATCGGCGGGGGTGGCGCCTGGTCATGGAACTGCCCGTGGAACTGCCGGTGGTGATCTACAGGCTGCGCCGTGATGCGCCGGGCCGTGGGGTCCGCCGGGGCACGCCGGTCAGCGGCCGTTGCCGGGAGAGCGACGCCGGCCTGGAGTTGGAGCTGCGGAGCCCCTGGGGAGCGGCGCGTCTCCGTTCGCCGCTCTTGGGTGCCTTCAACGGCGCCAACCTGCTGGCCTGTTGGGCGACGCTTGCGTTGCTCGGTCATGAGCCGGAGGCGGCGGCTTCCGCCCTGGAGTGTGAGCGCGCGGGACCGGCCGGTCGCATGGAGCGCTTCCCGCATCCGCGCGGCGTTCTGGTGGTAGTGGACTATGCCCATGCCCCCGAGTCCCTGGGTGCGGCCCTGCTGGTGTTGCGACGCCGGACGCGCGGGCGCCTGTGGTGTGTGTTCGGCTGTGGCGGCGAGCGCGATCGAGGCAAGCGGCCGCGTATGGGGGCCCTGGCCACCTGGCTGGCCGACCAGGTGGTGTTGACCAGCGATAATCCCCGGGGCGAGGATCCGCAGGCCATCATCGATGAAATCCTGGCCGGTGTCCGGCGCCGGAAGCGGGTCAGCGTGGAAGTAAGCCGGGAGCGCGCGATTCGCATGGCTTTGGAGGCGGCCGCGCCCGGCGACACCGTACTGGTGGCTGGCAAGGGGCATGAGCAGTTCCAGTATGCGGGCGGCGTGGCCCGTCCACACAGCGATCGGGAACTGGTGCGCCGCCTGGTGGAGCAGGCCCGTTGATTGAAATGTCCCTGGCAGAGGCGGCGCGGGTCACGGGAGCCGAGCTTGGGGCCGGGTCCGGGAACCTGTCCGGGTGTTTCCAGGGGTGTGGTACCGACAGCCGGCGGCTGGGCGACGGCGAGTTGTTTTTTGCGCTGCGGGGGCCGCGCTATGACGGACATGATTTCCTGGCGCAGGCCGACGCGGCCGGCGCGGCCGGCGCCGTGGTGGAATTGTCGCGCGCGCCACCTCGATCGGACTTGCGCGTGCCCATGAAACTGCCGCTGCTGGGGGTGCCGGACTGCCGCGCCGCCCTGGGCGCGTTAGCGGCGGACTGGCGCAGGCGCTTCGAGTTACCGCTGGTCGCCGTTACCGGTAGCAATGGTAAAACCACGGTCAAGGAATTACTCGGTTCCATCCTGGGGTCGGTGGCCCCGGTGTTGATGACACGCGGCAATCTGAACAACGACATCGGCGTGCCCCTGACCCTGTTTGAGCTGGGCCCGGAGCATCGCTCAGCGGTTCTGGAACTGGGCGCCGGGCGGCCCGGCGATCTTTCCCGGTTGAGTCACTGGACGCGGCCGCGGGTGGTGTTGATCACGCAGTGCGCGCCGGCTCACCTGGAAGGCCTGAGAGACCTTGCCGGGGTAGCGGCGGTCAAGGCCGAGATCTTTGCAGGCATGGAGGCGGATGGCACGGCGGTGCTCAATGCTGACGATGTCTTCATTGATTCCTGGCGGTGCCGTGCGCCCGGGCGGGTGCTCTGCTTCGGACTGGCGGAGCGGGCCGAGGTCAGCGCGCGCGCCTGGCGGCCGCTGGCGCGCGCCGCGGGTGCGCAATTTCTGCTATGCCTGCCTGGGTTTGAAGGCTCCGTGCGCCTGGCCCTGTGCGGTAAGCACAACTTATATAATGCCCTCGCGGCGGCGGCGGCGGCCCACGTTCTGGGTGTTCCCGGGGCGGAAATCGTGCGTGGCCTGGCATCCTGCCGCCCGGCTCCGGGACGCCTGCAGCCGCGGCAGGGACCGCGCGGCAGCCTGTTGCTGGATGACAGCTACAACGCGAATCCCGGTTCCCTGCGCGCCGCCCTGGAAGTGCTGACCGCCTGTGCGGGACGGCGCTGGCTGGTACTGGGTGATATGCATGAATTGGGTCCGTCCGGCGCACGGCTGCATGAGGAGGCCGGCCGCGCGGCGCGTGCCGCTGGAGTAGAACGACTTTACTGCGTGGGAGACCTGGCGGCGCATGCGGCCGCCGCCTTTGGCGCGGGAGCTTCCTGCGTCCCGGCGCCGGAGTCGGTGGCGCCGCTGGTGCGGGACGCGGCCGACACCGATCTGCACGTCTTGGTGAAGGGCTCGCGCCTGGCGCACATGGAGCGCCTGGTGGAGTCCCTGGTGAGGGCGCCCGGCGCCCTGGAAGATTAGCAATATGTTGCTCTGGCTCACCGAATACCTGGAGCGCTTCGACTCCGGCTTCAGCGTTTTCCAATACCTGACACTGCGTTTCATCATGGGGTTGCTGACCGCGTTACTGCTCGCTTTCCTGCTCGGCCCGTTTCTCATCCGCCTGCTTGAACGGCGGCGCATCGGCCAGGAAATACGCCCGGAAGGTCCGGAATCACACCAGAAGAAACTCGGCACACCGACCATGGGCGGCCTGCTGATCCTGTTCTGCGTGACGGCTGGGACCCTTTGCTGGTCGCAGTTGGATAACCAGTATGTTTGGCTGGCGTTGCTCACCTGCCTGGGCTTCGGGCTGCTTGGTGGCATTGATGACTACTTGAAAATCAGTCGCCGCGATTCCGGTGGTCTCAGCGTGTCCTCGAAGTTCCTCTGGCAGTGTGTGCTCGGCGGTTGCTTCGCCGTGCTCCTGTTCCAGGGCGCCGGGAGTCCGCAGGAAACCCAGCTGCTGGTTCCATTTATCAAGGAGATCAATCCGCAGCTGGGTTGGTTTTTCCCGATCCTGGCGCTGCTCACCGTGGTGGGAACGAGCAACGGCGTCAATCTCAGCGACGGCCTGGATGGACTGGCCGTGTTGCCCGTGGTGCTGGTGGCCGGGGCGCTCGCCGTCTTTGCTTATCTCAGCGGGCATACGTATTTCTCCGACTACCTCGGCATTCCTTATATTACCGGCGCCGGGGAACTGTCGGTGTTCTGTGCTTCCATCATCGGCGCCGGACTCGCCTTTCTCTGGTACAACAGTTACCCCGCGCAGATGTTCATGGGTGATATCGGGGCCTTGTCGCTGGGCGCCGCACTGGGGGTGGTGGCGGTCATCGTGCGCCAGGAACTCACGCTGGTGATCATGGGGGGTATCTTCGTGCTGGAAACGCTTTCGGTGATCATCCAGGTGGCGGTCTTCAAACTCACCAGGCGCCGCGTGTTCCGCATGGCGCCGCTGCACCATCATTTTGAACTCAAAGGCTGGCCGGAGCCGAAGATTATCGTGCGCTTTTGGATCATCACCGTGATCCTGGTACTGATCGGGCTGGCGAGCTTGAAGATACGATGATGGATCTTCTTTCATTGCGGGAAGCCGAACCGTGTCCGGGAAGCGCCCGGGAGCATGGACACCATACCGCGGCGGTGGTGGGGCTGGGTTTGACCGGGCTCTCCTGCGCGCGTTTTTTGCAGCGGCGGGGAGTGTCTTTTGTCGGCAACGACACCCGCGCCCGCCCGCCCGGCCTGGATTGTTGGCGGCGCGACTTTCCCGAGGCGCCGGTGTACGTCGGCGGTCTACGCGTGGAACTGCTGAAGCAGGCCGGTTACCTGCTGCTCAGCCCCGGGTTGTCTCCGAACGAAGCGGCGCTGGTGGAGGCTGCGGCTGCCGGCGTGCCGTTGTTGGGGGATATCGAATTGTTCCGGCGCCACAGCCGTGCTCCCGTGGTCGCGGTGACCGGCACCAACGGCAAGACCACTACCGTGCACCTGTTGCGTCACCTGATGCAGGCGAGCGGCTGGCGTGTCGGACTGGGAGGCAACAGCGGCCCCCCGGCGCTGGATGTGCTGGACGAGAATGTGGATCTGTATGTGTTGGAGCTGTCCAGTTTTCAGCTGGAACGAGTGGAGAGGATGGGCGCTGCAGCGGCGGTCGTGCTGAATGTCAGCCCCGATCACCTGGAACGGTACCGGAATCTGCGCCATTACGCCGGGGTCAAGCGTCGTATCTATCGCGGTGCTGAAGTGCGGGTCGTGAACCTGGATGACGCGCTGGCCCACGGGTGTCGCTGCTCGGGGGATATCCTGAGCTACAGCCGGCGCGCGGTGCGCGCCGCCTACGGCCTGGTGCAGCGCTCCGGCCGCGACTGGCTGATGCGGCGCGGCAAGGCGCTGCTGCCGGTAGAGGAGTTGTGTTTGCGCGGTCCACATAACTGGAGTAACGCGCTGGCGGCCCTGTGCCTGGGGGAGGCGGTCGGTCTGGATATCCCGGAGGTCGTGGAATCTCTACGTGATTTCCGGGGGTTGCCGCATCGCCTGCAGCGCGTTGGTGAGCGGCGCGGGGTCGCCTGGTACAACGACTCCAAGGCCACGAACGTGAAGGCCGCCCGCGTCGCCCTGGAAACGCTGGGTGAGCGTGCGCCCCTGCTGCTCATCTGCGGCGGCCTGGCGAAACATGACGACTATGGTCGCCTGGCAGAGGCCGCGCGCGGACGGGTGCGGCTGGCCCTGTGCCTGGGGCGCGACGCCGCGCTTCTGGAAGCGCAGCTGGCGCCGCATACGGATACCCGGAGCTGCGCCACCATGGCGGAGGCGGTGCGGATCGCCGCGGCTTGCGCGCGCGCCGGCGATACGGTGCTGCTGGCGCCTGCCTGCTCCTCCCGCGACAGCTACCGGGATTTTGAGGAGCGTGGCGAGGATTTCATGAAGCAGGTGCTGGCGCTGCCGGAGTTTGCGCCATGTTGACTCGCGCGCAATCCTTGAGCGCCGCCCCCGCGGCGGGCGGCGCCCGGCACATAAAGCGGGACCAGGACCTGGAAACGCTGTTATGGGTGCTGCTGTTCCTGCTGGGTCTGGGCCTGGTACTGCTCTGCAGCGCCTCGGTCAGCCTGGCCGAGCGGAGCTTCGGTGATCCCCTGTTCTTCCTGAAACGGCAGCTGCTGTGGTGCGGCGTCGGCCTGGCCGGCATGGCGCTGCTCATGCGCCTTCCCCTGCGGCTCTGGCAGTGGCTCGGGCCGGCGTTGCTGCTGTTCGGTCTGCTGGGCTTGGTCGCGGTGTTGCTGCCCGGGCTGGGACACGAGGTGAACGGCAGCCGGCGTTGGTTGCGCTTTGCTTCCTTCAGTGTGCAGGTCTCCGAATTCAGCAAGCTGTGCCTGCTTGTTTACCTGGCCGGCTACCTGGTGCGGCACCGCGCGCGGCTGCGGGATTCAGCCTGGGTGTGCCTGGCGCCGCTGTTCCTGATCACTCCGTTGTATCTCGTGCTGCTGCTCGCGGAACCGGACTACGGGAGTTGCGTGCTGTTGTTCGGACTGACCTTGGGGTTGTTGTTTATTGCCGGCGCCCCCTTGGCGCGGCTCTCTGCATGGCTGTGCATCGGTGGCGCCCTGTTCGGCTGCCTGTTGTTGACCTCGGAATACCGCATGGAGCGCCTGCTCGGCTTTCTGGACCCTTGGGCGGATCCGTTTGATTCCGGCTTCCAGCTGACACAGTCCCTGATCGCCGTTGGTCGCGGTGGACTCTGGGGAGTCGGCCTGGGAGACGGGGTGCAAAAACTGTTCTATCTGCCCGAGGCGCATACCGACTTCAGCTTCGCGGTGTTGGCCGAGGAACTGGGTTTTATCGGTTGTCTGAGCGTCATTTTGCTATATAGCCTGTTGCTCTGGAAGAGTTTTGCCATTGGGCGTCGCGCCGTATTAGCTGGGCACTTCTTCGCGGCCTGGGTGGCCTATGGCGCCGGGTTGCTGCTCGGTGGCCAGGTGTTCCTGAATATCGGCGTCAACCTGGGGTTGCTGCCCACCAAGGGGCTGCCGTTGCCATTGCTCAGTTACGGAGGCAGCAGCATGCTTGCCACCTGCCTGTTGCTCGGCCTGCTGCTGCGCGCCTGCCTGGAGGTGCGGCGCATACCGCCGCCCGGGGACCATGCCTGAGGTGGCGCTTTTGGCCGGCGGTACCGGCGGGCACGTGTACCCGGCGCTCTCCGTGGCCCTGGAGTTGCGCCGCCGCGGACACGATGTCTGTTGGCTGGGTGCGGCCGGGCCGGAGCAAAAGGTCGCGGCGCGCTGGGGTATTCCCTTGCTGCGCCTGCCTGTCAGGGGGCTACGCGGCGGCGGCTTGCGGGCATTGTCGATGTGGCCGCTTTTCGCTTGGGCGGTTTGGCGCGCCGTGTGGTGGCTGCGCCGCCGGCGCCCCGCGGTGGCCCTGGGCATGGGGGGATACGCCAGTGTGCCGGGTGCCCTGGCGGCGCGCCTGTTGCGTATTCCGCTCTGCGTGCATGAGCAGAACAGCGTGCCGGGACTGGCGAATCGATGGTTGAGCCGATATGCGGTTTGTGTCCTGCAGGCCTTTCCCGGAGCCTTCCCGGAGCGCCTGGAGCCGCGTACCGTGGGCAATCCCCTGCGCCCGGAATTGACCGGGTTGCCGTCTCCCGGGCAGCGCCGCGCGGCGCGTGCCGCCGCCGCGCCGCTGCGCCTGTTGGTGCTGGGTGGCAGCCAGGGAGCGCACGCACTGAACGAATTGATGCCAAAGCTGCTGCGCGGTCTGGCCGGTCGGCCGTCCCTGGAAGTATGGCACCAGGCGGGCGCGGGGCGCGGCGCGGCGACCCGGGAGGCTTACCACGACGCCTGCGCGCAGGTGCGTGTGGACGATTACCTGGAAAATATCGCGGAGGCTTACCTATGGGCCGACCTGGTGGTCTGCCGGGCCGGCGCCCTGACCCTCTCCGAACTCTGCGCCGTGGGTCTGGCCGCCATCCTGGTACCCCTGCCGGGAGCCGCCGACGATCACCAGGCTCGGAACGCCGCCTGCCTGGCGCGCGGCGGGGCGGCGCTGACCCTGCCGCAAGAGGAACTGGCGCTGCGCCTGCCGGACGAGTTGCGGCGCCTGGAGCGGGATCGCGAAAGCCTGTGGCGCATGGCGGCCGCGGGGAAGCAATTGGCGCGACCGCGCGCTGCGGAACAAGTGGTCGATCATTGCCTGCGCGAGGCGCGCATATGAAACGGGAGTTCTCATCGTGGCGGCGCTCATGAAAGAGGTTTCGACCCGGGTTGTTGCACGCATGGCGTCTCGGGTACGCCGCGCGGAACCAATGGCGCGCCATACCACCTGGCGCGCGGGCGGCTCGGCGGATCGCTGGTTTCAACCGCGGGATCTGCGTGATCTTTGCGCTTTCCTGGAGCAGCTGTCGCCCACCGAGGCGATCTACTGGGTCGGACGCGGCAGCAATCTGCTGGTGCGGGACGGGGGGCTGCGCGGCGTCGTGATATGTACCCGCGATCTGAACCGGCTGGAGTTTGACCCTCAAGGCGGCCTGTGGGCCGAAGCGGGTGTGCCCTGTCCGCGCATGGCCCGCGGTGCAGCGCGCCTGGGCCTGGCGGGGGTGGAGTTTCTGGCTGGCGTGCCCGGCTCCCTGGGAGGTGCCCTGGCGATGAATGCCGGTGCCCACGGCAACGAATTATGGAGGCTGGTCACTGAGGTGGAGACCGTGGATCGGAGCGGCCGGCTTCGGCGGTGTTCGGCCTCGGATTTTCAGGCTGCTTACCGGAGCCTGCGCCGCGTCTCCGGAGAGGCGCGGAACGAGTGGTTCACGGGTGCGTGCCTGGCCCTGAAGATGGATTCCGCAGCGGTGGTGCGCGAGCGTATGCTGGAGCAACTGCGGCACCGCACCGCCACGCAGCCCCGGTCCCTGTACAGCTGTGGTTCGGTGTTTCGCAATCCCCCCGGGGAGCACGCGGCCCGGCTGATCGAGCTTTGCGGTCTGAAAGGCGCGGCGGAGGGGTGCGCGCGGGTTTCCCCCCGGCACGCCAACTTCATTGTGAACGAGGGCGGCGCCGCGGCGGCCGATATTGAGCGTCTCATTAATCGCGTGCGGCGAGAGGTTCTGAAACGTACGGGGGTGACTCTTGAGACGGAAGTGGTGATCATCGGGGAAGCCGTGCCGCCGCCTGGGGAGCAGTGGTGAAGCTGCCGCGCGCAGCAGGGTCCGGGAACCACGGCGCCGTGGTGGTATTGCGGGGCGGCAGCTCGTTGGAGCGCTCCATCTCGCTGGAGAGCGGCGCCATGGTGCTGGAGAGCCTGGAGCGTCTGGGCATCCCGGCCGTGGACTTCGATCCGGCGCGGCGAACCCCAACCGAATTCCCAGCCGAATTCCTGCGGCCGGACGCGCGGGTCTTCATTGCCCTGCACGGTGGGGCGGGAGAAGACGGTACCGTGCAGGGCACCCTGGAGATGCTGGGAGTGCCCTATACGGGCAGCGGTGTGCTGGCCTCGGCGTTGTCCATGGACAAGACGCGCCTGAAGCAGATCTGGCAGGCGCGAGGTCTGCCCACCCCGGAGTTTTTCGAATGGCGTGCGGGGGAGTCCGCGCCGGATGCGGCGGCGGCTCGGCTCGGCTACCCGCTCATGGTCAAGCCGGTGTGCGAGGGTTCCAGCCTCGGTGCCGTGCGTGTTGATGCCGCGGGCGAGCTGTGCACCGCCCTGGAACAGGCGGTGGGTTACGGCGGCCGGGTGTTGGTGGAACGCTGGATCGAGGGTGAGGAATACACCGTGGGTGTACTCGGCGCGCGCGCCCTGCCGACGATTCGCCTGGAAACCCCGGGCGGGTTCTACGACTACCACGCCAAGTACGAGAGCAGCACCACCCGCTACCTCTGTCCCTGTGGTTTGGATACGGCCGGGGAAGCCGAACTGGCGCGCATGGTGTTGCAGGCTTTTGAGGCGCCCGGCGCTGCGGGCTGGGGCCGTGTGGACCTGATGCGGGAGCGGGGAGGCGCCTTCCATCTGTTGGAAATAAACACCGTCCCCGGTCTCGGGCCGCATAGCCTGGTACCGAAGGCGGCGCACGCCGCGGGCATGGAATTTGATGACCTGGTGTTGACCATCCTGGAGAGCGCCGCACCCCGCGGCGCTGGGCAAAATGCGTAAGCGGCCTCCGTCTGTCGCCCGCACCGGTGCCGCGCCGCGCCGCGTTCAACGGCGCCTGTGGCCCTGGCTGCCGGTGGCCGTGTTGTTCCTGGTACCTGTTTTCTGGTTGCAGCGGCACATGCCTTCCTTGTGGCCCATCCTGAATGTGGAGGTACGGGGCGAGTTTCAGCACCTGCGCGTGGCGCGCCTGCGTGGCCTCGTGGAGCAGCATTTGCGGGGGAACATGCTCGCCGCGAACCTGGAAGAAGTGAGCGCCGCGCTGTTGAGCGAAGCTTGGGTGGAGACGGTCACGGTGCGGCGCTTGTGGCCGAACCGTCTGCAGGTCGAGCTGCGCGAGCAGCGGCCGGTGGTGCGCTGGGGCGAGGAGGGCTTCCTGAATGCCCGCGGCGAATTATTCCCTGCCCGGGGCAACGCGGAGACGGCGCGTTTGCCGCTGTTGCGCGGCCCGCCCGACGCCACGCGCGTCGTGCTGAGCCATTACCTCGCGTTGCGGAAAGGTTTCGCCGCCACGGGGTTGTACCTGGAAAACCTGGAATTGAGCACGCGCGGCGCCTGGGTCGCCGGCTTGCGAGGTGGCGCCCGCATCTACCTGGGGCAGACCGAACAACTGGCGCGGCGCGTGCGGCGCCTGCTGCGCTATGCGGTGACTCTCTCCGCCGAGCGGAAGGCCCTGCTGCGGCGTGTCGACCTGCGCTATGACGGTGGCCTGGCGGCGCTCCACGCGGCGCCGGAGCACTCCCTGGATATGAGAAGCGTTGGAGGAATCGCCGGGGAAGACGCCGTGGGAGAAATACCATGAAACGCAGTGGTGATCGAGAACTGGTGGTCGGCCTGGATGTGGGGACCGCCAAGGTGATGGCCCTGGTGGCCGAATGCCGCCCCGGTGAGGAATTGGAGATCATCGGTCTGGGCGTGCACGCCTCGCGCGGCCTGAAGAAGGGTGTGGTGGTGAATATCGATTCCACGGTGCAGTCCATCTGCGGCGCCATCCAGGAGGCGGAGCTGATGGCGGGCTGCGAAATTCACTCGGTTTATGCCAGCATCTCCGGCAGTCACGTGCGCAGCCTGAACTCCACCGGCATCGTGGCGATCCGCGACCGTGAGGTGAGCCGGGGTGATGTGGAGCGGGTCATTGATGCCGCCCGGGCGGTGGCGCTTCCCGACGACCAGCGTTTGCTGCACGTGTTGCCCCAGGAATTCATCATCGATCGCCAGGACGGTGTGCGCGATCCCGTGGGCATGTCCGGCGTGCGCCTGGAAGTGCGCGTGCACCTGGTGACCGGCGCCTCCAGTTCGGTGCAGAACCTCCAGAAGAGCATTTGCCGCTGCGGCCTGCAGGTGGACGACATCATTCTGGAGCAACTGGCTTCCAGCCAGGCGGTGCTGTTGGAAGACGAGCGGGAGCTGGGCGTCTGCCTGGTGGATATCGGCGCCGGCACCACCAGTATCACCGTGTACCGGGACGGCGCCGTGCAGCATACCGCGGTGTTGCCCATCGCCGGAGACCAAGTGACGAATGACCTGGCGGTGGCCCTGCGCACCCCGCGCCAATTCGCCGAGGAACTCAAGGTCCGGTATGCCTGTGCCCTGGGCCAGCTCAGCAATCCGGAGGAAAACCTCCAGGTGCCGGGGGTCGGCGATCGGTCGGCGCGGCGCCTGGAGCGCCAGACCCTGGTTGAGGTGGTTCAGCCTCGCTACGAGGAATTATTCGGCCTGGTGCGGACGGAACTGGAACGCAGCGGCTTTGAAAACAGCATCGCCGCCGGCGTGGTGCTGAGCGGCGGCAGCGCGCGCATGGAAGGCGTGGTGGAACTGGCCGAGGAGATCTTCCGGGTACCGGTGCGCACTGGCGTGCCGCGCTCCGGCGCGGGTCTGAACGACACGCTCTGCAATCCTGCCTACGCCGCCGGCGTGGGCCTGTTGTATTTCGGCCGCAATATCAAGGATCGCGCCCAGGCCCGCGACGCGGGCGGTTTCTGGAAACGTTGCGGCGAGTGGTTTCGTAAGCATCTGTAGACAGTCCGGCGGCTGGCCGCTGGTTTTTTTATTCAACCCATCATCCAGGAGATAACATCATGCAATTCAAACTGGTGCAACCAGAGCAAGAGCGGCAGAAGGCCCTCATCAAGGTGGTCGGCGTCGGTGGCGGCGGTGGCAATGCAGTTAAACACATGATTCAATCCGGTATCAACGGCGTGCACTTTATCTGCCTGAATACCGATCGCCAGCACCTGGAGGAGATCCCCGCTGACCAACAGTTGGCCATCGGCGTGGGCATCACCCGTGGCCTGGGCGCCGGTTCCAATCCCGACATTGGGCGCAAGGCCGCGCAGGAGGATCGGGAAGCCATCCGGGAAGCGGTGGAGGGCGCCGATATGCTCTTCGTGACCGCTGGCATGGGCGGCGGCACCGGCACCGGCGCGGCGCCGGTGGTCGCGCAGATCGCCCGGGAGCTGGGCATCCTGACCGTGGCCGTGGTGACCCGACCTTTCACTTTTGAAGGCACGCACCGCGCACGCATCGCCGGGCAGGGACTGGATGAGCTGCGCGAATACGTGGATTCACTGATCACCGTGCCGAACGACAAGCTGATCAGCGTATTTGGGCAATCCTGCTCTTTCAGGGACGCTTTCAAGGCGGCCGATGACGTGCTGTTGGGCGCCGTGCAGGGCATCGCCGAGATGATTACCCGGCCGGGGCTCATCAACCTGGATTTCGCGGATGTGCGCACGGTGATGTCGGAGACCGGCATGGCCATGATCGGCTCCGGGCATGCCTCCGGCGAGGATCGCGCGGTGCATGCGGCGGAAGCCGCGCTGTCCTGCCCGCTTCTGGATGATATCAACCTGGCCGGCGCGCGCGGCATGCTGGTGAACGTCACCGCTGGGTCCAACTGCAGCATCGGCGAATGGCAGCAGGTCGGTGAGCGGGTCCGCGAGCATGCCTCGGAAGCTGCGCAGATTCTCATCGGCATGGTGTTTGACGACACCATGCACGATGAGCTGCGGGTCACGGTAGTGGCGACCGGGCTGGGCGTGCCCGCCGCGGAAGCCGCGCCCGGCCTGGATCAAGGCACCGCCGCGGGTGCTTCGGATAAAAACCCTGGCACGAGCCTGAGGCCGATCCGGCATCCGGAAGTCATCGTGGACGGTGGACGGGATGAAGACCAGGATTACCTGGACATTCCCTCCTTCCTGCGCCGTCAGGCGGATTGAGCGCGCCTCGGATTGAGTCTCATGGAGCGGCCGTTGCGGTATTTGACAGGAGGCCGCTTTTATGGGAAGATGCCTGCGCCAAGGGTAAACACAACCTGAATGGGGAGGTGTGACCTGCCGAGCCGTGGGGGGCCTGGAAGGGTGGCTCGGAAGGTCGGTTCCAGGTGCGTTTTGCATGGCCGTCGGCCCGGAGGCTCCTTGGAGCGGTCCGGGAAGCCGGGCAGGATAGTGCGCGGCGCACTTGGGGCGTACCCTGCAGGGTGGCTTCCACGAAGTTTTCCCATGGGGCGGAGTATTTGGCGGACTACTTGTGTTGCAAGTGAATCCGGAAGGAAGCATACCAATTCAAGCAGCGGCCCGAGGGGAGATTCCCGCAACCATCATCCATTGAGACAACCATACGCGGCGTATGGGCGCGGCTCCCGCGGTGGGACCGCCTGTGCGGCGTCCCGCGATGCCCGTCTTTACATACCAGAAAGTCTTACACACTCGGAAAGTGTTGCCAGATGATTAAACAACGCACCCTGAAGAACTGCATACGCGCTAAAGGCGTCGGCCTGCACACCGGAAAGCTGATCCAGATGGCGCTACGCCCCGCTGTGGTGAACACCGGCATTATCTTTCGTCGCATGGACCGGGAACCGCCCCTGGAGATCCCCGCCAAGGTCAACTACATAGGGGACACACGGCTTTCCACATCCCTGGAGCGGGATGGGGTCAAGGTGTCCACCGTGGAGCACTTGCTTTCGGCCCTGGCCGGTTTTGGAGTAGATAATGCCTACATCGATCTGGATGCCGGTGAGGTGCCCATCATGGACGGCAGTTCCGGGCCTTTCGTGTTTCTTATCCAGTCCGCCAGCATCGTGGAGCAGAACGCGCCGCGCAAATTCCTGCGCATACGCAAGAAGCTGCGGGTTGAGAGCGGCGATAAATGGGCCGTTTTTGAGCCTTACGACGGGTTCCGCCTGGGATTTACCATCGATTTCAAGCATCCTGCTTTTGCACCCGGGCATTCCCACGCGGAGTTTAATTTTTCCACGACCTCCTACGTCAAGGAAGTCAGCCGTGCGCGTACTTTCGGGTTCCTGCGCGAGGTGGAGCAATTGCAGGAGCGCAACCTGGCGCTGGGCGGCAGCCTGGACAACGCCGTGGTGATGGATGACTACCGGGTGCTGAATGAACACGGCCTGCGCTATCGGGATGAGTGTGTGCGGCACAAGATCCTGGACGCCATCGGCGATCTCTACCTGCTGGGGCACAGCCTGATCGGTTCCTTCAGCGGCTATAAGTCCGGCCACGCTTTAAATAGCGTGCTTCTGAAAAGTCTGCTGGAGCACACCGAGGCCTGGGAGTTGGTCAGTTACGAGGACGAGGAGGATGTGCCGGTGCGCTTCCTGGTTCCAGAGCATGCCGTATAGGAAGACCGTGGTGGTTGATGCGACGTGGCGGCGGCGGTTGCTTCAATGAGAGAGTGTCTCGGCGAGCGCACAAAGAGCACGCCGCAGGGCCGTGTCGCGCACCCCGGAAGCAATAGCCAGCAGTTCGGAGCAGTGCTCCGGGGACACACGCCGGCGGGGAGGGCGGGGGAGTTTCGCATCCAGCGGACGGACGCGCAACCGCAGGCCGCGCAGCGTGGGGCACTCATCGCGGAGCGCATCCAGCAATTGCTGTTTACGGTGCTGCAGTGCCGTGGCCCAGACGCCGGACTCCACGAAGATGACCAGGTATTCACCGCGCACGCAGGCACCGTGGCAGTGCGCGGCCGCGTCGCGCGGCAGCAGTTTGTGCAGAAGGGAAGGGACCAGCCCGTGGTTCTCTTCGGTACTGTATAGAGCCAGGTAGTGAGATAAGGGACGCATACTCATGAGTTGTTTAAGATACTCCACCAGCGCACCGGCCGCCGATGATGTGGGCACCTCGCGGGGGTTATGCGTGTTGCTGCTGTCTATAGTTTATTCTATTATAGATTAAGGTGTTCCGCACCGGAGTTTTATGCACATCCAGATCACCATGATTCCCGCGTGGGGCTGGCGTTCCGCCTCATGCCTTATCGTGCGGCCTCTCTCGCTGGTTTTGTGGGTCCTGCTGCTGGTCGTGCTGCTGCTTGCGACGGCGGTTTACCGGAAACATCTGCCGGTCGAGCACCTGGTGTCGTTGTTTCAGGATGAAGACGCTGTCGTCGCGATCGAGACGAGCGTCCTTCCAAGTCGCTACCTGTTGGAGCAACTTGACACACGGGATCGGCTCATAGAGCACTTACGCGCCGCGCACCGGGAAGAGCAGAAACAATTGAATGCCATGGCGGTGCGTTTGGGTGAGCTACAGGGAAATGTGTGGCAGCTGGAATCCTTGAGCGCCCTGTTGTTGGAGGCGACGGAGCTTGAGACCCCCGAGTTTGACGAAGAGGAAAGCCCGGGGCAGGGTGGGCCGGCGCCCATGTTCCCCATGCCTGACGAAGGGTCTTCCGGCGCACTGGTTCCGGAAGACGTGTTCGAGGAACTGCTGCGCCTGGAGCAGAGCCTGCAAATGGTGGAGAAGCGCCTTGAGCTCATGCGTTCACTGTCCATGGAGCGTAAGTTCATTAAGCGCATCATTCCGACCGGCAGCGTCGCGCAGGGTTGGTACAGCTCCCGTTTTGGCATGCGTATCGATCCCTTCAGCGGGCGTCGCGAGTTTCACGGCGGCCTGGACATCTCCGATCATCGCGGCACTCCCATCCACGCCGTGGCGGCGGGTATCGTCACCTGGGCGGGCCGCAAGGGCGCCTACGGCAAGCTGGTGGAAATCTCGCACGGAGATGTTTACGTAACCCGCTATGGGCATAACAGCAAGAACCTGGTGACGGTCGGCGAATGGGTGGAGCAAGGCCAGGTCATTGCCCGGATGGGTTCCACCGGTCGTTCTACGGGAGTCCATGTGCATTTTGAAATTGAGATCGGCGGCAAGCTGGTCAATCCCGTCAACTACATCACCCGCGCCGCCGCCCAACTCTAGCAGGCGCTCCGTGGCCGCCTGTTCCCGGGTTTCAGGCAGCGTCGGCAACGCTGCTTCGCGTCGCGCCGTTTCCCCGCTCCGCCCGCCGCCGCCCTGAAGTTCCGCCGCCCTTCAATCCGCTGTGTTAGTTCCCCTGTTCCGCAAGCTGTTCGGCAGCCACAATGAGCGTTTCCTGCGGCGTCAAACGTCCTTGATGACGCAAATTGACGCCCTGGAAAAAGATCTAACGGGTCTGTCCGATGAGGCGTTGCGCGGCCGTACAGGGGCTTTTCGACAATCCCTGGAAAACGGCAACTCTCTGGATAACCTGCTGCCAGAGGCTTTCGCCGTGGTGCGCGAAGCGGCGCGGCGCAACATCGGCCAGCGCCATTTCGGCGTGCAGTTGCTGGGCGGCATCTGTCTGCACTTGGGCAAGATCGCCGAGATGCGCACCGGTGAAGGCAAAACCCTGGCCGCTACCTTGCCCGCCTACCTGAATGCCCTGTCCGGCAAAGGCGTGCACGTGGTCACGGTGAATGACTACCTCGCCCGGCGCGATGCCGAGTGGATGGGGCGCATTTACCAGGCGCTGGGTCTGGAGACGGGCGTTATCGTGCCGCAGTTGAGCGAGAGCGAGCGTACCCGCGCCTATGCCGCGGACGTGGTGTACGGTACCAACAGCGAACTGGGTTTCGACTACCTGCGCAACAACATGGTGCCGACCCGGGAGGGGCGGGTGCAGCGTGAACTGAACTACGCCATCGTCGATGAGGTGGACTCGATCCTCATCGACGAGGCGCGCACGCCGCTGATTATCTCCGGCCATCAGAAGGAAGATAACAGCCTTTATCCCCGCATCGACCGCCTGATCACCACCCTGGGGGAGGAAGATTACAGCGTGGACGAGAAGCTGCGCCTGGTGCACCTCAGCGAAGAGGGGCACGCGCGGGTGGAGCAGGGGCTTGTGCGCGCCGCCATCCTGGGACCCGGCGCCAGCCTGTATGACCCGGCGCATGTGCGCCTGATGTATTACATCCACGCGGCCCTGCGCGCGCGCCTGCTGTTCAAGCGTGACATCCACTACATCGTGCAAGGCGGCAAGGTGGTGATCGTGGACGAATTTACCGGCCGCACCCTGGTCGGACGGCGCTGGTCGGACGGTCTGCACCAGGCGATTGAAGCCAAGGAGAAGGTTCCGGTGCAGCAGGAAAACCTGACCCTGGCTTCCATCACCTACCAGAATTTCTTCCGGCTTTATGGGAAGTTGTCCGGGATGACCGGTACGGCGGACACCGAGGCGCATGAATTCCGGCAAATCTACGGCCTGGATGTGCTGGTGATCCCAACCCATAAACAAATGATCCGCGAAGACTTCGATGACCTTGTGTTCCTCAAGGCGGAGGACAAGTTTCACGCCATCATTGAGGACATCCAGGAATGCTGCGAGCGGCACCGCCCGGTGCTGGTCGGTACCACCTCGATCGAGGTGTCTGAACACCTTTCGGAACTGTTGCGCCGGAAAAAGATCGGGCATGCCGTGTTGAACGCCAAGCAGCACGAACGCGAGGCCGAAATCATCGCCCAGGCCGGGCGCCCCGGCAACGTGACCATCGCCACCAACATGGCCGGACGTGGCACCGACATCGTGCTGGGCGGAAACCAGGATGCTGAGATCAGGCAGCGTTCGATAGAGGATCCCGATGAGCAGCAGCGCATCCGGGAGGAGTGGCGGAAACGCTATACACAGGTGGTGCGGAACGGCGGGCTGCACATCATTGGCACCGAGCGCCACGAATCGCGGCGTATCGACAACCAGTTACGCGGCCGTTCCGGCCGCCAGGGCGATCCCGGTTCCAGCCGCTTCTACCTGTCCCTGGAAGACAACCTGCTGCGTATTTTTGCCTCCGAGCGCATCTCCGGCATCATGCAGCGGGTCGGCATGAGCGAAGGCGAGGCCATAGAGCACCCCTGGCTGAGCCGGGTGCTGGAGAACGCCCAGCGCAAGGTGGAAACGCAGAACTTTGATGCCCGCAAACACCTGCTGGAATATGACGACGTGGCCAACGAACAGCGCAAGGTGGTGTACACCCTGCGCAACCGGTTGCTGGACTCCGAGGACATCTCTTCGGACCTGGCGGATATCCTGGAAGATACCGTGGAAACCCGGGTCGGCACGCATATTTCCAAAGACAGCCACCCTGAAAACTGGGACCTGGAAGGGCTGCAGCGCACCCTGCGCCAGGACCTGAACCTGGAACTGGAAGTGGCGGCTTGGTTGCGTGAGAACGAGGATGTGAGCTTCGAGGCCTTGTGTGGACGGGTGTTGCGGGGGGTGCGGGAGCAACTTGACGCGAAGCGGGACCAGTTGCCGCCGGGGCTGTTCCTGGACATTGCCCGCCAGGTCACCATGGGGGTTTTTGATCGGCACTGGCGCGCGCACCTGAGCGAGGTGGAGCAGCTGCGTCTTGGTATCGGCCTGCGTGGTTACGCCCAGCGCAACCCGATGCAGGAGTTCAAGCGCGAGGCTTTCGAGATGTTTCTCAGTATGCAGGACAACGTGCGGCGCGATGTGACCGGTTTCCTGTGTCACCTGGTGCTGGAGCCCGGGGAAGGTGCCGCGCGCTCCCAGTTACCTGGCAAGGCGCTGTCCCCGGAAGTGGCCGCCGTGGAGCGTGTGACCCCGTTGGCCGCCGCCCCCGATCCCATCACGGACTCCGCGCGACCCGCGTCCATGGTGCGGCGTGGCGGACAGCCCGGCTCGAAGAAGCCTTTCCGCCGCGCGGAGCGCAAGCGGGGCCGCAACGAGGCATGTCCCTGCGGCTCCGGGCGCAAGTACAAGCATTGTCACGGTCGCGCCGACGTGCCGATTCCCTGAGTCGCGCGTGAGCCGCTCATCCGGGGAGCGTACGGAGCGGGGGCGGGTGTCCGGAAAAGGGCCGCTGCTTCCCGGTGCCGTATTGCCGCGCGGTTTCACGTGGCGTGGCTACCCGCACCTGGCGGTGTTGCCGGGGTTACGGGTCGGCAGCGCCCGGGCCGGATTGAAGGAGCGGGGCGACGACGTCGCGGTGCTGGCCCTGGAGCAGGGCGTGCGCGCCGCCGCCGTGTTTACCCGTAACCGGGCCGCGGCGCCGCCGGTGCACCTGGCGCGCGCACACCTGGCGCGTCGGCAGCCGCGCCTGCTGCTCATCAATTCCGGCAACGCCAATGCCGGCACCGGGGCGGGCGGGATGGAAGATGCGTTCCGCTGTTGCCGGGAACTGGCCGCGTGCGGCGGGGTCGGTGTGCAGGAGGTGTTGCCTTTTTCAACGGGCTTCATTGGGCGGCGCCTGCCCGTGGCGCGGTTGACCGCGGCGGCGACGCACGCGCTGCGGGACGCCGTGGAGCAGGGTTGGGCCGCGGCGGCGCGCGCTATTTGCACCACGGATCGTTTTCCCAAGGGAGTAACGGCGCGCCTGCGGCTGCCGGACGGCCGGGTGCTGCGCTTCACCGCGATGGCCAAGGGCGCCGGGATGCTGCGTCCGGATATGGCCACGATGCTGGCCTTCATTGCCACCGACGCCGCTCTGCCGCCGCGCGCCCTGCGTACCTGCCTACGCTCGGTGGTGCGGCAAAGCTTCAATCGTATCAGTGTGGACGGCGACACTTCCACGAATGACGCTTGCGTGTTGTTAAGCACCGGTCGCGCCGCCGGGCCGTCGCTACTCCCGGAGACACCGGAATGGGAGCTTCTGCAACAGTCCTTGCTGCTCATCTGCCGCTACCTGGCGCGGGAAATGCTGCGGGACGGTGAGGGGAGCAGCCGGGTTCTAGGCATCACCGTGAGCGGCGGTCGGTCGTCGCGCGAATGCCTGCGCACGGCCTATACCATTGCCTGTTCACCGCTGGTCAAAGTCTCGCTGCAGGCGCGCGTACCGCCGGCCGGGCGTATTCTCGCCGCGCTCGGCCGCGCGCCCCTGCCGGCCCTGGATATCAGCCGGGTCCAGGTGCACCTGGGGCCGTTGGCGCTGATTCGGGACGGCATGGTCCTGCCGGAGCAAGAGGCTGCCGCCGCCCGTCCCCCGGGCGCCGCCGATCGCCTGTTGGTGCACCTGGGCCGCGGCGCGGTGCGGGAGACCATTTGGACCACCGACCTGAACAGCCGCTACGTGGACTTTAACGCCGGCGGCCTGAGTTAGCCGTGCGCGTGGAAGTGTCGCTGGGGGTGTTGCGGGACGCCCGGGGCCGGGTCCTGACGATGCGCGGCGCGGCGCCACCGCTGGCCGGCCTCTGGCATTTCCCGGGAGGCAAGCTGGAGCCGGGGGAGGATGCCCGGGCAGCTCTGCAGCGCGAACTGCACGAGGAACTGGGGGTGATGGTGCAGGAAGCGCGGTTGCTCTGCGTGCGACGCTACCAGTATGCGTCGGGTCCGAGGTTTTGCCTGCGGGCCTGGCTGGTGGAATCCTGGGGCGGCGCGCCGCGCCCGCCACGGCACATGGAAAGCCGCTGGGAAGACCCGGCGGTGCTGCGCGGCATGCCCATTCCGCCGCCTAACCGCACGATCCTGGCGGTGCTGCTGCTGCCGCCCTTGTACTTGGTCACGCCGGAGCAGGACCCGGCCCAGGATTTCAGTGCCCACCTGCGCGCCGGTCTGGCACTCGGCGCCGGCCTGGTGCAGCTGCGCTGTGACCGCATGGAGGCGCCGCGCTACGAGGCCCTGGCGCGCCGCGCGGGGTCGGTGTGCCGTGCGGCAGGCGCCCTGCTGTTCCTGAACCGGGGAGAGCCGGGTCATGTCCCGCAATACGCGGACGGCCTGCACCTGAAAAGCGCCCGTCTGCGGGAAGCGTGCGACCGGGGCGTGCGATCAAGGCAGGGGGATCGGTCCTGGCTCTCGGTATCCTGCCATAACCACGCTGAATTGCGTATGGCGGTGGACCTGGAAGCCGACTGCGCCCTGCTGGGCCCGGTGCGTCGAACACCCACACATCCGGAGGCTCGGCCGTTGGGATGGAAGGCTTTCGCGCGCCTGGCGCGCCTGGCTGAACTGCCGGTTTATGCGCTAGGCGGTCTGAGGCCGGCCGACCTGGAGCGCGCGCGCGCCGCGGGGGCGCATGGAGTGGCGGCGCGGCGCGGCTTGTGGCCGTCCCGCCTGAAGTAGCTTACCCCAGGCGTCCAGAAGAGCGCTTCATGCTCTTCATCGATTCAAAGAATTCGGCGTTGACCTTGCTGTCCTTCAGCCGCTCGATCAGGAACTCCATCGCGCTGCTCTCATCCATGGGATGCAGCAGCTTACGCAGTACCCAAAGCTTCTGCAGCTCATCCTGGCCGGTGAGCAATTCCTCGCGGCGCGTACCGGATCGATTGATGTTGATGGACGGGTAGATGCGTTTTTCAGCGACGGACCGATCCAGGTGGATTTCCATGTTACCAGTGCCCTTAAACTCCTCGTAGATGACATCGTCCATGCGGGAGCCGGTCTCGATCAGGGCAGTAGCGATGATGGTCAGGCTGCCGCCCTCCTCGATGTTGCGCGCCGCGCCGAAGAAGCGCTTCGGTCGCTGCAAGGCGTTGGACTCCACGCCGCCGGTGAGCACCTTGCCGGAGGAGGGGCTCACCGTATTGTAAGCGCGCGCCAGGCGCGTGATGGAGTCCAGCAGGATGACCACGTCTTTCTTGTGTTCCACCAGCCGCTTGGCGAACTCAATGACCATCTCCGCCACCTGGATGTGGCGTAGGGCGGGCTCATCAAAGGTGCTGGAGATGACATCGCCTTTCACGGAGCGTTCCATCTCCGTCACTTCCTCGGGCCGCTCGTCGATGAGCAGCACGATCATGTAGCACTCCAGATGATTCGCGGTGATGGAGTGCGCGATGTTTTGCAACATCACGGTTTTACCGGCCTTCGGCGGTGAGACGATGAGACCGCGTTGCCCTTTGCCGATAGGTGCTACCAGGTCGATGATGCGCGACGTCAGATCCTCGGTGCTGCCGTTGCCGCGTTCCAGGGTGAACCGTTCCTGCGCGAACAAGGGTGTCAGGTTTTCGAACAGAATTCTTTCCTTGGCGAAATCCGGGGGATCCAGGTTGATCTTGTTCACCTTCAGCAGGGCAAAATAGCGTTCCCCGCTTTTCGGTGGGCGGATTTTGCCCGTGACGTTGTCTCCGGTATGCAGATTGAAGCGCCGGATCTGACTGGGTGAGATGTAAATGTCGTCCGGGCCGGCCAGGTAGGAGCTGTCCGCCGAGCGCAGGAAGCCGAAGCCTTCCTGCATGGTTTCCAGCACACCCTCGCCGTAGATGTCCCCGCCGCGTTGCGCCTTGACTTTCAGTATCTCGAAAATCACGTCCTGTTTGCGGAAGCGGGCCATGCCGTTCAGACCCAGGCTGTTCGAAAGATTCACGAGTTCCTGGGTGGACTGCCGTTTCAGCGTAGTCAGGTTGATCTGCACCTGCTCGCCATCGGGTTGGGACGAGTGGTGTGGGGCAGGCTCAGTGGGGCGGGTATATTGACTTGGCCTGCCCGGGTGTGGGCGGTGGCCTGAGGAGGTACGTGTGCGCATGATGCAGTTTGGGAGGGGACTCCTGAATGGGTTTCTCAGGGTTTCATGTCAGAAACATGCCAGAAACCAGAGAGGAACGGCTGTGCTGCCGGGGGTGTCCGGAGAAAGCGCCGGGCGGGTGAAAGACTTGCCTGAAGCGATAGGGAGGGCTGGGATGTCTACAAAAAGCTCCCCGGCCGATGGAGGGGGCGCCTAAGGCACCCCGTTACACGTTGCTGTCGATGAATGCGTTCAGGGCCGATTTACTCAATAAACCGACATGGGATGCGATAATGTCGCCGTCTTTGAAAAGCAACAGGGTCGGGAACCCACGGACACCATATTTTGTGGTAATCTCGTGGTTGTTATCTACGTCCAGTTTGGCGATGGTCAAGCGTCCGGCGTACTCGCCTGCAACCTCTTCCAGCAGGGGAGCCAGCGCTTTGCAGGGCTGGCACCAGTCAGCCCAGAAATCCACCAGTACCGGTTGGCCGGCGCTCAGAACTTTCTCTTGAAAGTCCTGGGTGCTGACGTGAAGGATAGTGCTGCTCATCAATAGTCAATTAACATTTAAGAAATACATGAGGTAGAGAATTCTTTGAATAACTTGAGGCGGGAGCCAACTGAAGGGGGAAGTATAACCGATCCAGAAAGCGCGTCCAATCCTCCCCCGTCCAATTCCCCTCCGGACACTCCGGCTTTCCATACCTTGGAGTTGCATGCTGCGTTGCAGCGCGCGCTACGGGATCTGGGATTCTCGCATTGTACACCAATTCAAGCCCTGACTTTGCCGATTGCCATGCAGGGCCGGGATGTGGCCGGCCAGGCCCAGACCGGCACCGGTAAAACAGCGGCTTACCTGCTCGCACTGATGCAGCGCCTGTTGCAGACCGAGGTGTCACGGCGCTCCGGACAATGCCTGCCGCGCGCCCTGATCATCGCGCCGACCCGGGAACTGGCGGTGCAGATCAAAAACGACGCGGTGGCCCTGGGCCGCCATACGGGGCTGAACCTTGGCCTGGTATACGGCGGCATGGATTACGAACGACAACAACAGCAGTTCACGGCCGATCTGGACGTATTGATCGGCACCCCCGGCCGACTGATTGATTTTCATCGCCGCAACCTGTATCGCTTGACGCGGGCGGAGGCCCTGGTGCTGGATGAAGCCGACCGCATGTTTGACCTGGGCTTCATTCGAGACGTGCGTTACCTGTTGCGGCGCATGTCGCCGCCTGAGCAGCGTTTGGGAATGTTGTTTTCGGCCACCCTGCCCTGGAAGGCCGTGGAACTGGCATACGAACACATGAATGACCCGGAGTTGCTGCGCGTGAACCCCGGGCAGATCACGGTGGAGGAGGTGCACCAATCCCTGTACCACGTATCGAATGAAGAAAAACCGGCCCTGCTGATCGGCCTGCTGCGCAAACTGCAGCCCGAACGCAGCCTCGCTTTTGTCAATACCCGCCACGGGGCGGAGCGCATCGGCAATATGCTGGAGGACGCCGGCTTCAGCGCCGGAGTGCTCTCGGGCGATGTGCCCCAGCGCCGCCGACTGCGGCTGCTGGAGGACTTTATGGGGGGGTCCCTGAAGATTCTTGTCAGCACCGATGTGGCCGCGCGCGGTTTGCATATCCCCGGCATCAGCCATGTCTTCAACTACGACCTGCCGCTGAGCGCCGAGCAGTATATACACCGCATTGGCCGCACCGCCCGCGCCGGGGCACGGGGCGCGGCCGTGAGCCTGGCCTGTGAGGAGTTTGTCTATTCGCTGCCAGAGATCGAGAGTCTGATCGATTACAAGATTCCGGTGGAGAGCACGGACCCGGAGCTGATGATCACACCACCGCCGTTCCGCCGCCGCTCCCGCCCTCACAGACCCTCGTCCCGGCGGCCGGGTAACCGTGGACCTCGGCGCCGCGCCCGCTGAGGTCGCCTGGGGGCCGAGCGCTTTCCGGGAGGGCTTCCAGCCCTGCTCAATTCTCAATTCAATGTTCGGCACGCGCGTTTCCTGGACAGGGACTCACCCATCCGGCGCGGTGTAACGCTCGCGCAGCCAGGTGCCCAGCGCATCCACCTGTTCGGGGCAGATGGCGTGCGGCATCTCGTAGCTTTGCCATAGGGGCGGGCAGCCCGCCTGCTTCAGCAGATCGCGGGAACGCTCCGCCAGGATCGGCGCCACCACCTCGTCAAAGATTCCATGTTGCATGAGGATGGGGCTTTTCCTGCCCGCGTCGGTCAATTCCCCGGGCAGGTCGGCGGCCAGCGGCAGGTACCCGGAGAGTACGGCGATGCCGGCCAGCGAAGAAGCCGTGCGCAACCCGGTGTAGAGAGCCAGCGCGCCGCCCTGGGAGAAGCCCGCCAGTACGATGCGCGCGGCCGGCGTCCCGCGCTTTTCCTCGGCTTCCAGCAGGCCGTGCAGGCGCCGCGCGGCCTCCCGGATCCCGACATTGTCTTCCCGGCTCTCCAGGCCGAGGCCGAAGATATCGAACCAGGCCGGCATCGTCAGACCGCCGTTCAGACTGACGGCGCGGGACGGCGCTTCCGGCAATAAGAAACGCAGTTCCCGGGTGTGTTGCTGTTGCAACTCCTCGGCCAGGGGGAGTAGATCCCCTCCGGAAGCCCCCAGTCCGTGCAACAGCAGCACCGTGCCGCGCGCCGGGTCGGGCGGTTCAAGTGCAATCATTTCCATTAATGGTGTTTCATTCGTGGGGATTCCAGCCGGGAGGGGGCGGCAGGCGGACTTCCCGTGATGTCGGGTGAGAGTGCTTCCCTGCGCGGGCGGCCGCAGCGCGCCGCGAGTGCATGAGGTGGCGCCGTGGATCGAAGCTTCCGGCTTCCTTCGTGCACCAGGTTCTTCCAGCATGTCGACACAGCTTGAGGTAAGGCTGCGGCCTTATGCAAGCCGGTATGATGCATTCGATCATAGCGCAAAGTTGCGTATTTTTTCGCGACCCGGCCGCCGTGTTGCTTGTGCGGTGCCGTGCGTGTCACGCGCGCCGATCGTGCGCGCTGATGGGGGGCGCCGGGTGAAGCGCGCCCGGGTGAGGCATATAATCTGTGCATGCGTGATGAACACGGCGCCGGTCGCCCCGCTGCAAAATTCCCGCCTCGCGTTGTCGCCCGCGGGGGGCGGTGCCCCGGAAGTCCCGCGGCATGAACGGTTGGCATTTCTGGATCGATCGGGGCGGCACCTTCAGCGACGTGGTGGCGGTCTCTCCGGATGGACGCACGCATGTGCTCAAGCTGCTCTCCGAGGCGCCGGATCGCTATCCGGACGCGGTGCTGGAAGGCGTGCGGCGCTTGCTGGGTCTGCCAGCCGGCGCGGTGCCGGCGCCGGGGGTGATTGCTGCGCTGCACCTGGGTACCACACTGGGCACCAACGCGCTCCTGCAGCGGCGCGGCGCCCGCACCGCGTTACTCACCACGCGCGGCTTCGGGGATGTGCTGCGTATCGGCTACCAGGATCGTCCGGAGCTCTTCAATCTTTGCATTCGTTTGCCCGAGGCGCTGTATGAGCAGGTTATCGAGGTGGAGGAGCGGGTCTCGGCCAAGGGCCTGGTGTTGCGCCCCTTGGACGAGCAGCTGGCGCGTGCGCACTTGGCGGCGGCGCGGGAGCAGGGGGTGGAGGCCCTGGCCGTGGTGTTGCTGCATGGACACCGTTATCCCGCGCATGAGCAGCGCCTGGGCGAACTGGCGCGGGAACTGGGTTTCCCACAGGTCTCGCTGAGCAGCGAGACGGAGCCGTTGCCGCGCCTGGTAAGCCGTGCCGCCACGACCCTGGTGGATGCCTACCTTGGGCCGGTGCTGCGCCGCCGCCTCGGGGGCCTGGCGCAGGCTTTGGGTGCGGAACAGAAGGGCGGCCCGCGCCTGTTTTTCATGCAGTCAAACGGCGGTCTGGCCGCGTCCGGTCATTTCCGGGGGCGCGACAGCGTCTATTCCGGGCCGGCCGGGGGCGTGGTGGGCGGCAGCGAATGTGGGCGCCGCGCCGGGCACACCCGGCTCATCGGCTTTGACATGGGCGGCACTTCCACCGACGTTTGGCACTGGGCCGGTGAACTGGAGCGCGCCATGGAAAGCCGCGTCGCCGGTTATCTACTGCGCGCCCCGATGCTGGAGATCCACTCGGTGGCGGCCGGCGGCGGCTCCATCCTGCGTTACGCCGGCGGGCGCCTGCAGGTGGGTCCGCACAGCGCCGGTTCCGACCCGGGACCGGTCAGCTACCGGCGCGGCGGCCCGCTGACCGTCACCGATGCAAATTTCTGCACCGGCAGACTGCTGCCCGACTCTTTCCCGGCCGTGTTCGGCGCGGACGGCGCGCAGCCGCCCTCCGCCGACGCCGCGCGCGAGCATCTCGCCCGACTCGCCGAACAGGTGGGTGGAGGATACCGGGCCGAGACCCTGGCTGACATGTTCCTGGAGATCGCCACCGACAACATGGCGCGCGCCATCAAGCGGCTCTGCGCGCGGCACGGTGACGACCCCGCCGGGCACAGCATGCTCTGCTTCGGCGGCGCCGGCGCGCAGCACGCCTGCCGGGTGGCCGAACGCCTTGGCATGTCCAAGGTGCTGCTGCCGCCCCTGGCCGGGGTGTTGTCCGCCTGGGGTACTGGACTGGCCAGCCTGCGCGTGGTGCGTGAACGCGGCGTGGAACAACGATTGGAGCAAACATCGGAGGCGCACTGGGAAGAGCTGCACCTGGAACTGGGTGAGGCGGCGCTCGGCGAACTGCGCGCCCAGGGAGCACAAGCGGCGCACTGCACCGTGGAGTACCGCGCCGCCCTGCGCTACCAAGGCAGCGATACCCTGCTGCGGGTGCCTTACGCCACGGCCTTGACGATGCGGGCCGACTTTGAAGAGCGCCATCGGCGGACTTACGGATACCTGCATTCGGACCGCCCCCTGGTGTTGGAGCTCCTGCAGGCTGAGGCCGCCGCGCCGCCCCCCGGCGCCCTGCGCGCCATGCCGCAAAGCAGCGTGGAGGAGCCGGACGCCGCGGCACGTTCTGAAACCCGGTTCCTGGCCGGCGGCCGCTGGCGTGAGAGCTGGATAGCATCGCGCGAAGCGCTGCGCGGGAAGCCGCCGCGCTCCGGCCCGGGCCTGATCCTGGAAGCGCACACCACGGTGGTGATTGAGCCGGGCTGGCGCGCGCGGTTGAAAGAGGGAAACGAGAGCGATGGCATGCTGCTGTTGGAGCGGAGTCGAGGCCGCCGCCGCAAGGCGGGTGCCAGGAGCAAGGGCCCGAACCCGGCGCGCCTGGAGGTTTTCAACAACCGTTTCATGGCGGTGGCGGAGCAGATGGGGGCGGTGCTGCAGCGCACCGCCACCAGCGTCAACATCAAGGAGCGGCTGGATTTTTCCTGTGCCCTGTTTGACGCCGAAGGTCGACTCGTGGCGAATGCCCCGCATGTCCCCGTGCACCTTGGCAGCATGGGTGTTGCGGTGCGCGTTCTGAAGCAACGCCAGGCGAGCAGACTGCGCCCCGGCCAGGCCTGGGTCTCGAACGACCCCTACGCCGGCGGCACGCATCTCCCGGATGTGACCCTGATCCAGCCGCTCTTTAACGAGCACGGCACGCTGTGCTTCTTTTTGGGCGCGCGCGGCCACCACGCCGACATCGGCGGCGCGGTCCCGGGATCCATGCCGCCCGACTCCAGGCACATCGAAGAGGAGGGCGTCCTGATCAGGGATTTCCTCTACTGCGGAGAGGAGCAGCGCCCGCGCGAGCGGGAGTTGCTTCGGCTGCTGCAGGCCGGCCCGCACCCGGCCCGCACCCCGCAGGACAACCTCGCCGACCTGCGCGCCCAGTGGGCGGCCTGTCGTGCCGGGCAGGAGGAGTTGAGACGCATGCTTCGGCAACACGGGGAAAACACCGTGCTGGCCTACACGGAATACCTGAGGGACAACGCCGCGCACTGCGTCAGGGAGGCCCTGCGCGCCGCCCGCTCGGGACAGGCCGAGCGCCGCCTGGACGACGGCGCCCTGATCCACCTGCGCATTGAAACAGACCCGGCAAACGGCACCGCAAGCTTTGACTTCACCGGCACCAGCCCCATTCACCCCGGCAACTTCAATGCTCCGCGCGCTGTCACCGAGGCGGCCGTACTCTACGCCCTGCGCTGCCTCGTATCCGACCCCATCCCCCTGAACCAGGGCTGCCTGAGACCCCTGACCCTGATCATCCCCAGGCCTTCCTTGTTGCACCCAGAGTATCCTGCGGCCGTCGCCGCCGGCAACGTGGAGACCAGCCAGGCCGTCGTGAACTGCATTTTTGCCGCGCTGGGCGTCCTGGCCGACTCCCAGGGCACCATGAACAACCTCTGCTGCGGCAACGAGGAATTCCAGTACTACGAGACCCTGGCGGGAGGAGCGGGCGCCGGACTGGACTTCCCGGGCGCCGGCCCGGTGCACACCCACATGACCAATTCCCGCATCACCGACCCCGAGATACTGGAAGCCAGGTACCCCATCCGGGTGGAGCGCTTTCAGGCCAGGGAAAACTCCGGGGGAGCGGGACGCTGGAAGGGAGGAGAAGGCCTCACCAGGGAGCTCAGTTTCCAGCAGCCCGTGACCGTATCCCTGATTACCTCCAACCGCAGAAGGCAACCACAGGGACTAAAAGGAGGTGCCCCCGGTCAACCGGGCCGCAACCGCCTCAAAAGAAGTGGAAGCAACCACGTGGAGGAACTGCAGCCCTGCCAGAGCCTCCAGCTGCAACCCGGAGATCACCTCATCATAGACACCCCGGGAGGCGGCGGCTGCGGTGTCCCCAACAAAACCAGGAACCGTACAGCGCAACCCCGCCGCCCGGAGCCCCCGGTCAGTCATTCACCCAAGAGCGGTTCTCCGGCAGGTTCTTAGGCCGGTAGTCGTTTTCCTCCCGGGACATCCGTTCCTCCACACTGCGGTGCAGTTTCGCCCCCTCCGGGATTTTGCGTACGCTTGTTCCACGTAAACGATAAATTCCCTCATAAGAATCATGCAGTTCGTCATGCGCATCCGGGGAATAATCGCGCTTAAGTTCCTTCAGATCCAGGGACAACCGCAACCCGCGGCGTTTCGCCTTTTTCGCCATCCAGTGCAGTGCCCCGTTGGAGAGTCCGCGCGCATCGTACCAGCCGCCTACATCCGAATGCACCCCCGGAAACCATACTTGCTCAATGGTTTGTTCGGGGGTCCTGGATGATTCATCCCACAGGGAGGGAGGGAAGTCTTTACGCTTTTCGTCAATGGCTAAAGCATGACAGCCGTACTTCACATCGGGGTTCAGGGTGTCATCATGGAAGCGCTTTCCGGCGTTCAGATACAGCGATCTCACTGTATCCCAGACGCCGATGAAATACACCGGACAGGAACGCGAGAAGTCCTTCTTGAAGTCGGCAGACAGTTCCTTGTTGTTTTTGGTGTTATACATCTTACTGGCATACTTCACCATATTCTCCCTGCCAGGCGTCAGTAATCCCACTTTATGCAACATGCCCGCCAGGGAGCGGGCCGTGAAAGCCCCGCGCGAGAAGCCGAAGAGATAGACTTTGTCCCCTTCCCGATAGGGATGCATCAGGTAGCGATAGGCGTCTTCCACATTCTTCTGCAGACCGCCGCCGGTTGCCAGGTCGCATTTTTTCGTTATCTTTCCATGTTCATATTCCCACCCCCCGGTACCCACGCCCGGGTCATAAAAAGCCAACTGCCTGGAGTCTTTTTCAAGCAGCGAGTGCAGCAGTACAACGTTTGTGTTGTTTTCCCCATATTCGTTTCCCGTGCCGTCACAACAGATCACGATATTACGTGGTTGCGTGTCATTAGATGATTCCATGGCATCACCTCCCTATGGATTGTGAGTGCGGCGCCTGCAGTCCTGAAAAGCTTGGAAAGCGTTCCAGGCCGGTAGCCTGGCCAACGCACGGATTATTGTGAGAGTAGTAACTATCAGCTTCCCTGTCAATGTAAACAGTTGTAAGACGGCACGGGTGTGTTCCCGCCGTGGCCTGGCGGCGGGCGGAGATCCCGGCGTCCCTCGGAGGAGGTGCGGGAAAGCAGTTGGCCCAGGCAGGGGCAGCCAGGCCGCAGGCGCCGCTCAGAAGAGTTATTTTCCCTTGCCGGGTGCGTGGAAGGTCCGGAATGGCCGGTATCCCGCCGAGTGCCGTGTGGCGGCGCAAAACGCCTGCCGTGGGGGGAGCCCCTCCATTCCCGGTGCCTTGGGCCGTTGCCCGGCCCGCGTGGTGCCGGCCCACATTCTGGAATACCCGGCGGGTTACTATATGATCAGGGTTATGGAGTTCTCCACGCTGTCCACGGGGGATTTTGAAGCCGCCCGGCGAATATGAAGATAATAACCATCGCCTGTTGGGTGCCCGGGACGGCTGGGGCTACCACGCCGTTCCTATCACTTCAAGCAACGGAGTTATAGAGCTTATGAAAAACAAGGAAATCTACGAAAAAGCTCCTTGGGATAACAAGCTTCTGAACGACGGGGTCGCCGAGCTGAGCGATGCCATGACCTCGGGTAACCGCGCGGTTCTGCGCTTTGAGCTGGAGCGTTTTGTCTGTGACGGGGGATACCAGGAGGGGCTGATCCGCATCCTGCAATCCTATCTTGAGCACTGCGACAAGCCGCAACAGCCCGCGGTCTGGGTCAGCGGCCCCTACGGCAGCGGTAAATCTCACCTGGCCAAGGTGTTGCGCTTCCTGTGGGAGGACTATCAATTCCCGGAAGACGGCGCGAAGGCCCGCTCCCTGGCCGGAGTGTCGGGGGAGATCAAAGAACTGCTCCTGGAACTCTCCACCCTCGGCAGTAGCGGCAGCGGCCTGCATGCGGCGGCCGGGACGCTGGGGGCGGATGTCGGCGGCAAGGGCAGCGTGCGCCTGGCGGTGCTGGCCGTTGTGTTCAGATCGGCGAGGTTGCCCGCAAGCTACCCCCAGGCGAAGTTCACCCTGTGGCTCAGGCGGAACAAGCTGTACACTCCCATGGTGGCCGCGCTCCATGAGGAGAAGCGCAATTTTGAACAGGAGCTGCGCGATATGTACGTCAGCCCCTACGTCTCGAAGACCCTGCTGAAAATCAATCCGAACTTCGCCAAAGATGCAAAGGACGTCGGCGTCTTGCTGCGCGCACAATACAAGGATGTGGACGACATCAACACCGATGAGTTCGTGGCCACCATCCGGGAGGTCCTGACGGAGCGCTCGGCCATCCCCTGTACCGCGATCCTTCTGGACGAGGTCCAGCCATACCTCGGCGAGGACAGCTCGCGTACCCAGGATTTCCAGGAGGTGGTTGAGGCCTGCGGCAAGCGTTTCGGCGGCAAGCTGTTGCTCCTGGGGATCGGTCAGTCGGCCCTGCAGGCTGCCTCCGCCTTGCAGCCGCTCCAGGGCCTCTTCACGGTGAACGTCCAGCTTTCCGACAACGACGTGGAGCAGGTCGTGCGCAAGGTCGTGCTGGCCAAGAAAGAGAACTGCATCTCCTCGTTACGCGAAATACTGGAATGGAATTCCGGCGAGGCGCACCGGCAGCTGTCACACACCAGGCTTAAAACCGCCGCCGAGGACGAGGAAGCCCTGATCCAGGACTACCCGCTGCTTCCGGTGCGGCGCCGCTTCTGGGTGGAAATCCTGCGCTCCCTGCACCACACTGGCGGCACCGACCGGCTGCGCACACAGCTGCGCATCATCTACGAGGCGGCCCGCGCCACCGCGGAGGATCCCCTGGGCACCGTGGTGCCCACGGACTTCCTGTACGGGCAGATCGCATCCAACCTGCTGCAGTCCGGCCAGTTGCCGCGAGAGGTCCATGACCGGATCACCGCCTTGGGCGATGGCACCCCCGGGGGTGATCTGCGCGCCGGCATCTGCAGCCTGGTGTTCTTGATCGGCAGGCTGCCGCGCGGGAAGGAAGCCGATCTGGGGGTGCGCGCTACCACGGAAAGCCTGACAGACCTGTTGGTGAAAGACCTGGAGCGGGATCGCGACAAGCTGCGGCAGGAACTCCCGGAAGCCCTGGAAAAGCTGGTACAGGAGGGCATCCTGGTGAAGTTGGAGGGGGACGAATACGCCTTGCAGACCCGGGAAGGAAGCGAATGGGAGAAGGAGTTCAGAAAACGTCGCAAGGCATTCATGGAAGACCAGGCGCGGCTCAGCGTCACACGCACCGAGGTTCTCCAGGAGGAGACCAAGGAGTACGTGGAGTCTATCAGCCTGATGCAGGGAGAATACAAGACACCCCGCAAGCTCACCTGGCACATCGGTCACGAGGCGCCCAGGGGAGACAGCACCGCCATCCCCGTCTGGATCCGGGACGGCTGGAACACCGGGGAGAAAGAAGTAGAGCAGACCGCCCGTGCCGCCGGCACAGAGAGTCCATTGCTGTATGCCTTTATTCCCAGGGAACACTCGGACGATCTCTCTGTAGCGATCGCCGGCGAGGAAGCGGCCAGGGAAACCTTGGCCGACAAGGGCTCCCCCGTCTCCTCCGAGGACGAGGAGGTGCGCCGGGTACTGGCGACCCGGGTCCGGGACGCCGAGCAGGAACGCAAGAGGCTGGTGCAAAAGCTCATGCGGGAGGTCAGGATCTTCCAGGGCGGGGGCGAGGAAATCCAGGAGGCGAGCACCATCAAGAAGCTCATCCAGGGGGCAAGGAATGCACAGGAGCGCCTGTTCCACGAATTCCACCATGTGGACGACAAGCGCTGGAGGCAGGTTCTGGATCTCACCCAGGCAGGCTCGGACGCCCCCCTGGGACCCTTGGGATATCGAGGCCCCGTGGAGCAGCATCCCGTATGCGCCATGGTGCTTGAGCAGGTAGGACCCGGCAGGAAGGGCGGGCAGATCAGGGAGCACTTCGCGGCACCCCCATACGGCTGGCCCAGGGACGTCATAGACAGCGTCATCATGAGCCTCTGCGACGCTGGCCGCCTGCACGCGAGCCTCGATGGCAAACCCCTGCGGGCGGACGTCATGGTCCAGGGAAAGATCCACGCCGCGGAATTCCACGGAGAGAGCCCCACCATCGGCGCCCCGCAGCTCACTGAGCTAAGGGAGCTGTTCCAGGAAGCGGGCATCTCGTGCCAACCCGGGGAGGAGGCGGATGCAGCGGATAAATACTTGAACGAGGTGACAGCCCTGGCCGAAAGAATAGGAGGAGACCCCCCCTTCCCTAAGCCCCCGGACACCAGTCACCTCAAGGACATGCAGGGCAGGCCAGGCGAAGGGAGGTTACAGGCCATCCACGCCCGGCGCAAGCAACTCCAAAAGGAGATCCAGGAATGGAGAGAGCAGGCAGAGCTCCAACAGAAGCGCACAAGACAATACAGGCAACTCCTCGAATTGCTGATACACGCAAAAGGCCTCCCCATCGCCAGGGAGCTGAGTCAACAACTTGGTTCAATCAGGCAGAACCGCAACCTGCTCCAGTCGGAAAATCCCATGGATATCATGGAGCAGAAACTGGCAACAGAACTACGCAACATCCTCATCGCGGCCGAGCAGGGGTATGCGGCGGCTTACGAACAGGAGAAAGGCAGGCTCCAGGAGGCAACGAGCTGGCGGAAACTCGAAGAGGAAGAGCAGTACAAGATCCTGGTTGCGGCCGGGCTGGACCAGGAAATAGACAAGGGCCCCATAGGCACCACGGAGGAGCTAAGACAATCCCTGGAGCAGGTTTCCCTGGAAACCTGGAGCAGGAACAAGGCCGCTTTCCCACAGCTCTTCAGAGAGGCCTTCCTGCAGGCAGTGCGGCAAACAGAACCGGAAGCACAGCAGGCGGAACTCCAAGGCGCCGCTCTACGCACCCCGGAAGACGTAGAGCAATGGACCAGGAAGAGTAAACAGCGACTCCTGGAGCTCATCAAGAAGGGACCGGTCATCGCCCCCTAGAAACAGGAGCGAAGCAAAGCCCGCGCCCATGTCCCAGGTGGGAGCGCCCACCGGCAAGGCTGGAGAAGATGGACAGAACCTTTTGCGTTTTTGCCTCGGCACCAGGGTTTTGATTCGGGGGATCATATACGTGGGGTGGTTGTCCGCGTTCGTATGTGTTGCGCGGGGGGAGCCTTGAGGGGCGCCGGGTTCAGCCTTCGCTTTTCATCCATTGTTCCAGGAAGTGGATGTGCAGTGCTCCGTTCCGAAAGTCGGCGTCTCTTACCAGGCGGCGTAGCAGGGGGAGGTTGGTGTCCGTGCCTTCTATGATGATCTCGTGCAGTGCATTGTCCAGGCGGGCCAGGGCTTCCTCCCTGCTGTTGCCGCTTGCAACCAGTTTGCCGATGAGGGAGTCGTAGTAGGGGGGAATGCTGTAGTTCTGGTAGATGTGGGTGTCCATGCGCACCCCGGGGCCTCCGGGGGCGTGGTAGTGGGTGATGGTGCCGGGGCTGGGGCGGAAGGTTTCCGGGTGCTCGGCGTTGATGCGGCACTCGATGGCCCATCCGCGCGGGCGCAACTCTTTTTGCTTGATGCCGAGCTCGGCCCCGGCGGCGAGACGGATCTGCTCCTTGACCAGGTCGATGCCGGTAATCATCTCGGTGACCGGGTGCTCCACCTGGATACGGGTGTTCATCTCGATAAAGTAGAAGTTGTCGTTTTCGTATAGGAACTCCATGGTGCCGGCGCCGCGGTAGTTCAGGGAGTGGCAGATCTCGACGCAGCGTTTCCCCAGGTTTTCACGTTGCCTGGGTTCGATAAAGGGAGCCGGGGCCTCCTCGATCAGCTTCTGATGGCGGCGCTGTATGGAGCAATCGCGTTCTCCCAGGTGGATGCAGTTCCCCTTGCCGTCGGCGAGCACCTGGATCTCGATGTGCCTGGGGCGCTCCAGGTATTTTTCCAGGTACAGGGTGTTGTCACCGAAAGCTGTTCCGGCTTCGGCGCGCGTGAGACTCACGGCGTTCAGCAACATGGCTTCGCTGTGGACCACGCGCATGCCGCGTCCGCCACCGCCGGCGGCGGCCTTGATGAGCACGGGGAAGCCGATGTGCCTGGCCATGGTCAGGCAGGCTTCGGACCCCTCGGGCAGGGCCCCGGTGCCGCCTGGGACGCAGTTCAGGCCGAGCCTCTGAACTTCTTCCTTGGCGCGCAGCTTGTCGCCCATGAGACGCAGGGTAGCCGGGCGGGGGCCGATGAAACAAAAGCCGCTTTGCTCCACCTGCTCGGCGAAGTCAGCGTTTTCGGCAAGGAAACCGTAACCTGGGTGGATGGCCTCGGCGTCGGTGATCTCAGCGGCGCTGATGACGGCCGGTATATGCAGGTAGCTGTCGGAGGGGGGCGGAGGGCCGATGCAAACCGATTCGTCGGCGAGCAGGACATGTTTCTGCTCACGATCGGCCTCGGAGTAAACAGCCACGGTTTGGATACCCAGCTCTTTACAGCCGCGCAGGATGCGCAGGGCGATCTCGCCACGGTTGGCGATCACAATCTTGTTGAACATGGCGGCGCCGTGGGTGGCGGCGGGACTCGTCAGCGCAGCTGGAAAAGGGCCTGCCGGTATTCCACCGGGGCGCCGTTTTCCACCAGAACCCGAGTGATCACACCGTCGCCGTCAGCCTCAATTTGGTTCATGACTTTCATCGCTTCAATGATGCACAGCACCTCGCCTTTGCGTACCTGCTGTCCGATTTTCACGAAAGGCGGGCTGTCCGGCTTGGGGGAAGCGTAGAAGATGCCCACCATGGGGGATCGAACCGTGTGCCCGGATGCCTCCTGTTCCGTCTCCGGCTGTTGTTTTCCGCGCTCCCCGTCTTGCGGCGTCGCCGCCGGGGCGGTTTCGTGCTCCAGAACCCTGTTGCGGCGCAGGCGTATGGTTTCCTCACCCTCGCGCAGTTCCAGTTCATCCAGGCCGGAATTTTCCAGCAACGTCATGAGCTTTTTGATCTTACGCAGGTCCATGGCGGCTTCAGTGCGTCGCGCGCAGCTGGCCGGCGGCGGCCTGCAGGGCCAGTTCGTAGCCCTGTACGCCCAGCCCGCAGATGACTCCCGTGGCCGCGTCCCGCAAATAGGAGTGGTGGCGGAAGGGCTCACGTGCATAGGGATTGGAGATGTGCACCTCGATGAAGGGTAGTCCCGCGTCCAGTAATGCGTCGCGCAGGGCCACGCTGGTGTGCGTCAGGGCCCCGGGATTGATGATGATGAAGGATGCCTCCCCGGCCGCGGCGTGGATGCATTCCAGCAGGGCGTGTTCCGCATTGCTTTGGAAGCAGCGTAGCTCCAGGCCGAGGTCGGCGGCCTGGTCTTGCAGGGTACTGTTCACTTCGGCCAAGGTGGAAGTACCGTAGATTTCCGGCTCCCTTTGACCGAGCCGGCCCAGGTTGGGGCCGTGCAACACCAGTACGAGCTTTGCCATGACGAATGAATATGCCTCCGGAATACTTCAACACTCCAGATTTCCAGAGGGGAGAGTTCCCTCCGGATTCTGGTTATTTGACGAGAAGATCGATTCTTTTCAAAGAACTTCCCCGCTGATTATAAGACAAAAGCCCTTCGATTTTCAATTTTCAAGCCGTCAGCCTCTCCGTCCCGGCCGTGACCAAAAGTGCTGTAAAAAGCATCAACACGTTTCGTCACGGCGGGCGCTTCGTCCCGGGAGCGGGGCGGTGCAGGGGCCTAAAGCAGGGAGAGCAGGACGGATTCCGCTTCGGCGCTGTGCAGACGGCCTGTTTTCCGGAAAACGATGCGGCCGGAGCGGTTGACGATGACGGAAAAAGGCAGCAGGAATTCCGGGTTGTCGAGTTCTTCAGTCAGCCGATAGCTTTGATCTCCGGCCAGCAGTATCGGGTAGTTCACCGCATGGTCGGCCAAGTATTGCCTGACCCGCTCCTCCTCATCCAGAGCGATGCCGAGGACCTGCAACCCCGCAGCGCCGTGCCGCTCCTGCAGTTCAATGAATTCGGGGATCTCCTTGCGGCAGGGCAGGCACCAGGTAGCCCACAGGTTGACCAGCAGCACCCGGCCCCTCCATTCTTCCGAGAGTTCGCGTAGCCAGCCGTCCAGCTGTCGCAGTGTCAGCTTCGGCAACGCCCCGTGATCCGCTTGTTCAACGTGTAAGCACCCGGCTGGCGCGGCCACGGTGAGGACGCATGTGAGTAAGGCGGCCGCGCCTGCCGAAGCGCGGCCGCGTGACGGCCTGGGCATTGTTCTTCGTTAGCCCCGCTGGTTACGCCGGTGGACGGGCCTTACGCATCGCCCGTCGCCGCCTGCCCCGCGCTTCCCCGGGCGCTTTCCCCGTCACCCCACAAAGCCTGGCGCGCGCGCCGGCTGAAATCGGTGGCGTTCAGAAAGCCCTGGAGCCGATAGACGCTGCGCTCCCGACCGTCGGCGCCGAAAAACAGCACCGCCGGTGGCCCCACCAGGTCCAGTTTCCGCAGCAGCCCCCGGTGCGCCTCGTAGTCGGTGACATCCGCCAGCAGCAGCATGGCCCCGGACAGAACGGCCTGTACTTCGGGAGCCGGGAAAGTGACGTCGTCGAGCTTTTTGCAAGTCACACACCATTCGGCGTGGAACTTGAGCAGGGTGGGTTGCCCGATGCGCCCGGCTTCGTCCAGGGCGGCCTGCAGTTCCGAGTAGTCGCTGATGGTGCGGAAGTCGGCCTGGCTTGAGGCGGCATCGCCTGTTTCGGAGCCGCGCAGCCCGGCCAGTGGTTGGGCCGGTCTGCCGCCGCCCACGGTGGCGCCGACCAGCAGGGCGGCTCCATAGATGAGCAGGACGGCGCCCAGCGCCTTGGGGAAGCGGTCGAGCAGGCGCGGCGTGGGCGCTGGTTCCAGAGCGCCCAGATAAACGATCCCCACCGCGATGCATAGGGCGGCCCACAACAGCAACATGAAGTCATCCGGCAGCACGCGGCCCAGGAGCCACAGGGCGACTCCCAGCATGAGCACACCGAAGCCCTGCCGGATGCGCACCATCCAGAGGCCGGCGCGCGGCAGGATATGTCCGCCTAGAACGCCGACCGCCAGCAGCGGCGCACCCATCCCCAGGCCCAGGGTAAACAGCGCCATGGCACCGCGCAGTGGTTCACCGGCGACGCTGATAAACAGCAGCGCTCCAACGATGGCGGGTGCTACGCAGGGGCCGACGATGAGCGCCGAGGCAACGCCCATCACGGATGCCTTGACCAGCCCGGCGCGGTTGCTCCCGAGCGCCGCCAGGCGCGTTTGCAGGGCCGCCGGCGCCTGCAGGGAGAAGACGTCAAACATGGACAAGGCCAGGGCCACGAAGATCGCGCTGAACAGGATCAGCACCCAGGGAAGTTGCAGGGCGGCCTGCAGGTTGTAGTGCATGAGCCCGGCAACCAGGCCGAACAGGGCGTAAGTCAGGGCCATGCCCAGGACGTAATTTCCCGAGATCAGCAAGGCCCGCCGCCCGGAGGCCCGTTCGCCGACGATGATCCCGGAAAGGATGGGCAGCATCGGCAGAATGCAGGGGGTGAAGGCCAGTAACAGGCCGGCGGCGAAGAAGGCCGACAAGATGAGCCAGGCGTTGCCGTTGCGCAGGGTGCTGAAGAAATCCTGAATAGCGCCGCCGGGTATGACGGGCGAGGGTTCTGCGACAACGGCGGTGGGCGCCGCCAGTGCCGTGCCGGGAATCCAGACGGCGGAGCCCCCGCCTGCGCCGCTGTCTCCAAGGGGAAGCTCAAAGCCGTGCCGTGCTACCGGGTAGCAGAGGGTGTCACGCTTGCAGCCCTGGTAGGTTATTTCCAAGTGCGCCGGTACCGGGCCGCTATCCTCCGTGATGAAGGGCAGCGTGATGGTCTGGTTGCCTTCCAGCACCTGCACCATGCCGAATTCCGGGTCCTCCTCCGGCACGCCCTCCGGCAGCCCGGCCTCGCCCAGGCGCAGCGCCCGCGCCGCGAAGCTGAACTTGTCGCGGTACAGGTAGTAACCGGGCTGGATATCCCAGTGCAGCAGGATACGCCGCGCCGCTGGCTGCAGCTCGGCGATGACCGGGAAGGCCTCCTCTACTTCCAGGATGTCGTCGTGCCAGGAATCCCGGCCCAGGAAATCGGAGAGGCTGTCACCGACTGCGGCGTGGACCGTGCCGAGCGCGAGCAACCACGGCAGGAGCCAGGCTGCGGCGCGGCTTTGGGCGTGGAGTGGGCCGCGTGGCTTGTTCATGTGATGGTGCCGGGCGCCGCCGGGGAGTCGCGGTTCAGATCGGCTGGACTGTCCGGGGTATCCGCCAGGGTGTTGTCCCGGACCCAGGAGAGGTAGCTTTCCAGGCCCCGGGCGAGCGGTATGGCGATGATTTCCGGGACGTTGTATGGATGCATGGCAAGCACTTCCTGCTCCAGGCGCGGGTAGGCGGCCCGCGTGGTTTTGGCCAGCAGCAGGCATTCGGCTTGTTGTTCCAGGCGTCCCTCCCAGCGGAACAGGGCGGGCAGGCCCGGGATAATATGGACGCAGGCGGCCAGGCGCCGTTCGGCCAATGCAGCGGCAATCTGCCGGGCGACTTGCTCGTCTCCTCCGGGACAGCTGCAGAGCACCAGAAGCACGGCCTCCCCGGCGGAGTCGGAGTGCGTGGTGGTGGGCTTTTTCATCAGCTACATGATAACGGAGTGCCGCTGCTTCCCCGCCGTCGCCTGCGTTGCGGCTTGGGGCAGGCGCTTGGCAGGCCCCGTGGAGCACCCGGGAAGCGTTGCCGTCCCGGCACCGCTTGGTGGTTCCGGGTGGCCGCGGAGCCCGGCTCGGCAGCAATGCGCCCGAGGCTTGTATTTCCCGGAAGGGTACCTATAATAGTAGCACTCACCGGGGGATAGTGCCAACAAGATAATCGGCAGATGGCCGATTGCGCCGGTTGTGCACAGCCTCCGGACGTCCTGAGACACTCCCTAAATCCAGTCGTAAACTTTACATGTTGAGGAGAGGATGAAAGTATGAATATTCGCCCTTTATACGATCGCGTGATCGTAAAGCGCACCGAGGAAGAGAGGACCAGCTCGGGCGGCATCGTGATCCCGGATTCGGCTACGGAAAAGCCAGTTCAGGGTGAGGTGGTCGCCGTTGGGCCGGGCAAGCTGCTTGATAACGGAGAAACCCGCAAGCTTGAAGTCAAGGTCGGTGACAAGGTGTTGTTCGGCAAGTATTCCGGCAACGAAGTCAAGATCACGGGTGACGAGTATGTAGTCATGCGGGAAGAAGACATCGTGGGCGTCGTTTTGAGTTAAGGCTCCACATCAGCATCGAACCGAATCATCGAACCGACTCACAGACATCGAATAGAGGAAATGTAGCCATGAGTGCTAAAGAAATCAAGCTGGGGACTGAAGCCCGGCAACGCATAATGCGGGGTATCAGCATCCTTGCCCAATCCGTAAAGGTGACGTTAGGCCCCAAGGGACGCAACGTCGTTCTGGAAAAGAGCTTCGGCGCTCCCACGGTGACCAAAGACGGAGTTTCCGTGGCGAAAGAGATCGAACTCAAGGACAAGTACGAGAACGTGGGGGTCCAGATGCTTAAGGAAGTCGCTTCTCAGACTTCGGACCTGGCCGGCGACGGTACCACCACCGCCACCGTGCTCGCCTACTCTTTCGTGAAGGAAGGCACCAAGGCCGTGGCAGCCGGGATGAACCCGATGGATCTGAAGCGCGGTATCGACAAGGCGGTCATCGCCGTGGTGGATGGCCTGCGCGGGATCTCCCAGCCTTGTTCAGACGACAATGCCATCGCCCAGGTGGGCACGGTCTCGGCGAATGCCGATCAGCCCATTGGCGATATCATTTCCAAGGCCATGAAGAAGGTGGGCAAGGAAGGAGTCATCACCGTGGAGGAGGGCTCCGGCCTGGACAACGAACTGGATGTGGTGGAAGGCATGCAGTTTGATCGTGGGTTCCTGTCTCCTTATTTCATGAACAACCAGCAGGCCATGAACTGCGAGCTGGAGGATCCTTACATTCTCCTGCACGACAAGAAGATTTCGAACATCAAGGACCTGCTGCCCCTGCTGGAAAGCATTCACCGCGCCGGCAAGTCGTTGCTGGTGTTGGCCGAGGATGTCGAGGGCGAGGCGTTGGCCACGTTGGTGGTGAACACCCTGCGCGGCATCGTCAAGGTTGTGGCGATCAAGGCGCCCGGCTTCGGCGACCGGCGCAAGGCCATGCTTGAGGACATCGCCGTCCTGACCCGGGGCAAGGTCATCTCCGAAGAGGTGGGCCTGAGCCTGGAGAAAGTCAGCCTGGACGACCTGGGCACCGCCAAGCGCGTGGTTGTCACCAAGGAGGACACGACGATTATTGACGGCGCCGGGGTGAAAAACGAAATCGAGGCGCGCATCTCACAGATACGCCGCCAGGTAGAGGACTCCAGCTCGGACTACGATAAGGAGAAGCTGCAGGAGCGCGTCGCCAAACTGGCCGGCGGGGTCGCCGTGATCAAGGTGGGAGCCGCCACCGAAGTGGAAATGAAAGAGCGCAAGGCACGCGTTGAGGATGCCTTGCATGCCACCCGGGCCGCCGTGGAAGAAGGCGTCGTGGCCGGCGGCGGGGTGGCCTTGTTGCGCTGCCTAGGTTCGTTGGAGAAGCTGCAGGGAGATAACATCGATCAGAACGCTGGCATTGGTATCGTGCGTCGGGCCCTGCAGGAGCCGCTGCGCCAGATCGTCTTCAATGCCGGTGAGGAACCTTCCGTGGTCGTGAACAAAGTGTTGCAGGGGAAAGACGACTTTGGCTTCAATGCCGCTTCCGGCGAGTATGGAAACATGCTGGCGATGGGCATTCTGGACCCGACCAAGGTCGTGCGTTCCGCTTTGCAAAACGCGGCTTCCGTGGCCAGCCTGCTCATCACCACCGAGGCCATCGTGGTGGAGCTGCCCAAGGAAGAAAAGCCGCCCATGCCTGGTTCCGGTGGCGTCCCGGGAGGCATGGAAGACATGATGTAAGGAGGCTTTGGATTCTCCAACGTCCTGTCTATTTTTAAATTTGTCTGCTTTTATGCCCCGCGCAGTCCCCCTGCGCGGGGTTTTCTTTTTGCAGTCCTGAAGTTAAGACGCGCGCTCCACGAGTCCCGGCAGCCAATGTATCAGGGCCGGCCAGGCCGCCACCAGCAGCAATACGACTGCCTGGATGGCGACGAAGGGCAGGGCTCCGCGGTAGATCACCCCCAGTTTCAGGTCGGGCGGTGCGACCGCCTTCAGGTAAAAAAGCGAAAAGCCGAAAGGCGGGGTCATGAAAGAGCTTTGCAGGTTAATCGCGATGAGCACCGCGAACCACAGCGTGTCCACGCCTAGCTGCTGCGCGATGGGCCCCAGCAGCGGCACCACGATGAAGCAGATTTCCAGGAAGTCCAGAAACATGCCGAGCACGAAGAGCAACAGCATGCTGACCAGCAGGAAGCCCCATGGGCCGCCTGGCATGGCGATCAACAGTTCCTCCACGATGCGGTCGCCGCCCATGCCCCGGAACACCAGGCCGAAGGAAGTGGCGCCGATGAGCACCAGGAACACCATGCTGCTTAGGCGTACCGTCTGCCGCGCGCTTTCCCGGACTCCCTGGAGGCGCAGGCTTCCGAGCAGCACGGCGAGCAGCAGGGCGCCGGCCGCGCCCACTGCAGCCGCTTCCGTGGGGGACGCGAGTCCAAAGAAGATAGAGCCCAGAACGCCGCCGATGAGCAGCAGCGGCGGCATCAGGCTACGCAGGGCCCGCAGTTTCAGCTGTTTCCTGGAAGCCTGATCCAGGCGTTGCGGCATCGGCGCCATGGCCGGACGACACCGCACCAGTATCAGCACATAGACCATGAACAACAGCACCAGCAGCAGCCCCGGCAGTAGCGCCGCCATGAACAGTTTGCCTACCGACAACCCCAGGATATCCCCCAGCAAGATAAGCACGATGCTGGGGGGGATGATCTGCCCCAGCGTGCCGGAGGCGGTGATGGTGCCCGCAGCCAGGGACGGCGCATAAGCGTGACGTAGCATGCCGGGCAGGGCGATGATGCCCAGGGTGACTACGGTGGCGCCGACAATGCCGGTGGCGGCGGCGAACAGTGCGCCCACCGCGATCACCGCCAGCGCCATGCCGCCGCGCAGCCCGGCGCACAGCAGGCTGGTGGTCTCCAGCAGTTCCTCGGCGAGGCCGGAGCGCTGCAACAGCATGCCCATGAAGATAAACAGGGGCACCGCAAGCAGGGTGAAATTGGTCATGATGCCCCAGATCCGCAGGGGCAGCAGATCGAAAAACCCCGGTTCCAGGAAGAGCAGGCCGAAGCCCAGGGACACGGCGCCCAAGGTGGGGGCGATGGGATAGCCGAGCAGCAGCAGTAGCAGCAGGGCCGGGAACATGGTCAGCGCCCAGTAGGAGGTATCCATGGGGGAAAGCCGCCGTGTGGGATCAGGAATCTGGGCTGGGGGAGCGGGCGCGCAAGGCCGCGACGGAGCGTAGCAGGCGTGCCAGTCCGGCCAGCAGCAGCAACAGGAAGGCGAACGGGATGACGGCCTTGAGCAACCAGCGGTACGGTAACCCGCCAGGATCCGGGGAGCCTTCGGCCTGTCGATAGGACTGTTCCGCGAAGGGCAGTGAGCTGTCTATCAGCAGCAGGCAAAAGGGCAGCAACAGCAGCAGGCTGCCCAGGATTTCCACCCAGTGACGCCGCCGCTCATTCATCCAGCGGCCCTGGCGCAGCAGGTCCAGCCGCACGTGCTGGTCATGGCACAAGGTGTGGCCGGCCCCGAGCAGGAAGACCAATGCGAACAGGTGCCATTCCAGCTCCTGGAGGCGCACCGAACCGCTGTGAAAGAAATAGCGCATGCCGACGTCGTAAACGATGAGCAGCATCAGAACGGGCACCAGCCAGGCCGCCAGGCGCCCGGCGTATTCCACCGGCAGCTCCAGGAACCGGACCAGGGTTCCCAGGAGGCCGCCGGGGAGAGGCAGTTTGTCGTTCGTGGGGTGCATGGTGAAGTACAGTACCGCGTCAGCGGGAACTTGTGGCTACGGTTGACTGGGGAGGCCGCGCAACGCGGCTTCGATGCGCTTTCCCGGGTGCGCCGCAAGTTTCAGCCAGCCCTCCACGGGGATCTGTTCCGGGCGTGCTTCCGGGTCCAGGCCGGCCGTTTCCAGGTCGCGCGCCTCGCAGCAGTCGCGCAGGGCGTTGCGCAGCGTCTTGCGGCGCGCGCTGAAGGCGCGCCGCGTCAGTTCTCCCAAGGCCGCCGGCACGCGTATCCCCGGTGCGCGGGGGCGCAGGCGCAGCACGGCCGACTCCACGCGCGGGGGAGGTTTGAAGGAGCTGGCCGGCACGCGCAGCAGCAACTCGGTCTCACAATAACTTTGCAGCATCACCGAGAGGCGACCGTACGTCTTGCCCCCGGGCGCCGCACAGGCGCGCAACGCGACTTCTGCCTGCAGCATAAACAGCATCCCGCCCAGGCGTTCCCCCAGGCGCAGCAACCGAAACACCAGTTGTGTGGAGATGCTGTAGGGCAGGTTGCCGGTCAGGTACAGTTTGCGCCGCAGTTTCGCCAGGGCCGCGAAGTCGAAGTGCAGGGCGTTCGCCTCATGCAGCCGCAGGCCGCTGTTTTCTCCCCAGCGGCGGCGCAGCCCCGTGGCCAGGATCGGGTCGATCTCCACCGCGTCCAGCCCCCACGGCCTGGCACAACGCTCCAGCAGCGGGGCGGTCAGGGCGCCGCGGCCGGGGCCGATTTCCACCAGCACGCCAGGGCCTTCCGGGATTGCCAACTCGGCGATGCGTTCAGCCACTTCCGTGTCGTCCAGAAAGTGCTGGCCCAGGCGGCGGCGCGGGTTTTTCAAGAAGTCGCCGGCGCCGCGACCGCGCGTTTCCGCCACAGGAGCGTGGCCGTGTGCATGGCGGCCCGCAGGCTGTCGTGGCGGGCGCGGCCGGTGCCGGCCAAGTCATAGGCGGTGCCGTGATCCACCGAGGTCCGCACGATAGGCAGGCCCAGGGTGATGTTCACGGTTTCGTCGAAGTACAACGCCTTGAGCACCGGCAACCCCTGATCGTGATACATCGCCAGCAGGGCGTCGCTGCGGGCGCGCTGTTCCGGGAGAAAAGCGGTGTCTGCCGCGATCGGCCCCAGGAGTTGCAGGCCCTCGGCCCGCAGACGTTCCAGCAGGGGTTGCATCCACTCCTGCTCGTCGTTCCCCAGCGCGCCGCCGTCTCCGGCATGGGGATTGAGGCCGAGCACGCCGATTCGCGGCGCGGAGAATCCGAAAGAGCGGCGCAGATCGCCGTCCAGCACACGCAGTACGCGCTCCAGGTATGCGCTGTTCAGGGTGCGCGCCACGGCGGCCAGCGGCAAGTGCGTGGTGGCCAGCGCGACGCGCAGGTCGCCGCCTGCGAGGAGCATCACGGGAGTGTCTGTATCGCAGAGTGAAGCCAGAAATTCGGTATGCCCGGGGAAGGCGATGCCTGCCCGGTGCATACTGCGCTTGCAGACCGGGCCCGTGACCAGGGCGCTGCAGGAACCAGCCAGGCAGGCCCGGCAGGCCAGGCGCAGGGCTTCCAGAACACCCGCAGCGTTTGCGGGATCGGGTTTCCCGGGAGGCGGCACACGGGCCAGGGGTGCTGGTCGTACCCAGAACTCTCCGGGTGCCGCCGGTGGGAGTTTGTGGAACTCTTCGGGTTCCGCTTCCGCCAAGCGCGGACGCAATTCCAGGCGCAATTCGCGGATACGCCGGCGCAGCAACTCCGGGTTGGCGAAGACCAGCAAGGGCGGTGGCGGCGGGGTCTCGCTCAGCAGCCGTAGCAACAGTTCCGGGCCGACTCCGGCCGGCTCTCCTGGGCAGACGGCCAGCGGGAGGGCGGCCAAGGGCGCCGGATTCAACCCGCGCTCGCGCTCTGCGTGGTGTCGTCTTGGTGCAGGCGATATTCGATGTAAGCTTCGTTTCTCAGGAGGTTCAGCCACTCTTCCGTAGCTTCCTGAATTTTGCGTTGCCGGATGAGTTTGCGGGCCTGGTCGCGCTGTTGCTCTTCCAGGTTGTCCGTCACGCGCCGCTCCAGGATTTCCACCAGGTGCCAGCCCAGGACACTTCGGAAGGGGCCGCCCAGTTCGCCCGGCTCCAACCGATCCAGGGCGCTTTCCAGGTCTGGGGGCAGGGAGCCTTCGGAGATCCAACCCAGATTCCCGCCCCGCGGTAAGCTGGTCAGATCATGGGAATGGATGCGCGCCAGTGCCGCGAAGTTCTCTCCTGATTCGATGCGGGCCTTCAGTTTTTCCAACTGCGTGCGCGCCGCCGCTTCCTCTTCTTCGTTTCCCGGGGTGAGCAGGATCTGGCGGGCTCGGGTCTGGCGCACCATGATCGGTTTACCGCCGCTGCGGAGTTCGTACAGCTTGATGATGTGGTAGCCGTTGGGACTGGGGATGGGGGCACTGCTTTCCCCGGCCTGCATCGTCATGACCAGGGGCGCAAACAATTGCGGCAGATTCCCGGCCGGCCGCCAGCCCAGGTTACCGCCTTCCGCGGCGCTGCGTGCGTCCGAATATTCCAGGGCCACCTGGCGGAAATCCTCTCCGGCACGCAGCCGTTCACTGAGTTCCTCGGCCAGGCGTTGCCTGGCGGCGCCCTGTTCCGCATCACCCTGCTCGTCCAGGGCTAGCAGGATGTGACCGACCCGGTATTCCACTTCGTCCCCCTGCACGCTCTGTCTTTTCATGTGGCGCTCCACCTCCTGGTCGGAGATGCTGATGCGTCTTTCCACCTGTTCCGCGCGTAGCTTATTGATGGTCAACTCATCGCCTACATCTTGAACGAAACGCTTGAAATCGAAGCCATCCTGCTCCAGGATCTCCTGGAATCCCTCCAGCGTGGTGTTATTACGGGCCGCCAAGCTTTCCAGAAAGCGCTGCAGCTGCTCTTCCGTGATACGGATATTTCCCTGTTCCGCGCGCTGTAGCTGCAGCTTTTGGCGGATCAACAGCCTCAAGGTGTCCTGCCGCAAACGTTCGGGATCGGGGGGACGCAACCCTTCCTGAAGAATACGCTCCCGCATGAGTTGCTCGCGTTGCCTGAGTTCGCTTTCCAGCACCACGTCGTGGTTGACGATCGCGGCGATGCTGTCAATGCGCACGGCCTGCTGCTGTCCCCACGCTGTTTTCCAGGCAAGTCCCCATGCAATGATGCAGAGCGCCGACAAAAGCAGCAGGCATCCGGGGGCGCGCCTGCCGGGGGACCGCCTGGAGGAGTGTACTAGGGGGAGGGAGGGGAATTTCGAGGGGTCGCGCATTTTTGTATCAGTTGCCGACAATCAGTCACCTCCCGGGTAGCCGGGTAGCCCGGTCCTGAATAAACCCACAATATCATACCCCAGGTGTCCCAGACCGTGTAGGGCCACTTCCAAAAACAGACCGTTTTCATAGCCTTCCACACCGCCAGGTGCGAAACGGCGCCCGAGCAGGCGCAGGGTCCAGCAGCAATGCCGCCGCTCCACGCCGAGAAAAAGCTCGAGGTCATGCGGCGAGGATGAGTGCAGCGAGCGCTGCCAGCGGCCGGTGAGAGCCCAGCGCGGCCCCAATTCCCAGTGGAAGGATGCATCCACTTGGTGCAAGTGCAGCGCGTCCCGCCGATACCTGTAGCCCAGGTTGAAGATCCGGGCGCGGCCGACACGATAGTACAGGGCGCTGACAGCGTGCGTCAGGATGCCCTGTTTCAGGCGCCAATGCAGTTCGCCGTGCCAGCGCCAGTCCGGCGCCGGATTCCACTGGAGGGCCGCCAGCAACGGTGATGCGCGCTCCGTGTCTGGAGGTTCTCCAGGCAGGCGCAGGCGCTGGCGGCGCAGGTGAAAGTAGCGACCCAGGGTCAGCTCCGCCCATTGCCGGCCGGTTTCCGGATCCAGGACGCGTGCGCCGAGCAGCAGACCCAGGCGGTTGTCATCCCCGACTCGATCCGCGCCGCTGAAGCGATCCACGTTGGCTTCCAGGAAGGCCCGGGAAAAATCCACGCGGGTACTGTCAAACAGCGGCAGCCTGGATTGCTCACGATAGGGCGCGAAACGGTACAGGAGGCGCGGCTCAAACAGGTACAGGAAGCGCTCCCATCCCGCGGCGCCGCGGTGTCCACCGGCGGCCAGGCGCAGTCCTCCATCCACGCGCAGTTCGGGAAGCAGGCGCTTGGCATTCCGCTTACCAGCCGCGCCATCCCGCTCCAGTTCGTAGTGGGTGTAGCGCAGGGTCAGTCGGGGATGCAGGTAGCTGCCGCCGTAGCGCAGCCGGTAGCCGAGTTGCGGCAGTAAATCCAGGCGTAGCCCGTTCGCCTCGGCGCCGCCCTGGAAACGGCTTAGGGTCCCGCGTAGCCCGAAATCCAGGTCGGCGCCCTGGGCGGCGTAGGCAACTTCCAGTTCCGGCAGCAGACGGTTCGCGGCGGCGGCGTTGGATGAAGCCAGTTCCTGGAAATTCAGCAGCCGTGCCGTCAGGCGCAGGCCGCCGCGTTGCCGGTGCAGTTCCAGGCGCTGTTCCAGGCGCTGTTCACTGGTCTGGCTCAGGGTGTCCCCCAGGTCCTCCAGGTAACGGTGATCGGAGACACTGCGCCAGTCCAGCTCGGCTTCCCAGCCTCCGGGCAGGGATTGCTCCAGCTCCAGCCGGAGCAGGCCGCGCAGGCGCTTGCGATCAGCCAGGTCGGCAGGCAGCAGTTCCCCGTAGAAAAGGGCGCGGCCGTTGTGGTGCAGCTGGCGGTATTCAAGACCCGGCATGGCGCCGCGCCGGGACAGGATACGCAAGCTGAGGGTTGCGTCACGCTGGGGAGCGATGTTCCAGTAGTAAGGCATGCGCACGTCAAGGCCGCTGCGGCTGCCGAGACCCAGCACCGGGAGCAGGAAACCGCTTTGGCGGCGGTTGCCGATGGGGAAGTTCAGGTAAGGGAGGTAAAACACCGGCACCCCGAAGAGTTTGAAGACCGCGCCGCGCGCCGTGCCCTGCCCGGCCGCGTGCTCCAGTTCCAGCTCGCGCAGCTTGAGTTGCCAGGCGGGGGACTGCCCCGGGCAGGAGCTGTAGTCCAGGTTCCGCAGGCGCGTGATGGCTTCAAAGCGCTCCAGGAGTTCGGCGCGACCCCGGCCGCGTCCTGCCAGGCGGTAGCGGAGGTCTTCAAAGTGCGCCCGGCGCGCGTTCGGATGCAGGCTGCCGCGTTCGCTTTCCAGCCACAGCTGGGGATCGTGGTAGCGGATATCACCCTCTAAATCCACGCGGTCTTCCGCTTGCAGCCAGGTCGCGTGTGCCGCGCTCAGGCGCCGTCGCCCATGGGATATGCGCACATCGCCTTCCAGCAGCAGACGCCCGTCGCCGCTGTACTCCGAGCGCTCGGAACTGAGCTTCAGGGCGTTTTCGGATGGGGCGGGGGGTGCTTCCGGGTGCGGAGGACATAAAGAAGCACCCGGAGTCTGCACCGCCGGTTCCCGCGCCTGCGCCTGGGCCGGGAATGCGAGGACTAAGGCCAGCAGCAACGCCGGCAGTGCCGCCGGGTGACCGTGGGCAGGGAAAATGTCAGGCTTCAAGAGGGTGTCATCAGCGGGGAGTGGTCGAAACGCTGCTACAGTGTAGAGGGAAAGACCTTAGGTTGCAGCGCCGCTCTTGCATGGTTTCCCCCTGCCCCGATGAACGAATGAGATAATTGAAGTTTATGGAAAATCGTCGCAGCCTTCCTCCCACGGTCACCGAAGAAGTCACCGATGATTTGGCCAGGCGCACGGCCGCCGTGGACGCCCTGTTGCCGCAGACTCAATGCGGCCGTTGCGGTTACAGCGCCTGCCGCCCCTATGCCGAGGCGGTCGCGGCGGGTCGGGAGGATATTGACCTCTGCCCGCCTGGTGGGCTGTACACCCTGGCGGCCCTCGCTGAACTGCTGGGTTGCGAGCCGCCGCCTGCTCCCGGCCGGGGGAGTCTGCAGGTGGCCCGGGTGGCCCGGGTGCGGGAAGCCGATTGCATCGGTTGTGTACGCTGCCTGCGCGCCTGCCCGGTGGACGCTATCGTGGGCGCACCGGGCCGCATGCACACCGTGCTGGCGCAGGACTGCACCGGTTGCGAATTGTGCCTGCCGGTTTGTCCCACGGCCTGCATTGTTCTGGAGGCGGCTCCCACGGAGCCCCCTGCGGCGGTGGTGCGGCGCTGACCTTGAAGGTCCTGCCGAGCCGCTTCCACGGCGGTCTGTCGCTGGAACAGCACAAGACGCTTTCCAGCGAAGCCGATTCGATCCGGGCGCCGATCCCTTCCCTCATCGCCTTACCCCTGGATCAGCACTTCGGCCGGCCGGCCGAAGTGCTGGTGAAACCGGGAGATCGCGTGTTCAAGGGCCAGCATGTAGCCCGCTCGGGGGAGGCCGTGAGCGTGCCGGTACATGCCAGCACTTCCGGGCGCGTACTTGGTGTGCGTCCCCATCCCGGCGTGCGCCGGGGCGGCGCCAGGACTCCCTGTATCCTGATTGAGCCGGACGGCGAGGACCGCTGGTGCGAGCTCCGTCCCGTGGCAGGGTACCAGGAGCAGCCACCCGGCGTGCTGCAGGATCACATTCTTGATTGCGGCATCATGGGTCTGGGGGGCTCTGGTTTCCCGACCCACATCAAGGTGCGTGAGGGCCGGGAAAACGCGGTTGATATGCTCATCCTGAACGGCATGGAGTGCGAACCCTATGTCAGCTGCGACGACCGCCTGTTGCGCGAAAAAGCCGAATGCGTCGCGCACGGCGCCCGCATGCTGCGCCGCGTCTTACAAGCCGGCCGCTGCATTATTGCCCTACGCGAGAGCATGACCGAGGCGGCGTGTATTCTGCAGCCGCACCTGGACGAGGAGATTGAACTGCTGGGGCTGGAGGATCGCTTCCCGATCGGCGGTGAGAAACAACTCATCCAGGCCGTGACCGGGAAGCAGGTGCCGAGCGGTGAACTGGCCATCCACAGCGGCGTGCTGGTGCACAACGTCGCCACCGCGGTCGCCGTTTACCGTGCCGTGACGCACGGTGAGCCCCTCATCTCCCGCTACGTCACGGTGACCGGCGCGGTGGACCATCCCCGCAACCTGCAGGTGCTGTTGGGCACTTCGGTGCGGCACTGCCTGGCCCAGTGCCACGAACATCCCCTGGGGAAGACGCACCATGTCATCGCCGGGGGCCCCATGACGGGGGAGCGTCTGCAGGACCTGGACGCGCCGATCACCAAGACCCTGGGCTGCGTTCTGGTCATGGAAGAACCCCCGGAGCCGCCCACGCCAAACCTGCCCTGTATCCGTTGCGGCCGTTGCGTCGAGGTTTGCCCCGCCGGCCTGCTGCCGCAGCTGCTGTACCAAGCGTCCCTCCGGCGCGATACGCTGGACGGTCAGGAACAGGCCCGGCGCCTGGGCCTGTTTGACTGTATCGAATGCGGCTGCTGCTCCTATGTCTGTCCCAGCCGGCTGCCTCTGGTGGAGAGTTACCGGGATGCCAAGGAGGCCGTCGTCCGGGAGGAACACCGCCGTGAGGAAGTGGACCACGCGAGACTCCGCAACCTGGAGCGCGGGCAAAGACTGGGTGCGTGGCGCGCCGCCCGAGAGCAAGACCAGGAGCAGAGTATCCCCGGGACACCCGGGGAGCGCCGTACCTATGTTGAGCAGGCGGTGGCTCGTGCCCGGGCGCGCACGCGGGCCCGGGCGCAAATCCACACCCGGGATCGTGCTCAACAGGATGCCGTCGGCCCCGCTGACGCCGGCCCTGACTCCCCCGAACCGTGAGGCAGTTTTCCCCGAAAAGCGTTCTCTAAAGGTATTTTTTGAAGCAGGCCGTGGTCATGCGCAGGGTGGCACTGAAGGCGATGACAAAGGGGGGGATGATCCAGCGGGGATCCAGGATGATGGGAGGCAGGAGGTAGCAGGCGGCCAGGCCCCACAGGGAACAGAACAGGGTGAGCTTGTAGCGGTGGTAGAGGAAGCTGCTCTCCCGCGCGGCGCGCAGGCGGCGCAGGCGGCGCGCGGTCGCGCCGTCGATGATCGCGTGCAGACTGAGCGCCAGGACCAGCGGGAGGACGCCCAGCAGCACTCCCACGCGCAGTGCGCTGAGGCGCAGGCTATAGCGCAGGACCAGCGGGAAATCAGAGAGACCGCGCAGTCGCGGTGTACTGCCGTCCCGCGCACCGGGAGGAGGGTGTAGCAGGGTCTCCAGGCCGGTGCGCCGGAACAGCAGTTCGTGCAGGGCGGCGTCCACGCGCTGCGCACGCCGTATCGCCTCGGGTTCCAGGCGGTGCAAAAGGGCGTATTCGGCTTGCACGTTGGCGACCAGGCGGGGCATGCCGCGCGCTTTCGGGTAGGGCCAGAAGGCATACAGCAGCGCGGCCGTTGGCGGCCCCAGGAGCAGGAGGAACAGCCACGCCAGGAGGCCGCCTCCGGCACCGCGCCGCGTCTGGCCGTTCATCTTTGGATGTGCAGTGCGCGCAGGGTTTCCCCCATGCGCATGATGGGGAGATCCGGCGCGGCTTCCAGGAGTGGTATGCGTAGCTTGTAGAGCATGCCGCCCTGGGTTAGGGCGAAGGCATGGCCGCGCGGCAGGGAGATCAGGTCGTTCGCGCTCAAGGTCTCCAGTTGTGTTTCAGTGATACGGTCGGCAGTCTGGGAGACGAAGTCCACGGAGGTGCTCAGATCGTTGTCGTCGGTGCAGCGGCTTTCCGGAACTCTTCCGTAGATGTTCACGAGGGGCAGTTGGCGGGTGAACAGCCGTGCGGTCTCCTCGTCCCGTACACGCAGCGCCAGCAGGGTATTGAAGTTCGCGATGACCTGGCCGGCGCGCTCCCGGTTGCCGGCGCCGACCTCGATATCCGACAGGCTCTGGGTATAGGCGGTGATGCGGAAGCCCGCGCCGCGGCCTTTGTTCAGCAGCGGAATGAACTCGGGCCCGATCAATTCGCTGAATTCGTCCGCGTGCAGGCAAACGGGTGGCGCGGCGCCGCCCGGCCGACTGCTGCGTTCCCGGTAAACACGGGCCGCCACCGAGGCCAGGTCGGAGAACATGCAACTGCCGACCGCGGCCGCGACTTCCGGATCGGCAAGCGCGTCCAGTCCCACGTAGGCGATGCCCTGTTCGCTCACCAGCCTGCCCCACTGCAACAGCGGGCGGTTCAGCGCATCCGAAGCCCCGGGCGAGAGCAATTCGCCCACCTCGCCGGAGGACAGCTTCTCCAACAGCGGCAGCAGGCTTGCGGTCAGCTTGTCGAAATAAGTCTTGTCGTAGGCGAAGGCGCTTTCCAGACCGCGCACCACCTCGTCCGTGAGTCGGGTGCGCCGCAGATAGTGGATCAGCGCCATGGCATACGGACCGCGTCCCTGCTCATGCCGCCCCGGGCGCCGCGCATCCGGACCCTTGCGCAAAGCGCGTAGTTCCGTGCGCCAATCGGCGGTGCCGCGCTTCTCTAAAAGGTGCTCGCAGTATTCCACCAGCAACGGCTCCAGGTGCGTGAGATGACGGCTGATCTCGGCCACCGTGGGAGTGCGCCGCAGGGCCTGCAGGGCGCGCGCCACAATGTGCGTGAAGCGCCAGGCGAACTCCCGGAACGCGGCGGAGTCCCCCGTTTTTGGCAGTTGTGCGGCGAGGCGCGAAGCGACTTCGGTGACGCGCTCGAACTCACCCACCGGGTTATAGCGTTCCGAGATGCGTGGGAAGCCCAGGTGGAAGATGTGGAACTGGTGCAGGCGCCCGGCGCGCCGGGCTTCCTGGTACAGGCGCCGCAACAATTCCGCGTCGCCCTTGGGATCCAGCACGATGACGCAACGTCGGCGGCGCAGATCCTGGCTGATGAGTAATTCGGCCAGCCGGGTTTTCCCGACTCCGGTGGTGCCCAGGACCAGGCAGTGTCCGTCGCGTTCACTTTCGGGCAGCCAGACTTCACGTTCTTCTTCGAGGCCGACTCCATGCAGGGTGGGATCACCGTTGGCTTTCTGGGCACACGTGTTTCCCCGGGTACGGCGCGGGTGGAGGGTGCCCGCCCACGTCGCCCGGGTTTCCGCCAGGCGCTGGCTGTGCGCGGCTTCCCAAGGGAAACCAAGCCCCAGGAACAGCCGATCCCGATGGATCGGGAGCCGCGCCGGGAGCCACAAACAGCGTGGCGTATGCCGCAGGCGGTGGCGGTAAGTCAGAATGCAGAGCGCTTGCCTGAAACGCCACAGTCCCAGCAGTGCGAGCAGCAGCCCGGTGCCCGTGGCGAGCTGTGGCAATAACGGACAGAACCAGGTCGGCCGCAGCAACAACGCCGCTCCCAGTACCAGGCCGGTCAGGGCCGGGAATCCTTCCACGGCCGGGCGCGCACGGTTATCAAACATGGGCCGCCCTGGTCCGCGCGCGGACCAAGGGAAAACCTTGAAAGATCGTTGAGACTGGCATGGCCTGCTTCCTTGCAGGGAGGGATGGGATAACGGGAAAGCCGTTCGCGCCGATGCGGAGCGCGAGGCATGGATGCGCTGATCCGGCACCGATCCGATCGGATCCGGGGCGGCCATTCTAAGCCGCCCCGGCATTTTTTCAAGCCCCGGCGCCGGGGCGCGCGGCCGCCCTCCGCGCTCGGCCCGAAAAGCGGTGCACTAGCCGTTACGTTAAGTGTTGATGGCCTGGAATCCAAGCCGCCAAGTGTTTTTCACTACCAACGGAGGTTAAAATGATGCGAATCTGGAATAGATCCAGCCAAGATGAAGAGCGGGGGCGGTTGGAGAGGGAACTACGGTGGCTGCTCGATAAGATGAGGAAGAAATCCAAACTGTTGAGGCAAAAGGCCGCGAACTTGAAGGCCTTCTTGGACAGGTAGGCAACCAAAGGGCTCCACCAAGCGCGGCGGAGAGCAGCAGAGTGCCGACCCCAACCCCTGAAACCGGCTGTTGTAAAAAAGCATCAACACTTAACGTAACGGCTAGAGCGGTGCACCTGGGGGCTTGACTATGTCATGGAGAGGGTGCTAGGATTCTCCGCTTTGGTCTTAAAGCAAACTCTTTATTCTTGAGTATTCATAGCGACACCCCAAGGCGATATCCTAGGGCGATGCCCCGGCACAACCAAGGCTTGTGCGGACTTTCCCGTTTGTCTTTCGTCGTTTTTCCCAATGCTTCGAGTCAAAGAGCGCCTTGTTCATACAGAACAGGCGGAGACTGTGATCGCGGTGTGCCGTGTGGCATGCCGCTTCTGTAAAACTGCTTAGGAGAAGGTTCTTATGGCGATTGGTGTTGTCAAATGGTTTAATCCCGCGAAGGGCTATGGCTTTGTTCAACCGGAAGAAGGCGGCAAAGATGTCTTTATTCACATCAGTGCGGTGGAGCGTGCGGGTCTGCAGCGCCTGAACGAAGGCGATCGCGTGGAATATGAATTAGTGACCAATAAAGACCGAAACAAGGATAGGACTTCGGCCGAAAATTTGAAACTGCTCAGCAACTGAATCTCAGGTTTTCCGGGCGGAAAGCGGTTCTGCCGTTCTTCCCCGCCCGGCCTCTGAAGAAGTCACGGCCGAGGCCCGCGTTCGTCGGGCCTCGGATCGTTTCCATCCTCAAAGCGGCGGATGCTGGCTTAAAGGCGTTGGTCTGCGGGACGGGTACGGCATCCGCATGTCTGAGCTAACGATGTGCTGGGCGTATGCTTGTTCCGGATGCCCGGGGCAGGTGTGCGAGCGCTCAACCGGTGGAGGAGAAGGTGGGGAGCGAGCAGTGGCCGCATGGTGTCGTGGTGGGCCGCTCGCCGGGTTTTATCCATGTCGCCCGAAACCTGGAACTCTGATCCAGGCACTCTGACCCAGAAATTCTGATCCTGGCACTCTAGACTTTGATCTGCCTGCCTGGCAGGTGGTTACCGGGCAGTGGAATCAGCATGCCGCCGTGCTTTGCCCGTACTTTGCGATGTCCGTGGGAGAAGAACGGCCCGACCGCCGAGGCCATGCGCCGCGCCTTGGGCGTGGCGCATGGCCTCATCAGGCTTGCGCCGGGTGGGCGTTGTACTCAGCAGTTGAGTCTGTCTTAGGGGTCCATCCCATGGGGTCCACTTCATGACAGGCGGTGCTTCCATGCATCATGAGTCCTGCTCTCAGTCCTCCTCCTTGCGCTTTTTGGTGCGCGGCTGTGCGTCCAGGATGGACCAGGCCGGTTCGGTCAGGATTTGATGCAGGAGCGTCACCTGTTTGTGGTGGCCGCTCTTGTGCAACAGGTTCTTCATGTGGGTGCGCATAGTGGATTCGCTGATAAACAGTTGTTGCTTCGCCCGCAGCAGTTCGGGGCATTCCAGGAGCGTGCGGAGTACCTGCGTTTCGGTCTCGGAGAACCTGTAATTTTTCTGAAGCCTTGAGGATATTTCAAGGGCCTGCACATGGAGGTCAAACATATACAGCACGAAGCGGGAGGCATTACGGCCGCGCAGCCAGATAGTGTGCAGCGGCATGAGCAGCATGTGCAGTAACTGCTGTTCGCGGGGAAGGGTTAACAGTCCGCATTCGTGCCTTTTCAGAAGCCTTTCCATGCGTTCGGCCGCTGGTTTCAGGGTGCAGCGCAGGTGTCCCTCCTCCAGCAGGAGGTGGGGTGATCGCTTCAGGAGCCTCAGGGCGCTGCGGTTGGCGAAGCTCACTTCCAGGCGTCGATCCAGCAGCATCACGCCCAGGGTGAATTTGTCCAGGGCTTCGCACAAGGATGATTCAAGGATGGAAGGCTGTCCCTGGTACGGGGTGGAATGCATGCCGCGTGCCCGGGCGAACTGCTCCGATCGATATTCTCCGGAGCCGTCCTGAACGGTGGAATGGTGATGGTCGTACACGGCCAGCCGCAGCGCGCTGTGCAGATCCTTGAAGTGAATCGGCTTGTTGAGGAAAGCGGCGGGTTGCGCGTGTGCCGCGCGGCGCAACAGTTCCTCATTGGTGTGCCCGCTGATCAGGATGACCGGGATAGCCAGTTGCGCTCCGATCTGATGGGCCGCGTCAATGCCGTCTGTTTTGCCTCTCAGGTGGACGTCCATGATGATCAGGTCCGGACGTGCACTGCCGGCCTGATCGATGGCGGCCGCGGCATTGCTCACGGTGCCCAGAACCTGGCAGTCAATGTTGGAGAGTTGCTGCCGTAGGAAAAAGGTGCAGTCCGGGTCATCCCCGGCTAACAATACTTTGGTTTTCATTGTTGAATCTCCTTATTTTGGTAAAAGGCCTGCTGCTTCGCGAATAGCCTTGTTAGTTGATGAATTGATGTCAGATCGGCGTCAATTCCCTGTCTTATGATGGGTTACCGATCCTTGGGTAGTGGTCGTCATCCGGGTGTTAGCCTGCCTCGGGCTGCGGGTGGGCGTGTGACAGCGCAATAGGAAGCGCCAATTCCCCCGGGGGCGCTCTTCAAAGTGCAGTAATTCGTGGGTGGTACGGGCGCAGTAGGCCTGGAAGTCAACTAAAGAGTGTGGATCCGTCGACTCGACAAGCAGGGTTTCTCCCGATCGCATGCGGTTCAGGATGAGCCGTGTTTTCAGGATCGGCAGCGGGCAGTTCAATCCCCTGGCATCAAAGTGCCGCTCTGGGAGTCGCCCTGTGGGCGACCGGTCCGGCTTTGTTGCTGAAGTTTTCATAGCCGCACCTGTCCGCGGGGCGGTGGCTTGACGAGGGTGTCCTCCAAGTGTTTCCGTGTCGTCAACGATTTCGTAGCTGCTCACGTTCCGCCTTTCCCGCCTGGGCCTTTCTCATTTGAAATTCCGTCCATGTAAGATTGTGAAGAATCTTGAGATCGACTCGATTCTACCTTTTTCGACCGGTGGGGCAAGTGCCCGGGATACCCCGCAACCTGCTTTTTACCCTGTTTAGGAGTAAAGCCTCCGGAGGCAGTAAGCCTCCGGAGGCTTTACCGCAACGCCCGGGTGCGATGCGCCCCGTCTTGAAAGTCGGTGCGATAGGCATAAAATGTGCGGTGCAGGCAGCCGGGGAGGCGGCGCGTGGCATGCAGGTGACAATTTCCAGTACAATACGCACATTTCTCCGGGGAGACGGCGTGGGTGGCTCTTGTGCCGGCCGTCCATGCTTTTCCGGAGCGCGCGACCATGTCTTTCAGAGTCGCTTCCCGGCGATTTCGTTTCGTTTCGCTTGATGGTAGTGGTCGGCTGATTGCCTTGGGTCCCGGTTCCAGGTCACGCGGCGACCCGGTCGGGTTGTTGCTGTCTCCTGGCTCCTTGAAGAAGCGGTTCCCGTGAGAGGTCTGATGTTTTACAGAAACTGTCCGCCAGGCGGCAACTGTCCGCCAGGCGGCCTTGGTATGGAATTTTCGGCCCGGTCGCCCTGGCTGTATCTCTTCACGGTTGTGCTCGGAAGTTGTATTGTCGTTCCCACGGCTGCGGCGTACCAGGACGGGGAACGCCCGGGGGCCGCGCCCGAGCTTCCCTTGCGGGTTTTTGTCAGCGTGCCGCCGTTGCTCTTCCTGGCGCGCCGCGTCGGCGGTGAACGTGTCCAGGCCCACTCCATGGTACGTGCCGGACATTTGCCGGAGAGTTATGAACCCGCTCCGTCCCAGGTCGCGGCGCTTAGCACCGCGCGGCTGTTTTTTCGCTTGAATTTCCCCTACGAGGAGCGCCTGCTGCGCTATATGCGTCGGGACGCGTCGCGGGTGCGGGTTGTGGATTTGCACGCCGTGCTGGAAGCGGAGGGGTCGGCCATGAATTTCGATCCGCATGCCTGGAACAGTCCCCTCACGTCGCTTGCCCTGGCACGGCGTATGGCCGCCGAGTTCGGGCGTGTGGATGCACCGGGAAGAGCATTCTACCAGCGCCTGCTGCGCACACTGGAAGACGAGTTGCGGGAGTTGGATGCCGAATTGCGGCATTTGCTGGCGCCCTACCGGGGCCGCAGTTTCTACGTGCTGCATCCGGCCTGGAGTTATTTCGCCGCCCGGTACGACTTGGTGCAGATTGCCTTGGAGGAAGAGGGGGTGCAGCCGCATCCGCGCCGCGTGGCGATGCTGCTGGATCGCGCCCGTGCCGACGGCGCCCGGGTTTTGTTCGTGCAGCCCTGGCATCACCACGGTATGGCGGAGCGTTTCTCCGAAGAACTTGGAGCGCGCACCGTGGAGTTGGATCCCCTGAGTGTGGACTTGCCCGGTTCCTGGCGCCGCTTGGCGGCTGCCTTGCTGGAATCCTGGAGGCCGTGAAGGCATTGGCTTCGGAAGCGCCGCTCGTTGACTTGGTGGGCGTTGATTTCACTTATGGGGCGGAACCCGTGCTGCAGGACGTACATCTGCAGGTGGGGGCGGGGGAGTCGCTGGGTGTTATCGGTCCGAACGGCGGTGGTAAGAGCACCCTGCTGCGCCTGATCCTGGGACTGTTGAGTCCGGACCGCGGGCGTATCCGCTTGTTCGATGGGCCGCCGGGTTCTGGACGTACCCTGATCGGTTACATGCCGCAGCATATCGCCCTGCCGCGGGATTTCCCCGCCACCGTTGAAAGTGTCGTGCGGAGTGGGCGCATCGGCTGTAAGCCGGCGGTCGCGGCGCGCGACGAGCGAGCCATCGTACACGAGTCCCTGGAACTGGCCGGTTTCACGCGGGGTACGCGCTGGCGGTTGAATCGGCTTTCCGGGGGGGAACTGCAGCGTGTGCTGTTGGCTCGCGCCCTGGCTTGCAGGCCGCGCCTGCTGCTGCTGGACGAGCCGATCACCTATATCGACCCGGGCGGCGTAAAAATCTTTGATCTGCTGGAGCATTGCTCCTGGCTCTCGGCGATCATCGCCGTGTCGCACGACATCTCTTTCATCTCGGAGCATTTCCGAAGGGTCGCGTGCGTGAACCGCGAGTTGGTTTGTCATGACACCTCGGCGCTGGACGGCAGACTGATGGAACAGCTCTATGGTGTGCCGGTGCGCTTGATTCGGCATCAGCACTGAAGCGAGGGTACCCAGGATGGAATTTCTGGAAGCTTTAAGCCGTCACACTTTTCTGCAAAACGCGTTGCTGGCCGCCGTCCTTGCCCCCTTGGGCTGCGGCATGATCGGCACCCTGGTAGTCGTGAAGCGGTTGAGCTTTTATACCGGGGGCATCGCACATTCGCTGTTGGCTGGCCTGGGCCTGGCCCATTTGCTGCGGTTCCCGCCCATGCTCGGGGCGCTCGCCGCGGCCTTGGCGGCGGCCTTGTTAATCGGCTATATCCACAGTCGCTGGCGGCAGCAGGAGGATGTGCTGGTGACCTGCCTGTGGGCCTCGGGCGTGGCCTTGGGGGTGCTCTTCCTGTCCCGCACGCCCCATTATGGGGTCGATCTGCTGAGCTACCTGTTTGGCAACATCCTGCTGGTCAGCCGCACCGACTTGTGGCTCATGGCGGGCCTGGATTTCTGCATTTTGGTACTGGTGGTGGGGTTGCATCGGCGCTTTAGCGCGCTGTTGCTGGATGAGGAGTTCGCCGCGGCGCGCGGCTTGTGCGTGGAAGCCTACTACCTGCTGCTGTTGTGCCTGGTTTCCTTGACCGTGGTGGTGCTGGTGCAGATCGTAGGCATGGTGTTGCTGTTGGCCCTGGTGACCCTGCCGGCTGCCACTTCCCTGTTGTTCGCTCGATCCTTGACGCAGGCCATGGTGGGCGCCTGTGTGCTCGGTGTCCTGTTAACCTGCGCCGGCCTGGCGCTTTCCTATCAGCCCAACCTGCCGACCGGTTCCTGCATCGTGCTGCTCTGCGCCCTGAGCTACCTGGGTGCCGGGTTGCTGTGCCGGCTACGGGCCTCGGGTTAACCCTTAGCCCGGCGGCCAGCGCATGGGGCGCCCGGCCAGCACGTGCAGGTGCAGGTGGAACACCGTTTGGCCGGCCTCCGCGCCATTGTTTACCACCAGCCTGAAGCCTTCTTCGTAGCCGTGTTCCCGCGCCAGGCGCGCGCTTACCAGCAGCAGGTGCCCGAGCAGCCCCGCGTCCTCTTCCTGCGCTTCGGCCAGGCTGGCGATGGGCTTGCGTGGGATCACGAGCGCGTGAAAGGGCGCGGTCGGCGCGATGTCCCGGATGGCGATGCAGGCTTCATCCTGGTACAGGCGATCGGCCTCGAGTTCTCCATCAATGATCTTCGCAAACAGGGTCTTTCCCATATAATCTCTCCTGATTCCCGGCATTCCTCCTCCCGGGTACAGCGCCGACCGCCGTGTTGGGCGGGGGCTCGATGAGTCCTTTTCCGGATGGTGGAGCACGCCTGCTCTTGGAGCCTTGCTGCCACGCGGGAGCCAAGAGGGGTATTATTTAGGTATTATAGGCCGGTTTCCCGGCCTTCAAGGCGCGTGCGCCGGCGCACACCGGTAGCGGAGCGGAGCGTACGTGGCCGGGGCGTGCCCCGGGTGATTGACTTTACCCCCCGGAGGGGCTACACTATTTTTTTAGAATCGTTTTAAGTCCGACCCGATCCCCGGCTGTTTGGCCGGTTTCCAGCGTGCGGTCGCTCACCCGACTCTGCTGCTGCTCAGCCACGCTTTGCGCGTAAGGAGTTTTGATGAAAGATCTGAAAGGAACCAATACCGAGAAAAACCTGAAGGACGCCTTTTCCGGCGAATCTCAGGCCAACCGGCGCTACCTGTATTTTGCCCGGAAAGCGGATATTGAAGGCTATAACGACGTCGCTGCCGTGTTTCGCTCTACCGCCGAAGGCGAGACAGGACACGCGCATGGTCACCTTGAGTACCTGGAGCAGGTCGGTGATCCGGCCACCGGTGAGCCCATAGGAAACACCGAGCTGAATCTAAAGGCCGCCATCGCCGGTGAGACCTACGAATACACCGATATGTATCCGGGTATGGCGAAGAATGCCCGCGAGGAGGGTTTCGGTGAAATCGCAGATTGGTTTGAGACCCTGGCTAAGGCCGAGCGCTCCCACGCCAATCGCTTCACGAAATCCCTGGATAGTCTGAACGACTGACCGACGGATCGCGATCACGTGGGGGTCTATGACAGGCGCCCATGGCGGACGCGCGTCTTCCGGGAAGGCCTGGGACGCGGAGGCGGCTTGGTTGCGGTGGGTTGGGAAGGTGAGCCGCGCCTCGGTGTGACCATGAGGAAAGATGTCGGAGCTTGATTTCAATCGCGCACCACTTCAACCGCGTGTCCGTGAGGCGCGTGTCCATGAGGCGTTTCGGTTCCCATTCCAGCCGTTTTGCCGGGGCGTTTTGAGAACCTTCGGTTGGACTTCCGCCGCACGGTATTGGATATAGTTGAATGAAGAATATGACCGACAATATAACCGACGAGGGGGCCCGGGAGGGGAACTTGAAAGCGCCCATCCGCAAGCCCGTGCCCTGGCAGGAGAGCGCCTACTATGACCGGGAGGATCTGTTTCAGGAAATGGAGCGGGTCTTTAATGTCTGTCATGGTTGCCGCCGCTGCGTGAACCTTTGCAAGGCTTTTCCCACGCTGTTTGACTTGGTGGATAACTCGGACACGCTGGGAGTCGACGGAGTCGCCAGGCAGGATTACTGGAAGGTCGAGGACGAATGTTACCTATGCGATCTGTGCTACATGATCAAGTGTCCTTATGTACCGCCGCATCCCTTCAACGTTGATTTTCCGCACCTGATGCTGCGCGCCAAGGCGCAGCGGCGCCGGGAGCGGGGCGCTTCCCCGCGTGAGCGCCTGCTCTCCTCCACGGATGCGGTCGGCGCGGTGGCCGGGCTGGCCGGCGTCGCCGCCCTGGTAAACGCTCTGAACCGGTGGTCATGGAGCCGCAGGCTGCTGGAGTGGGCGTTTGGGGTGCATCGCGCCGCCGGGTTGCCGGTGTACCACAATCCCACCTCGCGCCGGCGTCTGCGGTGGCGCCTGGAGACGACTGCGGAGACAGCTGCTCCCGCGGGGCGTACGCGCGGTCGGCTGGCCCTGTTTGTTAGTTGTTACGGCAATCATCATGCCCCGCTTCTGGTGGAGGATCTGGTCGCGATCATGGAGCATAATGGGATTCCCGTGCGGCTGCCCAGGCGGGAGCGCTGTTGCGGCATGCCCAAGCTGGCAGACGGTGATCTCGAAGCGGTCCGGAAGTTGAAACAATACAACATTCCGGAGCTGGCTGAACTGGCCCGCGCGGGCTGGGATCTGAGTTCTCCCGTGCCGTCCTGTGTGCTCATGTATCGCCGGGAATTGCCGTTGCTATTCCCTGACGACGAGGATGTCAAGGTCGTGAGCGAAGCGTTCTTCGATCCCTGCGAGTACCTGATGCTGCGCCATCGGGCCGGCCTGCTGAAAACCGATTTCCAACAGTCCTTGGGCAAGGTGGTTTACCACGCGGCCTGCCACCAGCGGGTGCAGAATATCGGCCCGAAGACGCGGCAGCTGCTGGAGTTGGTGCAGGGTACCGAGGTTTACGCCATTGAGCGCTGTTCCGGTCACAACGGCACTTATGCGGTCAAGAAAGAATCCTATGATGTGGCTTGCAGGCTGGCTCAGTCGGTGGCGAACCGGGCGGACGATGAGGAACCGGATTTTTTTGTCAGTGATTGCCCCCTGGCCGGGGACCACGTCGGAAGCTGTATGCGCCATCCAGCCGGCTCTCAGCCACAGAATCCCTTTTCCCTGCTGCGCCGGGCCTACGGCCTCCAGTTCCCCGCGCCTGTCTCGTGAGCAGGTACCTGGCTCCGGCGGAGCTGTATTCCCTGGAAGCCTACGCCAGGGAGCGCGCCGCGTTTCGCGCTCGTGTCATGCGCCATAAGAGCGTGCGTCGCTTGCTCTTAGGCGAGCACCTGTCGCTGCACTTCGAGGATCGCCTGACCATCCAGTACCAGGTGCAGGAAGTCCTGCGCATTGAGCGTATTTTTGAGGCGGCCGGGATCCGGGCGGAATTGGAGGTTTATAACCCGCTGATTTCCGACGGTGACAATTGGAAGGCTACCCTGATGGTGGAATACCCGGACCCTGAGGAGCGTCGCATCCGCCTGGCGCGGCTCATTGGTTTGGAACAGCGGGTGTGGATATGCTTCGGTGATCACGAAAAACTGCGCCCCATCGCCGACGAAGACCTGCAACGGCAGGACGAGGACAAGACCTCCGCCGTGCATTTTCTCCGGTTCCAGCCTGATCCGGCCCTGCTTTCCGATCTGAAGAAACGGCCGGAGCTTCCCCTGTCCGTGGGCGTGGACCACGCGAACTATACGTACACCATCAATCCGGCGCCGGAGAGTCTGCGCGTTTCGTTGCTTCAGGATCTGGATTAGGGGCGGCGCCGGTGGTTTCCGGCTGTTTAAGGGAAACTTCGCGGAGGATTCTTCAGGGTGCTGGTGAAGCCGGGGCCGCGCCGTACATGGCAAGGGATGGCTTCGCCGGTGTTTTCCGCCTAGAATGAAGCACCGTTCGCGTCCCGCCGGCGGCGGGGGTTGCCCGGGAGTTTGGTTCCAGGGTTCCGGGTCCGGATGCGCGCGGCGGTCTGCGGACGTGTCCGCCGCGGCTTTCCCCAAGCCTCCATTCACACGCTACGTTCACAATAATTTCCAAGCCGCAACCACCTGAGGAGGTACGGCCCCATGACCGCAGTAACGATGCACGAGATGCTTGAGAGCGGTGTGCACTTCGGCCATCAGACTCGCAATTGGCATCCGCGCATGGCTTCCTATTTATACGGGGAGCGCAACAGGATCCATATCATCGACCTGGAAAAAACCTTGCCGCTGTTCAAGGAAGCGCTGGCTTTCCTGGGAGATGCCGCGTCGCGTAAGCAGACCATCCTGTTCGTCGGCACGAAGCCGTCGGCGCGACTGTCGGTGCGGGAGGAGGCGGAGCGTTGCTCCATGCCTTACGTCAACGTGCGCTGGCTGGGGGGATTGCTGACTAACCTGAAGGTAGTGACTCGTTCGGTGCAGAATCTCACGGAGATGGAGCAGTTTGAAGCCGAGGGAGGCATGGAAAGTATGGGTAAGCGTCAGGCCCAGGCGGCCCGCCGCGAATTGCGTAAGCTGCGGCGGCTGTTTTCCGGTCTCCGTGAATTGCGGCAGTGCCCGGACGCGCTGTTTGTCATTGACGCCGGCCACGAGCGCAATGCATTACGAGAGGCACGTAAGACCCGCATCCCGGTGGTGGCCGTGGTAGACAGCAACACCAACCCCAAGGGGGTGGATTATGTGATCCCGGGTAACGACGATTCCGAGCGCGCCATCCGGCTTTATCTGAAATCCGCGGCGGACGCCATCCTCGAAAGTCGGCGCTTGCGTGAGGAACAGGAAGCGGATCAATTCCTGGAAGTAACCGAAGAAGAGAAAGCCGTCGCTGAGGAACAAGGTTCGTGAAGGTGTCGGCGACCCTGGTGCGTCAGCTGCGTGAGCGCACCGGCGCTGGAATCATGGATTGCAAGCGCGCCCTGGAGCGTGCCGCGGGGGGTCTGGATCAGGCGGCCGAGGAACTGCGCCTGAGCGGCATGGCTGGGGCCGACAGCAAGGCCGGACGCCAGGTGACACAGGGCCTGGTGCTGGCCTCCGTCACGGAGCAGGCCGACGCCGCGGTGCTGCTTGAAATCAATTGTGAAACCGACTTCGTGGCGCGCTCGGACGCATTCCAGAAATTCGCCCATGATCTGTGTCGTTGCATTCTGCGCGGCCGCCCGGCGACGCTGGAGAATCTGCTTGCTTTGCCGTTGGCGGAGGCCGCCGCCACGGTGGAGGAGGAGCGCAGGCTGCTGGTCGCAAGGCTGGGAGAGAACATTGTGCTGCGGCGTTTCAACCTGATGCAGGAGGTGCGCGGGAGCGTGACTTCTTACCTGCACGGGGGCGGGCGCATCGGGGTGCTGGTGGAATTGGAGGGCGGGGATGAGCAAAGCGGTCGGGATCTGGCGATGCAGATTGCCTGGGGCCGCCCGCGTTTCCTACGCCCTGAAGAGTTTCCCGGGCCGCTGCGGCGCCGGCTCTCCAACGCTGGCAACGGTGCCGAGGAAGAGGTGGTGAAGGAACTGGTGCTGTCGGAGCAGCCGTTCATCAAGGACCAGCAGTTATCCGTTGGGGAATGGCTGCGGGAGCGGGGCGCCGAGGTGCGGCGTATGGAGCGTTTTGAAGTCGGCCGGGCGGAGGAATCCCCCCTGGACGGCGTGCCGCATGACGGCTGAGGTGGAGTGCGAAGACGACGCAGGCAGTCGCAGGAATGCGCTGAAAAAGGCCGCTGTTGGCGCCGCCCCGCGCTACCGCCGCCTGCTGATTAAGCTGAGCGGTGAGGCCTTGGCCGGCGGCCCCGGCGAAAGCCCCGGCCAGGGCGCAGGTCATGGCATAGGAAAGGGGGGGCTGACGGCGGCGGCCAGGCGTATCCGCGCCCTGCATGAGTACGGCGTCCAAACGGCGCTGGTCATCGGCGGCGGGAATTTCCTGCGGGGAGCCGCGCTGGCCGACTCCGGGGTGCACCGGGTCACAGCCGACCAGATGGGCATGCTGGCCACCCTGTTGAACGCCCTGGCGATGTGCGATGCGCTGGAGCGTCTGGGGGTGGAAGCACGGGTGCTGTCGGCTCTCTGCGTCAACCCGGTTTGTGAAAGCTACAGCCGGCGGCGGGCGCTGCAGTTGCTGGATCGTGGTTGCCTCGTGGTCTGCGCGGCGGGGACGGGGAATCCGTATTTTACCACCGACACCGCGGCCAGTCTGCGCGCCGTGGAACTTGGCGCGGAACTGCTGATCAAGGCGACCAAGGTGGATGGCGTGTATGCCGCGGATCCGCAGCGTGATCCGAAGGCCCGGCGTTTCCGGCGCCTGGATTATGATGAAGCCCTGCGGCGGCGCCTGGGCTTCATGGACGCCGCCGCACTGCTGCTTTGTCGCGAGCACCGGCTCGCGGTGCGTGTGCTGGATATGAACCAGCCGGATGCTTTGCTACGGGTCGCCAGGGGCGAGGACGAAGGCACCTTGATCGACGCCGGAGCCTGATGTGCCCATGTACGAAGATCTCCTGAAAAGCTTGGAAAAGCGCATGCGGCAGAGCCTGGAGTCCCTGGGCCGGGCTTTCGCGTCGATCCGCACCGGTCGCGCTCATCCCTCCCTGCTGGAAGGGGTGCTGGTGGATTACCACGGCGTCGATGTGCCTTTGAACCAGGTCGGTACCATCAGCAGCGTTGACTCGCGCACGTTGAGCATCAATATCTGGGAACGGGAATTGCTCGGCAAGGTGGAAAAGGCCATCCAGAAAGCGGACCTCGGGATCAACCCGGTCATCAGGGGGGGCGCGCTCTACATCACCATCCCGCAGCTGACCAGCGATCGGCGCCTGAAAATGGTGAAGCAGGCGCGCGCCGAGTGTGAGCAGGCACGGATTGCCTTACGCAATATCCGCCGGGACGGCAGGGAGCAGTTGAAGCGCGCCACGCGCGAAGCGGGGCTCAGTGAAGATGACGAGGAACGCGGGCAGCGCCAGCTCCAGAAGATCCTGGATGGTTGCATGGTGGAGTTGTCGAAGGAATTGGAGGGTAAAGAACAGGAATTGACCCGCATCTGAGCGGTACGACGGGTTGGCCAGAGGGGCATGAGTAAGCTGTTGCAGGAAGCAGGCAAAGCCGCGCCGGGTTCCTTGCCGCGGCACTTGGCGGTGGTGATGGACGGCAACGGGCGTTGGGCCGCGCGGCGCGGTCTGCCGCGCTTTGCCGGCCACCAGGCCGGGGTGCGGGCTTTGCGCGAACTCGTGCGGCATCATTTAGAGCTGGGGATCCCCTGCCTGACGGTCTTCGTCTTCAGCAGCGAGAATTGGCAGCGCCCGCGCCCTGAAGTGCGCGGGTTGTTTTGCCTTTTGGAATATGTACTGAGCAACGGTGACTTGGGAGAACTGCATCGCGAAGGGGTCTGTCTGCGTTTTATCGGCCTGCGTGATTCCTTGAGCGACTCCATGCGTCGCAAAATGGAACATGCCGAGCGCATGACCGCCGTCAACACCCGCCTGCGTTTCCTCGTGGCGGTAAATTACGGCGGGCGCTGGGACATTGTGCGGGCCTGCCGAAGCCTGGCGGGACAGGTGCGGGACGGCCACCTGGGAGTGGAAGCCCTGAACGAAGAACGCTTGGATTCCGAGCTTTCCCTGGCCGGTCTGCAGGAGCCGGATCTCCTGGTGCGCACCGGCGGCGAGCGGCGCTTGAGCAATTACCTGCTCTGGCACCTGGCCTATACCGAACTCTACTTCACCGATTGCTTATGGCCGGACTTCGACGGCGCCGAGCTGGAACAGGCGCTGGCCTGGTTCGCGGGGCGCCGCCGACGTTTCGGTCGAACTGACGGGCAGCTGACGGGTGCCAGTGAACTATAAGCAGCGCGTTTTGACTGCCCTGATCCTGGGGGCGGCGGTGCTGGCCTGCCTGTGGTGGGGACCGCGTTCCGCCTGGCCGCTGTTTTTGTTCATCCTGCTGCTGCCGGCCGCCTGGGAATGGGCGCGGCTGTTGGGTTGGCGCCGCAACGCCGTGCGCGGCGCCTACGCGCTGCTGGTGGCGCTGGCGTACGCGGCGGCGGTGCTGCTGCACTGGCCGTCGTGGATGGCGGCGCTGCCTGCCCTGATCTGCTGGAGCGGCGCCGCCTGCTGGATGTTGCGCTGGCAGTATTCGGGGACCCCGGCGCGCCCGGCGCCTTTACTGCTCGCCGGCATCGGTTTCTGCGGCCTGGGAGGCACCGCTGTTTGCTTGGCCGCCCTGCCCCGTGAGGCGCACGGACCGCTTTGGGCCTTATGCCTGCTGACCCTGGTCTGGCTGGGGGACAGCGTCGCCATCTTCGCCGGGCGCCGCTTTGGGCGCCGTCGCCTGGCGCCGCGCGTCAGCCCGGGCAAGACCTGGGAGGGCGCCGGCTGCGCCACGGCGGCGGTGCTGGTCCTGGCCTGGTGGCAGGCGGCCGTATGGCTGCACCTGGAAACCTGGCAATGCGTGGCTTACCTGTTACTGGCCTTGTGCTGCCAGGTGTCCGCGGTGCTGGGCGACCTGGTGGAGAGCCTGCTGAAACGCCTGGCCGGGCGCAAGGACAGCGGGCGGTTGTTGCCTGGTCACGGTGGTGTACTGGACCGTGTCGACGGCCTGCTCCTGGCGACCCCGGTCTTCGATCTGGGCGGTCGCATGCTGCGCGACTGGAGCGGAGTGTGAATTCCACGGTCCGTCACGGAGGCGAGGGGGAAGGCGTGCAAGGTGTCGCGATCCTGGGTTCCACCGGAAGCATTGGTGCCAGCACCCTGCAGGTTTTGGAACTTCATCCCGAGCGTTTCCGGGTGACGGCGCTTACCGCGCACCGGAACGTGCAGGTCCTGTACCGGCAGTGCAAGCGTTGGAAGCCGCGCCACGCGGTCCTGGCCGACCCGGACAGGGCCGAGGAGCTGGCGCGCCAGCTGCGGCTGGAACTGCCCGAGGTGGAGGTCCTGGGCGGGGTCGAAGCCTTGCGGCAGGTCGCCGCGGCGCCGGAGAGCGACTGTGTGATAGCCGCCATCGTCGGGGCCGCCGGCCTCGAGCCGACCTTGGCCGCGGCGCATGCCGGCAAGCGCCTGTTACTCGCGAACAAGGAAGCCCTGGTGATGGCGGGCGAGCTGTTCATGCGGGCGGTGGTCGAGGGGGGCGGCGAACTATTACCCGTGGACAGCGAGCACAACGCGCTCTTCCAATGCCTGCCCGGGAAGTCGGCGCATGCTGGCACCTGGGGCGTGCGGCGCCTGCTGTTGACCGCCTCCGGCGGGCCCTTCCGTGACTGGAGCGCGGCGCGCCTGGCCGAGGTGACTCCGGAACAGGCCTGCCGGCATCCGAACTGGAGCATGGGTCCGAAGATCTCGGTGGATTCGGCTACCATGATGAACAAGGGACTGGAAGTGATCGAGGCCTGCCACCTGTTTGCAGTCGCGCCGGAGCGCGTACAAGTGGTGGTGCATCCGCAAAGCATCGTGCATTCGCTGGTAGAGTACCTGGACGGCTCCATGCTGGCCCAGCTTTCCAGGCCCGACATGCGCACCCCTATCGCGCATGCCTTGGCCTGGCCGCGGCGCATGGACGCAGGGGTGGATTTCCTGGAGCTGGCGCGCGCCGGACCGCTGGAGTTTGAGGATCCAGACGAGGAGCGTTTTCCTTGCCTGCGGTTGGCCCGCGCGGCGCTGGAGCGGGGTGCCACGGCGCCCGCCGTATTGAACGCGGCGAACGAGGAGGCGGTCGCCGCTTTCCTGGATGGCCGCCTGCGTTTTCCGGACATCTTCAGGGTCATCGAGGCAGTGCTGGAGGTGCAACCCATCGCGCCGGCCGACACTCTGGAGCAGGTACGGGAAGCGGATCGACAGGCGCGCGCCTCGGCTGCACGCCACATTCAGGAGCGCATGGAATGCAAGAATTAATTTCTCACGCCGGCCAACTTTTATTTACGGTGCTGGCTTTCCTGATCGCGTTCGGCATCCTCGTGACGGTGCATGAATTCGGCCATTTTCTGGTCGCACGGCTGTGCGGCGTACTGGTGCTGCGCTTTTCCGTTGGCATGGGCAAGCCGCTTTGGAAGCGCAAATTCGGCGCGGACCAGGTCGAGTTCATGATCGCCGCAGTGCCGCTTGGCGGCTACGTCATGATGCTGGACGAGCGCATGGTGGAAAAGGTGCCGCCTGACCTGCGGCACCGGGCCCTGAACCGGCGTCCGGTCTGGCAGCGCGTGCTGGTCGCCCTGGCCGGGCCGGCGGCCAACATTCTGCTGGCCGTACTATTGTTCTGGGCGGCTTACCTGGTAGGGATTCCCGGCGCGCGTCCGGTGCTCGGCGCGGTGTTCCCGGACAGCCCGGGCGCCGCGGCCGGACTGCACGGCGGTTTGGAGATCGAAAGCGTGGAGGGACATCCCACGCCGACCTGGAAGGTCGTGTTGTTGCGCATGATGGACTCCTACGAACAGGGCGGTCGCATTCGCGTTTGGGCCGTGAGCAGCGACTACGAAGGCGAATTCACCCTGGAAATGGGGGATCTGACGGCAAGGCGCATGGTGCGGGAAGGCGTGCTGGAGGTGATGGGCCTGAGCAGGGAGCCTCCGATGGTGTTAGGCGAAATCATACCAGAGGGGCCGGCGGACCTTGCCGGTCTGCGCCCCGGCGACCTGGTGACGGCGGTATCCGGGCAGCCGATCCCGGTCTGGTCGAAGCTGGGCCCGGCGCTGGCGGCAAACGCCGGCCAGCCGTTGGCCGTGGAAGTGCGGCGCGACGGGGAGTTGCTGAATCTCCAGGTGATCCCGGAGGCGCGTGTCGAAGCCGATGGAACCCAACGCGCTGTCATCGGCGTGCGCCCGGACACCGAACCCCTGCGTGAGTGGATACTCCGTCACCAGGTGCTGGAACGTTATCCACCTTGGGACGCACTGAAGCGCGGCTTCGAAGAGAGCGTGCTCAGCACCGTGGTGACCGGGCGTTTTCTGGGCTGGCTGTTCTCCGGCAAGGTGCCTGCGGACCAGTTGAGCGGGCCCGTCGGCATCGCGCGCTTCTCCGGGATCAGCGCCCGCCGGGGGCTGGGTTACTACCTGTTTTTCCTGGCGCTGTTCAGCATCAACCTGGGATTGCTGAACTTGTTGCCCATCCCACCCCTGGACGGCGCCCATATACTCTGCGCGGTGCTGGAGGGACTTCGCCGGGGGCGCCCGCTGCCGGAAAAACTGTTACATGCCACCTGGCTCATGGGCTGGGGCCTGTTATTGGGACTGCTGTTGTTTGTGAGTTACAATGACATTCTCAACTTGAAGCTGTTTTAAGGCAGCCTTACTCCTCGGCCTTTCTGCCCCACCTCACATCCCACCCACGTTTAAGCCATATGCCGGTATCCATTTCCTCCCGCGGCGTGTTGCTCGCTTTAAGCCTGCTGTCCGCCGGCTCAGCGCTGTCCGCCGATTTCGTGCTGCGCGACATACGGGTCAGCGGCCTGCAGCGTATCGACGAAGGCACGGTCTTCAACTATTTCCCCTTCAAGGTAGGCGACCTGTTCACCGAGGGGGATTCGGCGCCCGCCATCCGGGCGTTGTATGAAACCGGCTTATTTGAGGATGTGCGTTTGGATCGGGAAGGCGAAGTCCTGTTGATCGTCGTGCGCGAGCGCCCGGCCATCGGCCGCATTGAATTTTCCGGAAACAAACGCCTGAAGACCGAAGATCTCGTGGAAGCACTGCAGCAGGTGGGTTTCGCCGAGGGCCGCATCTTTGACAAGTCGCAGTTGGATCGCATTGAGCAGGAACTGCGCCGCCAGTACTTTTCGTTCGGCCGCTATGGAGTCAGCGTGCGCTCCGTGACCGAGGCCATGGAGGAAAACCGCGTTGCGGTGCACCTGGAGATTGACGAAGGCAGCGTGGCGCGCATCAGGCGCATCAGGATTGTCGGCTACTCCGATTTCGAGGAGGAGGAGCTGCTGGATGAGTTCAAGTCCAGCGAGGGCGGCTGGTTCAGTTTTTTTTCCACCGCTAACCAGTATTCGCGTGAGAAGCTGTCCGGCGATCTGCAGGCCCTGCGTTCCTTCTACCTGGATCGAGGCTACCTGCGCTTTCAAATCGACTCCACGCAGGTCTCCATCTCACCCGATCGGCGGAATATCTACATCACGGTGAACATCGAGGAAGGAGGCCGCTATAACATTTCAGACCTGCTGCTGTCCGGAGATCTGGTGGGGACCGGGGAGCAGCTGTTGCCGCTGGTGCGGCTGCGCCGCGGCGAGCTGTTTTCGCGCAAGAAGGTGCTGGCCGCCGCCGACCGCATCAACGAGCGCCTGGGAGAGGACGGCTATGCTTTCGCGAATGTCAACCCGGTGCCGGATATTGATGATGTGACGCACACCGCGGCCGTGACTTTCTACGTCGATCCGGGGAAGCGGGTGTACGTGCGCCGTATCCTGTTTTCCGGCAACATCAGCACGCGCGACGAGGTGCTGCGGCGCCAGATGCGCCAGCAGGAGGGCGCCTGGTTTTCCAGCACCCAGGTGGAGCGCGGCCGGGTGCGCCTGCAGCGCCTGGGGTATTTTCAAGGCGTTGGGGTGGAGACGCAGGCCGTGTCCGGGGTGGACGACCAGGTGGATGTGAATTATTCCGTGACGGAGAGCCCTTCCGGGAACCTGCTCGCCGGTCTCGGTTTTTCCCAAAGCCAAGGGTTGATTCTCAAGCTCAGCATCACCCAGGACAACTTTATCGGCAGCGGCAACCGGATGCAGTTCGAGTTCAACAACAGCGATGTGGACCGCCGGTTCTCACTGAGTTACCTGAATCCCTTTTATACCATTGACGGCGTGAGTCGCGGCATCGACGTTTATTACCGTAAGACCGACGCATCCGAGGCCAACATTACCAGCTTTACCTCGAAAGTCCTGGGCGGTGGTTTCTCTTTCGGCATACCGTTCTCGGAATACAACCAGTTCAATGTCTCCCTGCACCTGGACCGCACTTTCCTGACCACGACCAGTTCCACCAGCACCGATGTGCAGGAATTCCTGGACAGTGTCGGCGACGAATTCAATATTCTGCGATTTTCCAGCAGCTTGTCTTACGACACCCGCAACCGCGCTTTTCTGCCGAACAAGGGCGTGCTGCTCAGCCTGCGTGGCGAAGCCGGTCTGCCCAACTTCAGGAACGCCCTGCATTTTTTCAAGCTGGAACTGCGCGGTGTCACGTACTTTCCGCTGGTTGACGAATACGTGCTGAAGGTGCGTGGGCAGTTGGGTTACGGCAGGGGTTACAGTTCCACGAAGCAATTGCCCTTCTTTGAGAATTTCTATCTCGGAGGGCCGCGCTCCGTACGCGGTTACGAAGACAACACGCTGGGCCCGAGGGACAGCTCGGACGCGCCGCGCGGCGGGAATCTCAAGCTGCTGGGCAGTACGGAGTTAATTCTGCCGCTGCCTTTCCTTGAAAATACCGAGCAATTGCGCCTGGCCCTGTTTCTGGACAGCGGAAACGTGTACGATCTGGAGCAGGAATCCCTGTCGCTCGGTGATCTACGTTACGCGGGAGGCATCAGTGGTATCTGGCTTTCCCCCCTGGGAGTGCTGAGTTTAAGCTTCTCGGTGCCCTTTGGGAGCCAGCCCGAAGATCGCACTCAGCGTTTCCAATTCACTTATGGCACGGCCTTTTAACGGACAGGGCAAAAGACGGCGCGGCTCCACCGCGCGTCCCGGGAACCCCTGGCTAACCAGTGAGATGATGAATATGAGCCGAAAATCTTTTTTCGCGATACTGTGTGCTTTCGGACTGTGTGCCATTCAGTCGCCGTTTCGCGTGGCGCAGGCTCAGGCGAGCGATCTAAAGATCGCGATCGTCGATGTGGTTCGCGTCCTTGAACAGTCTCCCCAGGCGCGCGTGGCCCGAGAGCAGCTGGAACAGGAATTTTCCCCCGGGGACCAGGAATTGCAGGACAAGCAGAGCAATCTGCTGGAACTGGAGGAGAAGCTGGAAAAGGAGGATGACGTGCTGAGCGAGGCGGAGTTGAGTAGCTTGCGCCTGGATATCCTGCGTCGCCGCCGCGAAGTGAAAAGCCTGGGAGACAGGCTGCGCGATGAATTGACCTTCAGGCGCAACGAGGAGTTCGCCCGCATCCAGAAAGTGATCATCCAGGTGATCCGGAGTGAGGCCAAGTCAGGGGACTACGGCCTGGTGCTGGGCGAAGGTTATCTCTACGCCGCCCCCGCGCTTGACATCACCGATCAGGTCATTGAACGTCTGAAGAGCCTGCAGGAAGCCAATTGACACGGATGAGGAGGGCGCGCGCGCCCCGGAAATGACCTGGAAAATCATTTAGGCAAATCCCCCGGGAATTTCTGATGGAAATTGGGTCTTGCGCCTGCGATTGAAAGAGTTGGCGGTGTCTCTGGAAGCCGAGTTGGAAGGCGACCCGGAGCGTTGCCTCGTCGGCCTGGCTGCCCTGAAAGACGCCGGCCCGGAGCACTTAAGCTTTCTTGACCGGCCCGGCTACGCGCGTTTCCTGAGCGACACCCGGGCCGGCGCGGTGCTGCTGCGACGGGCCGATCGGCAGCGTTGCCCGGTGGACGCCTTGGTTTGCGCGGATCCCTACCTGTGCTATGCGCGTGCCAGCGCGTTGTTCTATCCACCGTCCTCGATCCGACCCGGTATCCACCCCGGTGCCGTACTGGACGACACGGCCCAAGTGGATTCTGAGGCGGAAATCGGTCCGGGTTGCGTCCTCGGCGCCGGGGTTCGGGTGGGTCCGGGGGTCTTCCTGGGCCCGAACTGCGTGCTCGGCGGGAATGCCGAGATCGGTGCCGGGAGCCGCCTGGAGGCCGGTGTGGTGCTTTATGACGGCGTCCGCGTTGGGTGCGGCGTGGTCCTGCACTCCGGCGTGGTGCTGGGAGCCGACGGCTTTGGTTTCGCCCCGGAGGCCGGTGCCTGGTGTAAGATCCGCCAGGTGGGCGGGGTGTGTATCGGTGATTGGGTGGAAATCGGGGCGAACAGCACCGTGGATCGGGGCGCCCTGGGAGATACCGTGCTTGAGGAAGGGGTGAAGATCGACAACCAGGTGCAGATCGGACATAGCGTGCAGATTGGGGCCCATACCATTATTGCCGGCTGTGTGGCCGTCGCTGGCAGCGTGCGCATCGGTCGGCGCTGCCGCATCGGGGGAAAATGCGCCATCAGTGGTCACCTGAGCATCGCCGACGACGTGGTGCTGGCCGGCATGACGTCGGTATCCGGTTCCATCCGTCGCACCGGGGTTTACGCTTCCGCTTTCCCGCACGATGAAGCGCGTCGCTGGCGGCGCAACATGATGCGTTTCCGACGCCTGGACGAGGAAGCCACCCGGCGGCGTCGGGCGCGGAGCGACCCCGAGTCTTCCGGGGACGCTGCGGAGTCCTCCGACGCTTCCGATGCTTTTGACCTCGCCGTGCCGCGGGAAGATGGGAGCTAGCCGGATGTCCGCGCCGCTGCTTCCGAAGCCGACCCGGTCTTCTGATACAGCGCTGGATATCGAGGCGATCCAGAAGCTGTTGCCGCACCGCTATCCTTTCCTGCTGCTGGACCGGATCCTGGAATTGCGGGTCGGGGAATACCTGGAGGCGATCAAGAACGTCACCATCAACGAACCTTTTTTCCCCGGTCATTTCCCCGGTAAACCGGTGATGCCCGGGGTGCTGTTGCTGGAGGCCATGGCCCAGGCCTGCGGCATCCTGATGGCGCAGACCCTGCGCGCCCAAGGTACTGAGGAAGAAACGCGGCTGTTTTACCTGGCCGGAGTGGATAAGGCGCGTTTCCGCCGCCCGGTGGTTCCCGGCGACCAGTTGCGCATCCACGCGTGCTACCGCCGGGTGCGCGGCACTTTCTACTTGATGTCGGCGCGCGCCGAGGTGGACGGCAAGCGAGTCGCGGACGCCGACTTCATGACCGTCATGCCCGCCTCCGGGTCGCCGGTCGCAGCCCGTGATTGACCCGACGGCCAGGATCGATCCCAGGGCCCGCCTCGCCGAGGGAGTGGCGGTGGGGGCGGGCAGCGTGATCGGCCCGGATGTGGAGATCGAAACCGGCACCCGGGTCGGGCCCCAAGTGGTGATACAGGGACCCTGCCGCATCGGCCCCGATAACCACATCCACCCCTTCTGCTCCCTGGGCGGCGATCCGCAGGACAAGAAATACCGGCCCGGCACCCGCTCGCTGCTGGAAATCGGCACGCGCAACGTCATCCGCGAATATTGCAACTTCAATCGCGGCACTGAGGCGGGCGGCGGCAGCACGCACATCGGTGACGACAACTGGTTCATGGCCAACGTGCACATCGCGCACGACTGCCTCATCGGCAACCATGCGGTGTTCGCTAATTGCGCATCCCTGGCCGGCCACGTGACGGTGGAGGATCACGTCGTTCTGGGCGGTTTCGCCGGGGTGCGCCAGTTTAGCCGCCTGGGCGCGCACTGTTTCGTGAGCGCCGCGGCCATGGTGAATCGGGATGTACCGCCCTACGTGTTGGTGTTTGGCAACCTGGCGAAGCCGGCCGGACTGAACCAGGTGGGGCTGGAGCGTTACGGTGTGTCAGCCGCGACCCAGGCGCGCCTGAAGGAAGCCTACCGGCTGATCTACCGCCGCGGGTTGCGCCTGGAGCAGGCTGTGAAGCAGTTGCAGGAACTGGCCGGGGAAGCACCGGAAATCGGCCGCATGGTCGATTTTCTCCTTTCTTCCAAGCTCGGCATCGTGCGCTGAACGGAGCACCGAGGGGTGCTGCGTGTTGGGATAGTCGCCGGGGAAGCTTCCGGGGACGCCCTCGGGGCCGGCCTGGTGCGCGCCCTGGCCGCGCAGGTGGGGGGGGAACTGCGGGTGGAGGGCGTGGGCGGCGCCTGTCTGCGGGAAGCCGGCTGCCGGATACTCTGGCCTCTGGAGCGTCTCAGCGTGCACGGAGTCGGGGAAGCCCTGGTGCGTCTCCCGGGGATCCTGAGCCTACGGCGCGCCCTGCGCCGCCGGTTCCTGGCGCAGCCACCGGACTTCTTCATCGGCGTGGACGCGCCGGACTTCAACCTGCCGCTGGCGCACCGCCTGCGCGGCGCGGGCATGCGCACGGTGCAGTACGTCAGCCCCAGTGTCTGGGCTTGGCGTTCGGGCCGGGTGCGCCAGGTGGCCCGCGCCGTGGAACTGCTTTTGAGCCTGTTTCCCTTCGAGGCGGCCTGTTACCGGGGCGTGCCGCTCAGGGTGGAGTACGTGGGACACCCGCTGGCCGAGTCTCTTTCCGGGGAGGCGAATGCGGCGGCCGCGCGTGCGCGGCTCGGCCTGGCGGCCGACGGTCCGTTGCTCGGCCTGTTACCTGGCAGCCGCGCGGGGGAGCTACGACGGCATTGGCGGCTTTTCCTGGAGACCGCCCGCTGGTGCCGGGAGCGCTTGCCCGGCTTGCGCCTCGCCGCCGCGCCCCTGGAGCCGGAGCAACTGGAGTACTGCCGGGCGCGGACACCACCGGAGTTGTCTCTGAGCCTGCACCAGGGGCAGAGCCTGGAGCTGATGCGCGCCGCCGACGTGCTGCTGATCGCTTCCGGTACGGCGACCTTGGAGGCGTTGTTGCTGGGACGTCCCATGGTCGTGGCTTACCGCATCTCCGGCTTTAATTACCTGTTGGCGCACTGGACCGAACTGCGGCGCCTGCGTCACATCGCACTGCCCAACCTGCTTGCCGGCCGGGAATTGGTGCCTGAGTTCATCCAACATGAGATGCGTCCCGAGCGCATGGGTGCGGCCCTCCTGCGTTGGCTGGAGGACGAGGCCGCAACCAGGCGCCTGCGCATGGAATTTCTGTCGCTGCGGCACAGCCTGCGTGGCGGCGGTCCGCGGCGCGCGGCGCGCCTGCTGCTGGCCCTGCTGGATTCCCCATGCGCATGAAGGCCGCCGTGGAAGCGCCCGGGCGGGGTCTTGCCGGAGTGGACGAGGCCGGGCGTGGAGCACTTTGCGGCCCGGTTTTCGCCGCCGCCGTGGTCTTGGATCCGGAGTGCCGCCCGCCTGGGTTGCGCGATTCCAAGCAGCTCAGCGTCGCCGCCCGAGAGCGCCTGGCCGAGCTGATCCGGGAGCGCGCCTGCACCTGGGCGGTGGCCAGTGCCGGAGTAGAGGAGATCGAGCGCCTCAATATCCTGCACGCCAGCTTATTGGCCATGCGGCGCGCCGTGCTCAAACTCAGGCCGCTCCCGGAGCGGGCGTTCATCGACGGCCTCCAGTGCCCGAAGTTGCCCTGCCCGAGCCGCGCGGTGGTGCGCGGTGACTCTTCCATGGAGATGATCAGCGCCGCCTCGATCCTCGCCAAGGTGGCCCGCGACGCGTACATGTGCGAATTGGCGCAACGCTATCCGGGCTACGGCCTGGAACGCCACAAGGGTTACGGTACCGCCACGCACCTGGGCCGCCTGCGCCGCCTGGGTCCCTGCCACGAGCACCGGCGCGGCTTTGCCCCGGTGCGGCGCCTGTTGGCGGGGGAGCTGTTGTGAAACAGGACTTCGTGCATCTGCGCGTGCACTCCCATTATTCCCTGGCCGACGGTCTGATGAGCGTGCCGAACCTGGTCGAGGAGGTACGCAAGGGCGGCATGCGATCCGTGGCGCTCACCGAGCGCGGCAACATGTTTTCCGCTGTGAAGTTCTACGGCGCGGCACGCGCCGCCGGGGTCAAGCCTATCCTCGGCGCGGAACTGCGCATCGGCGAGCCGGACCGGGAGACGGGCGGCGATGAGTTGGTGCTGCTTTGTGAAAACCAGGAAGGTTACCGCAATCTTTGCGCACTGCTCACCCGGGGCGAACTGGAGGGCCGTGGCCGCTCCGGCCCGCTGGTGCGGCGGGACTGGCTGAAGGAGCACGGTAAGGGGCTCTTCGCCCTCTCGGGGGGACACCACGGCGCCCTTGGTCGGGTGCTGTTGGAGGAGGGAGCGGCCGCCGCGCTCCGTGAACTGGACGCCTGGCGCCGCCTGTTCCCGGAACGTTACTGCGTGGAATTGCAGCGCACCGACCGCGTGTGCGAGGACAAGTACCTGGAAGGTGTCGTGGCCTTGGCCGCGGCCCATGAAGTGCCCCTGGTGGCGACGAATGACAGTTGCTTCCTGAAGCGCGGGGATTTCAGGGCACACGAGGCCAGGGTATGTATCCATAACGGTTGGCTGCTGGATGAACCGCGCCGCCCGCGCACCTACAGCGAACAGCAGTTCTTACGCAGTCCGAAGGAAATGCATGCGTTGTTTCAAGACCTGCCTGAGGCTTTGCAGAACACCGTGGCCCTGGCCGACTGCTGTAACCTGGAGTTGGAACTGGGGCGCCCCCACCTGCCCGAGGTGCCGATGTCGGGGGGTCTTTCCCAGGAGCAACAGCTGCGCGTGCTGGCCGAACAGGGTTTGGAGCGGCGGCTCGGGCGGGCGGCTCCTGGCGCGCCCACGCCGCGCCCGGAGACCTACCGGGAGAGATTGGAGCATGAACTGCGGGTGATCTCCGAGATGGGTTACGCCGGCTATTTCCTCATCGTCGAAGACTTCGTGCAGTGGGCTAAAAGCAAGAACATCAGCGTCGGCCCCGGGCGCGGCTCGGGCGGAGCTTCCCTGGTGGCTTACGTGCTCGGTATCACCGACCTGGATCCTATCGTGCATGGTCTGTTCTTTGAGCGCTTCCTGAATCCCGAACGTGTTTCCCTGCCTGACCTGGACGTGGACTTCTGCATGCAGCGCCGGGACGAGGTGATCAAGCACGTGACGGAGCGCTATGGTGCAGAGCGGGTTTCCCAGATCATCACTTACGGCAGCATGAACGCGCGCGCCGTGGTGCGTGATGTGGGGCGTGTGCTGGGTTATACCTACGGCTTTGTGGATCAGCTGGCGCGCCTCATTCCCGGGGACCTGAACATGACCCTGAAGAAGGCCCTGCGCGATTCCGAGCGCCTGCGCGCGCGCTACGAAGCGGAGAAGGAGGTGCACGCCCTCGTGGAACTGGCCGAGAAGCTCGAGGGCACGCCGCGCAACGCCGGCCGCCACGCGGGCGGCATCGTCATCGCGCCGCGCCCGCTCCGCGAGTTCATGCCGCTCTACTGTGAACAGGCCTCCGGCGCCCATGTGACCCAATTCGATATGCATGATATCGAGGCCTGCGGCCTTGTGAAGTTCGATTTCCTCGGTCTAAAAACTCTCACCGTGATTCAGATCGCCCTGGCCGCCGAGGCGACCCTGCGCGATGCGCCGCAGCCACGCGACCCCCAGGAGCTGCCGCTGGACGATAATTCCACCTACCAGCTGATTCGGGAGGGCCGCACCATCGGCGTGTTCCAACTGGAATCTGAAGGCATCAAGCGTCTCATCCGGCGCCTGCAGCCGGAGCGCTTCAACGACCTGGTGGCCCTGGTGGCTTTGTTCCGTCCCGGCCCCTTACAGTCCGGCATGGTGGAGGATTTCATCGAAAGACGCCACGGCCGCCGCCGCATCACCTACCTGTGCGAGGCACTGGAACCGATTCTGCGCGAAACCTACGGGGTCATCCTCTACCAGGAGCAGGTCATGCGTATCGCCCGCGATTTGGCCGGCTACAGCCTGGGAGGGGCCGACCTGCTGCGCCGCGCCATGGGTAAGAAAAAACCCGAAGAAATGATGCAGCAGCGCGATGCCTTCGTATCCGGCGCGACCAGGGGCGGAGGACTGCGTTCCTCGCTCGCCGAACGCATCTTCGATCTGATGGAAAAATTCGCGGGCTATGGCTTCAACAAGGCGCATTCCGTGGGTTACGCCCTCATCGCCTATTGGACAGCCTGGTTGAAGGCCAACCACCCGGCGGCCTTCTTTGCGGCCACCCTCACCACCGACATGGACAACAGCGATCGGATCATGCGCCTCTGCGGAGACCTGCGGCGCCACGATCTGAAGTTGTTGCCGCCCTGCGTGAACCATTCCGGATACGATTTTCAGGCTGTGGAGGCCGGAGCGGTGCGCTACGGCCTGGGTGCGATCCGCGGCCTGGGCGAGGCGGCCGTGCAAAGCTTCCTGAAGACACGTTCGGAGCCGCCGGACGGATTCCGCGATTTGCCGGATTTCTGCCGGCGCACCGCCGCCGCACGGAAACTGAACAGCCGGGCCATGGAAGCACTGATTAAGGCGGGGGCCATGGACGATCTGGGCGCGGGACGGGCCACCCTGGAGAGCAATCTGAAACGCGCCATGCAGGCCGCCGAACAGGCGCAGCGCGACCAGCTGAGCGGCCAGGCCGATCTTTTCGGCGGCGCGTCCGCCGCGCCGAACCTGTGCGCACGGCTGGAGCCGGTCCCGGAATGGCCCGAAGCAAAGCGGCTGAGCGCCGAGCAGGAAGTGCTGGGACAATATCTCAGCGGTCATCCGATCCGTCGCTACGAAGCCGAGTTATCCAACTTCATCAGTTCGCGCCTGGAAGCCGTGCGGCCCGGCAAGGTCACCGTCGCCGGCCTGGTGGAGCGTGTCGTCCTGCGCAACGCGCGCAGCGGCCGCCTGGCCGAGGTGCAGTTGGACGACGGCACCACTCGCATGCCGGTGATCCTGTATCCGAAAGAGTACCAATGCTACCGCGAGTTGCTGGTGAAGGGCAGCCTGCTCGTGGTCTCGGGGGAGGCGCGCGGCGATGAGTACCTGGAAGGAGAATGTTCCATCAGCGCCGCCACGGTGTGTGGCCTGGACAAGGTGCGCAACAGCAACGCCCGCCTGCGTTTGCTGTTGAGCGAAGCGGAGCACCCGTGCCTGGAGAATCTGCGTGGTATCCTGAAACCGCATTGCCCGGGACCCGTGGTCGTGGAGATCGATTACAGTCGGCCCGGAGCCCGTGCTCTCCTGCGCATGGGAGAAGCCTGGCGCATACGTGTGAGCGAAGAATTGCTGTCGCCGCTGCGCGTGCTGCTGGGGGAAGAGCAGGTGCGCCTGTGCTACGAGCGCGGCTCCCCTGGGAGAAGCGCCGGAGCCACGCCCGCGTCCTCCAGGCCGGTCACCCCGGCCACGCCCGAAGACAGTCCCGCGCTGGAGGGCGTGTAAACTATGGGGCCTTCCACGAACAAGGCGGACCATCCCCGCGCACCCTGGAGTACTCCCCCCCATGCGATCCTTGGATTTTGAAGAACCCATTCTCGAGCTTGAGGCCAAGATCGAGGAGTTGCGTAATGTCGGGGGCAGCGAGATCGATCTGCGGGAGGAGATCAAGCGCCTGGAGAAAAGCTGCCGGGAACACACCCGCAAGGTGTATTCCCTGCTGACCCCGTGGCAGATCACGCAGGTGGCGCGCCATGCGCGCCGCCCGCACAGCCTGGACTACATCCATCGTCTCTGCGATAACTTCGTAGAACTGCACGGAGACCGCATGTACGCCGACGACCCGGCCATTGTCGGCGGGCCGGCCCGGTTCCGGGGCCGTGAGATCATGGTGATTGGACACCAGAAGGGCCGCGATACCCGGGAGAACATGGCACGTAATTTCGGTATGCCACAGCCCGAGGGCTACCGCAAGGCGCTGCGTCTCATGCGCCTGGCGGAGCGCTTTTCCCTGCCGCTGCTGACCTTCATCGATACGCCGGGCGCCTATCCCGGGATCGGGGCGGAAGAGCGCAATCAGAGTTGCGCGATTGCCGAAAACCTCAGCGCTATGTCCGAGTTGCCTGTTCCTGTCCTTGCCACCGTCATCGGTGAAGGCGGCTCCGGAGGTGCGCTTGCCATCGGTGTCGCCGACCGCACCTTGATCCTGCAGTACGGTGTTTACTCCGTGATTTCTCCAGAGGGTTGCGCTGAAATCCTGTGGAAAGACGTCAACAAAGCCCCGCAGGCCGCGAAATCCCTGCACCTCACGGCGGTGCAACTCCAGAAACAGGGTCTGGTGGATATCGTGGTGCCGGAACCCCTGGGCGGCGCCCACCGTGATCCGGAGGGCGCTATCGGGCAGTTGGGCCAGGCCCTGGAAGAACAATTGGTGGCCCTGGAGAAGGTGGAACCGGAGACCCTGCTCCGGAATCGCCGCGAGCGCCTGTTGTCCCGTGGCGGCCGGGCGGCGGCCCACCTCGGGGGATGAGAACCCGTTGCCGCCGATCTTCAGCCCGGCGCAGCTGCTTGATTTCCTGAGAACCCACGAGCCACGCGGCCGTTGCTTGGCGGCGTACAGCGGCGGCATGGATTCCACGGTGCTGCTGCACGCGCTGGCGGTCCAGCGTAAGCACCTGCCGGAGCTCTGCGCCCTGCATGTGAATCACGGCCTGAGCCGCCACGCCGCGGCCTGGGCCGCGCATTGCCGGGAGCAATGTCATGCCATGCGGATTCCCCTGACCGTCTTCGAGCTGAAGACCGCGCCGCCCCCCGGCGTCAGCCTGGAGGCTTGGGCGCGCGATCAGCGCTACCGGGCCATGGCCGCCGTCCTCCGGAGCGATGATGTGCTGCTCAGCGCCCAGCACGCCGATGACCAGGTTGAGACGTTGTTGTTGCGCCTGCTGCGCGGCTCCGGCCCGCGCGGCCTGGCCGCCATGCGCGCTGTTCGCCCCCTGGGCCTCGGCCGCCTGTTGCGTCCCCTACTGGGCTACGAGCGCGCCGAGTTGCGGCGCTACGCCGGGCGCCACAAGCTCCAATGGATAGAGGATGAGAGCAACGCCGAACTACGCGCTGACCGCAACTACCTGCGGCACCATGTCCTGCCCTTGTTGCGTGCCCGCTGGCCTGGCGTTTCCACCAGCCTGCGCCGCGCCTGCACCTTGCAGGCCTGGGCCGCGACCCTGCTGGACGAGCAGGCAAGGCGGGATCTGGACAGCGCGCGCTCACCGCATGCCACGAGCCTGGCACTCGAAAAGCTGCGCTCCCTCTCCGGGGAGCGCCTGCGCAATCTCCTGCATTACTGGTTACGGGAGCAGGGTTGCCCGGCGCCCACGGCGCAAACCACCCGGCGCATCCTGAGGGAACTCCTGCATGGCACCGGCGGCAGCCCCCGCCTGAAACTGGGCGGCGCATCGGGCGCCGAGGAGCTACGCCGCTATCGCGACCGGCTCTACCTGGTGCGGGAGCACCTGGAGTGTACGGTAGAGACACGACACTGGCGGCTCCCCGAGGCGCTAAGGCTCCCGGGCGGCATTCTGACGGCGCGGCGGTGTCATGGAATGGGCCTGGCGGCGGGGAAAATCCCCGGAGACTCCCTGGAAGTACGCACCCGTGGCGGGGGGGAGAAAATCCGCCCGGTCGGTCGCAACTGCACCCGCCTTCTGAAGAAACTCTGGCAGGAGTGGGGCGTTCCGCCTTGGAAAAGAGACACATGGCCCCTGCTTTACGTGGGGGACCGCCTGGCCGCAGTCTCTGGCAGGACCGTCGCGGAGGAATTTGCCGCAGTGTCCGAAGAAGCCGCCTGGGATATCGCCTGGCAGGCAAACGAAGAGGGCCCCGCCCCATAACTTTCACCCCCGACCGCCCCGGAAAGCGAGCCCGAACCCGGTTAACAAAAGTTGCCGCCATGGCCGCTTCGGCCCGGGCGTCCGGTTCCCGCATCATCTCCCGCCAGCCGTTACGTTGGGAAAACCAACGAAGTCGTCCAGTTGCCAGGGCCCTACCGGAAGCCTGTGCAAAACCGGCCTTTCCTACTGCGCTGCCCCAGGAAGACGCCCAACCTGTGGTAAAAAGCATCCACACTTTACGTAACGGCCAGTATCTCCCGTACCCCCCGCTTCCCGGGGGATTCTTGTAGCTCTGCTCCGGGGGCTTGCGAAGCAGCAGCGTGATGATTGTCCAGCAACTTTCCGGTTGTCTTGCCGATGACTTGGGCGATTGCTTAAGGGTGAAAGCAGGACTTCCCGTTCCCGGTCGTAGAACTCAAGGGCGGTGCGCGTGGCGCGGGTGATCGCCTGGGTGCTGATGGTGGCGCCGCCCAGGGCGTCCGGCATGAGCAACAGGGGGGATGTGGCGCGGCGGCTCGGCGGGTTTCAAACTTCTGCACCCGGTGCCGGGCGGTGCGGCAGGGAGTCCAGCAGCGGTGCAAAGGCATTCATGATCAGCACTGCAAAGGCGATTGCGCCGGCGGAGTCGCCCCAGTTGCGCATGTACCAGGTCAGCAGCCCGATGCCGGCGCCGTAGAATAGTTGTCCGCGCGGCGTCGAGGCGCTGCTCACCGGGTCCGTGGCAATGAAAAAGGCAGCCAGTATGGCGCCGCCGTGCAGCCAGTGAAACCAGGCCGAGGCAAAGCGTTGGTCGTCCAGCATGCCGGTGAGCAGGGCGGCCAGGCCGAGTGCGCCCAGCATGGCCAGGGGAATGCGCCAACGGATGATGCGGCGCGCCAGCAACCAGGCTCCGCCGATGAACCAGGCCGCCGCCAGCCACACCTGTCCCTGTTCCGGCCATTCCAGCCCAGGCGCCCGCAATTCCGCGAGCGTCCCCTGGGAGTGCAGTCCGGCCTGCACGAAAGCCGCCGGAGCGGCGTTGCTGACCAGGCCGAACGGGGTGCCCAGGGCCGCCCATAAACCAGGCGCGGCGCCGGGCGGCGGGTGGTTCAGCAGTTCCGCCGGGAAGCACAGCAGCACGAAAACATAGCCCGCCATGGCCGGGTTGAAGATGTTTTGTCCCAGGCCTCCGTAGCAATGCTTGACCACGCCCAGCGCGAAGGCGGTGCCGCTGACCGTCAGGTACCAGGGCGCGGAGGAGGGCAGGCAGATGGCGAGCAACATGGCCGTGATCAGCGCGCTGCCGTCGCCTATCGGTGCTTGAGGACGTTGCCCGCGCAGGCGCAGGGCGCACCATTCAATGCCCCAGGCGGTGGCGCAGGCCAGCAGCAGGTGGGTGAGCAGCGCCGGACCGCGCAGCCAGAGGGCGACCAGCAGACCGGGCAGCAGGGCCGCAGCGACTTCCAGCATGATGGCGCGCACCGTGGCCCCGCTGTGCCAGTGTGGAGGGGAGGCGAATGCGGGGGGGGAATGATTTGGATCCGGCATGCAGTAATGGGTTGTCTGAAGGCGTCGTGGGCGGCGCGGGGCGGAGCTTCACGATGCAGCGCCCATGATAAGGAAGGCGGGGGTGCGGCGTCCGTGCCAAGGAGGCGCGCGGCTATAATATCCCCCCGAGCTTAGCCGTGCTTCCCGGCGCCTGCTCACACCGCCCCGCTTTTTTCCGGACGCTGGAATACCCATGTTTCACCTGTTGCTCGTCAGCCTGCTGGGCGTGGACTGCCCGGCGGGCGTCTCCTGTTCAACCCTGCTTTTGCTGGCCCAGGCTGAGCCGGCCGGGGCGGCCTCCGAGTCGGCGGAACAGGACACCGGGAGCGCACCGGGCGACTTCAATGCCTGGTTGCGCGCCGGCGTTGGAACCCTGCGCCAGGGGCAACCGGAAACGGCCCTGACCTCCCTGGAGCGCGCCCTGGAGCTGGCCGAGGACGAGGCGGATCGCCTGAAAGCGCTGGCCTTCCGGGCCCTGGCGTTGCTGCGCCTGGGGCGTACGGAGGAGGCATTGAAGGAGAGCCGGGCCCTGCTTGCCCGGCCCGCGGCCGGCATGCGGGAGTCGGCCCCGCGCCCGGCCCTGGCAGTGGCTGGATTGGTGGAAGGTTTCGCCCACGCCCGGCTCGGCCGTCCGGAAGAAGCCGAGCGCGTGCTGCGGGAAACGCTTGAGGAATACGGCGCCGAACCCGACCTGGAGGATCTGCTCGCGGAAGCCTGGTTGGTCCAGGGAGACATGCTGACCCTGCTCATGCGTCCGCGGGAAGCGCTGGAATCCTACCAGCGCGCCGCTCGTCCCCCGTCTCCCGGGTGGGAGTTGGAAGAGCGCCGCCAACTGCTGATCGGACGCGCGCTGCAGGCGCAGGCGCTGACCTTGGCGCGTTTGGACCGCCGTGACGAGCAGTTGGAAGTGCTGGAGTATTTCCTGGAGCGCTACGCGGCCGGCGTCCCTTCCCCGGCGTTGCAAAGCTTGGCCACCCGGATGCTGTTGCAGCAGAGCCAGGTGCTGGAGTCCAACGGAGAACTCGCCCAGGCTGCACAGACCCTGCAAACCCTGGCCGAGGCGGGAGAGGACAGCAGGCTGGAGGAGGTGCGTGTCCGGGCGGCACGGGCGCGGCTCAGGCAGGGCTGGTTGTTGCGACGGCTGGAGCGCCACGAGGAAGCCCTGGAGCTTTATGCCGTGCTGGTCGAGCGCTACTCCGCCGCCACCCCGGTCATGCTGCGCCGACTTGTCGCGGAGGCCCGCATCCAGAGAGCCGCCACCCTCGTGGAAACGCGGCGCCCGGGGGCGGCGCGTGAGACCCTGCGAGACCTGGAGCAAAGCCTTCAGGATGACGAGGAGGGAGCTTTACGTGCCTATGCCCTGCGCTCCCTGCTGCTGCGGGGGGAGCACGAGGAATGGGAGGGAGAAGGAGAAGAAAAAGCCACGGCGGAGGAACGGCGGCTGGCGGCCTTTGAGCGCGTCCAACGGCGTTTCAGCGCGGATCCGTCCCCACGGGTCCAGGAGCGGCTTCTGGATGTCGCGGAATACCAGGCCGAGCTCCTGGCCGCCGCGCAGCGTCTGCCGGAAGCCCTGGAGGTATTGGAAGAGGCCGCCGCGCGCCACGCGGAATCCGAAGATGCGAAGTTGCAGGAAGCGAGTGCGCGCCTGTTCATCGGCAAGAGCCGGTTGTTGGAGCGGGCCGGCCTGACCGTGGAGGCGCTGCAGGCCATTCAGCAGGCGCTGCAACGCTTTACCGGGAAGCTTCCGGCGCAGACCCAGGCGCGCATCCAGCTCGAGACCCATCAAGGGTTGCTGTTATACCGCATGCAGGATTGGGAGAAGGCCATTGATGTCCTGGAGCCCCTGCTGCAACTGCAGGCGTCGGCGACCACCTTTAGCGATGCCACCCGGGCGGCCCTGGCCGCGGCCTGGCTGTACCGCAATATCGCCGCCGCCATTGCGGGCCGCCTGCGCGAGGCCGCTGACTCCCTTGATGGGATGATCCAGGAATTCCTGCTCGACCCCGCACCGGAGGTCAGGCACCTGGTGATCCTGGCTCACCTGCACCGCAGCCAGATGCTGTTGCAGCTGCAGCAGTCCGGCAAGGGCATCAAGCTCCTGGAGGCCGCGCTGGAACGCTATGGTAAGGAGAGCCACCCCCTCCTGCAGCAGACCGTGGTCGAATTGCGCATGGAGTGGGCCACCCTGGTGGCGCATGGAGACCGGGCAGCCGGCATCCAGGCATTCCAGGAAATCTCCGAGCACTATGCCGAAGCGGCCACCCCCGTACTCCGCGGTCACGGGGCGGCGGCCCTGATGGGAGGCGCCGAGCTGCTGCAGGAAGCCGGCAGAACGGATGAAGCCGAGCAACAGGTCGGCCGGGCCGTGCGCATCCTGAGAGAGATCCAATCCCCCTTTCTCGGCGAAGCCGAGGAACTGCTGCGTTCCCTGCAAGCCGGGGAGCCGTTACGTTAAGTGTTGGTGCCGCAGGTTGGTTGCGGCGCAGCGTGGAGACACCCTCTGCGCTCTTTCCTCAACCCTCTAACGAGTTAGACACCCACGGGCAGATGCTCCGGCTGCTCCCGTCGCTTTCACCCCCATTTCCCCCACCAGGCGGGACAGGGCAAATAGGACAGGGTTATGTGAAAATCATGGGGATTTGTGAGGATTATAGTAGGTAATTCCCTAAAAACAGGGAATAATATACCATTTCCGCCGCTTTCACCCCCATTCCCCTACTAAGTAGATGATGGAACGTAACGGCCGGCGGTCGTAAGCTCCGCCACGGACGCGGGCGCCCGCCCTGTCGTCTGGGGCCGACCTCGGCGTTATCGGTGGGCTGTCGGGTTTTAGCGACGTGGGGGGCCCACCGTGTTCCGTTACTTGAGTTCCGGCTTCCGTTACTTGAGTTCCGGCTTCAGGGGCAGGCCCTGCTCCTGTTTCAGATGTAACTCCCGGGTTGTCGCGTTGATCGAGAGGAAGCGTTCCGGAGAGGTGGGATGAGTGGAACCGATGTCAATGCTTCCCGAGTGCTCCACGGACATACGCCGCCAGAAATCCGCGACTCCCTCCAGGTCGTAGCCGGCGCGCGCCATCAGGTAGAGTCCCACGTAGTCGGCTTCTGCTTCAAACTCCTGGGAGAAAGCCGTGCTGGCAAGGTTGCTGAAAATGCCGGTGTGGACTCCGGTGGCCGCGGAGATCAACAAATCCGCAAGGCTGCCGAGCAGCACGTTGCCTTGTTTTTTCGTGATATGACCCATGGAGTTGTGGGAGATCTCGTGGGTGATGACCAGGGCCAGGTCCCGGTCGTCCATGACGAAGCGCAGCATGCCCCGGGTCAGCGCGATGGCGTGGCCGTCGGCGTAAGCGTTGATCTCGTCCTGCGAGTTCAGGTAGAGGATTTCGTAGGAACAGGCTGTCCGCGGTCGATAGCTGACGTGCAGCACCGTCCCGGCGCGTTCCAATTCCAGGTGCGCGTTCTCGTTCATGGAGAGGCTGTTCAATCGTTGTTGGGCGCGCCGCCCCGTGCCGAGGGCCGCTCCATTCAGGGCGGTGAGCAGGTCTCCCTCGCGCAGCCCGGCGGCGGCGGCCGGGGACTCCGGCAACACGTCGAGGATGACCAGCCGGGTAGAGATTCCCCGGTAGATTTCCCGCGCCGTGCGGTGCATGGCTTCAGGGAAGGTGGAGTCCGTGACGGTCAGGAAGCCGGGCTGGCCGTGGAGTTCCCCGGGGCATTCGGGTGTGGCGACGCGCAGCAGGGGAGCGGCTACCCTGTGCAGGCGGCTGATGTCCTTCTGCCACGTTCGAATCGCCAGGTTTTGCTGTAGTCTGCGCTCCTGCTCTACCAGGGCGGGGTCGATCGTGGGGAGACGGGTGACCGGCGCACAGGAGGTGATGAGCGCCGGCAGCAGCGCCAGGAACAGCACTCGGGCGGCCTTGAAACAACGGCGCGGCCGGCGTAAGCAGGGACTGCCCACCAATTGCCGACTAGCCATCGCTGACCATGGCAGCGACGCCCGCGGCCTCCCGCCCGGGCGCGGACGAGCCGAGCAGCAGGTTTTCCAGGACGCGCTGATACAGGCGCGCCAGCAGTTCGAGGTCCTTGAGCGCCAGGTGTTCGTCCACCTGGTGGATGCTCGCGTTGAGCGGCCCGCATTCCAGCACTTCCGCGCCCAGCGGCGCCAGGAAGCGGCCGTCCGAGGTGCCCCCGCTGGTGGAGAGCGCGCAGTCTCTGCCGGTGACTTCGCGCACGGCCGCGCGCGCGGCCTCCAGGAGGCGGCCGCCCCGGGTGTGGAAAGGCTCCGCCGAATGCTGCCAGTCAAGCTCATAGCGCAGCTTGTGGCGCGCCAGGATCTCGTTGACCCGGCGCTGCAGCCCGGCCGTGTCGGAGCTGGGAGCGTAGCGGAAGTTGAAGCGGATCTCGGCGCGTCCGGGAACCACGTTCTCCGCGCCCACCCCGGCATGCAGGTTGGAGACCTGGAAGGAGGTGGGGGGAAAGCGCTCATCGCCCTCGTCCCAGCGTTCCGCGCACAGGGCGGCCAGCGCCGGCAGCACCCGGTGCAGGGCGTTATCGGCGCGCTCCGGGTAGGCGATATGGCCCTGCCGTCCCAGGACCTGCAGGCGTCCCTGGAGGGAGCCGCGCCGCCCCACCTTGATGGTGTCACCCAAAACCTGTTCGCTGGAGGGCTCTCCCACCAGGCAGTAGTCGGGCACCAGGCCTGCTTCCGCGAGGCATCCGGCGGCGTATTTTGTACCGTTCAGGGCTGGGCCCTCCTCGTCGCTGGTAAGCAGCAGGCCGAGGCTGCCGGGGTGTTCAGGATGCCGCGCCAGGAAGGCTTCCGCGGCCACCGTCATGGCGGCGATGGAGCCTTTCATGTCAGCCGCGCCGCGCCCGTAGAGGCAGTCGTTGCGCAGGGTCGGTGCAAAGGGCGGCGTACTCCAGTCCTCCTCAGGTCCCGGCGGCACCACGTCGGTATGTCCCAGGAAGGCGAACAGCGGCCGTCCCGTGCCGCGCCACAGCCAACTGTTGCACACCTCCCCGTGGGACAGGTCCCGGTGTTGGAAGCCGTGTCGCGCCAAGCGTTGTGCCAGGAGTTCCTGGCAGCCCGCGTCCCTGGGAGTGATCGAGGGCCGGCGCAGCAGTTCCATGGCAAGTTCCAGGACCCCGCCGGGAGCGTTCACGCGGGCCGGTGGGGTGCCGGAGACCTTGCCGCCCGGTCGTTCCCGGCGCCCGGGGCGGCGGGCGTCGTCCGCGCGGGACCGGTATCCACTAAGTGCCTTCTTCGGGAGACAGGGCCTTGATGCCGAGCGCATGGATGGCTTCCGGAATCAAGTTTCCCACCGCTTCGTAGATCAGGCGATGGCGGTCCACCTGCGACAGGTTGATAAAACGCTCGGAGACCACGGTGATCATGAAATGGCCCCCGGTGGCGCCGTGTCCCGCATGCAGCAAGGACTGATCCTTGATTTCCAGGCGGTTCGGGAGCAGGGAGCGTTCCAGGCGGCTGCGCAGGGCAGCCATGACGGGTTGTTCTATGGGATCGGATTCTTCAGGCATTGGGCAATACTTTCTTGAAAGGTTTGATGGTGGTGTGTGCGTAAACCTTGTTACGCGCGTAAGGATCGTCGATAGACCATTGCTCGGCGGAGCGGAGCGAGTCGAATTCCGCGACGATCAGGCTGCCGCTGAAGCCAGCCGCGCCGGGCTCCGGATTGTCGATGGCCGGAAAGGGGCCGGCCAGCAGCAGGCGACCCTCGTCGCGCAAAGCTTCCAGGCGCCGCAGATGCTCGGGGCGGTGCTTGCGACGCAGTTCCAGGCTGTCCTCGACGTCCTCACCGATGATCGCGTACCACATGCCCGCGTTCCTCAGGAGCCGTCCTGGATCGCGGCGTCCCCGCCTGGGGCGTCGGGCGGCGCGTGGCGCACGATGTAGAAGGCCTGAAGCACGCAGAACAGCAGCATCAGGGCGGTGCAGCCGAAAAGCTTAAAGTTGACCCAAAAGACTTCGCTGAAGGAAAATGCGACATACAGGTTGGCACCGCCCAGCGCGGCGAAGAAGGCCGCCCAGCTCAGGTTGAGGCGTTTCCATGCGGTTTCCGGCAGGCGCAGCGCATGCTCCAGCAGTCGCGCCGCCAGGGGTCGGCCCGGGACCAGGTGGCTGCCCAGGAAGAGCATTCCGAACAGCCAATAGACCACGGTCGGTTTCCACATGAACAGAGTCTTGTCACGGAGCAGCAGGGTTAAGCCGCCCAGCACCAGGATGATGCCGAGCGTGGCCAGCTGCAGCTTGTCATAGGAGCCGGTGCGCAGGCGCTGCACCGCGGTCACCAGGATGCATGCGACCAAGGCCGCCCCGGTGGCGTAAAACATGGCCGCGTCGCGATCTTCCGGCAGGAAGTAAACGATGAAGAAAGCACAGACGGGCAGCAGGTCAAGCAGGATTTTCATGGGATGTGCGGCGGATGCTCAAGGTGAAGGTGTGCGGCAACGACCGGCGGCCGGGAGCGTTGCTGTTTCGGGCCGGCTCCCCTACCGATACCATGCATGATAGCGCAGTTTCGGATTGTTTCGCTATACTGGGCGCCATGTCCCGCTATGCCGGGGCGACGCCATGGTATGCTGATCCGGCATGATGAAGCGCCAGCGGTATGGGCGCCGGAATTGCCCCGGGCGCGTGAGGGTGAGCGGTGACTGAGACTCCCGGGCAGCGGGTACTCTCCGGCATGCGCCCCACGGGCCCGTTGCATTTGGGCCACTATTACGGTGTCCTGAAGAATTGGCTCGAGTTGCAGGAGCGGCACGAGTGCTTCTTCTTCGTCGCCGATTGGCATGCTTTAACCACCGAGTACGAAAACCCGGTGGAGCTGGCCGAGCATGCCCGGGGCATAGTGGTGGATTGGCTGGCGGTGGGCCTGAATCCTTCCGCCTGCCGTATCTTCCTGCAGTCGTGGGTGCCTGAACACGCCGAACTGCAGTTGCTGCTGGCCATGATCACGCCCCTGGGCTGGCTGGAGCGGGTGCCCAGCTACAAGGATCAACAGCGGCAGTTGGTGAACCGGGATTTGTTGACCTACGGCTTTTTGGGTTACCCCCTGCTGCAGGCGGCCGATATCCTTATCTACAAGGCGGCGTTGGTGCCGGTGGGGGAGGATCAGGCCGCGCACGTGGAACTGGCGCGCGAGTTCGCGCGGCGTTTCAACCACTTGTACGGGCGGGAAGCCGGATTCGTGGAAAAGACCTTGGCAGCCGCCGAGAAGCTGGGCAAGCGCAACCAGGGCCTGTATCTTGAATTGCGCCGCCGCTTCCAGGAAAAAGGTGACACCGAGGCGCTGGAGCGCGCCCGGGAGCTGGTGCGCCGCCGCCAGAACATCACGATCGGCAATCGTGAACGGCTGCTGGGCTACCTGGAGGGCGGTGGGCGCACGATCCTGGTTGAACCGCGTGCGCTGCTGAACAAGACCGCACGCCTGCCGGGCCTGGACGGTCGCAAGATGTCGAAATCCTTGAACAACACCATCAGCCTGCGTGAAGAACCGGGCGAAGTGAGACGCAAGCTGTTGACCATGGCGACCGATCCGGCGCGCGTGCACCGCTCCGATCCGGGAGATCCGGACAAATGCCCGGTGTGGCCGCTGCACCAGGTCTGCTCGGATGAGGAGACCCGCGCCTGGGTGCGGGAAGGTTGCCGCTCTGCCGCCATCGGTTGCGTGGACTGCAAGAAGAAGCTGCTGACGACCCTGCAAAGTGAACTGAAGCCGATCCGGGAGCGCGCGCTGCAATACGACAAGGAGCCGGAAATGGTGGATCGGGTGCTCAGGGAAGGGACCGCCGCGGCCCGCGAGGCGGCCCGTAAAAACATACAGGAAGTGCGCGCCGCGATGGGCCTGAGGCGGCGCTGATGAGTGCACCCGGAAGCCGACCATCCGAAGTACCCCCGGCCATGCTGCGCGGTCGGCCGCTGACTGAATTGCCCGACACCCTGTACATTCCACCGCGCGCCCTGCGGGTTTTCCTCGGAGACTTCGAGGGGCCGCTGGACCTGCTGCTGTACTTGATCCGGAAGCAGGATATCGATATCGAGAATATCCCCATTGCTCCCGTGACCGAACAATACATGCGCTACATTGAACTCATGCGCGAGTTGGAACTGGACCTGGCCGGCGAATACCTGGGCATGGCTGCCGTGTTGCTGCATATCAAATCCCGCGTGTTGTTGCCGCGGCTGGAGCCGGAGGAACTGGAGGAAGAGGATCCGCGTGCGGAGCTGGTGCGGCGCTTGCAGGAATATGAGCGCTTTCGGGGCGCCACGGAGCGGCTGGATGAGTTGCCGCGCCTGGAGCGCGACCTGCACCGGGTGCTGGTGGAATTTCCTTTTCCCAGGGAAGTGCCGCTACCGGCTGTCAGCCTGGAACGCCTGCTCAAGGTCGGCGTTGAAGCCCTGCGTCGCGCCGAGACGCGCGAAGGCCTGCTGTTGCGGCCTGTGCAGCTTTCCGTGCGGGAGTGCATGAGCGTACTGCTGGGCCGCCTTGGGGGTGACGATTTCCGGGAATTCGGTGAACTGCTTGAGAGCGCCGAGGGTCGCGCCGGTATCGTGGTGACCTTGCTGGCGATCCTGGAACTGTGGCGGGATTCCGCGATCGAGGTGGTGCAGCATGAAAGCGATGGCGTCATCCACCTGAGAAAGGCCGCCTGAACGTGGCCGCATCCGGAGCAGATGAAGGGGTGCGCTTGCGCAATATCCTGGAAGCCGTGCTCATGGCCGCGGGGCGCCCGCTGGATGAGCGCGCCCTCGAGCTTTTGCTCACCGAGCGCGCGTCGCCGCCGCCGGATCGAAAGCAACTGTGCGCCGCCCTGCAAAGCCTGCGTGATGAGTATGCGGAACGCGGCGTCGTTTTGTCCCGGGTGGCCGGTGGTTATCGCTTCCAGGTGCGCGTCGACTACGCGCCCTGGGTGCGGCGCCTGGAGCATGTCCGGCCGCCGCGCTACTCACGCGCCGTGTTGGAAACGCTTTGCATCATCGCCTATCAGCAGCCCATCACCCGGGGCGAGATCGAGCGTATCCGGGGCGTCTCCGAGAGTACCGGCGTGCTGCGCACCCTGTTCGATCGTTTCTGGATACGGGTGGTGGGACACAGGGAGGTGCCGGGCCGCCCGGAGCTGCTGGCCACCACCCATGAATTCCTGGACTACTTCAACCTGTGTTCGTTGAAGGAGCTGCCGGACCTGCCGGACGCGCCTGAACTGCCGGAGGCGCTGAAACCGCCGTGGCCGGAGCAGGGCGCCGTTCAGGTCAAGGAAGGCGCGGGAGATGGCGCGGAGGAGGAGGACGACGAGGCCGTTGCGGAGGCGATTGAAAAGCCTGCTGAGACCGATGTGGCCGAGGAGGGACTCACGCCGGTGGTCGCCCCCGGAACGCTGAACAGCGATTTGCCGCTGGGGGCGGCCCAGAACTGGCGTGCTAAATAGGCAAGGTGCCTGAGACACGCACAAGGCAGCAGCGGGTGCGCGACGCGGCGGCTTCCGCTCCAACCCCGGACAAGCTTTCCGGCGGGGCTGCCGCTGCCCCGCGCGGTGAATACATTCAGAAGCTCCTGGCGCGCTCTGGGTACGCGTCCCGGCGCCGGATCGAAGCCTGGTTGCGGGCCGGGCGTATCCAGTTGAATGGCCGCCCGGCCTGTCCCGGGGATCGCGCCGGACCGAAGGATTACCTGCGCCTGGACGGCCGGCCGCTGCGTCTGAAGTGGGCCGCCGGGGGCGTGCCGCGCGTATTGCTTTACCATAAGCCGGTCGGGCGCATCTGCACGCGTGACGATCCCCAGGGCCGCCCGACCGTTTACGAACAATTGCCCCCATTACCAGGCTCCTGGCTGAGCGTTGGGCGCCTGGATTTCAATACTTCCGGCCTGCTCCTGTTCTGTAATGACGGCGACCTGGTGCAGCGCCTGGCGCATCCTTCCGGCGGCGTGGAACGGGAATACGCGGTGCGTGTCGACGGCCGGGCTTCTCCCGCGCAGTTGCGGCGCCTGCTGGAGGGGGTGTACCTGGACGGGCGTCCGGCGCGGTTTCAACGCGTGCGGAGCGGCCGCGGTCGGGCGCGCAACCAGTGGTATGACGTGGTGCTCCTGGAGGGACGCAGGCGCGAGGTGCGGCGGCTTTGGGAAACCCAGGGGTTGCGGGTCAGCCGCTTGGTACGAATTCGCTTCGGGACGTTCAGTCTGCCCCCCCGGTCGCGCCCTGGGGAGTGCTGGGAGCTGCCGCCCGGGAAGGTACGTGAGTTGCTGTGCCCGGACGGTGTACAGGCTCCTCGGAGCGGGTGCGCGGCGTGAGTCCGGCCACCGACTGGTTGCGGCGCACTTGGGAACACCTGGACCGTGACCTGCAGAACCGGGCCACGCGCCTGTTCGTGGAGCAGCATCGAGATGATGTCTGTAAGTGGCTGGCCGAGTGGCGGAAATCGCGGGCCGTGCAATTGCGCAGGAAAAGCCGGGATGAACTCGTCGCATTGTGGCGCAGTGAGGCGCTGCGGCGTATGCGGGGACCGGCCCTGAGGAAACTCCTGGAGGGCCTGGCCTGGCAACTGATGGTGGATTGGGGGTTGCCGGCCCTGAAACACTGGCCGGAAGGCGGGGGTGACAGGGTCTCCCGGAATGCCTGGCAGGCCCTGGAAAGTTTGCCGAAGCAGTCCTCCTGTGCGCCGGAGCAGGTCGGGGTGATCCTGGGGCTTTGTTGCGAATTGACCGGCGCGCGGCCGGAACCGGTACGGCTCTGGTTGAAGGCGCACCCCACGCGATCGACCGCGCCGTTGCTGCGTCCGCCGGTGCTCCTGCAGCACGATGAAAAGCGGTTGCCGGAACCGCTGACCTTGCTGGACCAGTTGCTGTACAGAGAAGTAAAGCGCATGTTGTCCAGGCAGCACGGCAGCTTGTCCCACAAGCAATTACGGGAATTGCTGGACGAACTGTACCGCCTCAATGTGGAACGCCATACCGTGCATTTTCACCAGGGTTTCATGGATGCCTCGGACACCTCCGTCGAGGTTGAGCACCTGGAGGTCAGTCTTCCCGGTTTCGATGAAGCGTGCAGGGAATGGCGCCTGGCGGGGATGCTGGCCGCGGCGGCCGACCTGCGCCGCAACCTGAAAGCCTTGCTGGAGAAGTTCGGCCGGGTCTTTGAACGTGCTTCCGGGAATGAGGCCGGCCGCGTCATCGCCTTTTTCTGTTTCCCGCGGCTGCTGGAAAATAAGGAACTGCTGGGATATGCCCTGCAGTTGCTGGGTGGGCAGCTGCTGGAGCAGCGCCCGCCGCCCGGTGGCCTGCTGTGGATGGCACAGCAGTCCGTGGATGCGGCGCGCGGGTGGCTGCGTGCGGGACGTCATCAGGATGCCCGGTTGCTGCTGAAGCCCTTGGAACAACTGGATGGGCAGACGCTGCGGCGCGCCGCAGCCGCCGGCGAGGAGGTGGCCCGCCTGAGCTGCGATATCCGCCATTGCCTGGCGCGCTCAAGATTGCGCGAAGGTCGGTTCCAGGAAGCCCGGGAATTCCTCCAGGAACTGCGAGCGAGTGAGGCCGGCGTCTCCGCGGCCATGCTGAGCGACCTGGGCCTGGCTTGCGGCAACCTGAAGTCCGTGGACGAGCTGCGGGTGGCCCCGGAGGCCGAGCGTCGCGCCTGCCTGTTGGAGTCGTTACGTAAAGGGAAGCCGTACTTCCGGCAGGCCGTGCAGCAACGGGGGCGCGGTGTAACCACCGCCCACCATGCACTTTCCCTCCTGGCTTACCTGGGTTACTGGGAGGTTCCCGGCGGGCAACGGGAAAAATTGTCATGGAAGGCGCTGCAACATGCTCAGAAAGCGAGCCGCGGCATGCGCGCCTCCGAGAGTGCGGCTTACTACGAGAAAAGCGGCCTGCTTGGCCAATCGCTGTTTCTCCAGAGCGTTCTGGGCATGCCGAAGCTGGGCGACAAGACGCAACTTGCTGAAGCCTACGAATGTTGGAAGCAGATCAGCCCTGGCGCCGGCCGCTTTCCGCACGAGCATGTGAAGAAATTTTGGGAGGACGCCGCGTTGATAGATTCAGTGACGGCGGCGCGCATCGCCGAGTCGATCTGGTCGTACTGCGGCGCCGAAGCCTTAGAGGTTCTGGACACGGATCCGGAGATGTTGAATCATTCTGACGTCCTGCAGAAGCACTACCTGGAATATTTGCGTGACGAGCGGCATGGCTACAGCCTGCGCTGGAAAGCGGCGTATGACTTGTTGCCAAGGCTGCTGGAAGGCAGCCGGCGCGGGCTGCGCGAGCGGGAACGCGGCGAGCAACTGGAGAAAGCTGTCCAGGTGCTGGATATCATGCAGATCCTGGCCATGGAACAGGATGCCCATAAGCAGGATTTCATTGATTTGTTGAAGCGCTCCGAGGGTTACGACCCGGCCTGGAAGTGGTCGGAGGCCGCCTGGACCAGGGTTTTTCTGCTCCGTGACCTGGGCCGGGATCAGGAATGCGGAGCGTTGCTGCGCGAATTGTTCTTCAAGGTGCGGGACCAGGACCTGGCGCAGGCTAAGGAGATCCTGGAGGTGATGCGGGATTGGGGTTACCGGGAAGCGCTCCAGGGTCTGCATGAGGCGCTTCCGGAGACGCCGCCGGCGCCGGTGCTGGATGATGACGAGGACGCGCTACTCCGGAAAGGTGCGTCGCTGCGGATCATCTTTGTGGGCGGTGATGAACGGCAGGAGCCTTATGATGCACCCATCAGGGAAGAGTTAAGCCGGTGCTGGCCGGGAGTACGGGTGGAATTTCACCACACCGGCTGGACTTCCAACTGGGGGCGGATCAAAGATCAACTCGGGAAGGAGTGCCGCCAGGCCGACGTGGTGGTCCTGATGGAGATGATGCGCACCCAGTTAGGGCGCCACCTGCGCGAATGTCTCCGGGAAGCACGGGTCCCCTGGGTGCCCTGCACCCATACCGGCCAGAGCGGTATCCTGAACAGCCTGAAGCGCGCCGCCCTGAAGGCACTCCGCCGTCAAGGCCAGGCAGCCGACGATGCGACCGATTCAGACCGGCGCGCCTACGAGGCATCGGCCTGAGCGGATCCGGCGGCATGCGTGCGCTGAAACAACGCCCCCTGCTGGTCATGGGCAATTGGAAGATGCATGGAGACCAGGCAAAGGTGCGTGCATTGCTCCGGGAGCTGTGCGCCGCCGAGCTGAGTCCCGGTGCGCCGGAGATCGCGGTGTTGCCGGCTTTCGTGCACCTGGCCGATGCGGTGCGCGTGCTGAAAGGCGGTCCGATTGCCTGGGGCGCGCAGGATATCTGCCGGCACCCGGATGGTGCGCATACCGGCGATGTGTCCGCCGCCATGCTGGTGGATTATAATTGCCGCTTCGTGCTGGTCGGTCATTCCGAGCGGCGCCGCTCCCATGGCGAGGGTGATGCCTTGGTGGCGGCTAAGTTCAAGGCAGCCCGGCGCGCCGGGCTGCAGCCGGTGCTCTGCCTGGGGGAAGACCTGGTGCAACGCGAGGCCGGGCGGGCCTCGCAAGTGGTGACCCGGCAGCTGGAAGCGGTGCTGGCAAGCTGTACTCCCCGGGATTTGCGGCCCGTGGTGCTGGCCTACGAACCGATCTGGGCCATCGGCAGCGGCGCGGCCGCCGGGGCTGAGCAGGCGCAGGAGATGCATGCCTTGCTGCGCGGCTGCATCGCCGCGCGTGGGTTGGAATATGCTCGAGACACGCGCATACTTTACGGTGGCAGCGTGTGCGCCGAGAACGCGGCGGCCCTGTTTGAAATGCCGGATGTGGATGGAGTCCTGGTGGGTGGCGCCTCGCTGCGGGCGCAGGAGTTTCTTGCCATCTGTCGCGCGGCGGCGGCGTTCCAGGCGCGCTGACTGACAACTTGTCCCGGGTCCGGGCCGGACCCGGGCATACGCATTAGGGAAGGCCGGCCCTTAAGGGTCTTCATTCCGGAGACCCCTGGAGACCTTGGAGAAAAATTTCATGCCGATTTTCAAAACCCTGCTGATGATTGCCTTCGGTGTCGTTTCCGTGTCTCTGGTGGTACTGATCCTGATGCAGTGCGGGCGTGGCGCCGGAATAGGAGCCGCCTTTGGCAGCGGCTCCTCGAGCACCATCTTCGGCAGCGCCGGTTCGGGCAATTTCCTGACCCGCATCACTGGCATCCTGGGCGGCCTGTTCTGCGTGATCTGCCTGTTGCTGGTGTACCTGACCGGCCTGGAATTACGCGGTGGCAGCGTACTCCTTGAAGGCAACGGGGTGCAGACCGATCTCGTCGCGCCGGTCATACCGGAAGGCACGACGGGGAGCGTGCCGGGACAGGAACAGGCGGGTCTGGATGGTTCCGGCGCGGCCCCTGGCGCATCGGAGGAGGGAGCGTCGGAGGCGGCCGCGCCGCGGGGGGGAAGCGCTTCGGAGTATGAGGACGTGCCCGCACTTCCGGTCACGAACTGAGTGCGTGCGCGTCCCGAATTCTTCCAGTTACCAGGTGACCACCCGTCGTTGTGCGGCCCGAATCACCATGGGCACCCGCCGTGGGCGGCGCTTCAGGCGAGCATCAGCAGCAGCACGATAAAGAGCACGACCAAGCCAAGCGGAACCAAGGCGCCCATCCAGTCCGGGTTTTCCTCTTCCCGCGATTCCCGGATGGTTTGCTTGAGTCCCGGGGTAAAAAAGAACAGGACCAGCGCGGCCAGGCCGCCCGCCATGATCAGATCGACCCATGAGAAGTTCATGGCCGCGGTGCCGCCGCCGCGGTGCGGCGCCGGGGGTGGGAAGCACGTTTTGTCATGGTTTGTGGCGCGGCCTGCGTGGTGGATGGTGCGGCATCCTGGATGCCAGGTGGTACGGCGGGTTCTGTCATGCCGCTTCTATCATGGCAGGCCTCGGGATGTTGGACAAGGACGTCATGTCGTCACCCTGTCCCGACCACCGCGGCGTCCTTAAAGGCGGCCGGGGGATTATGAGTAATCCTCTGTTGGAGATGCGCGGCCTGCCGCCTTTTGAGCAGGTGCGGCCCGTGCATGCGGAGCCAGCTGTCAGGGAACTCCTGGCGGTTAACCGCCGTGGCCTGGAGGAATTGCTGAAGCAGCCCGGGCCGCCCACCTGGGAGCGTTGCCTCGCGCCCCTGGAGGAGATGGAGGATCGCCTGGCCCGGGTCTGGTCCGTGATCTCCCATCTGCACGCGGTGGCCGACAGCGAAGAGCTGCGGGCCGCCTATGGTGTCTGCCTGGAGCTCTTCTCAAACTATCAAAGCGAGTTGGAGCAGCATGAGGGGTTATGCAAGGCGGTGCGCACATTACGCGCCACCGCCGCGTTTCATGAATTGGACGCGTCGCGTCGCCGCGTCGTGGATAACATGCTGCGCGATTTCCGGCTGGCCGGCGTGCAACTGCGCACCGGTCCCCGGCGACGCCTCAGGGAGATCCGGAGGCGCCTGTCGGAACTGCAGATGCGGTTTGAACAGAACGTGCTGGATGCCACCCATGGCTGGTACAGGCACTGCGGCACCCGCGCCGAGCTGGAGGGTCTGCCGCCGGGCCTTCTGGCGCTGGCGCAACGCGCCGCCCAGGATCGCAAGCTGGACGGCTGGGTGCTGACCCTGGAGCAACCCTGCTACCTGCCGGCCATGAAGTATCTGCGCTCGCGTGAATTGCGCCGGGAGCTCTACGAGGCTCATGTCACGCGCGCCTCGGAGCGGGGGCCGCGGGCCGACCGTTGGGATAACACACCCATCATGTACGAAATCCTCGCCCTGCGCCGGGAACAGGCCACGCTGCTTGAGTTCCCAAGCTTCGCGCACTATTCGCTGGAGCGCAAAATGGCGGACTCTCCGCGGGAAGTACTGGATTTTCTGCACGACTTGGCGGAACGCGCGCACCCCAGGGCCGAGCAGGAGCTGGAGGAAGTACGCCGGAAGGCCGCCGCCGACGGCCTGGAAGGCGACCTCGAGGCCTGGGATCTGCCCTATTACTCCGAGCGTCTGCGGCGCGAACTCCACGCCCTGGACCAGGAAGCCCTGCGCTCTTATTTCCCGGTGGAGCGGGTGCTGAGCGGTTTGTTCCGGGTGTTCGGGGGATTGTTTGGGATCGATGCGCGGGTGGATGCTGAAGTGCCGGTCTGGCATCCGGATGTGCTGTTTTACAGGCTGTATGGTGAGGACGGCGCTCCCCGGGGAGGCATCTACCTGGATCTGTACGCGCGGCCGCACAAGCGCGGAGGCGCCTGGATGGATGAGTGCATCGTACGGCGGCGCGGTGCCGCGGGGCGGCAGCAACCGGTGGCCTATCTGACCTGCAATTTCACACCGGCGCTGGACGGCCGCCCGCCACTGCTGACCCACGAGGAGGTCATCACGCTGTTCCACGAATTCGGCCACAGCCTGCACCACCTGCTGACCCGCGTGGACTGCGCCGGTGTCTCCGGCATCAACGGCGTCCCTTGGGACGCGGTGGAGTTTCCCAGCCAACTGCTGGAGTTCTGGGGTTGGGATGGACCTGCCCTGGCCTGGTGTAGTGCCCACGTTGAGAACAGCCTGCCTGTACAGGGCGACCTGCTGCGCCGTCTGCGCGACGCGCGCACTTTCCAGGCAGGCCTGCGCATCCTGCGGCAGTTGGAATTCGCCGTCTTTGACATGCGCCTGCACTTGGAGTACGGCACTCCCAGGGGCCTGGACCTGCAATGCATCCTGAACGAAACACGATCCAGGATCTCCGTGTTTCATCCTCCTGAATTCAACCGCTTCCAGAACAGCTTCGCGCATATCTTCGCCGGCGGTTACGCCGCCGGCTACTACAGTTACCTGTGGGCCGAGGTGCTGGCCGCGGATGCCTTCTCCCGCTTTGAGGAAACCGGAACCCTTGACGCCGAGGTCGGACGCTCCTTCCTGAAGGAGGTTCTGGAGCAGGGCGGCGTGCACGATCCCAGGCACTTATTTCGGAACTTTCGCGGTCGTGCTCCCCGGCTTGAATCCCTGCTGCGCTACAGCGGCCTTCTGGAGGCCGCGCCAGGTTGATCCGTCCGATTGACCCGCGCCCGCGGCCGATGCATCCGGAGCGCACCATGAAGATCGCGACCTGGAACCTGAACTCGCTGCGCACGCGCCTGCCCCAGTTGCTGTCCTGGCTGGACGGAGAGCGCCCCGACTTGTTGGCCCTGCAGGAGACCAAGCTGCCTGATCCGGAGTTTCCTGCCGCCGAACTGCTGGAGTGCGGCTACCACGCGCTTTGCGCCGGCCAGCCCGCTTACAACGGGGTCGCGCTGCTCAGCCGCGTCGTACCAAACCTTTGTTTTACCGATTTTTCTGAGTTTCCCGGGCTGACCGGATTCCGGGACCCGCAACGCCGGGTGCTGGCCGCGGTTTGTACGGACGTGTGCGTGCTGAACCTGTATGTGCCGAACGGCTCTGAGGTCGGTTCTCCCAAGTACGCCTATAAGCTGTCCTGGCTGGAGCGTCTGCAGGAGGTCGTGCGCGCGTTGCTGCGCCGGCATGAGTATCTGCTGCTGGTTGGTGACCTGAATATCGCCCCGGAGGATCGCGATGTCTGGGAGCCGCGCGCCTGGAAGGACAAGGTGTTGTGCAGTGCACCCGAGCGGGAGCATTTCCAACGTTTGTTGGAGGCCGGCCTGGAGGACTGCCTGCGGAAACATCATGCCGAGGGGGAGCTTTATTCCTGGTGGGACTACCGTAACGCGTCCTTCCAGCGGAACCAGGGTCTGCGCATTGACCACATCCTGGCGAGCGCCTCGCTCACCCAATGCTGCCTGTCCTGCCACGTGGACAAGAGGCCGCGGGGGCTGGATCGACCATCCGATCACGCGCCTGTGATTGCCGAATTCGAGTTGCCCGCCGGGGAGCCGGACGAATCCTGATGCTGTCACGCGGGGAGCGTTCACCCATTCCCCCCGGCATCACCCCGCGGCGAGGGTGGTCAGACCGCGGCGGTCCTTTGCAGATGGGCGATGCGGATCGGCGGCGGCGGGTGAGAATCGTGGAAGGTAGAATACCAGTGGTCGGGGGTCAGGGTGTTGGCGTTGTGCCGATAGAGCTTGACCAGCGCCTGGCACAGGGACTGCGCCTGAACCTTGTCGGCGGCAAAGTCATCGGCCTGGAACTCGTGGCGGCGTGAGACCAGTGAGAACAGGGGCTGTATGTACATGAGCAGCACGGGGCCGGCCAGTATCAGCAGCACGAGAGCCGGGATGATTGGAGCCTGCGTTTCAATGGGTAATCCCAGGCCGGGGAAGAATCCGGGCTGGACCGTGGCCCAGGCCAGCAGTCCGAAGCCGATGAGCAGCACGCCGCCAAGGATGCACAGGCGTTGTCCGATATGTCCGCAGCGGTAATGCCCCAATTCGTGGGCCAGCACGGCCTCCAACTCCTCGGGTTCCAGTTGCTCGATCAGGGTGTCAAAGAAGACGATGCGCTTGTTTTTACCGCTGCCGCTGAAATAGGCATTGCCGTGCGAGGAGCGGCTGGAGCCATCCATGACGAAGACGCCGTTGCTGCTGAAACCGCAGCGCTCCAGGAGCCCTTCGATACGCGCCCGCAATTCGGTGTTTTGCAGGGCCTTGAACTTGTTAAAGAGGGGCGCGATGTAGGCCGGCCAGAACCAGTTCATGAGCAGCAGCAGGCCGAAAGACAGGCCCGCGGCAAGCAGCCACCAGTAGCCGCCTAGGAGTTCCAGCAGTTCGGCGTTCAGGAAGGTGCCCGCCAGCTCCAGCGCCAGGAATAAGCCGCCGATGAGCAGGAACAGCAGGCCGGCGCCGATGAGCAGGCCTTTCAGCTGATCGGTGAAGTGCAGGCGTCGCGACGCGCGGTTGAAGCCGAAGCGCTGTTCCAGGGAAAACACGCGCCGGTATCTCAGGGGCTGCTCCAGCAGCCACTGCAGGAACAGGAAGGCGCACAGGAAGGCGATGCCGGCCGACGCCTCGGACTCCAGGAGCACGTGGCTTCCGCGCCACAGGAAGTGCAGGCCGCCGCCCAGAGTCCAAAGCAACACGAGGATCAGCTCGACGCATAGGCTGCCGAACAGGAAGCGCGCCTTGGCCGCGGCGTAATTGCCCGCCTTGCGGTGTTCCTCCAGGCTGAACTCCGCAGCGAAGGCTTCCGGCACCCGCTCCCGGTGACTTTGCAGGCAGGTCAGCTGGCGCCGGGTCAGCAGCCCATGTAGGGCGATCAGGAACGCGATGCCCGTCGCCAGGAGTGCGCTGAAGGCATTCATGGGTGGTTCATCCGGTGGGGGGTGGGAGGCGCGGCGCGGCGCGGCGTGAGGGATATCATGTAGACTGCTGGCATCATGCAGGCATCCGCAGACAGATTAATCTGGATCGACTTGGAGATGACCGGTCTGGATCCGGACCGGGATCATATCATTGAACTCGCCACGGTGGTCACCGACAATGAATTACGGGAGGTGGCGGTGGGGCCCGAACTGGTGCTCCACGAGGAAGAACGGGTGTTGCTTGCCATGGACGAATGGAACACCCGCCAACACACGATCTCCGGGCTGCTGGAGCAGGTGCGCGCGAGCACCCTGGAGACGCGCGTTGCGGAGTCGGCCACGCTGGAGTTCCTGCGCTCGTGGGTCAGCCCTAACAGTTCGCCGATGTGCGGGAACAGCATCTGCCAGGATCGCCGTTTCCTGTTTCGGCATATGCCGGAGTTGGAGCGCTTCTTCAATTACCGCAACCTGGACGTCAGCACCCTCAAGGAACTGATGCAGCGCTGGCGGCCGCATACGCCGCCCGTGCAAAAACAGTCCGCGCACCGCGCCCTGCAGGATGTACGCGATTCCATCAGTGAACTGCGGACTTACTACGAATTGCTGTTTGCGGGGCGCTAGCTCCGGCCGGTCATGCTGCTGAGCGGCTGTACCCTGCCGCGCCGCCTGTACAGCACGGCGCGGCTGCGGGAACTGGAATCCCTGGCCGAACGTCGCGGGATCACCGGACCTGAACTGATGGAGCGCGCCGGGCAGGCCGCCTGGCAGTTGCTGCAGGCGTTGTGGCCGGAGGCGCGGCGCCTCTTGGTGCTGTGCGGCGGTGGAAATAACGGCGGCGACGCCCTGGTGCTGGCGCGCTTGGCACGCGAGGCGGGCCGCCATGTGCAGGTGCTGAGCCTCGTGGTGAGCCTCGTGGACGGGGCGCCGCGCGGCGACGCCGCGCAGGCGGCGCGGCGCTGGAGGGAAGCGGGCGGCGCCGTGGAAGCCTGGGATCCGGGGAAGCTTAAGGACAACGACCTGGTGGTGGATGGCCTGCTGGGGATCGGCCTGGAACGGGAGGTGCGTGCACCCTTCGCCGAGGTGATCGAGGCGGTACGCGCGAGTGCCCGGCCGGTGCTGGCCCTGGATCTGCCCTCCGGACTGCATGCTGACACGGGGCGGGTGATGGGGACTGCTCCGGCAGCCGAGGCGACCCTGACTTTCCTCGGTCTGAAACCGGGGCTGTTTACCGGCCTTGGGGCGGAGTACGCCGGTACGATCTACTGTAGCGAGCTGATGCTGCCAGCCGCGCTGTACCGGGAAGTGCCGCCGGATTGCGGCCGCCTGGAACTGCAAGTTCTGGAGGGACTGCTGCCGCCGCGTCGGCGCGCCGCGCACAAGGGGGACTTCGGGCATGTGCTGGTGGTGGGTGGCGCGGCGGGGTACAGCGGCGCCGTGGCCTTGGCGGCGGCGGCGGCGGCGCGTTGCGGCGCGGGGCTGGTCAGCGCCTTGTTGCTGGACAGGCCCGCGCTGACCGGCGTGACGCCGGAAGTCATGATGCACATCCTGCGGCGGGGGGCGGCCGCCCCGGCCGCGCTTCTGGAGCGGGCCGGGGTGCTCGCCGTGGGGCCGGGCCTGGGGCGCGCGCCGCGCGCGTGTGCGCTGCTGCACCAGCTCCTGGCACACGGTTCGGATCGAGGGTTGCCGGGAGTGCTGGACGCGGACGCACTCAACCTGTTGGCCCGGGAGCAAGAGCCTACGCCGAAGGGACGGGAGGGCGCCTGGGTATATACCCCGCACCCCGGCGAAGCCGCCCGTTTGCTGGGCTGGCGGACGGAGCGGGTGCAGGAGGATCGCCTGGCCGCGGCGCGTGCTTTGCACGACCGGCTCGGCGGTACGGTGGTGTTGAAGGGTGCCGGTACCCTGGTGGCGGATGAAACGGGCCTGGATTTATGTGCAACGGCCAACCCGGGACTGGCCGCGGGAGGTACCGGGGATGTGCTCACCGGGATGATCGCCGCCCTGCTGGCGCAAGGTCTGGCCCGACCCGCGGCGGCCAGGCTTGGTGTTTGTCTGCATGCGGCCGCGGCCGCCGCCGCCGCCGCGGAGGGCGGAGAACGCGGTCTGCAGGCTTCGGACCTGCTGCCCTGGATGCGGCGCTTGGTCAATCCGGAGCCGGGCTCTCCCGGACTGCGACGCTGATTGGGCCGCTCTTGCTGGCTGATGCCGCTGCCACTCGGTGCCTGGGCGCCGCGCTGGCCGTTCTCGGGGGCGGATTCAGTGTGCATTTGTACGGCGAACTGGGCACGGGGAAAACCACGCTGGTGCGTGGCCTCCTGGGCGCCTTGGGCCACACCGGGCCGGTGCGCAGCCCCACTTATACCTTGATCGAGAGTTACCGCATCGGTGCGCTCTCCGTGCATCACTTTGATCTTTATCGCCTGGAGCGGCCCGAGGAACTGGAATACCTGGGCTTCCGCGACTATCCGGCGGCGGATGCGCTGTGCCTGGTGGAATGGCCGCGTTGCGCCGTTGCGCTCTACGGCCGGGCGGAGCTGGAAGTGCGCCTGGAGCACGACGGTGCGGCTAGGACGGCGCGTGTGGAGGCGCGGGGGAGCCGCCGCAGCCGACTGCTTAGCGACTTGAAAAAACCATTGAAATTAGTATCTTAGAGCGCTAAACTACAGTAGTTTATAAAATCCGGAAGGATCAGGCTCCGGGGGAATCCAGGAGTTTAAGGTTCCTCGTGGGGAATCGGGTTCGGTTCGTATGAATGATCGAAGACATTGGCAGGGGGGATTGGTCGCGTTGGGCGCACTGGCCGCGCTCATCGTGCTGGCCTGTTCCGAAGGCTGGTCTGATCCTGTTTCCGGGGCCGTTTCCGGGGCTGCCGAGGGAGCGGCCGGAGCACAGGTGCAGGGCATCCGGATCTGGCCGGCGCCGGAGCATACGCGCCTGGTGTTGGATCTGTCAGGGCCCGTCCGCTTCAGCTACTTTCACTTACCGGATCCGGAGCGCCTGGTGCTGGATCTGCAGGTTGCCACCCTGCGTGTCAGGCTACCCACGGTCGCCGCGCAGGACCTGTTCCTGGCGCGGTTGCGCAGCGCCCGGCGTTCGCCGCGCACCCTGCGCATCGTGTTGGATCTGAAGCGCGACGCGCGTAGCCGGGTATTTGCCTTGTCGCCGAATGCGCGCTACGGGCACCGCCTGGTAGTGGATCTGCATGTTCCGGAGGCTGCTGCTGCTGTGCCGCCGCCCGCCGAACGTACCCGGGTGCGCCCGCGTGACGTATTGGTGGCGGTGGACGCCGGACATGGGGGTGAGGATCCGGGCGCCATCGGTCCTGATGGGATCCGTGAGAAAGATTTAACCCTGGAGATCGCCCGGAACCTGGTGCGCCGGCTTGAGGCCGAGCGCGGCATGCGCGCTTTCCTGGTGCGTCGCGGCGATTATTACCTGTCTCTGAAAAAACGCCGGGAACTGGCCCGCGCCCGGCAGGCCGACATGTTCATCTCTCTGCATGCGGATGCCTTTCTTGACAAGCGGGTGCGCGGCGGCTCGGTGTATGTACTTTCCGACAAGGGGGCGAGCAGTGAGACCGCGCATCTTCTGGCGCGGCGGGAAAACGCTTCCGACCTGATTGCTGGAGTGAAGCGGGAAGCCGGGGATGAACTGCTCTACAAGGTGCTTCTGGATCTGTCGCTGACGGCGACTCGCGAGGCCAGTTACGAGGCGGCCGAAAAAGTACTCGGTGAGTTCGCCAAGGCGGGACGGCTTCATAAATTCCGCGTGCAGTGGGCGAATTTTATGGTGCTGCGTTCGCCCAACATTCCCTCCATTCTGTGCGAGGTCGGTTTTATCTCGAACCCGGGGGAGGCTCGTAAACTGCGGGACCCGCGCTACCAGGAACAGCTGGTGACGGCGTTGTTCAAGGGGGTTAAAAGCTATTTCCGGCAGCGGCCGCCGGCAGGTACTTTGCTGGCGCAGGGCCGGGCGGACCCGGCTGCTCCTTAAGCAGGCCCGTGCGGTCGTGGCACGCTGCGGCGTGCGTGGGAAGGGTCTATAATTTCGGCGTGATGAACGGCGTGGCAGACAGGGGTCCGGGGGATTCTCCCGGGGGTGGCTCCAGGGCGCGCATCCGGCGCCTGGCGCCGGAGTTGGCGGATCAGATCGCCGCCGGGGAGGTCATCGAGCGTCCGGCTTCGGTGGTCAAGGAATTGGTGGAGAACAGCCTGGACGCGGGGGCGCAGGCCGTCGAAATCCACGTCGAAGGAGGGGGCAGCCGCCTGTTGCGGGTGAGCGATGACGGGCATGGGATTGCAGCCGGGGAGCTGGCGCTGGCCTTGCAGCGGCACGCCACCAGTAAGCTTGATGCGGCACACGGGTTGTTCGACATTCGGACCCTGGGTTTCCGGGGGGAAGCGTTGCCCAGTATCGCCTCCGTGTCACGCCTGCGCCTTCTGTCGCGTATTTCGGAGCAGGAGCCGACGTGGGGGGTGCGTGCCGAGGGAGGGCGGATCGGCGCGGTGGAGCCGGCGTCAGGGGCGCAGGGCACGATGGTGGAGGTGCGCGATCTGTTCTACAACCTGCCGGCGCGTCGCAAATTCCTGCGCACCGGGCGTACCGAGCAGTTGCATATAATCGAGTGGGTGAGGCACCTGGCCCTAGGCTATCCGGCCACGGCTTTCAGCCTGCACTTGGGGAGGCAGTCTGCCCTGCGTCTGCCGGCGGTGCGGGAGGCCCGCGATCGATTGGACAGGCTGCTCGGCAGGTCTTTCCTGGAACAGGCGCTGGCGGTGCGGGACGAGCATGCGGGGTTGCGCCTGGAGGGCTGGGTTTGCCTGCCGTCGGGCGCCCGCCCGCAGCCGGATCGCCAGTATTTTTTCCTGAACGGGAGGCCCTTGCGCGACCGCACCATCCAGCGCGCCCTGCGCACTGTTTACGCGGAACTGTTGGGGGTCGGGCGGCATCCCTGTTACGTGTTGTACCTGCGCCTGGATTCCGGCCTGGTGGACGTGAATGTGCATCCGGCGAAACACGAGGTGCGTTTCCGGGAGCCGCGTACCGTGCACGATTTCATCGTAGGCGCCCTGCGGCGCCTGACGGCGCCCTCCGGGGAGTTGTTCAGCGCATCCGGGACCGGGTTCGGAGCCGGATTTGCGCCGGGTCCGGAGCGGCCCGACGCGCACCAGGTGCGCGAGATTTTGCGCGGCTACGAGGCATTGACAGATACCCAGGCAGATACCCAGGCAGATACCAATGGCGACACCCAGGGCACCGCGCCAGTTTCGGTGGAGAGTGCCGCGCTTTCCGCCGCCTCGACGCACGAGCGCCCCGGCGCTGGAGTCGCCCTGAATGCGGCCGGAACCGTACCGGGGTACGTGTCAGACCACGGCGCCCTGGAAATTTTAGGCCTGGTCGCGGGGGGACGTTACCTGTTGGCCACGGACGAGGAAAGCTTGTTGCTGGTGGATTACCCGGCGGCGCGGCGTTTGCTTTGCCTGGAGCATCTGCGGCGCGCGCACGCCGCTGGCCCGCTGCACGCGCAGCCGTTGTTGTTGCCGCTCAGCCTGGCCGCTGGCACGACGCAGCTGCGGTACATCGAGGAATGGCATGAGCCGTTACGCCATTGCGGCCTGTCGCTCAGGGAATCCGGTCCAGGCAGCCTGTTGCTGCGCGAACTGCCCGCGGTGCTGCACGGCGTGCCTGCGGCGCTCATCGGTGCAGCGGTATTGGCCGCGCTGGAGCTGCACGGCTCGGAACGGGAACCCGCCAGGCGCAGCGCGGTGCTGCTGGAGGCGCTTGCGGCAGCGCAGGCCTCGGCGCCCGCGGAAGCAGCCGGTTTCGGACAACTCCTGGGAAAACTCCTGGAAGAGCCGGGGGTGCACCCCGGTGCCACGGAGCGATCTTCCGGACGCCGGGACATCTGGAGCCGTTGCGGAGCGCGCGAACTTGCCAGGCTGCTTAAAGCCTGAAACGTCGCCCGGCGGCGCCGGGGAGCAGGCTGTCATCTGCCTGATGGGGCCGACCGCGGCTGGCAAGACCAACCTCGCCCTGGCGTTGTACGAACGCTTTCCATGCGGCATCATCAGTGTGGACTCCGCGCAGGTTTACCGCGGTCTGGATATCGGCACCGCGAAGCCTGCTCCGGAGGTGCTGCGCCGCGTTCCACACCGTCTGATCGACATACGCGATCCAGATGAAGCCTACTCCGCGGGCTGTTTTCAGCGCGACGCGACGCGCGAGATCGCGGCCCTGCGCTCCGCCGGACGCCGCCCCCTCCTGGTAGGCGGCGCCGGCCTGTATTTCCGGAGCCTGCTGTACGGTTTGAGCCACCTGCCGCCGGCCGATCGGGCGCTGCGGGAACGCCTGGAGCGTGAGGCGGCGGCGCGCGGTTGGGAAAGTCTGCACCGCCGCCTGGAGAAGCTCGATCCAGCCAGCGCGCGGTCCATTCATCCGCAGGATTCGATCCGTATCCAGCGGGCCTTGGAAATTCGGGAATTAACCGGCCGGCCGGCCTCGGAACTGCGGTGCCTGGATGCGGAGCGGCGGCGTCTGCCAGCCATACTGCTGGCCCTGGCCCCGGCGCGCCGCGAGGCACTCAGGGAGCGTATCGCGGCGCGTTTCCAGGACATGCTGCGGCGCGGTTTTCTGGATGAGGCCTACGCTCTATACCGGCGCCCTGGATTGCACGAGGGATTGCCGGCCGCGCGCCTGGTCGGCTATCGTCAGGCCTGGCTGCATTTCGCCGGTCGCCTGCGGGCCGAGGAACTGACCCGGCACGTACTCACGTCCACCTGGAAACTGGCCAGGCGCCAATTGATCTGGTTGCGCACCTTGGATGAGCGTGCGCCGATCAAATGGTTTGACGGTGCCGATCCAGGGCTGGAAGGAAAGGTGCTGCGCTTCCTGGATCGGTGTTTTTCAGCGCCGGGCTGACCGGGGCATATCTCCTAAAACAGGGGAGATTTTTCACCTGTTTATGCTGCTTCCAGGCCGGTTCCGGGTTTGTGAAGATGCCCGCGCTCGTGTTATAATGCGCTGTACAAGCCTGTCGGCGGTGGGCCGATGACCCGCCGCTTCGCCTCAAGAATCCGGTGCCTGGAACGGTGCCGGGGGGATTTGAAATGGGGTTTTTGTTCCACTGGCATCGGGGTGTGAAATGATACCTGAACTGTGAGGGTGGACGCCGTGCCTGGTGCCTCCGAGGCGGTTTGTCAGCACCTTGTTCCAAGTGCGTCATTTTAGAGATTTTGTGATGTGACAAAGCCTGGATGTGACAAAGCTTCTTGAAACTGGACGTTGGGTTTGGCTGCCCGGGGTGTAGATCGAGCTTCAGATAGAGCGAATGTACGGTCGGGTTTCATAAATTTGCAGGCATCACAAACTTCAGCATATCAAGGAGATATTAATTTTGTTTAACAACAGATATTCCGTGCCGAAATACGGAAGACAACAACGTCAGAGTCGTCCTATGGGACAATCCCAGGGAGGCAAGGAAAGGAAAATGGGTAAAGGGTATTCCTTACAGGATCCATTTTTGAACGTATTGCGTAAAGAGCGGGTGCCGGTGGCCATCTATCTTCGTAATGGAATCAAGCTGCAGGGGCAGATTGAGTCCTTTGACCAGTACGTCATTATGCTGCGTAACACGGTGACCCAGATTATCTACAAGCATGCGGTATCGACCATCGTGCCGTCGCGCAATATCAGCAATCTGAAGCTGCAGCAGCCACGCTCCGAGGAGATGGAAGAACCCGAGGAGTGAACTTCCTTCTCACCCGTGGTTGCGCCGCGTTCTGACGGTGACCCGATCCACCAGGAGGGCGGTTCTGGTCCAGGTGCACTCCCGGCGCTCGCGGGACGGGGAGGACCTGGCGGAGCTGCGTGAACTGGTTGGTGCCGCGGGCTTCGTTCCCGTGGCCGTGGTAGAGGCCGTACGTCGTGTGCCGGCGGCCCGCTTCTTTCTGGGTGTGGGTAAGGTAGAGGAATTACGAGCCAGGGTCGCGGCCGTCGGGGCCTCGGCGGTTGTATTCAGCCACGAGTTGCGGCCGGTGCAGCAGTACAAGCTGGAGCGGGCCCTGGGTTGCCGGGTGCTGGAGCGCCGCGAGGTGATACTGGAGATTTTTGCCCAGCGTGCGCGCACCTATGAAGGGAAACTACAGGTGGAGCTGGCCCACTTGTCCCATCAGGCCACCCGCCTGGTACGCGGCTGGACCCATCTGGAGAGACAGCGGGGTGGTATCGGGTTACGCGGCGGTCCGGGCGAGCAGCAGTTGGAGAGCGATCGGCGGCAACTGCATGTCAGGCTGCGCAGGACCCGCGCGCGCCTCGAGAAGGTCCGCGAGAGACGGGCGCAGAGCCGCGCCCGGCGGCGCGCCTCGGCGGTGCCGGTGGTGTCCCTGGTGGGCTACACCAACGCCGGCAAATCGACACTGTTTAATTGCTTGACCGGGGCGCGGGTGCGCGTTGCGAACCAGTACTTCGCCACTCTCGATCCCACTCTGCGCAAGTACTTCCCGCACCCGGAACTGTCCGTGGTGTTAGTAGATACGGTGGGTTTCGTACGTGATTTGCCGCCGGAGCTGGTGGCTGCTTTCCGAGCCACACTGGAAGAAACCCTGGAGGCCGATCTGCTGTTGCACGTGATTGATGTGAATGACCCTCGCCACCTGGAGCGCATCGGGTACGTTCGGGAATTCCTGGAGCACATCGGCGCCGCCGCCATCCCGCGGCTTTTGGTTTGCAACAAGATCGATTTGTTGCCGTGGCCGCGCGCCGCGCCGCCACCGGCTTCCGGCGTCGGCTCGGAGTGCGGCGTACAGGTTTCCGCTGTCACCGGCGCCGGTCTGAAGGAATTGGCGGCGCGGGTGAGCGGGATGCTGCGCGGCGCAGCGGTTTCCCCCGACGGGCACGGAAGCGCCGGTCGCCGCGCCGCGCCCGTATCGTTGTAAACTTTCCCCCAAAATAGACAGTTCATCACTGGTTGTCAGCCAGGGGGAAGGACGTACAACGAGCAGCGCCTGTCCATGGCAGCCGGGCCTGTCATAAACACTTGCTGATGCTGCCGTCCTCCGGGCGGCAATCCGCGCGTGGTGGTTCAAGGACAGATGCCCGGCTAATGGGGTTCGGCGGCCGGAATGTTGTCGCGCAACATAAATAGCAACAAGTGACAGGTCGGTGATGCAGCCTGAAACCTGGGAAACCCTGGTCTTAAGCTGTCCACCTGGCGGGGAAGCTTTACATCATCAGCGTTGAGCGACACGCGTTTGCGGTGCGCGGCGCCACAGCCTATAATAGCGGCTTCAGCACAGCGGCTTCCGGGTTTCCCGAAAGTCGCCGCGCGTGCTCCGCTGCCGGAGCCGCGCGCTTCCGGCGGCGCATGCCGCCCCTATCCTGCGGTGGTTCCTGAGTCGGCGCACTCCGGCACACCCCTCCGGTACACCATGACTTCAAAAGCATTGGACAGAGATTCAGAGATCCCTCCCGGCGCTTCCCGGGACCCCGGGCGGCAGGTGGATCGCGCGGAGCAGCCGCCGGACCTGGAAGAGCTTCTGGGCAAGTTCTTTAAACGCCTCGGGAGCGCTTTCACCGATCGCCCCGATCCTGTTAACGGCGGCGGCGGCGATGATGCCAGGCGCTCCGGCCTGCCCTGGCTCCTGATTCTCGTGATCGGCCTGTTGGTTTGGTTGGCCCAGGGTTTCTATACCGTGGACGAGCAGGAGCGTGGCCTGGTGTTGCGCTTCGGACGCCACGTGCAGACCTTGCAGCCGGGTCTCAGCCTGCGTTTTCCCGCGCCCATTGAAAGAGTGGTCAAAATCAATGTAGGCCAGGTGCGTAACGACACGCACGAAGCCACTATGCTGACCAGGGATGAAAACCTGGTTTCGGTGGTGGTGGTGGTGCAATGGCGCATCCAGAATCCGGAGCAGTACGTGTTTCAGATCAACGATCCGGAAGAAACTCTGGATAAGATCATTGAGAGCGTGGTGCGCGAGGTGATCGGCACCAGCGACCTGGATTTCGTGTTGACCGAGGGACGTGGCGCGATCGTGGTGCGTCAACAGGAACTCATGCAGAAAGTGTTGGATGAGTATCATATGGGGATACTGATAGTGCGGGTGGAGATGCAGGGGGCTAGTCCGCCGCTTGCGGTGAAGGATGCCTTTGACGACGCGATCAAGGCGCGCGAGGATGAACAGCGCCTAGTGAACGAGTCCGAGGCCTATCGCAACGATCTGCTGCCGCGCGCGCGCGGCGAGGCGGCGCGCATGGTGGAGGATGCCAACGCCTACATGGCGAAAGTGGTGGCACGTGCGCAAGGTGAGTCAAAGCGCTTCCTGGATTTGCTGGGTGAATATGAACATGCCCCGTACGTGACCCGCGAACGTTTGTACCTGGAGACCCTGGAATCGGTGATGACGAAGACCAACAAGGTGTTGATCGACTCCGACGGCAACAGTCTGCTGATGTTGCCCATGGACAGCCTGTTGCGGAGGCGGGAAGAGTTGCCGGAGCTGTTCAGGGGCGGCCAAGGCCCCGGGACCGGGGAATTCTCCGCTGCGGACGATTCCGGAGCCCGGCCGGAACGGCGCCGCCGGCGCGAGCGGGTCCGCTGATGAATCGCGGCCTGCCGTTGGCACTGCTGGTGCTCCTGGTTGTGGGAGTGGTGGGTGTGAACTCCCTTTTCCGGGTGCAGCAGTGGGAGCAGGCGCTGGTGTTCAGGTTCGGTAAGATCGAACGCAATGTCACCAGTCCCGGCCTGCATTTCAAGATCCCCATGATTAACAAGGTGCGCCGTTTTGAACTGCGTATCAGAACTTTGGCCAGGTCGCCGCAAGAGGAGGCGCAGCGTTTTCTGACCAAGGAAAAAAAGGACCTGCTTGTTGACTACTACGCGGTGTGGCGCATCTCGGACGCTGCGGCCTTCTACACCGCCACCCGTGGTGATGTTGCTACCGCCAGCCGGTTGCTCGCGCAGCGCGTGAATCGCGCCTTGCGCGATGAATTCGGCAAGCGCACCTTGCAGCAGGTGGTGTCCGACGAGCGCGGCGAGGTGATGAACAATATCATGAACCTGGGGGATCGTTTGCGCAATGAGTTTGGTATTGTCCTGCTGGACGTGCGCACCGTACGCATTGATCTCCCGGAAGAGGTCAGTAACTCGGTGTTCGCGCGCATGCGCGCGGAACGGCAGCGGGTGGCCAAGGATTTCCGGGCGCGTGGCGCGGAAGCCGCCGAGCGTATTCGCGCCGAGGCCGATCGAAACCGCGAGGAGATCCTTGCCGCGGCCTACCGCGAGTCGGAGATCGTGCGTGGTAAGGGTGACGCGGAATCGGCGGCCGAGTATGCCTCGGCTTTCCAGCGCGATCCCGAGTTCTATCGATTCTACCGTAGCCTGTCTGCTTACCGTGAGAGTTTTGGACAATCGGGCAACGTCATGGTGCTTGGCACTGATTCCGATTTCTTTCGTTATTTTGACGATTCCCAGATCGATTCCGGGGATGCCCGGAATCGAGGTGACTGAGCCCGAAGATCCGGCGCCCGCCGGGCGTGGGCGAGTGCTGCGGGGAGACCTGCCTTTACATGCTTCAGGACTTGTTCAACGCCGTGGTGCTGTTGCTCATGCTTGAGGGGGCGGCATTTGCACTTTGTCCTTCCTGCATGCGGCGCGCCGCGCGGCTGCTGCGGGAACTTCCCGATGAGATGTTGCGCAATGTCGGCTTGGGAACACTGGCGGCGGGCGGCCTCCTGCTCTATTTTTTCGGCGCCGGATGAAAAAACTTCACCGATGGCTGCTGCCGGAGGGGATTGACGAGGTCCTGCCGCCGCAGGCCCGCCGCCTGGATGAACTGGGCCGCCGCCTGTTGGATCTGTTTTCCGCCTGGGGGTATGAGTTGGTGATGCCGCCGTTGGTGGATTCCCTGGACTCGCTGCTTGCGGGTAGTGGCGCGGACCTGGGATCGCAGATTTTCAAATTCATTGATCCACATGACGGTCGCCTGCTCGGTGTGCGCGCCGACATCACCCCGCAGACGGCGCGCATTGACGCGCGTCAACCGCAGCAACAAGGCCCCGCGCGCCTGTGCTACCTGGGCAGTGCCTTACACGCTTCGCCCGCGGGCGGCGTTTGGAGCGGCAGCCGCAATCTTCTGCAGGCCGGCGCCGAGTTGTACGGCCACTCGGGGATGGAAAGCGATCTGGAGATCATTTGCCTGGCCCAGGAGGCCCTCAGCACGGCGGGGTTGCCCGATGCGCACCTGGAATTAGGTCATCCCGGCATCTTTCGCACCTTGGCGAACGAGGTTGGCCTGGAGCGCTGGCAGGCTCTTGAACTGTTTCACATCCTGCAGCGCAAGGCCGCCGACGAAGCGGAGCTCCGGCTTAAGGAGTGGCTTCCCAGGCAGGCCGGCGTGCTGAGCGCGCTCTGTGAACTGCACGGCGACATGGAGGTTCTGAGCGAGGCGGAGCGGTTGCTGGCCGGGGCCGGTGCTCCGACGCAAGGTTGCCTCCGGGAGCTGCGCCGCCTGGCGACGGAACTGCAGAAAGGCTACGCGGCTTGTTCCCAACTACATTTTGACCTGGGGGAGTTGCGCGGGTTCCACTATCACACCGGCGTGGTGTTCACGGCTTACCTGCCCGGTCACGGCCAGGGAGTCGCCTTCGGAGGCCGCTACGACGACGTGGGTAAAGCCTTCGGCCGGGCGCGCCAGGCCACCGGATTCAGTGTTGACGTGAAGCGGCTCGCGACGCTTGTTTCCGGGCCGCCGACGCGTGGGGACATGGGCATTCTGGCCCCATGGCCGGGAGATAAGCAACTCCGGGAGACAGTCAGGCGGTTGCGCGCCGGGGGGGAGCGCGTGATACACCTGCTCTCCAAACAGGCGGCAGGCGCTACGGAATTCGCCGCAGAATCCGGTTGTAACCGCATTCTGCGCCGCACGGGGAAAACATGGCGGGTGGAGCTCCTGGGGCCGGACGATCCGGCTCTCGATTGAGGCGCCGGCGCGGCTGCTTCCTGTGACTTCAGGCCGTACCGGGAGGAACCTTGGTCAGCGCTCGTCCAGCCAGCGGCGGGCGTTGTGGAAGAGTTGCGCCCAAGGGCTTTCGTGGCCCTGCAGTTCAGGGGGTCGCCAGGAGAACTGGCGATTCAGGAAGACCCGCTCCGGGTGGGGCATCAGGATGGTGGCGCGGCCGTCCAGGGAGGTGAAGCCGGCCAGTCCGTCACGGGAACCATTCGGGTTACCCGGGTAACGCCGCCGCTCCAGGTAGCGCAGGGCCGGGACAGCCTCGGGTCCCGCGGGGGTTTGGAAGCGGCCCTCGGCGTGGGCCACCACGATGGGCAGGCGGGCGCCCCGCAGGCCGCGCAGCAGGATCGATGGGGAGGGGGCGATCTCGACCATCAGCTGGCGTGCTTCAAAGCGCCCCGATCGGTTCGGCATGGGGAGCGGCCAGTGGGCGGCGCCGGGGATCAGGTCTCTCAGGCGGGCCAGCATCTGGCAGCCGTTGCAGATGCCCAGTGAGAAGCGATCCTCCAGCTTGAAGAAGCAGCTGAACTGCTCCCGGAGTGCAGCGTGGTGCAGGATCGAAGCGGCCCATCCGGCCCCGGCTCCCAGCACGTCTCCGAAGGAAAAGCCGCCCGCCGCCACCAGGCCGTTGCAGTCGCGCAGTTTGAAGCCGCCTTCCAGGAGGTCGCTCATGTGTACGTCCACGCATTTAAAGCCGGCGTGGTGGAAGGCGGCGGCCAGTTCCGCGTGGCCGTTCACTCCCTGCTCGCGCAGGATGGCCACCAGCGGCCTGGCATTGCCCGCGCCTCGGAACATCGCGCCCTGCCGCCGCTGCTCCCCAGGTTGCCTGGGGGGCGGATTGTCCCGGGGGTCGTCGTTGTGTTGCGGGTTTGGGGACGGGAGCCTTACGTGCAGGCCGTGGTCCTCACGGTCCAGGAGCGCGCGGCGCTCCTGCGCGGCGCATTCCGGATCGTCGCGCAGGGCGCGCAGGCGCAGGCTGGTTTCGTTCCAGGCTTCCAGAAGTGGATATAGCTCGAGGCGTGCCGCCGGCGCGTGCTCCCGGCGTACGTGGAACTCCGGGGTTTCCGTGGGGACGGCGATGCGGTGCAGGGGAGCGGCGTGCGGGTCTTCAAACAGCTTTTGCACCTGTTCCAGGTCGGAGTGCCGTACCTCCAGGACGGCGCCCGGTTCTTCCGTGAACAGCTGCGCGGCCGGCGGGCCGTGCGCATCGCCCAAGTGGATGTTGAGACCACGCCGGGCGGCGCAGGCCATTTCAAAGAGGGTCACGAAGAGGCCGCCGTCCGAACAGTCGTGGTAGGAAAGCAGCAGTCCCGTTTCATTCAGCAACTGTACGGTGCGGAAGAAGTGCTTCAGGACTGCGGGCGGTGGGGCGTCGGCCGGGGCGCCTAGGGAGTCTTTGAAAACCTGTTCCAGGATAGAGCCGCCCAGGCGCCTGTGGCCCATGCCTAGATCTACGTGCAGCAGCAGGCTCTCCCCGGGGGTGCCACGCAGCATGGGGGTCAGGGTGGATTCCACATCGGCCACCGGGGCGAAGGCGGATACCACGGGGGAGATGGGCGCCAACATTTCTCCGCGTTTCCCTCCGTTCTCCCACAGGCAGCGCATGGAGAGCGAATCCTTGCCGACCGGCACCGGTACCTCCAGGGCCTGGCAGTAAGTACTCAGGGCCTGCACCGCCTGGTATAGATCGGCGTTTTCTTCCGCGGCGCCGGCGGCGGCCATCCAGTTACCGGAGAGCAGCACCTGTTGCAGATGCAGGATACGCGCCGCGCACAAATTGGTCAGGGCTTCCGAGACCGCCAGGCGCGCCGCGGCGGCCGGGGAGGTGAGCGCCACCGGGCCGCGTTCCCCCACGGCCATGGCGAAGCCGACCGCGTCCCGGAAGCTGACGGCGCTGACCGCGCAGTCGGCGACCGGCAGTTGCCAGGGACCCACCATGGGATCGCGCGCCGTGAGGCCCCCTACCCAGCGGTCGCCGATGGTGATGAGGAAGGTTTTGGCGGCGACCGTCGGCATGCTGAGCACCCGGCGTGCCGCTTCCCCAAGATCCATTTTTTCCAGGCGGGCCTGGCGTTCCAGCAGCACCGGCGGGGTTTCCGGTGTGCCGCGGCGGCGCGTGCGGCCGCTGACGCAAAGCCCGGGATCGTCCGGGAACAGCAGCTGCATGGGCAGGTCGATAGGGGCCTGCGCCGCGGCTTTGCCTGGGGCCTTGCCTGGGGTGATGCGGAACCGTGTGCGGCGCGTGACTTTCCCGAGCAAGGCCCAGGGTGCGTACTCACGAGCGCAGCAGGCGCCGAATGATTCCAGTTGGGCCTCGCGCAGGGCCAGTACGTAGCGTTCCTGGGCTTCGTTGCAGCATAATTCCAGGGGGCCCAGGCCGGGATCGGCGCTGGGGATGGCTTCCAGATCCAGGTCCGCGCCCAGGCCGCGTACCAATTCGGCCAAGGCGTTGCCCAGGCCGCCCGCGCCCACGTCGTGCAGGGCCAGGATGGGATTCTCCGGACCCAGAGACCAGCAGCGATCGATCACTTCCTGGCAGCGCCTTTGCATCTCGGCGTTGCCGCGCTGTACCGAGGCGAAATCCAGCCGTGTGTTCCGGGAGCCGCTGGCCGTGGAGGAAGCGCCGCCCCCGCCCAGGCCAATGAGCATGCCAGGACCGCCCAGCACCAGCAGCAGATCGCCGGGGCGCAGGGGCTGCTTTTGCACCTGCATGGTGCGGATGAGACCGCAGCCGCCGGCCAGCATGATGGGTTTGTGGTAACCGCGCTCCGGCGTTGTTCCGGTGGCCGCCTGTTCAAAGGCGCGGAAGAAGCCGCACAGGTTGGGGCGGCCGAATTCGTTGTTGTAATTGGAGGCGCCGAGCGGCGCCTCCAACATAATGCGCAGGGCTTCGGCCAGTTGGGGAGGACGGCCGCGCTCTTCTTCCCAGGGTTGCGGCCAATCCGGCAGGCGCAGGTGAGAGACGCAGAAGCCGGTGATCCCGGCCAGGGGGCGGGCGCCGCGTCCCGTGGCGGCTTCGTCGCGCAACTCGCCGCCGGCGCCGGTGGCCGCACCGGGGTAGGGACAAACGCCGGTAGGATGGTTGTGGGTTTCCACCTTGGCCAGCAGTTCAGCCCGCTCCTCGTGCGCACGATAAACGTGGTCCGCGTCCGGGTACCAGAGCTGCGCCCGCACTCCCTTGCGCACCGCGGCGTTGTCCTCGTAGGCGCTCAACACGTCCCGGCGCGTGGATGGGCAGGTGGCCCGGATCCAGGCGAAGGGCGAGTGCGGCACGGCCGCGCCGTCCAGGCGCCAGCGGCCGTTGAAAATCTTGTGGCGGCAGTGTTCGGAGTTGATCTGGGCATACAGCATCAACTCGGCGTCGCTCGGGGTGTGAGACATTTCACTGAAGCGGTCGTGCAGCCTACGCAGTTCCAGGGGGTCAATGCTGATCCCCAAGTCCCGGCAGGCCTGCCGCAGCGCCGTGGCGTCAGCGTCTCGCCCGTCCAGGGGGTAGCGGAGCACGGGCGGAGGATGTCCGCCCCGGAATAAAGTTTCCAGTGCCCCGGTATGCTCCAGCAACTGTTCAGTTAAGGGATCATACAGAAGCCGATACGCTGCTTCGCGCCGCATACCTGCGGGCAGGAGCCAGACTTTAATTCTTTCGATACGAAGGATTTCCAGCAAGCCGGTGCGCCGTAGCAATTCGGTGGCCTTGCTGGACCAGGGTGAGACACAGCCGGCGCGCGGCGCGACCAGAAGATGTTGTGTTCCCGAAGCGTATTCTCCGGGACCTCTCCAAGGTGTCGCTCCGTGCAGCAGGCGCTGCAGCAATTCCAGGCGTGACTCGGGCAAGTCGCCTGCCGTCTCAATCAGGTACAGTTCCTGTTGCCGGAGCTCCCCCGCGTCGCACAATGCTTCGGTGAGGTGTCCAGACGTGTGTGCGCCGCCCGGTTCAGGTGCGGCGCACAGCGTGAGCAGCATCGTTGCCCTGGGATTCGGTGGGGGAGTCGGGGGGAGCGGCGCTTTTCAGCACTGCGCGGAGTCGGACCGTGACGGTCTCACAGGCGCATGCTGCGCAGTTCCAGGTGCGCGGCGCCTTGCGCCCAGGTGTCATCAAAGTAGCGCCACAGTTCACGCGTTCGGCGGGGGTCATGGAAGTTCATGAGGCCTGATTCGAGATCAAACATCGGTCGGTGAAGATAGCCCACATGGTCCGCCCCCAGGAAGCTTTCCGCCAGCGGTTCCGTGCGCGTCTCGTCTGTTTTCCTGATGGTGATGTAAGTGCTCAGGGTACGTGCCATGTGCAGTAATCGATGGTTGAGCAGGGTGGATGGATTCACGTGCTGGATCAGGACACGCACCCGCAGGTGCTGTTCCTGCACGATGCGCGAGCGCAGGCTCTGGATGATTTCCTGCTGGTTGTATAGCCAGGGTTCCAGGTCCCAACTCAGAATCACCACTTGGCGGCGCGCCTGGGTGAGCATGGCGCGGGTGGCCTGCTGAAATTCCGAGCGGCCCTCCAGTTCCGCGGAGAGCCGCGTCTCGCCGAGCTTGAGATTCGTAAAATCAGGGGATTCCCTGGTCATTTCGCCGTCTTCAGCGCCGCATGGTCACGGCGCAGCTGGAAGATATCAGTAGAGGAGTTCGCCGCCGATTGGTAGTGAACGCTGAATTCACGGAGGGCGCTTAAAGCCTGCTCCAAGGCCTGGGGGGATTGTTGTTCGGGGACCAGGCAAAAGGCGTCAAAGCCGCAACGCCGCATAAAGAAGAGTTGGTCACGTCGCACGTCGCCGACCGCGCGCAGCTCGCCGCGGAAAGCGTGCCGCTCGCGCAGCAGGCGGGCCGTGGAGAAGGGCCGACCGTCGTTGAAGGCAGGGAAATTCAAAGCGATCAATGCAAGTCGTGGTAAGAGCGGTAGAAACTCCTCCCATGGGTCATCCACGTGCAGTAACAGGCCCAGCCGTCTCCCGGGATGCGCCAACAGGGCATCGCGGCGCGTGCGCCAGACGTCCGCCGGCGCCAGCAGGTCGCCGTCCGGCAGAGGGGCCTCCCGTTTGATTTCCGGCGCGGTCTCCTGCTCCCCGGGAGGCAGGCTGCGCCAGGTATTATCAGTGACTCCCTGTGGCCCGAGAATCTTCATACACACGCTGCTTAAAGGGTTGTAAGCCGATCCGGCGATAAGTGTCCAGAAAGAGTTCTCCCGGTTCGCGCAGTTCCAGGTACAGTTTCAGGATGTGCTGGACCACCTCGACCACCTGCTGCTTTGAGACGGCCGGGCCGAGACGGTCACCAAGCGCCGCATCTTCCCGTGAGGAGCCGCCCAGAGTGAATTGATAGAATTCCTGCCCGCGCTTGTCCACGCCCAGAATGCCGATGTGGCCGACGTGATGGTGCCCGCAGGCGTTCATGCAGCCGGAGATGTTGATGCGCAGTTCTCCCAGGTCGTGCAGGTAGTCCATCTGTTCAAAGTGTTCCTGGATGTTGTTCGCCACGGAGATGGAGGCGGTGTTCGCCAGGGAGCAGTAGTCCAGCCCGGGGCAGCAGATGATATCGCCCAGAAGGCCGATGTTGGGTGTGGCCAGTTGCTGTTTATCCAGGGCGGCCCAGAGCGCCGGCAGATCGGCGCGGCGCACGTGCCCCAGCAGCAGGTTTTGCGAGTGCGTCACCCGGATTTCTCCGGCGCTGTAGCGTTCGGCGAGCTCCGCCACGACTTCCATCTGTTCCGCGCTGGCATCACCCGGAACCTGGCCCGGAGCCTTCAGCGAGATGTAGACGGCGTTATAGCCGGGGGTCTTGTGTGCGACAATGCTGTTTTTCATCCAGGCGGCAAAGTGCGGGTTCCGCTCCCGCAGGTTGCGGCAGTCCGCTTCCACCCGGGTGTTGACTTCGTCCGTGGGTTCCGCGTAAGGCGCTTCCGGAAAACAGGCTTGGAAGCGTTCGATGTCGGCCGGTTTCAGGGTCAGGACGCTGTCCCGGATGTGTTTCCATTCACTTTCCACCTGCCGCGTGAATTCCTCGGCCCCCAAGTGGCGCATCAGGATTTTGATGCGCGCCTTGAAGATGTTGTCACGACGGCCGTGCAGGTTATAGACGCGTAGGATCGCTTCCAGGTATGAGAGCAGGTGCCGCTGCTCCAGGAATTCCCGGATGAAGACACCGATGCAGGGCGTGCGGCCCTGGCCGCCGCCCACCAGGACCCGGAAGCCGATCCCGCCCCGTGCGTTCCGCACCAGGCAGAGGCCGATGTCATGCACCTGCAGCGCCGCCCGGTCGTGCGGTGAACCGCTCACGGCGATCTTGAACTTGCGTGGCAGAAAGGAAAATTCCGGATGCAGGGTGGACCATTGGCGGATGAGTTCGCAGTAAGGCCGCGGATCCGCCACTTCGTCCGGAGCGATGCCGGCCAGGTGATCGGTGGTGATGTTGCGGATACAGTTGCCGCTGGTTTGGATGGCGTGCATTTGCACCGTGGCAAGCTCCGCCAGGATATCGGGAACCTCTTCCAGGCGCGGCCAGTTGTACTGAATGTTCTGGCGTGTGCTGAAATGACCTGAACCGCGATCATAGCGGCGCGCGATGTGGGCCAACATGCCCAGCTGCGTGGCGTTCAGCAGGCCGTAGGGGATCGCGACCCGTAACATGGGCGCGTGGCGCTGCAGGTAAAGGCCATTGCGCAGGCGCAACGCCTTGAATTCCTCGTCGCTGAGCTCGCCAGCGAGGAAACGCCGGGTTTGCTCGCGAAACTGCTCGACCCGCTCCCGCACAAGGGTCTCGTCATACTGATCATAGTGGTACATGATGAATCCCGGGCAAGTCATGAACGCACATACCCAGTAGGATCATAACAGGATAACCGCCGATCAGGAATGCCCGGCAGTCGGCGCCCGCCTTGTTGCCCGGCGGCGCTGCTTTTAACATGGTCCCATGACGATGGAACACGAGCGCAAGTTCCTGCCGGCGAGCGGCGTCTGGCGCAAGGGCGTGCAGCGCCGGGTGCGGATGGTACAAGGTTACCTGGCCCACAACCGGCGTTGTTCAGTGCGGGTGCGGGTGAGCGGTGCATCCGCCTGGTTGAACATAAAGGAAACGCGCATTGGAGTGAGCCGGGAGGAATATGAATATTCCCTGCCGGCGGTGGAGGGACGCCGGCTGTTGCGCCTGTGCATGCGGGCCCTGGTTGAGAAGACCCGTCATTACCTGGATTACGCGGGGAAGTCCTGGGAAATCGATGAGTTTGAGGGCGCCAACCGCGGCCTGGTGGTGGCGGAAATCGAATTAACGCGGCCGGACGAGGCCTTTGACCCGCCTCCCTGGTTAGGGGCCGAGGTTTCCACGGATCCGCGTTATTACAACATCCACCTGGCCCGACATCCCTACCGGGACTGGTAGGGATGCCGGGCGGGGGACGAGGATTCCCCGCTCAGGAGCCTTGCGGCCCCATGTGGTGCCTGGTGTGTACGGGCCGCATGCGCCAATTGCTGATCAGTGCGATACCCAGCAGGACGCACATGACTATCATGGTCGTGTTGTAGAGGTTGGGGGTGGGGTCGACGGTGCCGGGCGGTGCGATCTCCAGCAGGGCGCTCAGCGTGACTGTCTTCTTTTCCACGAGCAGAGCCAGTTGCTCCCGGCCCGCGCCGAAGGCGGCCCGGAAGGTTTCCGGGTCCGCTTTGGACGCCAGTTCGCTGATAGCTTCAAGCTTCGAATTCTCTCGCAACCAGGTGGTTAACACCGGGCCCAGGATCCCGGCCATGCTCCAGGCGGTCAGCAGGCGTCCGTGAATGCCGCCCACGAAGCGCGTTCCGAAGATATCCGCCAGGTAAGCGGGGATGGTCGCGAAACCGCCGCCGTACATGGTGAAGATGATCATGGTGGCGGCGTAGAAGCAGACCAGCCAGAGAACGCGCGGATCCACTGACATCTGGCTTGCGGTGATGGGGATGGAGGCGTAAAGCAGGATGCCAAGCACGAAGAAGACGGTGTAGGTATTGCGTCGCCCCAATTTATCCGAGGCGCTGGCCCATATGATGCGCCCGGCCATGTTGAAAACGCTGATCATGAGCACGTAAGTGGCGGCGAATCCCTCGGTCACAACCGAAAGGGTGCTGAAAATCTCCGACATCATGGTCTTAGCCACGCTCAGCACGCCGATTCCGGCGGTCACGTTGAAGCAGAGGACTATCCAGAGCTGGTAGAACTGCGGCGTTTTCAAAGCCTGGTCGATGTCCACGTGTTCGTGTGAAATCATCTTCCGGCGCGACGTTTCCTCATCCGGAGGTTTCCAACCCCTGGGGGCCCAGCCGGGCGCCGGGATGCGGTAGAAGAATGCGGCCCATAACATGACCAGGAAATAGATCAGGCCCAGCGTGATGAAGGTGCCGGCGACCCCCACGTTACCGGTGCCCACCAGGTAAACTCCCGGGTCGGCCGCGACCGGCAGCCTGGCTGCCGCGCTGGCGGTCAGCACGACGACTTCCTGTAGTGTGCCGTCGGCTGTCTCGGTGTAGCGTATGCCTTCCCGCAGCAGCAGTTCAACTTGTGTCTCAGGGCCCAGGTAGGTGGGGGCTTCGTACAAGTTTTTCAACAGCCATTGTTTCAGCACCGTGGCGATCATGGCCCCGCCGCCGAAGCCCATGATGGCCAGCCCGGTAGCCATGCCGCGGCGGTCAGGGAACCAGCGGATCAGGGTGCTCACCGGGGAGACGTAACCCAAACCCAGTCCGCAGCCGCCGAGCACGCCGTAGCCCAGGTACAAAAGCCACCTTTCATGGGTAAGAATGCCGACAGCGCTCACCAGGAAGCCGCCGCCCCAGCAGCAGGCAGCCACGAAGCCCACCATGCGCGGCCCGACTGTTTCAAGCCAGCGACCGGCGAGGGCGGCCGCGAGGCCGAGGAAAACGATGGCCACGGAGAAAATCCAGACCACTTCGCTGAGTTTCCAGTCGGCGGCGGCGCTTGTGACCACGCCGTGGATTTGGGTCAGGGGGGGATTGAAGAGGCTCCATGCATAGACCGAGCCGATGCACAAGTGGATCGACACAGAGGCGACCGGTACTTTCCACCGGTTGTAATCGGGAGGCGCAATGATGCGCTCTTTGGCCAGGACATTGAGCATGGTGTTTTTTCTCAGGCGGCCGAACGGCGAAGCAAGGCGTGCTGCACCGGAAGTTGGGTTTCGGCGTACTTCGGTTGATTAGGTGTGGAGTTGATTAGGTTTGGGGTAGCTTAATCCAATTCCCGTACAACCCGGATGCCAACGTCCGGATAAGGGATCGTGGACGATATTCTGCGTTCCCGGTTGCGATGACCCAGGCGTCCGGAAAGGCTTTCGTAGGATCCGCCTCGTGTGATCCACGCACGACAATTTTCCGACTGCCAACTGCTGCCGTCGTTCGGAGCTCCCTGGTAATTAGGATGCCAGCAGTCGTGTATCCATTCGGAGACATTTCCGGCGGTGTCGTACAGGCCGTAAGGATTGGGCATGAAGCGACCCACCGGCAGGGGTCCCCCCTGGGGCCCTGAAACGGAACCGCAGCCAAGGCTGCAATGCGCGCGCCCGGGGACCATTTCCGGGCCCCACCAATAGTAGCGCCTGGTTCCGGCGCTGGCCGCGTATTCCCATTCGGCCTCGCTTGGCAGACGATACTTTCTGCCGGTGGTCTCGCTGAGCCAGCGCGCGTAGCTGATCGCGTCGTTCCGGGAGAGATTATGGACCGGATGGTTTTCCCGAACCGGGGTGTGTTCTATCCCGGGGGGCGGATCCCCGGTGGCGCGAAGGTAGAGCAGGTATTCTTTTACCGTGATTTCCCGGATGCTGATCGCAAAGTTCTTGATGCGTACCGTGTGTGCGGGGCTTTCTTCCGGATGGATGCTTAGCAAACCGCCCATGCGGAAAGTGCCCCCCTCGATCAGCACCAATTCCGGCCCCATGTCGCCGTCCGACAGCGGATCACTGATGATTTGAACCTGTTGCGGCGGCGCGGCCGGCTTCACCGTCAGGGGTTCATACGCGTCTTCGTACTGCCCCTCCGCAGGCCCTTCCCGGGGACTTTTTGCAAGCGGCGACGCCGGGGTCTCCGGTGCAGTCTCCAGTGTGGAGGAAAACGGTTCCGTTCGCCGCAGGAACTCAATGTTCAGGAAGATAGGCTCGCTCAGGAGATAGAACGCAACGCCGCTGAGAACCAGCAGCAGCAGCAGCAACAATCCCCTGAAGAACAAGGAGTGCGTTGGCAGCTGCAGCAATCCACTGAATAAGGAGCGCGTTGGACGCTCCGGCAGCGGACGTCGCACGCTCGCCGTACTGACGGCCTTGCGGTACATCCGCTCGAAGTATTCTTTGCGGGCGGCGGGGTCAAGCTGCAGGGTGGCTTCACGGTCTTTTGCCATCATCCCTTCCGAGGTCGCCGATTCCTCGTGCTTTTGCTGAGATTGTTGCACGCCGCTGTGCACATCCACCACCAGGGTAGTCGTGTTGTCCTGGCGTGTTTTGTTTTCGCCGGTGACTCCTTTAAGCAGTTCTTCCACGCACTCCTTGGAGCTTGTACCCCATCTCGAATAGTGGATGATCTTGCCATCGCTCAGGGTATCAAGGCCATCGCTGCAGAAGAGCAGGCGATCCCCGTTAAGCAGGCTCAGCGGCTCTTCCGGGCAGTCGATCTCAACGATGTCCTCCCCGGTGAGGGCGCTCATCAGTACGTTGCGTGACAGGCCGGGCTGGGGTTCCATCGTGTGCCCCGAGGCGCGCAAGCGATCCAGGAACCCGCCGTAGCTGTGATCGGCGTTTTTCTTATAGATTTTACCGCTGCGCAACAGGTAAAGATGGCTGTCCCCGACACTCACCCACCACATTTCCCCCTTGTCTATCACCGCCGCCACGATGGTGCAGCCCATGCCCTGCAGGGCGGGCGTTTCGTTGATGGTCTCGGCGATGCTGGCATTCGCGCGCAGCACGCTCTCGTGGAGTAGTTCGTGGATATTACCGCCCGGATAATTGGCGCGGATATGTTTATTGAAGGACTGTACCGCCATGTTGGCGGCGACATTCCCGGCGGCGTGACCGCCCATGCCGTCGGCCACCGCGATCAAGGCGGCTGGATCATCGTTCTCATCCACCAGGTTGGAAATCAGGAATTCATCTTCCTGGTACTCTCGGGCCCCGAGGATCTGCGCCCCGGATATATCAAAGCTCAGGCCCATCGCCGGTCTTGAAACGTCCCCTGGTACGTGTGGGGCGTCCTGTGCCAGGGCGTTGCCGCGAAGTTGAAAATGATGGAACTCACCGTGTTGCTGGCTACTGAGGGAGGTTCTGGATCCCCGGTGTGTTGCTTTAGACGCAGGAGCGCCTGGTGCCCACGCCGATGATGCATGCGTTCATGATGTCCCGGATCAGCCGGGTGTTTCAAGGTGACGTCGGCTCCGGGGGGCGCCCCGGAAGTGATTAAGAAAACGCCGCGGAAGGCCGCTTTCCTCGGGATGCCCTGCTTAGGTCACCGCCGTGGATCACTGCCTTGAGTTACCGTCTTAACTATTGCCCTTGAGACGTTTTTTGATCGGGAATGCGGTGCATGAGATAACCCGGCATGGTAACAGAAACCGGGCTTCGGAAAAAACGGCCGGGGGGAAAGGCCGGGGAAAACGGCTGGAAAGCTGTTTCCGGGGTGGCCGTGCGCGGCAGGTTTCTGAAGCACGCCGGGGGGGCTGCGAATTCAGGGGTGTGTGGCGCATACTGCGGGAGAAACGCCTCCGTGCGGGGCGCGACGGGGTGCGGGCGAAACACCCTGGGAACGCCGTGCTAGCATAAATACAAGATGTCATGACCCCGCTGCGCCGAGGCGGTTTTCTCCAAGGAGACTGATATGCCTGGACCCACTCAACGCAAGCCGGCCCACTCCGCCGTGCCCATCCACGAATTATTGGCTTTGCGCTGGAGCGGACGCGTATTTGACGCGCGGTGGCATCCGGACGATATCCAGGTGACGGCCTTGTTAGAGGCGGCGCGTTGGGCGCCTTCCTGTTACGGGGATCAACCTTGGCGCTGCCTGTTGTTTCGGCGCGACGCGGACACCGATGCCTGGCGGGAAGCCCTGGAGTGCCTGAGCCCGGGTAACCAGAAATGGGCGGCGCAGGCGCCGCTGTTGCTGTTGCTGTTGGCCGATACCCGCTTCAGTGAGCGCGACGCCGATAACCGCTGGGGGGACTACGACAGCGGCGCGGCCGGCTTGTCTGTCTGTTTGCAGGCCACGGCCCTGGGGCTGATGGCGCACCAGATGGGAGGTTTTGACCAGGATCTGGCGCGTAGCCGCTTCGCTGTCCCGGAGCGTTTCCATCTCATGGCCTTTATCGCCGTGGGTCGGCAACTGCCGAAGGCGCGGGTGCCGCGGGCTTTGCGTGAATCCGAAGCCGCGCCGCGGCAGCGGCGACCCTTGGCGGAATCGGTGCACGTGGAGCGCTGGGGGAGGGCTCTGGAGCTTGCGCCGCTACGCCCCGAGGAAGATCGGGGAGAAGAGTGCGCCGCGCCGCTGGGCGTTGCCGTACTCACGGTTTCTGACAGCCGTGACGAGAGCAGCGACAAGTCCGGCGCCTTGCTGGTGGAACGTTTACGCCAGGCCGGTCACCGCCTGGTCGAAAAACAGGTTGCATCGGATGATATCTACCAGGTACGCGCCGTGGTGTCCGGTTGGTGCGTGCAACCGGAAATCGATGTCGTGCTGCTGAGCGGCGGCACTGGGGTCACCGGGCGCGACGGTACTCCAGAGGCGGTGACGGCGCTTCTGGACAAGCGCCTGGAGGGGTTTGGGGAGCTTTTCCGGAATCTATCCTGGGAACAGATCGGAACTTCCAGCCTGCAGTCACGCGCGCTCGCCGGAGTCTGCAACGGTCGTTACCTGTTCTGCCTGCCGGGCTCGCCTGGAGCCTGCTCCCTGGCCTGGGATCGTCTCATTCGCGCACAGTTGGATGCGCGCACCAGGCCCTGTAATCTTGCGGAACTGCGGCCCCGTTTAAGGGAACATTGAGGCGGAGGCGTCCGGGGCCGTCTTTCAATGAGGGTTTGCGGCGGCCGATTTCTCCCGCGCCCCCGCGCCGTCCCCGGCGCCTTGCGGCAGTTGAAAATAATACAGGAGCCCTTTCTGGAAGGGCATTCCGTTATCGTCGCTGATCATGAAGAAATGCCTTGCATCATGGACGGCGATGCCCTCGAAATTCTCGGCGAGAGGCGTGTCCTGCGCGCCCAGGGTCAGCAGCACCCGTGAGCGGGCGGTGGGGGTGCGTGCCTGGGGGGAGGTCGGGGCAGCGAGTTCCAGTAAATGCACGGCGATCCGAAACCCGTGCAGGATGCTCCAGGGGGAACGTTCCAGGGCCAGGAGCTGACCGTCGGGCAGCACGCTGAGCCCAACCAGGGCGCCGTGCCGGATGTCATGCAGGGGGAAGCTCCAGCGGGCTCCGGAGTCGCCGTACAGGGTGAAGCGGCCTGCCGTTTCCCCGGGCCGAGGGTGTTCGGCGCCGCTCAGCAGGCCGTATACCGGATGCAGGGCCAGCGCCTCCAGGGCCTTGTTGGCGGACGCGTAGGTGTTGATGTCGGCCAGGGTATCGGGCAGAAGCTCGCAACCAAGCCAGGTTCCCGTGGGGCTGTAGCGGCAGACGCGCGGGTCGCGCTCAAAGCTGACAAGTAACAGGCTGTTGCCAGGCAAGCCGTCGTCGGCGCGCAGCAACTCCAGTCCTTCGCTGTCGGCCGCCGCGTCGCGCAACGGTCGGCCCTCTGCGTCGCGTAACGGAAACCAGGCGGTGACGTGCGCCGCCCGCAGACGGCCTCCCTCAAACTCCGGTCGCAGGCACACCAGGTAACCCCGGTCACTGACTGTATATAATAGCTGCTCATCTTTGGCCCAGGCGAGTCCGGACAGTTCATGCAGGTCGTGTTTCGCCGCTGCCGGGTTGTCCAGCCTGACTGAGCCACGGAACAGGGCCCGCTTCGGTGATGTGTGCGAAGCCGGAACGGCCAGGCGACTGTTCCCGGCTGGTGGCGCGTGCCTTGGTGGCGCGTGCCCCGGCTCTCCCGGTTCCACCGGGAAGCACAGGACCTGGGAGCCCAGGCAGAGAGTCATGGCGATGACCTGGAACTTAAAAAGCATCAATGAGAACGGCCTGCCGGGCCTGGCATTCTGCCTATCGGTTGTCTTGTCGGTTTTCGGGATCTGGGGAGCCGGGGTGTCGCGCGCCCAGGGTGCGGACGCTGAGCCGGCCGCTTCCGGAGGTCCACCGCCCGCGCCGGTGGAGACGGGAGAGGTCACCCGCGTTCGGCTCGCTCCGCGCAGCCCCTTCATAGGCACCGTGGTGAGCCCGAGGGACGCGCGACTCGGGATGGAGATGCAGGGCCGCCTGGACTTCCTCGTGGAAGTGGGCGAGCGGCTGAAAGAAGGTGAGCCGGTCGCGCGCCTGAATGAGAAAGTATACCGCCTGGAAGTGGCGGCTGCCGAAGCTGAGTTGCGGGGACTGGAAAGCCTGCTGGCGTTCCAAGGCCGTGAATTGGAGCGCATGCGGCAACTGGCCGAGGCGGACAACGCGGCGCGCAAGCTGTTGGACCAGGTGAAGACCGAACAGGAGCAGGTGCAGAGCCGTTTGCAGGCAGCCCAGGTGCGCCTGGACCTGGCGCGTGACAGGCTCTCCAAAACGACCTTGTACGCGCCTTTTGCCGGGGTGGTGGCGGAGCATTTCCATAGCGTGGGCGCCCTGGTGAAAGAGCATGAAGACTTGTTGCGCCTGGTGGCCCTGGAGGGGTTGGAAGTCAGCGCCAGGATTCCCGCTGCCGTTTCCGATTACTTGCGCGAGGGCATGCGCCTGTCGGTGCTTGGCCTCGGCGCGCGGCGGGCGGTGGAACGAAGCGGCCGATTGCGGGCCGTGGTACCGCTGGGGGATGCGTCGCGCCTTTATGAACTGCGCCTGTTACTGGAAGAGAAGACCCCCTGGAAGGTGGGGGATGCGGTGCGGGTGCTGGTGCCGCGTGGCGCGCCCCGGCAGGTCCTGATGGTGCCGCGCGACGCCCTGGTGGTACGCTCCCAGGGCATGCTGGTTTATAAACTGGACGGGCGGGGGAGCGTTGTGGCAGTGCCGGTGCAGGTGGGGGAGGTGCAGGGGGATCGCCTGGAAGTGCGGGGGGAAGTGGCGGTGGGTGAGCAGGTGGTGACACGGGGCAACGAACGCCTGCGGCCCGGGCTGCCGGTACGGGTGCGCGGCGGCGGCGAAGCAGGGGTGCGCGGCTCCAGGGGGGATGCTGGGGCGCCATGAAACTAACCGAACTCGGCCTGCACAATCCCTACGCGGTACTGGTCGCTGCTTTACTGCTGTTCCTGTTCGGTGCCCTTGCCCTGCAGCGGCTCCCGGTGCAGCTGATTCCCGAGGTACAGGAGCCGCAGATCAGCATTACCACCATTTGGCCGGGTGCGGCCTCGGAGGAGGTGGAATCCGAGATCGTGGAATCGCAGGAGGATGCCCTGCGCGGCTTGCAGGGCATGACCCGCCTGGAGTCCTCCATCAGCCGCAGCCGGGCTGAAATCACCATCACTTTCGGGATCGATATCGATCTGAACAGCGCCTTGGTGCGGGTGGTGTCGCGCCTGAACCAGGTGTCCAGCTATCCGCCGGACGCCCAGGAGCCGGTGTTAAGTACCGTCGGGGCTAACGCCAGGGCCATCGCCTGGTTCATTCTCAAGCCCGGGCCCGGTAACACGCGGGATATCGCCGGCTACCAGCAGTTCGCGCGGGATGTGGTGCAGGCGCGCTTTGAGCAGGTCCGGGGAGTGGCGCAGTCTGCGCTCTACGGCGGCAGGGAAGAGGAGATCCGCATCACCTTCGACCCCTATAAACTCGCCGCGGTCGGCATCCCGCTCACCGTGATCCAACGCTATGTCGGTGGTTCCGACAGTACTTCCGGTCTGGCCAGGGTCGGCAAGCGCGAATACACCCTGCGCTACCTCGGTCAATACAGCCCGGACGAAATGGAAAGTATGATCCTCGCCTGGCGGGACGGTCGGCCGGTTTACCTGCGTGACGTGGCCCGCGTTGAGCGGCGGCTTAAAGACCGCGATAGTTTCGTGATTGCCTCGGGGCAACCGGTGATTGCCGTGAACGCCCAGCGCGAACTTGGGGTGAACGTGCTCCAGGTCATGACGGCGCTGCGGCAGGCGGCGCGGGAACTGCGGGACGGCCCACTGCGCGAGGCCAACCTGGAACTCCAGCAGATTTACGACGAGACCACCTATATCCACCAGTCGATCCAGTTGCTTTACCAGAGTCTTGGACTGGGTGTTTTCCTGGCGGTGCTGGTGATCTGGTGTTTCCTGGGGCGACTGCGTGCCACCCTGTTGATTGGGGCCAGCATTCCGCTTTGCCTGCTGGGCACCATGGTCGCCATGTCCATGTTCGGGCGCACCATGAACATCATCTCCCTGGCCGCCCTGGCCTTTTCAGTCGGCATGGTGATGGATGCCTCTATCGTGGTGCTGGAGAACATCATGAGTCGGCGCGAGCGTGGAGCCGCGCCGCACGCGGCGGCGGCGCGTGGAGCCGGTGAAGTGTACGGGGCGTTGCTGGCCTCCACCGCCACCACGGTGGCGGTGTTTCTGCCGGTGCTGTTCCTGCAGAGCGAAGTGGGGCAGTTGTTTGGAGACCTGGCTTTCGTGATCACCGCCGCGGTGTGCGTGTCCCTGTGCTTTGCCGTTTACGTGACCCCCACCGCGGCCGCACTGCTGCTGGGTGCGCCCCGGCCGCGCCCGAAGCGGGGCTGGGAGTGGCGTTTCGCGCGCGGCTTAAGGTTCGTATCGGGGCCTCTCCCGTTGCGTGTTACCTGGATCGTGGTGCTTATCGCACTGCCCATTGTCGTGAGTTGGAAGTTGCTGCCGCGCCCCGATTACCTGCCCACGGGCAACCGCAACCTGGTGCTGGCTTTTGTGACTCCGGCCCCCGGAGCCTCCGTGGACTTCCTCGCGGAGAATCACGGGCAGACGTTGATGCGGCGTCTGCAACCGCATTTTGAGGAGAAACAGGAGCCGGCCGTCAAGCATTACTTTATCGTGCAGGCGGGAGGGCAGATGTTCATGGGCGTGGTGGCCGAAGATTCGGCCCACTTGGACGGGCTGGAACGGCTCCTGCAACGCAGCTTGTCCGATATCCCGGACACGAATGCGTTCGTGTTGCGATCCTCGTTGTTCGGCAGCTTCGGCGCCGGTCGCTCCATTGACATGGATATCCAGGCGCGGGGGCTGGGTGAGCTGTTTACCGTTGCGTTTACTGCTTTCCGGCGCATCCAGGAGGTGATTCCCGGATCGCAGGTACAGCCCCTGCCGGGCCTGGAGCTGGCCCAGCCCGAAGTGCGCCTGGATCCGAATGAACGCCGCCTGGCTGAATACGGCCTGACGCGTATTGAATTGTCCAAGATCCTACGCGCCATGGGGGACGGCCTCCTGGTAGGAGAGTATTTTGACGGTCGCCGCAACCTGGACGTGGTGGTGCGCGCCGAGGGCTGGGAAGGGCCCGAGGAATTTCAGCAACTGCCGATCGTCGCCGCGACCGGGGCGGTGACGCCGCTCAGTGAATTGCTGGAACTGCGCCGCGCTGCGGGGGCCGAGAAAATTCGCCGTGTGAACCGCAGCCGGGCCGTGACCCTGAGGGTCTCCCCACCGGGAAACCTGCCCCTGGAGGTCGCCCTGGAGAAGCTGCGCCGGGAAGTCGAACCGGATGTGCGAAAGGCGCTGCCGGAAGTGAAGATCGCCTATGCCGGAACCGCCGATAAGCTGCGCGAAGCTTTGAAAGATCTCAGCGGCAGCTTGTCCTTGGCGATCGTCATATTATTTTTACTCATGACTTCCCTGTTTCGCTCCTTCCGTGACAGCTTCCTGGTGGTGCTGACCCTGCCCCTGGCATCGGTGGGCGGTTTGCTGATGCTCTGGATCTTGCAACAGACCCACGGACAGCAATTCGACCTGCTGACCATTCTGGGTTTTATCATCACGCTTGGCATCGTGGTGAACAATGCTATTCTGCTGGTGTGGAAAGCGCGCTCCGCGGAGCAGGAAGGCCTGGATCGGGACTCCGCTGTCACCGAGGCGGTGGCCTCGCGCCTGCGTCCCATCCTCATGAGCACGCTGACCAATATCTTCGGGATGTTGCCGCTGGTGTTGATCCCCGGACCTGGCTCGGAGGTCTATCGCGGCCTGGCCGGGGTGATCGTCGGAGGGATGGCCCTGAGCACGGTGTTTACCCTGATGTTGATGCCGAACCTGTTGCGCCTGGGTGCAAAGCGCCCGGCGCCGACTCCGGTGCCCGCGCCGTGACGTTCCATGGGGGCCGCCGTCCGTCCGTCCGTCGTGCCGCTTTGGCGGCGGTGTTTGCCGGGGTGTTTGCCGTGCTGGCGCCGGGCGGCGGCGCTGCTGAAAGCTACCGCCTGGAGGACCCCCGGGACAGTGTCTTCGGGGAGGTGCGGCGCTGGCGCATTCAGGACGGCGAAAATCTCGCCCAGTTGTCGCGCCGACTGGACCTGGGCTTTACCGAAATACGCTTGGCTAACCCGCGCCTGGATCCGTGGCTGCCCGGGGAGGGCGCGCTGGTGGTTTTGCCCACCCAGTTCGTGTTGCCTCACGCCCGGCGTTCGGGGATCGTCCTGAATATCCCGGAGATGCGGCTTTATTTCTATCGCGCGGGTGACGGGACGCCGGAGATCCGTACTTACGCGATTGGTATCGGCCGCCAGGGCTGGGCCACGCCAATCGGCCAGGCGCGCATCACGCGCAAGCGGGAACGGCCCACATGGAGGCCGCCGAAGTCCATCCTTGCGGAAATGAAGGAATTAGGGGAGCCCTTGCCCAGCGTGGTGCCGCCCGGACCGGACAACCCCTTGGGCGAGTACGCCCTGAATCTTTCCATGCCCGGCTATTTGCTGCATGGCACGAATCAACCCCATGGAGTAGGCATGCGGGTCAGCCACGGATGCATCCGCCTCAACCCGGACAGCATCGCCGAGCTGTATCGCCTGACACGGGTGGGAACGTCTGTGCACATCGTGGACCAGCCGGCGAAACTGGGACGGCGCGGCCGGGTGCTGTACCTGGAGGCCCATCCACCCCTGGAGGAGGACAAGCGCGACTCGCGGCAACTGCTGGCGGAGGTGCGTGCGCGCGTCGTGGAATTAGCCGGTGGCGCCGGATACTTCCTGGAGGAGCAGTTGGTCGTACGCGCCCTGCGTAAGCCTTCCGGTGTTCCCCTGGCGGTGGGGTTGGTGCATGCGGCGGAATCCCCGGCCCGACTCCAGAGTGCCCCCTGAAGGGAGCTTCTGGAGCCGCGCCGGGGCGGGTTGGACTGATGAGGCTCTACCCAGAGCCTAGGGCAGGGGGCAGGAGCCGAGGTAGTTAGCGACCCAGCTTAGCGGCCCTTGCGCATGGCCTCGCGCATCGCCGCTTCCAGGCGCGCACGGTTGTCCTGGCAGCATGCCAGGGCGGTTCCAACGGAGTTTTTGGCCTGCTCGGCAGCGAAGTTCGCTTCACCCGCGACACTCAGCGCGTTTTGCGCCTGGAGGGAAGCCTGGCTGGCCTGCTTCTGAGCGGATTCGGCGAGCGTGCGCAATTCGCTCATCTGCTGCGAACTCATATGTGAGCAACCGGTAACGGCCAGCACACAAAGGATCAGCATCGAGAATTTACAGTATTTGATCATGGATATGCTCCAATAAATAGGGCGGCAAACTGCATCCTTCAGGCGACCGCCGGATTGCGGAGGATATTTTACCCCCCAAGGTTAAAAGGATCCGCCACCAAGCCGTAGTGACGGAGCTGCATTGCCTTGCAGCGCGACACGACAGTTCCGCAGCGTAAGCTGCGCTTATTTTACAGCTTTTCAGGTGATTTCGGAAATTGCCTGGCGCACGGTTTCGGTTTGAGGGGGGTTGGCGCGGACTGGACGTGTCCATTCTGGACGTGTCCATTGGTTAGGGAGGAGCCCCCCAACCGCCCTGCCCGCTTTTGCTCCGGGCCTTGCGTTGGCGCTGTTCCCAGTGAGCCTCGGTAAAAATGTGCAGGGCGTGTTCATAGCTGTGCAGGGCCTGCTCGCCGCAGAACTCGTCGAGCCAGAGCATGATTTCGGGGGTGGAGCGACCGCCGCCGATACTGTAGGTGTCCTCGCTCAGCAGATTGAAGGCGCTCAGATAGCCAGCCAGGTAGTCCCGGTAGTGAGAGTCGGCCTGCTGCTTACGGGCCTGGTTGTAGCTGTGGCAGGACTTGGCGCCCATGCCGCGGATCGCGTAGGAGTGCGAGGAATCGGCGGCATCAGCCGGCGCGGCGCCGAGGCACAGGGCCAGTGCCGCGACCGGGACGAGGCGCCGGGATAAGAAAACGTGACGGCGGATATCCGGAACAGGCATGCGGCCCATTCTATTACAGAAGCCTATGCGGGTGAGGTGTCCAGTGGCCCGCAGGCGCGCAGTCCGGTGAGCAGGTGGCGGGTGGCCAGTGCCGCTTGCGCGGGCGCCAGGGCGCCGTAAGAGAGGCGCAGGTAACAGCCTTCCCGCAGCCCGAAGCAGGATCCCGGCAGTACCGCCACCCGGTGTTCCCGCACCAGGCGCGTGGCCAGTTCCTGGTCGTCCAGGCGCGTGTGTACCCGTAGCAGCAGGTAGAAGGCCCCGTCCCCGGGCACCAGCGAGCAGGGCGCGTCCACGGCTCGCGTGAGTTCGTCTTGCACCGCGGCGCGTGTTGCGGCGAGGCGCTCCAGGTGCCGCCGGCAATAGCTCGGTCCGGCCTGCAAGGCGCCCAGGGCGGCGCGTTGCATGGCGCGTGGCGGACAGATCAGGTTCGTATCCTGGATCTTCGACAGGGCCGACTCCAGTTGTTCCGGCAGCAGCAGGTAGCCGAGGCGCCAGCCGGCCATGCCATAAGACTTGGAGAAGGAGAACAGCGAGATGGTGTGTGAGGCCGCCCCTTTCCCGGAAGCCGGTGAATAATGCCGGGCGGAGCCGTAGGTGAAGTACTCGTAGGCTTCGTCGCTGATGTGATAGATGCCGCGCGCGGCGCACAGGCGGTTGATCGCGGCCAACCGCTCCGGTGTGTAAACCGCGCCGCTCGGATTGTTCGGAGATACCGTGACCAGGGCCTTGGTGCGGCCGCCCACGGCGCGTTCCAGGGACTCCAGGTCCGGCTGCCAGTCCGCCTCGGTCGCCACCGGGACGACCCGGCAGCCCAGCATGGTCGCTGCCATGGCGTGGTTGAAGTAGTAGGGCAAAGGCAGAATCACTTCGTCGCCCGGATCCGTGATTGCCAAAAGGACCTGGAAGAAGCCCATGTTGCTACCCGCGGTGACCACGACCCGGGCGGGCGCGTCCCGGGGGATGCTGTTCTCCTCCCGCAGCTTGTGTTCCAGGGCACGCAGCAGATCAGGTTCTCCGAAGGTGTCCCCGTAACCGTGGGAGGTTGTGTCATGCTCGCCGCGCAGGGCCGCGATGGCTGCCCCTGGAGGAGGATAGAAGACCACCCCCTGGCCCAGGGACAGGGCGCCCGGGGTTTCCCTGAGCAGCCGGTGCAGGGTGGGAATGAAGGATTCCTGTGCGGTGCGTACCCGCGCGGCGCAGGACGCCGGGCCGACACGCCTCACTGGGGCCGTTGGTTGCGATGTCTCGGGTTGCGGAAACGGACCTTGAGGAAGCTCATCTGGTCGGCCAGGATGCGCCGGTTGGAAAGCGCCAGGTACTCGGCCCAGTTTGGCTTGTAGGGCACCGCAAGCAGCATCATGTCAGCCTGTTCCGGGGTGCATCCGCCCTTGCGGGTGTTGCAGGACAGGCAGGCCGTCACCACGTTGGACCAGCAATCCCGCCCGCCGCGCGAGATGGGCAGCACGTGGTCCCGGGTCAAATGCCGCGCGCTGTAGTGCTCGCCGCAATACATGCACAGATGCGCGTCCCGCCGAAACAGCTCGCGGTTGTTGAGAGGCGGTGTCTGGCTATGGCACGAGCGGCGGCGCAGGGCATACCGCACCGCGATGATCGAATTGATCTCAAGCTCCGAGCGCCGCTTGCGCCGGCGCGAGGTGCCGCCACGGATGACGAAATTACGCTGCCCGGCGTTCCACGCCACCATGTCACGGCAATACAACAACACCGCGTCCTGCCAGGGCATCCAGTTCACAGGCATGCCGGAGACATCCAGGCGTAGGATCAGGGGTAGGTTTTTCATGCGCGTTGTCCAGCGAAAACGCAAAGGCGGAGAGCCAGAGCGGACCCCATAGTCTGCACCCACCGGCGCGGTCTGGCAAGTTCCCCCTGGGTGCTCCCCAGGACTCGGGAAAAACCTACACCAGGACCACGCAGGTGATCGTGGGCCGCACCGGGATCATGCGCCGCCGCGCGGCCCAGGTCACGGAAGTTCCGGGATCTCCACCGCATTGCCCCGCACACCCTGGAAGAGGCTGACGAACTCGCTGGGGCCATCGAGCCGGGCGATCTACAACAGGGTATTAAAGGGGAGCCGGCGGCCCTCCTGTTCCAGGTTAGGCTGACACGGGCGCACGCCAGTCCTGAAAACAGGCGTTCCCCGGCGCCCGCCGGGGAGAAAGCGCACTGATCTTCTTGTGACCCGGGGAAAGGGGAGCATGGCGCGGTCGATTCCAAGACATCAAAGACCATAAGGGAAGTGCTCTATGAAGCTCCCGTCATTCTTGTTTGGCCGGTGATGCGTTTACCGCACGTACCAAGAATAGCACATCGGTCCGGTCCATGGCGCCCGCTTGACAGCTGTATTCGTTGAACTCAAAGAGAAGCAGGCTGGCAGGAGAGGCGAAAAGCCCCCGATGACGACCTGGGAGCACGCCCCTGTGAACAAGTCCCCAGGCAAAATTCTGGGGGATTGTCCCCTAATTTACCTTTTTGGAAGGGTCTGTCCCCTGATTGATCCAAAGGGTATTTTCACGGTGCTGGTTTGAATAATACTTGGTTACAGAGAGCGATCCTTCAGTATGCTCAATTGGAGAAAGCGAGCCTTTGGAGTACTCAGTCGGAGAAAGCGATCCTTCAGAATGCTCAATTACAGGGAGCGGACCTTCAGAATGCTCAATTACAGGGAGCGGACCTTCGGGATGCTCAATTGCAGGGAGCTTTCCTTTGGAAGGCTCAATTGCAGGGCGCTAAACTTAAGGGTGCTCAATTGCAGGGTATTTCTTCGAAAAGGAAGCTACGGTCCTTATCATTTGAGGATCGGATTACAAATAGGATCAGCAAAGACTCAGATTTTAAAGATGTCATTTTTGCTGGCGGGTTGAATGAAGATGAAGTGAAAGAGATTATGGTCAATATAAGGAAAGTGCCCGGAATAACAAAAAAAGAGATTCAGTCTTTCCAAGAAGAACTGGCCATTCACATTGGACAGCCAGAAAGCCATGAGTTGCCCAAAGGCGCAATAGGCGGTCAATATGATGAGGCACAAGCCAAAGAATGGATTCAGAGGTATGATGAGGCTACAGGGGAAAGGGCGATGCATGTCAAGGAAGATGTCGCCTTAAGATGATCCGTACTGTGGGGTTTCTGAAGGGTCCTGCATTATTTTCAAGCACTGTCATGACCGGCTCATCAATTCACCCTGTCGCTCTACACCGGGTCATCACGCACCGGCACTCCGCCCATGCTCTCATGGGCGCGGCCAAAGAATCCGCCGGTAATAATGCCGGCATCATCACTGGCTTGACATGATCGAACGTCAAGTGACAAGGATTATTGAATCCCCTGTACTCTCCGCGCAGATCATCGGTGTTGTGCATCCCGTTGATGCCCTGGTATATTTTCAAGTACCCGTAATGATCAACCGAAACACGTTCATATGTCTGCCTGACTTGCTCTTCGGGCTTCGCTGAATCAACCGGTTTCCCTGTTGCATCATCTTGCCTTCTCCCACCGGTTTGACTGGGCATAGTAGCCGTTCTTCCGCGATGCGGTACTTTCACTTCTTACTTAATCTGCACTTTCCTGATGCTCATCGCGTCCCCCCCGTGCCCTGTTGCGGGCTGGAGGAAATCTTATCTAATACCTGGCCATATACTTGGCCGTATACGGATTGTGGTAAAAAAGCAGCAACCCTTTTTGTAATGGTTAGCTTCGGCGGGGGTTGGCACTCGGCCGACGGGGGAAGCCGTAAGGCCCTGTGGGCCCTATGGCGGAGAGGGTGGGATTCGAACCCACGGACCGCTTGTAGGCGGTCACTCGATTTCGAATCGAGCCCGTTTGGCCACTCCGGCACCTCTCCGGACCCGCGTGAGGTGGGTTTCCCCCGCCGAGTCCCTAGGTTGCCTGGGAAGGGGTATTGTGCCAGGTTTCTCTGCGTCAGTCCCAGGGGCGGGTGGATGGCCGAGTAGATGCCTGGGGGTCTCCAGGTGGGTGGTGTCCTGTACCGGCTGGCGTGGATGGGCGACGCTGTCCATTTGCGGGATATGAATTCTGGATGGCTGGCTGCTCCGCTGCTGTGACTTGCCGCGGTGCCAGTGCATGGCCCAATCGAATGCTTCCTCTATGTCTTCCTCGGGGAGCAGGGAAGCTATTCTACTGATGCTGCTTCGAGCCTTCTGCTCGCCCGCCAGGCTGGCCAGGTAGAGCCAGCCATAAGCGCGCACCAGGTCTTGCTTGGCGCTGTAGCCCAGGGCATAGAATTCTCCCAGCAGGCTCTGCGCCTTCTGTTCGCCGTTGCGCGCGGCTTTCCCGGCCCATGAGAAAGCCAGGGTCTTGGAGCGATTGCTCTCGGTACTGTTAGGTGTGGCCTGGGCCCGGGATTGGTAGAGCTTCGCTAATTGGTACTGGGCGCGTGCATAACCGAGCTTGGCGGCATACAGCAGGTAGCGGAACGCTCGCATGGGATCGCAGGGTACACCCAGCCCGGTTTTATAGCTTAGGCCCAGGTTGTAAGCAGCGCGCCCATAATGCTGATCGGCCGCCAGCCGATACCAGAACACTGCAATGGTATCGTCCTGCGGCACCCCCTTGCCTAGGCTGTACATAAGTCCCAGTTGGTACTGGGCGCGCGGGTCTTTGGCGTCAGCCGCCAGTCGCAGCCAGGCTATCGCTTGGACCAGGGATGCCGTTTTCACTTGGTCTGCCAGCAGGGCCATGCCCAGTTTGTATTGCGCCTGCGGGTAGTCGTTTCCAGCCGCCTTGCGGTACCAATACATCCCCAGCTTGTGATCTTTCCTGAGGCCCAGGCCGTGGGAATAGATATAGCCCAGGTTGTACTGGGCGCGTGGGTGGCCTTTTTCGGCCGCCTGGGTGTACCAGTAGACAGCCTTTCGATGGTTGTAGTTTGTCTTGTTCTGGGGATTTCTCAGGTAATACCAAGCCAGGGTTTCAATGGCGTCAGTATTCCCCTGGAAGGCTGCGAATTGCAGATAGCGCAGGCCGCATTCCACATTGCGCACGCTCGAATCCCCCAGCAGACAGAGCCGACCGAATAGAAAGGCAGCCAGTACGGAACCAGCTCGTACAGCCTGCATGTAATGTTGCAGCGCCTGCTGGTGGTCGATCGGCCTGCGTCGGCCCTTCTCGCACATATAACCGTGCACTATGTGGGGATGCAGGGTGCTGGACGACGCGGTTTCCACGTCGTTGCCTACTGCCTGCTTGATCTGGTCCAACGTGACATAAGTGGGGTCCCATCCGTCCTGTGGGGAGGCGCTATGCTCCTTTTGCAGGAACATTTCTCTCAGGGTCTCCGGGTCGGTGCCTTCCATGCGCTGCATCAAGGCATCCTGCGCCGGGGCCTTCACGCTAATGGAACATCATGTTGCTCTTGGAGCAACGCAATTGGATGTGACTCTAGCAGCATCATCAGTGTCTTATAACCAGTGTCTTTTGCCAGCCACCTTATGCCAGCTGGCTTATGATGTCGTCGTCATGGCGTTTCTTGCCGGCCCTGGGTTTCTTTTAAGCCCATCCATACTAAGAAAACCTGCAAACAACGGATTCTGGGAGTATACAACAGAGTTAAGGATAAATTTCTTTCCATGAACGGCTTCCATGACCTGATAGACCGATGGTAAGCATGGAATATTGTTTTTCCTGGGAGTCTAAGACCAATTAAATCATAGATTAAATAATGATTTAACAGGCAATGATGCGAACTCACTTTAGGTTCTCTCCGCTTTGGCTTGGTTTTGTCAATTTTAGACCGCACAGCCCCTCCGGAGCGTTTTTCCGAGTCCTCCTTCCCTGGAAAACAGCCCGGATGTGTGTTCGGTGCGGGCGTCGATCGGCTTTCAATTCTGAATTTTCTGCAGGCCTTTCTCCAGGTAATAGACATTGAAGCCGTTTTGGGCCAGGAGGAAAGCCGCAGTGGAACTGCGTTCTCCGTTGTCGCAACAGGCGATGTAGGTATTCTTCTGGTTCAGCTCGGACAGTTTTTTGCGTAGCAGGTAAATCGGCAGGTTTAAGCTGTTCCTCAGGGACGAATTACGGTATTCGCTGGGAAAGCGCACATCCAGCCAGATTGCCTTACCCGCGTTCACCATGGCTTCGGCCGGTCTGAAGTGCAGCGATCTGAGAGCGGGTTTCTTGATCAGCTCATCAAATTCCTTGCGCGCCAATAACATCAGCTTGCAAGGTTCCATGGCGACCACCGAGGCGTTGCGGTGACTCCTGTTGATCAGCGATTCCTCTCCGAAACTGTCGCCGACCCCCAGTATCGCCACTTTCACCAGCGGTTTGGTGGGGGTGATCTTCTGTAGGACGGCGCATCGGCCCTTCTTGATGACGTAGTAGTGCGCGCCACGTTCCCCCTGGCGAACGATGACCTGCTTTGGCTTCGCCACCATGGGCTTCATAAGAGCAAACAGCTTGTAGATATTGGCGGTGGGGATCTTGCTGAATAAATCGGACTTCAGCATACGCACCATCCAGTCCTCTTCCCCCGCTTGTCCATCCAGCGTCTTGCTCAGATCCACCACCTGCAGGCTTTCATGTTTGTCGCTTTTGGCTGTTTCCTGCTCCTGCAGGAGACTGACCTTGTCCAGCAGGTGCTTGTTGACAAGCAGAATTTTGGACGCGGTTTTAACACGGGCCGAGTAGCGTCGCGGTAAGAACTGCGCCAGTGGGTAATAAGAGGAGTCGCTTTCATGGTGAAGGCTGCTTGATATTTTGCCGTCCGAGATCCGTTCTAGCTCGCCTTCCAGCAGGTAGAAGCAGAAATGATCCTTAGAGCCTTGCTTGAAGACAAGGCGTCCCGGCGCGTAGCTGCGCAGGATGGCGTTCCTGAGCACTTCCTTCTGGTAGTGTGGGGAAAGCGAACAGATGGGCACCAGTTTCAAGATTTTTGACAGACACCCGTTAGATGGCTGGCTTTCGCTGGGTCTTGTGTCTGGCATGGTGGTTTTTTCTGCGGCGCCGGGTCGCAGCGCGGCTTCGCGGGCTTTGCCGGCGTTTGGTACTTGGGAGTTCTTTTGGTTCCGGTCGGATTAGCTCAATGCGGGTCAGGCGGCGGTCTGCTCCGGAGGGTGCTCTAGAGGATGGAATCTCCTTTCGATGAGGGTACGAATCGGTGCAGGTCGGAGATTCCTCCGATTATAGCAAAGCGTAGCGTGGGTTCGGCTTCTTAGTTTCACCGGGCGTACAATTCGCCGATGCGTCGCGCCAGGCGCCGGAAGACCGCGTCTGGTATTTCTCCCATGACGCTGAGTCGGAACAGGCGCCCGGCAAGGCGGCCCTGGGCAGCGTAAATGATCAGGCCCTGTTTTTTCAACTTGGCATGTAAGGCTTCGTATGACATGCCGCGCAGTGGGAAGGCGCTCGTGGATGAGGCGGCCTGCGGCGTCGGCACCAGGGGTCTGAGCCCGGCTGCTTCCAGGCCTTCGTGCAGCAGGCGGCGACGGTGCAGGTAAAGCCGGCGGCGTACCGCCGGGCCGCCTTGCTCCGCTGACTCCGCCAGGGCCTCCTGCAGGGCGTAGTGGCAGTGCAGGGCGGGGGTGAAGAGGGGACTGTTGGGGGAGGACAGGCAGCGCTGCAGGTTCAAGTAGTAATTCCTGTTTTTTTGCAAGCCGTTGCTTGCTTCCTGGGACAGCAGCACCATCCCCAGGCCGGGTATCCCGTGCAGACATTTACCGGAACTGAAGGCACAGGCCGCCACGCCCCAGTCTTCCGCCCTGAGCTGCTCGGCGCCGAAAGCGCTGACCGCGTCCACGAGCAGCGGCAGGCCGCGTTCCCGGCACAAGGCGCCGACGGCGGCCAGGTCATTCAGGCGTCCGGTGGAGGTTTCATGCTGTACCACGGCCACGTGGCTGAGATCCTTGTGGCGCTTGAATGCTTTTTCCAGCACTTCCGGCTGAATCGCCTCCTCCCAGTTGAATTCCAGCAGCGCGTACGGCAGGTTGTGGCTGTGCAGGATATCGCGCATGCGTTCCCCATAGACGCCGTTGCAGATCACCAGGACGCGGCCCTTTTCCGGTACCAGGCCGACCAGCATGGCTTCCACGGCGGCCGTGCCCGAACCGCTCAGCACGGCCACCTGCCAGCGGTGCGGTTCCAGGGAGTAGGCCTGTAGCAGGCGCTGTTGGATCTCCTGCAGTAACTCCAGGTATTCGGGTTCCCGGTGACATAAGTCGGGGCGCAGCAGGGCGTTGCGTACCCGCTTGCTGAGGTTTACCGGGCCCGGGTTAAACAGGTAATTCAAGAGACCGGCCGTGCGTTCGGGGCGGCGCAGTAGCGGGTGAAGCGCGCGGCCGTATCTTCTGGATTCAGCCTTGGCCGTGGCAGTTTCGCGCGGGTGCCGGTGCGGATTTTCAGGTGCGCGAACAGGGGCCCGCCCCGTGCCTCGGAGCGGAGCGGCGCTTCCAGTGCGTCCAGGTCGGCGCCCGCCCAGGCGGCTGCGTAGCCGCAGGCCGTCGCCACCGCCGCGAAATCGACGCTTTTCGAGACCGTGGCCTGTCCCCCGGTGGAATCATGCTGTTCGTTGTCCAGTAACAGGTGTACCAGGTTGCCTCCGGCCCGGGCGCCGGTCACGGCCAGGTTTCCCATGCGCATCAAAAGCGCGCCGTCACCGTCGATCACGACCACCCGGAGCTCCGGGCGGACCAGGGCCAGGCCCAGACCCAGGGAGGAAGCGCAACCCATGGAGCCGACCATGTAGAAGTGCGCGGGGCGATCGGCCAGGGAATACAACTCGCGCCCGGTGTAGCCGGTGGCTGTGATGAGAACATCCCGTGGTGCGCGGCATAATCCCAGGATGCGGCGCAGTGCCTGTTCCCTGCTCGGCTGTGCGCCGCCGCCCCGCCGTGGGTTGCCGTAGTCGGGGGCGGCCGGGGTCCTTTGTGACGGCGGCTTCGTGCCTGGCGCGCGCGCGGGATGCGGACTGACGCTGTTCTTGCGCAGAATGAAGGCAAAGGGGCGGCGCGCTTCGTTCATCCAGGCGTCCGCGCGCCGCAGCGCCGGGCCCAGGGTCGCTGCCTCGCGCGGGAAATATTCCCAGGGGATCTCCATGCTGCGCAGCAATTCGCCGGTGATGCGTCCCATCAACTCGTGCTGGGGTTCGTCCCGTAGCTCCGGGTCGCCGCGCAGGGTGCAGATCAGCAACACCGGGATGCGGAAAGTATGGGTCAGGGAAGTGAGCGGGTTGATGGCGTTGCCGAGCCCGGAATTTTGCAGCATGACAACCGCGCGGCGGCCGCCCAGCGTCATACCGGCGGCGGCGGCCAGGGCGTCGCCCTCGTTCGCGGCCGGCAGGTAAAGCAATTGCCTGTCGTCGATGACGTAATTGATAAAAGGCGTCAAGAAAGAGCAGGGCACCCCGGTATAGCAACTGAACCCCATGGCGCGGCCCGCTTCCACGAAGGCGCGGGATTCGATCAACGGCTGGTCCTCCGGGTGTCTCCCGCGCGGTGAGCGAAGGCTCCGGCGCGCTCCAGGTCCGTCAGGGTATTCACGTTGAGCCAGTGGCCACGGATGTACTGTACGTGCGGCACCCGCCCGCTCTTGACCAAGTCGTTCAGCAGGTCGGGCACATGCAGCCGCGCGAAATCCTCCTGGCCGCGCCGGGCGGCCAGGCTTTCACGCAACCAGTCCAGGCCGACGCCGTGCGCGCGCAGCAGGCCGATCCAACGTCCCATCGGCGCTTCTCCCTGGAGCGGCGTGGGCGTCACCTGCCGCAGGGTGGGCATGGCACCGAACAAGGTTCGGTCATCCGGCCTGGAGCAGTACGCGTAGTCGGTGGCGCCCTCCGGCGGCGGCGTGGAGTCCACCACGATGGTCAGTGGTTCCGGTGACTCCAGCAGTTCGCGCAGGATGTAGCCGCGGAACAGCAGGTCGCCGTAAGCCACCACCAGGTCTTCCTGAAAGCAGGGTTCGGCGCACAGCAGCGAACTCAGTTCGCCGCTGTTCCCGTATTCTGGATTTGGGTAGAACTCCAGGTCCGGCAGGTCGATGGCCGCCGCCTGGTAGCCGGTGACCACGCCGATGCGCCGTACGTCCTGGCGGCGGAAAGTCTGTACCAGGCGCTCCAGGATGGGGATGCCGTTTACCGGTAGCATCGCCTTGGGACGCTTGTGGGTCAGTTCGCGCAAGTCCGTGCCGCGCGTTGCGGCCAGGATCACGGCGTTCGTGGAGCCGGACTTCCCGGCCAGGTAACGGCTTTCGGCGCGCCGCAATTCGTGGGTTTCCTGCAACTCGAAGATGTGCTCCAGCGGCGCGATATCATCCTCCACTTCAGCCGCTGTCTCGTTGCACTGCAGTTCACTCGCGATGTGCTCCATGGCATCCACCGCGGCCCGCAGCAGATGGTTGGCCCAGATCACGAGACCGATGCCGGCCTGCCGGAAGAGCTCGGTGGGAGTGCCGTGGTAGGTGGTGGGTACGATAACCAGCGGGCAGCGTCCGGCCCATGCGCGGGCGAACTCCAGGATCTCGTCGCCCCGGGTCCGGCGGCTGTGTATCAAGATGGCGTCCGCGCCGGCAGCGTGATAGGCCTCCGCGCGGCGCAACGCCTCGGCGATGCCCCAGCCGGCGATCAAGGCTTCCACCCGGGCGATGATGCAGAAGTCTTCGCTTTGCTGGCTGTCCTTGCCGGCCTTGATCTTGCCGCAGAATTCGTCGATAGGCGCCAGCTGCTGCCGGTGGCCGGGGAGTAGGCTGTTGCTCTTGGGGAACAGCTTGTCTTCGATGGTAACCCCCGCGACGCTGCGTTGCTCCAGCTTGCGCACCAGGCGCCGCAGGTTGTTGAAATTCCCGTAGCCGGTATCGCCGTCCAGCAGGATGGGGATGCGGGTAGCATCTACCATGAATTCCAGCATATCCACTACCTGGGTCCAACTGGCCTCGTTGCAGTCGCGCACCCCGAACTGCGCGGAAAGCGCCAGGCTGCTGGCCCAGATGCCCTTGAAGCCGGCGCGCTCCACGAGCTTTGCGGAAAGGCCGTTATGCGCCTCCAGCAGAAACTCCAGCGTCGGGGATTCCAGCAGCCGCCGCAGCATGCGGTCTTTGGCCGTGGGGGTCACGGCCGGAGTGGCCGTAGGGGTCACGGCCGGAGTTCGGGATGCCTTCGGGGAGAGAGCAGGGGCTTGGGCAGGGGATTGAATCAGCTTTCGAGGCATCGTTTTTGCTGTTTTCCAGCGTTCAGCCGGGAGGCAGCAGGCGCGGCAGGATATCCTGTTCAGCGCGGCGCAAATCTTCCGGGAAGTCGATTTCTATCCAAGGCAAACCGCGGATGTCCTGGTGTGCGAAGCGTTCCGGTTGCTCCAGCAACAGGTCGCGCAGCGCTTCCTCGTAAGGCTCGTCGCCTCGGCCGTCCGCCAGGTAGGCGCGGGCACGGGCCCGCAGGGCCGAACTCATGGTTGCATCCAGGCGAAAAAACCCCACCGACTCGCCGCAATTGTCATAGCGCAGATCCGTCGCCAGGCGCTTGCGGAACTCCACCACCCGGCCTTTCCTCAGGCACAGTTTAACGGCTTCCTCCGAACCGCCAAAGCCGCTGTCCAGCAGGCAACAACCGCCCTCCGCGCCCGGTGCCAGCAATGGTTCCAGCAGGCGGCGGTCATGCAGCACATCGGCATCCATGAGCAGCAATCCTCCATGTGCATCGTTCAGGGCTTCCAGCCCCGTGAGCAGGCTGCCCATGCTGCCTTCCCCGTAACGGCTGTTGTGCGCCGTCCGGCAGCGCATCCCGGGTTGAAGCTTCCCCAGCTGCCTGCACACCATGGCAGCTTTGTAACCAGTGACGATTACGATATGATGAATCCCGCACGCCCCCAGGATCAGCAGGCGCCGCTGGAGCAAGCTGATCCCGCCGATACGGAGTAGACACTTGGGCTGCTGGTTAAGCTCGGCCCCGAGTCGGCGGCCTTCTCCGGCAGCCAGGATGACGGCTTGCATAAGGGTGCATTATATATTAGGAGCGCAGGTGGCCCCGGCATCGGTTTGGTTTTTTGACAGCGCGGCAGCGCCAGGCAGCCTTAGTCGACTGCGGAAATCCAGGGGAGATTGAACTTGATGGGAGAGAATGCCCCCAGGTCGGTGACCCGTAAAATTCGAGGTTTGTCCCTCGCTGTTTCGAACACCATAGGCAAGTACGACCTGGTACGCGAGCTTGGGCGGGGTTCAACGGGGGTCGTCTTTGAAGGTGTGGAGCGTGACACGGGGCAGCATGTCGCACTGAAGATCATGCTTCCGGAGCAGGATCTGCCTGATTCCCTGCAGCGCCTGGGTTTTACTCCCAAGCACTTTTTTAACGAGGCGCGCATCGCGGCAGCCATTCGTCATGCCAACGTGTTGCGCGTGCTGGATGCGGGCACCCAGGGGCGGCTTTGCTATATCGTGCTGGAACTGGTGCCGGGCGCCCGCTCTCTCAGTGAGTTCCTGCAACCAGAGCACCGCCTGCCGTATCAGCGGGTACTCGCCCTGCTTTGCAGGACGGCCCTGGCCCTGGATCACGTGCACAAGCTCGGCATTCTGCATCGGGACGTGAAACCCGGGAACATCCTGTTAACCGATAAGGACGAAGTCAAGCTCTGTGATTTCAGCATTTCCTCCAAGATAGGAGAGCAGAGCCTCACGGAAATCGTGGGTTCACCGCGTTACATGTCTCCTGAGCAGCTTTTGCGGCGCCCCACTACCCAGCGCAGCGAGGTTTTCTCACTGGGGATCGTGCTTTATGAGCTGTTGACCTTAAGTCACCCTTTTGAGGCCGAAGACCTGAAGGGCATAGTGCGTCGTATGCTCAGCGATGAGCTGCGACCCCTGTTGGAATGCATGCCCGGGTTGCCCGTGGAACTCGAAGAGCTGATGCCGCGTGTCCTGGCCAGGAACCCCGCCGAGCGCTTTGCCACGGCCAGGGAACTGGCCGATGCCCTGGGCGGAATTCTTGAACAGCAGCACCGCCTGGAACGCACCAACCTGTTGCAGAAGCGTGTGGCCACGTTGAAGGCTTTTAAGTTTTTCGAGGAATTCAGCGAGGAAGAATTGCGCGAGGTGGCGGTCGCCGGGGACTGGGAGGAATATACCGGGCGCGCCGAGATAGTGCGTGAAGGTGCCGCCTCGGGGTGCTTTTACCTGTTGGTGTCCGGAAGTGCCGAGATCTACAAGGGGAACACCCTTGTGGATCAGCTGGGTCCCGGAGACTGCTTCGGAGAAATGGGGTTTTTGGCGGGGATTGAGCGTACTGCCTCGGTCGTGGCAGACACACCGTTGAGAGCCGTAAAATTCGGGGGCCAGGCGGAAGCGCAATTATCCGTGGAAGTCCGTAGCAAGTTCCACCGTGCCTGCAGCCGCATTGTGGTCTATCGGCTCAGGCAGTTCACCAGTATGCTGAGCTCCGATCTGAAGGGAAATTCGTAGCAGAAGTCATGGGCTCCCGGGAAGTTGTCACCATCTATCATAATCCGCGTTGTTCCAAGTCCCGTGAGGCCCTGCGCCTGCTGCGGGAACAGGGTTGCGAACCGCGCATTGTCCGATACCTGGAGACGCCGCCGCGCCCGGTTCAGTTGCGTATCCTGTTGACGCAGCTGGGTTGCTCCCCCCCCCGGGAACTCCTGCGCAAGCGTGAAGCTCCCTATCTGGAGCAGGGGCTGGACAACGCTTCGCTCAGGGACGAGGTGTTGTTGCGGGCCATGAGCGATCACCCGATCCTGGTGGAGCGGCCCATCGTGACGTGCGGTGCGCGCGCCGTGCTGGGGCGCCCGCCCGAGCGGGTGCTGACACTGCTGCAGCCAGGCGCCGCGTTTCCGGAAACACCCGCGGAGCCGGGTGCGGCGCGGCGGCTTCAGGAGGTGGGTCGCGGCGTGGTGGAATTGCGTGATCGTCTCCCTAAGCCGCACAGGATTGCCGGCGTGGATGTTGCGTTGCCGCGGGGCGGTCGCATCGCCCGGGCCGCGGTGGTGGTGCTTTCCTTCCCGGAACTGCAACTGCTGGAGCAGGTCACGGCGGAGCGGCCGGTGTCCTTCCCCTACATTCCCGGCCTGCTTTCTTTCCGGGAGTTGCCTGCCATCGTGGCCGCCCTGGAGCGGTTGCGCCAGGCTCCCGATCTGATGCTTTGCGATGGCCAGGGTTATGCTCACCCGCGCCGTTTCGGGTTGGCCTGTCACCTGGGGGTGATCACCGGGTTGCCCACCGTGGGTGTCGCCAAATCCCGGCTTTGCGGCGTCCACGCCGGCCTGGGAGATGGCAAGGGCAGCCACGCCGCATTGCATGATCGAGGTGAACTCGTCGGCTACGTATTGCGCACCCGTGCCGCCACGGCTCCCCTGTATGTTTCCCCCGGGCATCGCGTTTCCCCCCTGACGGCGCTGCATTACACCCTCGCCTGTACGACCCGCTACCGTCTCCCCGAGACCACGCGCCGCGCTCACCACCTGGCCTCCGGCGCGCCTTAAGCCCGCCCCATGCGGTGGGCGCAAAGGGGTTAAAGCGCCGCCGCGGTGATGGTCTCGTGGACCGAGTTATTCCCGTCCAGTTGCAGGATGATGGGCTGGTGGCGGGCCGCTTCCCGCTCGTCTATACAGCAATAACTGCAAATAATGATGCGCTGGCCGACTTCCCCCTTGAGGGCCGCGGCGCCGTTCAGGCTCACCATCCCGGGCTGTGCCGAGCGGATCGCGTAAGTGACCAGGCGTTCTCCGTTGTCAAGGTTATAGATTTGGAGTTGTTCAAATTCGCGGATGCGGGCGCGCTCAAGCAGGCGCCCGTCAAGCGCGCACGAGCCCTCGTAATCCGGCTCCACGCGCAGAATGGTGGCGTTGTGCAGCTTGGCTTTGAGCAGATGAATCTGCATCCGGGAAACCTCGTTGATCCGGTGACTCTCTGGGGATGGGGGACGGGATGCGCGGCTATTTTAGCCGCGGGCCGTGCCCCCGGCAAGTCCCGCGCGGCGTCGAACCAGCCTCTCACGAATTTGGTGGTCATTATCTGTTGCAGCGCAGCAACGATGGTCCTATGGCCGAGAGCATCTCCGCCGCCGCCCGTGGCGCCCCGTGGCGCACAGGCTGCCGATGGGGGCCACGTATAGCAGGGCACCCGCCAGCCAGTTCGGCCGCCGCTCACAAATTGGTGCGACTCAATCATGCCCTTGGATCTGAGCGGAAAATCCAGCAACGGCAATGGTTTCTGCCGCCTGATGCTGGGTGGCCTGGTGTTAGTGCTGCTGCGGGAAAGGAGATTAAACCCGCGGCGGCGCACCCAGCAGGGCAAGGCAGCTGCTTAACCCAAGAAAGCAGACTGCCCCCATCTGGGCGCATCCAGCATAAGCTATGCATAAATAATAGCCCCAACCGCGCCCTACCCGTCGGACAATCAAACAGGTCAGAAGTGAAACAGCAACCGAGGAAACTTCCACCCTATAGACAGGTGGAAAAGCTTCTTAAGGCCGTTCTGAGGGCCGGTTGGGGAGGCAAAGAGCGTACCATAGAGACAAAGATCACGAACCTGTTCAAGGGGCTGGGCTTCGACCCGCAGCAGGCACTCGCGATTCAGGGGGGGCGAGGAGGATATCCATGTCACCGACCTGAACATGATCGTAGAGGTCAAGACACGTGCGGCTCCGGAGGCGGCGGGAAGCCCGCGTAAGGGGCAGCCGCGCAACCAGATGCAGCAGCTTGGCAGTTACATCGAAGCCCAGTTGGCTGAGGAAGACAAGCAGTTGGTATTCGTGGCCCGGCGGTCTTGGGTCGGCGTTTTGACGGACGGAGGAACCTGGTACGCATGGCTCTGGCGGCAGGACGGGAAGCAGCAGGAACTGATTTCCTCGATCAAGGCAAAGCCGGGCCAGGAGCGGAACCTCTACAACTACCTGCAAACGGTCATTCTGAAGACCACCCGGGGGAAAATGTGGGTGCCCCATGATACTTCCAGCATGTTCAGCGGGGAAAGCCTGGCCTTACAGGGGATCTATGACGCCAACAACTTTCCGGACCGCCCAGCCCTGGATAACAAGAGGGAACTCTGGCTGGAACTTCTGCGGGGGTCTGGCATGGCCCCTGAGAAAGACGATCACAAGGCCGCCACGCTTTTTGTCCAGCACACCTACCTGGTGACCATCGCAAGGGCGGTGATCGGAGCACTCACCGAGGACATGTCAGACGATGACCCGAAGCAGGCACTCAAGGAAGGATTTGTCGCCTGGGTGTTGGACATTCCTGAAGGCAGGGAATGGGCGAATCGAATCTACCAGGCGGCCTTCAGCTATGACTGGCGGACCCAGGCCACGGACGTGCTCAGACGCCTCTACATGGACGCAATAAAGAAAGAAGAACGCAAGCTGTTTGGCGAGTACTATACGCCCGACTGGCTGGCGGGGATGCTGGTTGAGAAAGTGCTGGACGAGCGGTGGCTTAAGGAAGCCCCCGGGAAAGCTCTTGACAAAAGCGCCCCTGGAAAGAGGGCTCTTGCAGGAGTAGGCGTGTTGGACCCCGCATGCGGGTCCGGTACTTTCCTGTTCCATGCGGCAAAGCGGATCTTGCAGAGCCAGGCCCTGGCCGGTGCCACCCCGCGGGAGCGTGCGGAAGCAACGGCGCGGCTGCTGCACGGGATCGATATCCACCCGGTGGCCGTGGAGATGAGCAGGGCGACCTTGATGAGGGCGCTGCCGACACCCCCGACCGGGGGAGTCGACGTCCTGGACATTTCACAGGGGGACAGCCTCCTTTCCCAGGTGGACCCGCGGGGCCTACTCCAAAAAGAGCCATTCGCCTTTCCCAGTAAAGCAAACCCAATGTTCAATCTCCCGCAGAAATTTCTACTTGCCCCAAAACACCGTAAGCGGGTGTCCATCCTGGTAGAGAGTGCGAAAAAAGGAGAATCAACCCCTCCCAGGGAAGCTCTTGCCGGCATGGATAAGAGAACCCAGGTGGCCTTGGGAGAGGCACACCAAGAGATCAAAGCCCTGTGTAAAAAGAGGGGAAACTCGGTGTGGACATGGCTCATTGTCAATGTCGCGGCCCCGCTCAGGCTGAAAGCCCACAAGGTCGACCGGATCGTCGCAAACCCTCCATGGCTCAGGCTGAGCGAGGTACAAGTCCGATCCAGGAAAACCGCCCTCGAAGAAATGGCCGGTAGCGAAAAGTTGTGGGTCGGCGGGAAACAGGCCACGGGTTTCGACATCGGAGCCCTGTTTGTCAAGTGCTGCCGTGGACACTACCTGTCAAAGGACGGGGTCAGCGGTTGGGTGCTCAACAGGGCTTCCCTGACAGGGGGCAACTGGAAGAAATTTCACGATTGGGTCCACAAAGAACTCCACTACGAGTCCACTGATCTGAGCCAGGTAAAAGCCTCCCCGTTCTCGGGGGCCAAAGCGGCGGTCTGGACACTGAGGAATGCCCGCCCTGGAAAGAAACCGGACCTGTCCGTGCGTAGGGAGTTGTGCATGAAGAACGGACGGACGATCGCCAAGGATCGGCAGGAGACCTGGGCGGAAGTCAAGGACAAGGTCGTGCTCAAGGAGCAGGCGGCGGCATCCCCCAAGTCTCCGTCTGGGTACATGAAGGGGAAGAAGTGTGACTTCAAAAATGGGGCCACCATTTTCCCCTACTGCCTGGTGAAAGTCCATGAGACGCACGATGCGGCTCCCAGGCGCGGGATGCCCTATCGCGGGGGCGGGGTCGAGACAGTACAACCACCCAAGCACCCATGGAACAATGTGGGGAGCCAGAAAGGGGATGTCCCCGCAAGGTGGGTCGTCAACACGGTGTATTCACAAGACCTGCTTCCTTTCTGCCTGCGGAAGCAGGTTTCGAAGGCCGTGCTGCCCCTTGACGAAAACGGACTATTGGAAGAGAGACCGGAAAAGAACGAGTACTGGAAGCAGGCAGACAACT
>JABAAT010000075.1 GCA_014238615.1 Gammaproteobacteria bacterium | reverse complement strand
CATGTATCGCGGCTGCATCGTGGAGCACGGCCCCACGGCCCGCGTCATGGACACCCCGCAACACGCCTACACCCGGGAACTGCTGTCCGCGGTGCCAATCATCGGCGGCGCCTGGGTGACAACACCGCCCCCCGCGCCGCCCCCCGGCCCCGGACACCCCCGGCCGCCCACCGCATAAACATAAGTGCCGTCCCTTCATGCGGATTGAAGCTTGACCAGGTACTCAGCCGGCGCCGGGCCGTGACGCAGTGCCCCGGCCCACTTCATGATCGCGCGACGCCTGGTGCGGCTTAGCCGGGGGCTGGCGCGCGCTTGCGAGGAGCTTCGCTTCGGAGCGCCCGTGAGCCATGTCTATAATCCCCTGATCTACGCGCGCCGGGCGCATGAACAATACCTGCTGCGTTGGGCGGACTCGCGCAGGCGTGTGCTGTTTTTGGGGATGAATCCCGGGCCTTGGGGCATGGCCCAGACCGGCGTACCTTTCGGGGATGTGCCGTCGGTGCGCGACTGGCTGGGCATCGAGGTCCCCGTGGAGCGCCCTGCCGTGGAACACCCCGCCCGCCCCGTGCTTGGCTTTGACTGCCCCCGCCGCGAGGTGAGCGGCACCCGCCTCTGGGGCCTGTTCCGGGAGCGCTTCCGGCGTCCCGAGGACTTCTTCCGCGAGCACCTGGTCTTGAACTACTGCCCCCTGATGTTTCTGAACGCCGCGGCCGGGCGCGGCGGCAACCTGACGCCGGACAAACTCGCGCGCGCCGCGCTCCGTCCCCTGCACGAGTTGTGCGATTCTTTCCTGGCGCGCGTGGTGAAACTGCTGGAGCCGCGTTACCTGGTAGGTATCGGAGGCTTCGCCGAGCAGCGCCTCCAGGGATGCGCGACGCCGGCGCACGTCGTCGGCCGCATCCTGCACCCGAGCCCGGCCAATCCCGCGGCGAATCGGGATTTCGCGGGTCAGGCCGAGCAAAACCTGCTGCGTCTCGGCGTGTGGTCGCCATGAGCGCGCGGCTGTTGCCCATGCTGTCGATCCTGCCTTGCCTGCTGCTGTCCGGGATGGCGCCCCGTGCCGGGGCGGAGGAAACGGAGCGGGAGGAGAGCGCGGCTGCCGCGGCGTGGGAGGCCATGGAGCGCGGGGAACAACTTCTGTACCATCAGCCGGGCTATCTGCGGGAGGCCCTGGAGCACTTCAACGAGGCCAGGGAAGGCTTTGTGCGGGCCGGTGAGCTGCTGGGGATCGCCAAGGCCGCCCTCTGGCTGGGGGACTGCCACCGGGCGCTGGGTGAGGACGGCCGGGCGCGCGAGGCTTACCAGGAAGCACGCACGCTGTTCCGGCAAAGCGGCGACCTGTCGGGAGAGGCGCATGTGCTCAGCGGCCTGGGTGACCTGGCGCACACCCGGGGAGACTATGTCGCGGCCCGCGACGCCTACACCGAGGCCCGAACGCTCTATGAGAAGACCGGAGAACGATCCGGTCGGATCTACGTGCTGCGAGGTCTTGGCGAACTGGAACGCCTGCTGGGGAGTTTTCGGGAAGCACGCGCCGCCCTGGACGAAGCGCTGCTGCTCCAGCGGCAGTCGGCGACCACCGCCGGGAAGGCCGATACCCTCGGCGCCCTGGGCGATCTGGAGCGCACCCTGGGTCATGCCGGGGCGGCGCGCGGGGCTTACCAGGAAGCGCGCGAGCTGTATGCACGGGAGGATTTCCGGCTTGGAGAAGCGGGCATGTACCTGGCCTTGGGCGAGTTAGAGCGCGAACTGGATAACCAGGACCTGGCCCGCGTCGCCCTTGATGCGGCGCTTGAACTGTATCGGAGCGAGGGGGACCGTGTCGGCGAGGCGAATGTATGTGGGGCGCTGGGCGAGCTGGAGCGCACCCTGGGCCGTGCGGGCGCGGCGCGGACCGCCTATGAACAGGCGCTCAAGCTGCACCGGCAGGCCGACGACCGCCTGGGCGAGGCGAATGTGCTGCTGGCCGTGGGCCGTCTTGAGCAGGAGCTGCAAAGGCCCGAACGAGCCGCGGAGCGCTACAGGGAAGCACGGGCCATCTACGACGCACTGGGCGCGCGTCTGGGCGCGGCCAGGGTGATGGGCCAAATGGGCGACCTGGAACGCGAACTTGGAGACCGGGATGCGGCGCGCCGGGCTTACGCCGAGGCGCATGCTTTCTACCGCAACCTCGGACTCAAGCGCGAAGCCGCGGAACTGGAGAGCACGCTGCTGGAACTGCAGCCGGAGTAAGCGCCCCCCATCTCGCAATCTCACCGCCCGGAGTATCCCTGGACCGGCGCCCTAAGTCTCCTAAGGTATTGTTTTTCAAGGTTTTTGAATTTACTTTTTACAAAAACTGGTGGTACAATTTTTCTAGAGCAGCTCTAAAGGAGCAGTTCCAGAGAGAGATGTCCAAGAGAGAAAGGTCCAAGGATGTCCTGAACCGATCTTTTAGGCCCGGAGAGCGGCTACTTTAAGCTGCAGCGAGAGCGGGCACCCTTATGACTGGATGCGCCGCCTGACTTGGCGCATGTGGGTCGCCTTCTTCGCTGTTCGGGTGGCCCCCATCGGCTTGAGAAACACTGTGAACGAGGAGATTGGAATGGCACTCATCAGGCGGAAATTTAACCAGGAATCAGCGGAGCGTGAGAAGCGGATTTTCGGTGATTTGAGGGAAAAGGCTAAGCTGTTAAAAGAACAAGCCAGGCGGTTGAGAGACGATCCAGATTATTTAGAGTCGCTATTGACCTCCGGCAGCCTGGAGGTCTCCGAAGAGCCGTCAGTCGCCATGGTAGATCCAGAGAGGGAGCCCTCCCCATAGGATAGGTCGCCTCCTCTGAAGCTACCAGGGTCCCGAACGCGCCAGGGAGCCAAATATGCTTGCCGCGTTTT
>JABAAT010000057.1 GCA_014238615.1 Gammaproteobacteria bacterium | reverse complement strand
ATGGTGTGCGTGGGCCTGTCGGGATGGCCGGCGCGCACGGCGACGGCTGCTGAAATTGATGGCTTCCGTTCGGCGAAGTTCGGGTCTGATGAGAAAGCGGTACGCGCCGCTATCCTCAAGGATTTTCCGGTGCGGGAAGATCGCATTCAGCGGATTGACGACAAGGTCCGCAAGATCGTTGGGCTGGAGGTGGAGCTCTCGGTACTGGAGCCCGGGGGGCCGGCCACGATCTACTATTGGATGGGCTACTCCTGTAGCTGTCTGACGCGGGTGCGCGTGGTTTGGAGGAGGTCACCGGGGGAGGACGCCGAGACCGCCTCCGGGAACATGCTTCTGGTGGCGCTGAATCTGCGCGACCATTTTCTGGCGCGTGATTGGTCGGACGGCGGGTCGGCGATTTCAAATCGCCTGGTCGAACAGACCCTGATCCTGTTTCGAGGCGAGGACTCAAAGCAGCGGGATGTGCTGTTGGCGGCTTTCCCGGTGCAGGTCACCACCGTTGAGAACGCATCCCCGGACCCAGGAGACCCAGGAGGGGAGAGCGCGGGGGAGGATGCCCCGGAGGATGTCCAGGGACGCCCAACCACGATCAGGAGTGTTGACTTCTCCGAGGTACAGGTACTGGAACTGGTTTACGCGCGCAACCTGGAGCAGCCGGACGTCTTCAGGATTAAAGAGGGGATGTTCTAGAAGGACTGTTTCGGCTGTTTCGGCTGTTTTGGTTGGGGGGCCGTCGCGGTGTGCCTGTTTCCTGAATGGATTGATGCAGCGCCTGCAGGAGGCGGTCGTTTTCTTCCCTTGTTCCCACGCTGATCCGCAGGCAGCCGTGCAGCAGCGGATGGCTGCCGTGCAGTAATTTCAGCAACAGGCCGCGCCGCCGCAGCGCCTGGAAAATGACCGTGGCTTCCCGTTCCAGGCAGCGGAAAAGCAGAAAGTTTGCCTGGCTGGGCCAGACCCGGATTCCCGGTGTTTGCTGCAGGCCTTGTTTCAGTCGCTCGCGCTCCAGGCGCATCATGCGGGCCTGATCTTCCAGAACCGCCCAGTGGCGCAGCAGAAAGAGCGCCGCCGCCTGGTTCAAGGAGCCGATGTTGTAGGGCAGGCGCAGTTTTTCCAGTTCCCGCAGCCAGGACTCGGCGCCCAGAAGCAGGCCGAGGCGCAGGCCGGCCAGACCCTGCTTAGAGAAGGTGCGTAGGATCAGCAGCCTGTCGTATTCCTGAAGCAACTCCAGGCAGTCATCGTCGGTGAAGGCTTGGTAGGCCTCGTCGATGACCACCAGGCCGGGGGCCGCGTCCAGCAACCGCCGCAGCTGTGCTACCGGGTAGTGTGAGCCGGTGGGGTTGTTGGGACGCGCGAGCCACAGCAGCGCCGGTGTGTGCTTCCGCAGCGCCTCGCACAGGGCCGCTTCGTCCAGGCTGAAATCCTCCGCGCGGAGAGGGATCTCCACATGGTCCATCCCCAGCAGCGGCGCCAGCCGGCGATACATGATGAAGCTCGGGGCCGGCCCCAGGGTACAAGGGCTGCGCCCGCCGGCCACGGCCAGGAAGAGCAGTTGGATGAGCTCATCCGAGCCGTTGCCCAAGAGCAGTCCCCGCCCGGGCGGTAGATGCAGGTGCGCCTGCAGGACTTCCCTGAGTTCGGTGGCCCCTGGGTCCGGGTAACGGTGCAGGGGCACCCGGGCCAGGACGCGGCCCAGTTCCCCGACCAGTGCGTCCGGCAGGGGGTAGGGGTTTTCCATGGCGTCCAGCCGGGTGAGCCCGGCCTTGTCCCGCGCGGTGCGCGGCACCGCTTGGTAGGCCTCGCCTTCAAGCAGTGCGCGGCGCAGCAGGCGGTGCGGCAGGTCGCCGTTGCCCGCCTCCGCTTCAGTCATGTCCGGTGTCGTCCGTGTCGCGTAATTCCGCCGAGCGGGCATGGGCGGTCAAAGCTTCACTACGCGCCAGCCGGGCGGCGACTCTCCCCAGCCGGACCGCGCTCTTTGGGCCGCAATGGATGATGGAACTGCGTTTCAGAAAGTCCTGCACTCCCAGGGGAGATGAAAAACGCGCGGTGCCGCCCGTGGGCAGTACGTGATTCGGTCCCGCGCAGTAATCGCCCAGCACTGTGGCGCTGTGTCGCCCCAGAAAGACGGCGCCGGCATGTAGCACGCGCCCGAGCAGGTTTTCCGGTTCCGCCACCGCCAGCTGCAGGTGTTCGGGAGCCAGCTGGTTCGCCAGTTCCAGGGCCTCATCCAGACTGGCGCTTTGCACGAGGGCCCCGTGGTCACGCAGAGATGCGCGGATGACATCACGGCGCTCCAGTCCTGGAAGCAGCTTCCGCAGGGCCTGCGCCACGCTGTCCAGAAGCGCCGGTATGGGACTGATCAGGATGGAGCGCGCATCTTCGTCGTGTTCAGCCTGGGCGCACAGGTCCATGGCCAGCCATTCCGGATGAGCGCTGTCGTCGGCGATGATCACGACCTCGGAGGGGCCAGCCAACATGTCAATGCCCACCTGGCCGAAGACCATGCGCTTGGCCGCCGCCACGTAGGCGTTGCCTGGGCCGACGATCTTGTCCACGCGGGGCACTGTAGCGGTGCCCCAGGCCAGGGCGGCGACGGCCTGCGCGCCGCCGACGCGGAAAATCCGATCCACGCCCGCGATTTCCGCCGCCGCCAGCACCGCCGGGTTGCTCAAACCGCCCGGTGTCGGAGTGACCATGATGACCTCGTGCACACCGGCCACCCGTGCGGGCAGCACATTCATCAGCACCGAGGAAGGATAGGCCGCCTTCCCGCCCGGTACATAGACGCCGACCCGTTGCAGCGGGATGATGCGTTCCCCCAGGTGTGCGTCCTCTTCGCGATAGCTCCAGGATTCAGGGCGTTGCCGTTCGTGGTAGTCGCGGATGCGTGCGGCGGCTGCGCGCAGATCTGCGCGTAACTCGGCGGGCACGGCTGCTCCGGAAGCGCACCGCTGTTTCGGAGTGATTTCCAGGGCGGCCCCGCCGGACGGCTTCCAGCCGTCCAGTGCCTCGGTGTATTCCAGTAAGGCGCTATCGCCGCGCGTACGTACCTGTTCCAGGATGGCGGCGGCACGGCTGTTGATCTCCGGCTTCGCCTGTGAGCCGGGCAGGGCTTCCAGGCGTCGGCGGAGTTCTTCCGGCGGCCCCGCGATGCGCGCTATTTGCACGTCGTCTGTTGCTCCGCGATGGTTTGTCGCAGGCGCTCCATGAGCGCGCGCACGGCCTTGTACTTGAGTTTCATTGCGGCCTTGTTGACGACCAGGCGCGCGCTGATCTCCTCGATGAGACCCACCGGGCGCAGACCGTGGGCGCGCAGGGTGGTGCCCGTGTCCACCAGGTCCACCACGTGATCGGCCAGGCCGAGCAAGGGGGCCAGTTCCACGGAGCCGTACAGGGGCACCAGGTCCACCTGCAGGCCGCGCATGGAGAAGTAGCGCTGAGTGCTGCGAGGATACTTGGTAGCGACCCGCGGCCGGCGCGGCGCCTCGCGTTCGGAGATCGGCACGGCATACATCATGCGGCAGGCGGCGATGCCCAGACCCATGGGGTCGTACAATTCATCGCCCTCGTACTCCAGCAGCAGGTCGCGCCCGGCGATGCCCAGGTCGGCGGCGCCGTGCGAGATATAGGTGATCATGTCCACGTTGCGGACGATGATCAGGCGCAGGCCGGGCAGGTTGCTCTCCAGGAACAGTTGCCGGGAATCCTTCGGAGTGATGGTCTGGATGCCGGCTTGTTCCAGCAGGGGCAGGCTTTGCTCCAGGATACGCCCCTTGCACAGGGCCAGGGTCAGCGGGGTGGCGGACATGGGGTGGTTGCATGCATTGGAATGTGGACCTGGATGCGGCGGTTTCGCTTCAGGGGTTGCGGCGCGGTGCGTGCCTCAGGCGATATTGCGCCGGCGACTGCGCGTTCCCGGGGTTTCCCCGAAAATCCGCTGGATGCGCGCGCCCAGCAGGGAGAGTTTTTCCTCGATGGTTTCGTAGCCGCGGTCAATATGATAGATGCGGTTGATCTGGGTTTCCCCGTGTGCCACCAGGCCAGCCAGCACCAGGCTGGCCGAGGCGCGCAGATCGGTGGCCATGACCGGGGCGCCGAGCAGAGCCGGAACGCCGCGGCTGATGGCGGTGTTGCCCTCCAGGCGCAGGTTGGCGCCCATGCGCAGCAGCTCCTGGATGTGCATGAAGCGGTTCTCAAAGACCTGTTCGGTGATGGCACCGGTTCCCTCGGCGATGCTGTTGAGTGCGGTGAACTGGGCCTGCATGTCGGTGGGAAACCCCGGGAAAGGAGCGGTGTGTACGTTTACGGCACGCGGCTTGCGACCGCGCATGTCCAGTTCCAGGTTGTTTTCCCTGGTCAGTATTTCGGCGCCGGCCTCGCGCAACTTGGCCAGCACGGACTGCATCAGGTTGGCGCATATGTTGCGCAGCAGGATGCGGCCGCCGGTCATGGTGGCGCCCACCAGGTAGGTGCCTGCCTCAATGCGGTCCGGGATGATGTCATGCCGAATGCCGTGCAGCGAATCCACGCCCTGCACGACGATGCGGTCACCGCCGGCGCCATCGATGCGCGCACCCATGGCGTTCAGGCAGTCGGCCAGGTCGATGACCTCGGGTTCGCGGGCGGCGTTGTTCAATACCGTGGTGCCCTGGGCCAGGGTTGCGGCCATCATGAGGTTCTCGGTGCCGGTCACGGTCACCAGCTCCAGGTTCAGCTCGGCAGCCCGCAGGCGGCGCGCCCGCGCCTTGATGTAGCCGTTTTCCACCTCGATCTCGGCACCCATGGCGCGCAGTCCGCGCAGGTGCAGATCCACCGGGCGCGGGCCGATTGCGCAACCGCCCGGCAGGGAGACCTCGGCGCGGCCGTAGCGCGCCAGCAAGGGGCCGAGCACCAGGATGGAAGCACGCATGGTGCGCACCAGCTCATACGGTGCGTACATGTGCTGGAGGGTGCTGTTGTCTACCTCCAGGCGCATCTGCTCGTGCAGGGTGATGCGGGAGCCCATACGGGCCAACAGCTCGGTGGTGGTGGTGATGTCGTGCAGGTAAGGGACGTTACCGATGACCATCGCTTCATCGGTGAGCAGGGTGGCGGCGAGCACCGGCAGGGCGGCGTTCTTGGCCCCGGAGATGCTGATCTCTCCGGACAGGGGCCGCCCTCCCTTTACCAGTAATCGATCCACGGGTGCGAGGTGGGCTGGGGCCGTGGGACGGCCCGGCGGCGGCTCGGAGTCAATCCGGCGGCGGATGCACAGCCGCCGTCGCTTTCAGCCACTGCGTGGAGCTTCCGCCGTGTCCTGGTCCTGGATGGGCAGCAGCTCTTCGATGCCATACAGGCGCGCCAGGGAGCGGACCTGCGGGTGGATGTTTTTCAGCGCCAGCTTGTGACCCGTGCGGCGCGCCAGCAGGGCCCAGTACAGCAGCAGTGCGATGCCGGCGCTATCCGTGCGCTGCACGTCTTTCAGGTCAACGCAATCCGGGGCCCCGCTGTCCCGTATGAAATGGGTGTTGTTTTTCAGCGTGGGAACCCGGGCAAAGCTCAATTCCCCATGCATGGACCAGCCAAGCCGGGAATTCCAGCGCAGCACGGTTTTGTCTGAAGCTTCTTTCATAAGGCCGACTTATCAAAGCCTTTCTGGTTGCGCTGTTCCAGATCGTTGATGAGTGCGTCCAACCCCGCGGAGCGGATCCGGGTGTTGAAGCTGCCGCGGTAAGTATTGACCAGGCTGATGCCGTTCACCTTGATGTCAAAGACCTTCCAGCGCTCCCCGGTGAGCCGCAGGCGGTAGTTGATCGGCAATTTCTGGTTGGCCCCCAGGAGGACTTCGCTTTTCACTTCCACTTGTTTGGCGTTGGGGGCGGCAGCTACCGGTGCAAAGCGGATTTCCTTGTCGGAATGCTTTAGAAGGGTTGTGCCGTAGGTGCGGATCAGCAGCGTCTGGAAGGCTTCCATGAAACGCTCGCGTTGTGTTTCGTTCGCCTGTTTCCAATGACGGCCGAGCGCGAACCTGGAGATGATCGACATGCTGAAGTGTGGAATGATCGTTTTTTTAATGTGCGAAACCAGGAGCTGCGGCTCCGCCTCAATGCGCGCCCGCTCGCTGTTCAGTTTTTCGATGATCGCGGCGGAAGTGTTTTCCAGCAGGGCGCGCGCCGGATGCAGGTCGCCCGCCGCCGTCGCGCAGCACAGCAGGACGGGGATCCAGAAGTACAGACCGGCGTGCAGACGGGAGCGTGGCATCTCTTTCATGCGTTAGTCTCCCGCCGCCTTCTGGTAGAGCAGCTGGCCGATCACATCCTCCAGGGCCAGGGCATCATCCGAGATCAGGATTTTGTCTCCGTCACCCAGGAAGGCCTCTTCGCCTCCCGGCGAGAGCCCGACATATTGTTCGCCGAGCAGGCCCGAGGTGTAGATCCTGGCCGAGGAGTCGCTGGGGAGGTTGTCGTACCGGTTGCTGATCTTCATGGTGACATGCGCCTGGTAGTCCATGCGGTCGATGTCGATGCTCTCCACCCAGCCGATGCTGACTCCTGAGAGTTTGACCGGCGCTTTTGCTTTCAGGCCGCCGATGTTGTTGAAAGACACCGTGACCAGGTAGTTGTCCCCGCTCTGCAGGTTGTCCAGCGTGCTGACCTTCAGCGACAGGAGTAGAAACGCAACGAAGCCTATGAGGACAAAGCATCCCACGGTGAGTTCCAGATTACGATTACCCATCTTGTCGCACTCCTTGAAGTAAGGTGAGCCTCAATTAAACATCAGGGCCGTCAGTACGTAATCCAGCCCCAGGACCGCCAGGCTGGAGATCACCACGGTGCGGGTGGTGGCCGCGCCGATGCCCGCTGATGTGGGGGCCGAATCATAGCCTTGAAAGACAGCGATCCAGCTTACCACGAAGCCGAAAACGATGCTTTTGATGATACCGCTCCAGACGTCTTCGGAGAAGTTGACGGCGGCCTGCATCTGCGACCAGAAGACGTTGGTATCCACGCCGAGCAGGCCGACGCCGACGAAATACCCGCCATAGACGCCGACGACGCTGAAGATAGCCGCGAGCAGGGGCATGCAGAACAGGCCGGCCAGCAGGCGCGGCCCGATGACGCGTTGCAGTGGATCCACCGCCATCATTTCCATGGCGGCGAGTTGCTCGGTGGTTTTCATCAGGCCGATCTCGGCGGTCAGCGCGGAGCCGGCGCGTCCGGCGAAGAGCAGGGCCGTTACCACCGGACCCAGCTCCCTGGTCAGCGACAGGGCCACGAGGACGCCCAGTGACTCCTCGGCGCCGAAGTTGACGAGCGTGTTGTAGCCTTGCAGGGCCAGCACCATGCCGATAAAAAAGCCTGATACCACGATGATGAGCAGGGACAGGAAGCCGACCCGGTAGATTTGCTCCAGGAGCAGCCGGGGGCGGCGCAGCAGGCCGGGGAGCTGCGGCAACACCAGCAGCAGGAATAAGATCGCGCGGCCCAGAGTGGTCACACCCTCCAGCGTGCCGCGGCCGGTGCCGCGCAGGCCGTCCAGCACGGCCTCGCGCACCGCACCCCACGGCGGGGCCCGCTTCGTGGAGCGCGCCATCAAGATTCCCAGGCTAAATCCCGCTCCAGGGAGGAAGCGGTGTAATGGAAGGGCACCGGGCCGTCCGGCGCGGCGTCCAGGAACTGCCGTACCAGCGGAGTCTTACTGCGCCTGAGCAGCTCCGGAGTACCCTGTTCAATGATGCGGCCGTCGCTCAGGATACAGACGTCATCGGCGATGCTCAGTACTTCCTGAATGTCATGTGAGACCACGATGCTGGTCATGCCCAGCAGGTGGTTGAGGCGCTGCACCAGGCTGAGCAGCATGCCCATGGAGATGGGATCCTGCCCGGTGAATGGTTCGTCGTACATCATCAGCATTGGGTCCATGGCCATGGCGCGGGCCATGGCGGCGCGACGCGCCATGCCCCCGGAGAGCTGCTCGGGGTTTAAGTCGTGTGCGCCGCGCAGTCCCACGGCCTGCAGTTTCAGCAGCACCAGGATGTGGATCAGATCTTTGGACAGCCCGGTGTGCTCGCGCAGCGGGAAGGCGACATTGTCAAAAACGCTCAGGTCGGAGAACAGGGCGCCGTTCTGGAACAGCATGCCCATGCGCTTGCGCAACTCCAGCAGTTGTTTGCGCGGCAGGCGGCTGACCTCCACGCCGTCCACCTGGACGCTGCCGCGGTGCGGCCGCAGCTGACCGGTGATGATGCGCAGCAGGGTGGTTTTGCCGCAGCCGCTGGGGCCGATCAGGGCGGTGATGCCCTGGCGCCGGATGTCCAGGTTCAGGTTGTTCAAGACAAGTGTGCGCCCACGCCGGAAAGTCAGGCCGCGGATGCGGATCAAGGGCAGCCGCGGCGCATTTTCCGGAGTGGAGGGAGGGCGGTCATTCACGGGTTTTAAATTCCCCGGCGGGGGTTTTTCTTAAAGTCAGGATCGGTCGAATTATTGCGGCGCGGTGGATCGCGTACCACTGTGCAGTATAGCAGCCACGGCAAGTGTTTGCCGAGTTAAAACCCTGGTATCGGATGGATCTTACATGGTGCAACCCGGTAGGAAGTCAGTCGGAATGGTGTACGGTTTTCGGGAGGATGCTAAGATGCTTCCCCGGAGGTTGATGCAGGCAAAGGTCGGCGCGCGCGGCGTGGTTTGGGGCGGTGGCGCCGGGCCGTTATAATCATTCACCCCGAGAGGTTTTACTTCAGAACCGGTGGTCAGGCGGTTCAGAATTTTCATCCCATACTTCATCTGCATTTCGGAAGGGAGATTTTTATGGCCATAGCGCATAACCTGGGATTTCCGCGCATCGGCGCCCGGCGTGAATTGAAGCGCCTGGTAGAGGATTACTGGGCGGAGCGCATTAACCTGGAGCGCCTGGAAGAAGGCGGGCGCGTCTTGCGCCGCCACCACTGGAAGCTGCAACTTCAGGCTGGCATGTTCCGCTTGCCGGTGGGGGATTTCTCCTGGTATGACCAAGTGCTGGATCACAGCCTGATGTTCGGCGTCATCCCGCGGCGCTTCGGTGACGTCTCCCCCGACCTGGTCACCCTGTTTCGCATGGCGCGAGGCCGCGCCCCGGGCACGCCGGACGCGCGCGCCTGCGAGATGACCAAGTGGTTTGATACCAACTACCACTACCTGGTTCCCGAATTTGAGCCGGGTGTGGAATTCCGCCTGTCACCGGAGCGGCTCTACGCGGAGCTGGAGGAAGCACGTGCCGTGAGCAATGACCTCAAGGTGGTGCTCATCGGGCCGCTGACTTACCTGTGGCTGGGAAAGGCGGTGGATCCGGAGTTTGACCGCCTGCGCTTCCTGCCACGCCTGCTCGAGCTTTACCAGGAATTACTGCGGGGGCTGGCGGCGCGCGGCGTGCACTGGGTGCAAATGGACGAACCGGCGCTGGTCACGGAGCTTCCGCAGGACTGGTGGAGTGCCGGGCAGAATGCCTACCAGGCATTAGCCGGCCAAGGTGTACGCCTGTTGCTGGCCACCTATTTCGGTGGTCTGGGAGAGCGTCTGCAGGATGTCCTGGAGTTGCCGGTGGACGGCTGGCACCTGGATCGGGTGCGGGGCGCGGACATGATGGAGCCGGTGCACGCCGCGTTGGGCCCGGAGAAGGTGGTATCCATGGGAGTCATTGACGGGCGCAACATCTGGCGCGCCGATCTGCAGACCCTGAGCGTCTCGCTGCGCGGCTGCGCCGAGCAGCTGAAGGATCGGCTCTGGCTGGCGCCCAGCTGTTCGCTGTTGCATGTGCCGGTGGATCTGGGCCTGGAGAAAGAACTGCCGGACGAATTGCGTTCCTGGATGGCCTTTGCCGTGCAGAAGCTGCGCGAATTGAGGGTGCTGGCGGCGGTTCTTCCCGGTGGTACGCGGGTTTTGAGCGGCGGGGGTCGGGAAGCCGCGGCCGCCGAGATCACCACCAGCGCGGCCGTGGCCGCGGCCCGGCACACTGCCGACTTTTCCCAGGATACGGAGGTGCGCGAGCAGTGTTCGATGGTGCAGGAGAGCATGGCGCGGCGCACTTCCACCTACGCGAAGCGTTCCCAGTTGCAGCGTGCGCGGCTGGGGTTGCCGGCGTTGCCTACCACCACGATCGGTTCTTTTCCGCAGACCCCCGAGATCCGGCGCGCGCGTTCCGCCCGTAAAAGCGGCATGTTGAGCAAAGAAAGCTATCGGGAAGGCATGCAGGAACATATCCGCCGGGCCATCGAAGAGCAGGAGCGGCTTGGCCTGGACGTGTTGGTGCACGGTGAGGCGGAGCGCAACGACATGGTGGAGTACTTCGGCGAATTGCTGCAGGGCTTCGCCATCACCCAGGCCGGGTGGGTGCAGAGCTATGGTTCGCGCTGCGTCAAACCCCCTATCATTCACGGCGATGTCAGCCGGCCGCGTCCCATGACCGTGGAGTGGATACGCTACGCCCAGGAGCAGACCAGCAAGCCGGTCAAGGGCATGCTCACCGGCCCTTTGACGATCCTCAGCTGGTCTTTCCCACGCGCTGACCTGAAGCGCAGCGAGATTTGCACCCAGATTGCGCTCGCCCTGCGCAAGGAGGTTCAGGACTTGGAAGAGGCCGGGGTGCGCATCATCCAGATCGATGAGCCTGCTTTCCGCGAAGGGCTGCCGCTGCGGCGCTCGCAGTGGCCGGCTTACCTGGAGTGGGCGACGCGCTGTTTCCGCCTGGCTTCCAGTGGGGTCGCTGACGAAACCCAGATCCACACCCACATGTGTTACAGCGAGTTCAACGACATCATCGAGGCGCTGGTCGATCTGGATGCCGACGTCATCACGATTGAGACCGCGCGTTCCAACATGGAGTTGCTGGAGGCTTTCAGCCGCTTCCAATACCCGAACGAACTGGGTCCCGGCGTTTACGACATCCACGCGCCGCTGGTGCCGGAGGAAGAACACATGATGAGCCTGCTGCGCAAGGCCGCCGAGCACATATCGGCCGAGCGCCTCTGGGTGAACCCGGATTGTGGACTGAAGACCCGGGCTTGGCGGGAAACCCGGGCCGCCTTGCACAACATGGTGCGCGCCGCGCACCGCCTGCGCGCCGAGCTCGGCCTGACTTGAGCGGCGGCGCGGCGTGAGCCGCGACACGCCGCGGCTGAGCCGCGATACGCCGCGGCTGATCCTCAGCGACGACGCCGAGTTGCGCCGCCGCGTGGGGCTGAAGCAGGCCCAGGGGCCGGATGTGCAGGCTGCGGCACGCGCCTTTCCAGTACGGGTTCCGCTTTCTTACCTGCGCCGCTTGCCGCGCGGAGTGGCAAGCGACCCGCTGCTGTTGCAGGTGTTGCCGCGCGCCGAGGAACAGCAGGAGTCGCCCGGTTACGGCCCGGATCCGCTGGCCGAGGCAAAGGCCTCCCCGCATCCCGGCCTGTTGCACAAGTACCATGGCCGGGTGCTGCTGGTGACCACCGGCGCCTGCGCCATCCATTGCCGCTACTGCTTTCGCCGCCACTTCCCTTACGCCGGCCAGACGCTGACGGGGCCGCGTCTGCGGCGGGTGCTGGATTACCTGCGCGCCCGCCCGGAGATCAGCGAGGTGATTCTGAGTGGCGGTGATCCCCTCATCTTGAGTGCTGCTCGCCTGGAGCGCCTGGTGTGGGCGTTGGCCGCCATTCCTCACCTGCGCCGCCTGCGGGTGCACAGCCGCGTTCCGGTGGCGGCGCCGGAGCGCGCCGGGGAAGCGGTGGCGGCGGCGCTCAGCGCCACACGCCTGCCGCTAGTGTTGGTCATCCATAGCAATCATCCCCGGGAACTGGAGGGGAGCAAGGTATCGGACGTTCTGGAAGGCTTCAGGCGGCGTGGCGCGATACTGCTGAACCAGGCCGTGTTGCTGGCGGCTGTGAACGATGCGGCCGAGACGCTGGAGACTCTCAGCGAGCGCCTGTTTGACCTGGGGGTGTTGCCCTACTATCTGCACCAGCTGGATCGGGTGGCCGGAGCCGCGCATTTTGCAGTGCCCGACCGGCGCGCCCGGGAGTTGGTGAGACAACTGCGCTGTCGCCTGCCGGGCTACCTGGTGCCCAGGCTGGTGCGGGAAAGCTCCGGCACCCCTTACAAGCTGCCGCTGCTATAGCGTGCGTCATCCCGGCTGTCGCCCGTTTCCTGCTACAATCCCGCTCAATAAGGGGGTTATTCGGGGCGTGGCGCAGTCTGGTAGCGCACCGCAATGGGGTTGCGGTGGTCGGAGGTTCAAATCCTCTCGCCCCGACCAGGATCGCTGAGTCAATTCTTCCGTTACTGATGCCTAAGTGTGCAATCCAAAGAGTCGGTGGTATTAAGCCGGCGCTGCATGTAGCCGTTGTGCTCGGCCTGCTGCTGTTTGGCGGTGCCTGCGGGAAGGAGGACCCGCGGGCCGCTTTCCAGCGCAACGACTACCGGAAGGCCTTGCCCGGGCTGCGTGAGTTATCCCGGGAGGGGAACCATGAGGCCAGCAATATGCTTGGTGTGATGCATTACCTGGGTTTGCAGGTGCCCCGGGACTATGAGCGCGCTCTGAAGTTGTTTGAAAAGGCCGCTCTGGGGAAGCACCCCGGGGCGCAGTTCAACGCTGGCATCATGCATTTTCGCGGCCTGGGCACCCGGGTCAGCGCTCCCGAGGCCTATGTCTGGTTCTACGCCGCGGAACTGCAGGGCAAGAAGCAGGCCGGGCCTTATGTGATCTCCGTCGGTAAGAACATGGGTGCCAACCAGATTATGGTCTCCAAGAGCAAGGCAAGGGGATACGTGCCAACGGGGGAGGAAGGCTCCGTTCCCCGGGCGATGCCCTGAACGGCCGTCCCCATGTGTGGCATTTTCGGAGTTCTGGCGCGCCGCGACGCCGTCCCCTTGCTGCTGGGCGGCCTGGCCCTGCTTGAATACCGTGGCTACGACTCCGCCGGTCTCGCCGTGCTGGAGGAGGGGGGTGCTTTGCGGCTGCTCAAGAGCGCCGGAAAGGTCAAGGACCTGTGCCGCAAGGCTGCGGCCGATGCCATCCGCGGCCGGCCGGGTATCGCCCATACCCGTTGGGCCACCCATGGGCCGCCCACAGACCTGAATGCCCATCCGCACGCCTGCGGGGGGCGGCTGGCGCTGGTGCACAACGGCATCATTGAAAACCACGAAGTCTTGCGGCGCGAGCAGGTGCGCCGCGGCTGTCGCTTTCACTCGGACACTGACACGGAGGTGATTGTGCACGAGCTGGATCGCTGCCCGCGGGGGAATGGGACGGGCCTGCCGCCACGTGCCGCGCAGGAAGTTTTGGGTCGCCTGGAGGGATCCTACGCCCTGGCCATTCTGGAGACCGGGAATCGGCGCCTGCTGGCGGCGCGCCGGGGCAGCCCGTTGCTCATCGGCCTGGGGTGCGGCGCGGCGGCGGGAGAGTACTACATCTCCTCTGATCTCGCCGCGTTGCTGCCCTTGACGTCCCGCTACCTGGTGCTGGAAGACGGCGATCTGGCGGAACTGGATGAAGAGGGTGCGCGGATCTATGATGCCGCCGGTCGGCGTGTGACCCGCCCCGTGACCGAGACTCGGCTTGACCCGGCGAGTTCCGACAAGGGTCCTCACGGTCACCACATGCTGAAGGAGATCCATGAGCAACCGCAGGCGGTGCGCGCCACCCTGGAGGCGGGTCTGCGCGCCGGCGTGCCGCAAGCCGCGCCTTGGAGTTCCGGCGATCCGGAGGAGACTGAACGCATTCTGGCCCAGGTGCGTCGCCTGCATCTGGTCGCCTGCGGCACCAGCTACCATGCCGCGCTGGTGGCCGCGTACTGGCTGGAGAAGCACGCCCGCCTGCCCTGCCGCGTGGATATTGCCAGCGAGTTCCGCTACCGTGACCCGGTGGTGGAGGAGCGCACGCTGTTCGTGTGCATCTCGCAGTCCGGAGAAACCGCGGATACTCTCGCGGCCTTGCGCCGCGCCCGGGAAGCCGGTTACCTGGCCACCCTGGGCATCTGCAACACCCCGCAAAGCGCCTTGGCCCGGGAGGTGCAGCTGTTGTTCCTGACGCGCGCCGGCCTCGAGCGGGGTGTGGCTTCTACCAAGGCCTTCACCGCCCAGCTGGCGGCTTTGCAGTTACTGAGCCTGCTTTTGGCCAAGGCCCGCGGCCGCCCCTGGGAAGCCACCGCCCGGAACCTGGAGCGGCTGCCCGAACGCCTGCGGGAAAGCTTGCGCCTGGAACAGCGGATTAAGGACTGCGCCGCAACGCTCGCCGCGGCCGACCATATCCTGTTCCTGGGCCGCGGCCTGCTGTTGCCGGTGGCCATGGAGGGCGCCCTCAAGCTCAAGGAGGTATCCTACCTGCGGGCCGAATGCTATCCTGCGGGGGAACTCAAGCACGGCCCCCTGGCCCTCGTGGAACCGGGGGTGCGGGTGGTGGTCCCCGTACTGAACGGCGAGTTGCTGCCCAAGCTGCGCACCAACCTGGAGGAGGTGAAGGCGCGCGGCGGTGAAATGCTGCTGTTCGTTGACCCGCGCACCGGGCTTGAGGATCAGCAAGGCGTCCGGGTCATCCACGTCCCCCCCACGGAGGATGACTTTCAGGCCCCGCTGTTGTATGCCCCCCCCTTGCAACTGCTGGCCTACCATGTAGCCCTGCGGCGCGGCACCGATATCGATCAGCCGCGCAATCTTGCCAAGTCGGTCACCGTCGAATAGCCTGGTCAGGGGATAACAGAAGTCCCCAATACAACATGAAAATCCACCTGGTATTTCGTGCGGAATTTATGACCCACATGCTTAAAAGCGACCAACCACGCCATCAGGCGGTTTCAGTCGCGGCGGAATGATCGTTGCGAAAATTTATCCTGCTGAACCTGTTGTTTATGATGCTGTTCGTGGCGTTGCTGCGGGGCGGCGTCGGTTCATGGACGGTTTGGACCATCTTCATCATCGCCTGGTTCGGTGCGGATTGGTATGTCTGCCGTGATTTCCACCTGAGATGGTGGCAGTGGGCATGCCTGCTGCTCCTGGTTTGCATCATCGACCTGCTGGTGCTGGTTTACTAGCTCGCGTGAGGGTGGTGTCCAGGACGCGGGGGCGGCATCCAGAACGCGTTCCGAGGGAAAGCTGCACTTGAACGAACTGCCTTCTCCAAGGCGGCTCTCGATGTGCAGGGTGGCGTTGTGACGCAGCAGCACGTGTTTCACGATGGCCAGGCCCAGGCCCAGGTTGCCGTGCTCGCTGGAGCGCCCCCGATCGACGCGGTAGAAGCGTTGGGTCAACAGGGGCAGATGTTCGGAAGCGATACCGCTGCCCTGGTCCCTGATCTCCAGAAGCGCGCCGTTGGGCTGCATTGCGTTCGGGGCCCACTGAACCTGGATTTTCCCATCGGCGGACGTGTATTGCAAGGCATTCATGATGAGGTTTGATGCGGCGCTGAAAAGTTCGCTGCGCGTGCCGCGCAAATTTAGGTCGGAGCGGGCCTCTATTTGGATGTGCTGCCCTCGGTAATGGCTGCCGCCGCGCAGCGAGGCCGTGGCTTCCTGTAGCAACTCGGCCATGCGCACGACCTCATCCTCGGGCGGCGCGTCGGCGGATTCCAGGCGTGATAATTGCAGCAGTTGCTCGGTGAGGGCGTGCATGTGGCGCACCTCGCGCCGCAGCGCCGGCAGCACCTGGACTAATTCCCCGGAGGAGGTTTCCGGGGACAGTTCTTCCAGGAAGCCCGAGAGCACCGTCAGGGGGGTGCGCAGTTCATGTGACAGGTTGGCGATGAAATCCCTGCGTGTCTGCTCAAGCCGCTCCGTTGCACTGACGTCGCGCGCCAGGAGCAGCATGCTGTTCGGATCCAGGGGCAGCAGCCGCAGTTCCAGGGGGGCGTCGGTTCCAGACAGGCGCAGTTCCTGCCCGATGCCGCGCGCGCATTCCTGCAGTGCCACGGTCAGTTCCGGTTGGCGCAGGAGGTGTTGCAGGTAGCGGCCGCGGTCGCGGCGGTGGATGCCCAAAAGCGCGTGGGCGCCCCGGTTACTCCACTTGATGACGCTTTCCCGGTCGAGCAGCAGGACGGCGTCCGGCAGGGACTCGGTGGCCTGGCGGAAGCGGGTCAGGCCGGCATGCAGCAATTCCGTGCGTTTCCGGTGGCGCGCCATGAGGGCGCGCAAGGTGGTGCCCAGTGATTCCAGGGGGCCGACCGGTGCGCGTGGTTCCCGTCCTGCCTGTAGTTCCCCGCGCAGGTGGCGCTCAGAGCGTCGCCAGGCAAACAGAACCAGCAGCATGCCCAGGCAGACGCCGGTTGCTACGCTGCCCAGCAGCCAGCCCAGTAGCGCGCCACCTGCCAGCGGCAGCGCCAGGGTCGCTCCGCCGCGCATCATGGGCGGGGGACGTTGGGCGAAAAGCGGTAGCCGACGCCCCGCACGGTCTGCAGCCAGGAATTCAGGCCGTGCGGCTCCAGCAATTTACGCAGGCGGCCCATATGGACGTCCACGGTGCGTTCGTCCACGATCGTGTCCAGGCCCCAGACCTGGTCTAGAAGATGGCCGCGCTCATGCACCCGTTCCGGGTGGCTCATGAAGAAATGAAGCAGGAGGAATTCCTTGGGGCTGACCTGTAGCGCGGTGTGGCCGACGCGTACCTGGTAGGTGGCCGGATCCAGAAACAGCGCTTCCACTTGCAGCGGGTCCTGGTGGTGCTTGTCGCGCGCGCGGCGGCGCAGTACGGCCCGGATACGGGCCAGGAGTTCCCGGGGGGAGAAAGGTTTGCAGACGTAATCATCGGCGCCCGCCTCCAGGCCGGCGATGCGCTCCGCCTCCTCGCCGCGCGCGCTCAGGATGATCACCGGCAGGTCGCGGGTCGCCGGGACGCGGCGCAGCCGCGCCAGGAAATCCATGCCGCTGAGGCCGGGCAGCATCAGGTCCAGGAGCACCAGGTCCGGCGCGTGGCGCTCCAGCAGCAGGCGCCCGTCCCCGGCATGCACGGCCTCTTCCACTTCAAATCCGTTTTTCAGCAGGGAATAGGCCAATAGCTGGCGGATGCCAACTTCATCTTCAATGATCAGGATACGAGATTTGGACATCGAACTGTTGCGAAAGCGCTTTGTAAGGTTGCACACGGGATGAGGACTTTCATCTTAAGCCAAGGCCCCGGCGGCTGTCCCGGCGCGCGTCGTGCCTTCATCATTTTTTCACATTCCCCACATGGAAGAGTTACACGACGGTGCTAAAACTCAGCATAAGCTTTGGTCCCCGCGTTGCCGCGGGCGGCCACGGCGGCCCGCCCAACCTAGTGTATAACAGCATTTGGGGAAAACCATGCAGCATCGAGTTTTCCTTACCATTTTGGTCTTTTTCTGTTGCGTGGCGCCGGTGGGCGCCGCGGACAATGCGGTGACCGTCAGCACCAGGGAAGGGTTGCAATTCGCGGGCGGAGACTGGGAATGGAGGATCATCGGCCGGTTGAACGTGGACGCCGCCTTTTATGACAGCGACGGCAATCCGGATTTCAAGAGCGGCACCGAGATCCGCCGCATGCGCTTTGGAATCAGCGGCAAGGCCTACAGGCATTGGGCGTTCAAAGTATCGTATGCCTTCGTCGCCGAAGTCATCCATAGCGCCTACATCTCCTACAGCGGCCTGGGTCCCGTGCGGCTCCAGGCGGGGTACTTCAAGGAACCCTTCAGCCTGGAAGCATTGACCAGCAGCAAACACGTGAATTTCATCGAGCGCTCCGTGGTGCACTCCTTCTCCCCCGGCCACAATACCGGACTGATGGGGCAGGTGCTCCTGGCGGATCGCCTCAACATCGCCCTGGGGGTTTTTGAGGACGAGGACCTGGATGAGGACGTGAATTTCACCGGGCGCGTTGCTTTTTCCCCCCTGCATGAGAAGACACGTGTCCTGCACCTGGGGACCGCCCTCAGTTACCGGAGCCTGGGCGGCGCCGCCGGGAGTTACCGCCTGCGCGCCCGACCCGAAACGCACGTGGAATCGCCGCGCCTGGTGGATACCGGAACACTGGAGGACATCGATTCCGCCTTGCTCTATAACCTGGAGGCCGCCGGGGTATGGGGGCCCTTTGCCGCCCAGGTCGAGTACAACGCCGCCCGGGTGGACGAAAAGGAAGGGCGTGCGGAAGTGGACTCGTTCAGGGGCTGGCGCCTGGAAACTTCCTGGTTTCTGACCGGAGAATCCCGCAATTATTCCTTTAAGTCGGGTAGCTTTGGCGCCACTCGACCGAAACATTCGGTCGTCGATGGGGGGCCGGGCGCCTGGCAGACGGCCTTGCGCTACAGCGATATCGACTTGGGGGAAGCGGGCGGCGCACAGAAGCAACTTGCGCTTGGCGTGAACTGGCATCCCATCAGGAACCTGCGTTTCATGCTTGAGTACCTGCGGGTACTTGATCACCAGCCGAAGGCCGGTGCGAAGAGCTATGAACCCGGCATTGTGCAGGCCCGCGCCCAATTTTACTGGTAAGGAGGAGGGTCAGACCGGACAGGCTGGGGCGGGCCCGTGCAGCCGCTGATACTTACTCGCCGTGCATGGAGGTTTTAATGAAGAGGGTGGCCTCGCTGTCCTGTCCCTGGGGGTTTTCCACCTTGAGGTGCAGGGTGAATTCGCCGACGTCCAGTTGGTCATTATCCGCAAGGCGGGAGTCCTTGACGCGCTCGCCGTTGACCAGAAGGCCGTTCAAGGATTCCAGGTCCCGGGCCAGCAGGTGCCCGTCCGCATAGTCAATCTCGGCGTGCTGACGGGAGACGGATGGATCATCCAGCACCAAGTCGTTGGTCTGGATGCGGCCAATACGAAAAGGGATACAGTCAATGGGGATCGGAGTGTTTTTCTGTTCGCCCGGATTGCCTTCGTGGGGTAGCAGGTAGCCGTAGATCCGGACCGGCGCCCCGGGGGAGGGCTGGGAGGCCGCTTCGGCCATGCGGCGCCGATGCTGCCTGAGCATCAGCAAGAGGATCGCCAGAAGCAGCAGGGCCGCCCCTGACAAGGCGATACCGGTCCACCACCATGCCTGGGATGGGAGAAGAGCAGCCGGTGGCGGTGTGAGTTGAATCGTGGGAGACGGCGGCTGCCTTGTTTCCGGCGCGGCGGGGGAGACTACGGGTTGCGGTGTGCGTACGAGTTGCGGTGTGCGCAACGGCACCTGGAATTCGTCCGGCAGGGGTTCCTCGCCCACGGTGAAATGCAGCCGCAGCGACGCTTCTCCGCTTGCCGTGCCCTTCGGGAACAGGCCCGTGGCGTCAACCTGGAAGGAACCGCCGCTCTCCAGGCCGGCGAAGGGTTCTTGCAGGAAGCCATGCGGCAGACCCAGGTCGCGCGCCGCTTCCACGAATAATCCGCCCGTATCCTCGCTGAGCCGCCGCAGGCTTTGCAGGCCAGGGCGGTTGTCGACGGTGAGGGCGAAGCCCACGCCGTAGATGGCAGTATCGGTGCCGCGCGCCATGCGCACCACGTCCTCCGCGAAGTAGGCCGTGTCTTCGGCCAGGCCGTCCGAGAACACGAACAGGGCGCGCCGCGCGGCCGGCTGAGTGCTGAGCAGGCGCAGCGCCTTCAGGGCGCAGCGGTAGAGCTCGGTGTTGGTACCGATGGCGCGCAGTTCATGAGTGGCCTGGATCGTTTCCTCCGCGGTTCCACCGGGCGCGGCCAGGACCCGCATGTCCTTGTCAAAGGCGGCCAGGCCGAAGCGCTGGTGCGGCGCCGCGTCCGCCAGCATGGCGCGGATCTGCGCGGCGTTACGCTGGACCACCGCCGCGCGGCGCGGGTCGCTGGTATCCACCAGGAACAGGATTGAAGTCAGCTCGCCGTGGCGTGGATAAGCCAGGTGCTCCTTGATGGACAGTTCCCGGGCTCCGAACCACGCGTGGGGGAGTATTTCCTCCGGCGCGCCGGGTTGCTCCGGGAATTGCTGGTATGTGCACTCCAGGCGCAAGCCCTGCTGCCGGCATTGTATCTGCAGATTTTCCGTTTGCTGCTTTGCCAGGAGTGGTTGATCTTCGCCCTGCTGCGCCGCCGGTGCGCCGGGCGCCAGACCCAGGCACATCGCCAGGAAGGCCGCCGGGAGCGCCCGGGTAAAGGCCGCCCGGCTGTGCCGTGAGGCCTTACTTTTCATCGGGAAACAAGGGGTCAGGGATGTCATAGAACTTAATAGGGACGGCCGCCTCGGTGGCCCGAGCCGTGTTTTGTATTTCAATCATGCCTTCCGGATCCTCAATGATTTTTCCCATCTGCGGCTGGCCCTTATTCATTTTCTTGGTGGCGCTGAGCACCCCTTCGTGCATGGCGTTGGTATAAGGGAGTTCAAAAGATCGCGGGCGCTGGACGGCGCCGGCGCGCGACACGCCGATGACCCAGAGATAGATCGCCCCGGGTGTGCCGCTGATTTTATTCGGTTGCTGCACATGCGCCCCGGCCAACTTGAATTGTTGCGGCGGCTGTTCCTTGATCGGCCAGCCCAGAAGCGGATTCCAGGACAGGTAAGTGATGACAAAAAATCCGCTGGTGAGCAGGATGGCCACGGCCTTGAACTGCCAGGCCCAGCGTGAATAGAGGTTGAGGTTCAGGAGCAGCAGGCCGAGCAGAAGAAAGCCCGAGGTGAGTCCGACGATGCCGAGCAGTGGTTCGTTCATCATGTTTAGTGGATTGAAACCAGTTGCTTGGGAAGGAAATTCATGGAGTGGATGTCTCCGTTTGGTGCCATGTGGAAGCGCAGCACGGTTTTTTCCTGCCCCTGCCGCTCCATCTGCACGGTGTCATAATAGATCACCTTGAGGGAGGGATTTACCCGCACCAGGCGCACCTTGACCGGCACCGGCTGTTCGGTCTCCGTTGCATAGTAATGCAGGTTGATGACGTACTCGCCTTTCACGATGCCGCGCAGGGTCACCACTTCCTGGTTCAGGGGGTTGACCCGCTCCTCGTCGTTGATCTGAATGCGATCGTTGAGCATGCCCCGATCGTCGCGATCCAGGTGCAACAGGCTGGCTTCCGGATTACGGTACCAGATCAGGGCGCCGTCCGGATCTTCCACCCATGTGTCGATATCGTCGGGATTGTTATCCGGCCAAGTCACCGTGAGGATGTATTCGGCCTTGGGATCGATGATACCGCTTTTGGCCTTGGGGTTCATGAACAGGATGGCGACCAGGAACAGGAAGGTGAAACCGAGCAGGGCGTTGAACAGCAGGTCGGTGAAGGGGTCCGAAGTGTTGTGCCGGAAATCTTTCACGGCGCCCCGCCGCCCCGGGTCTCGGCCAGGTAGCGGGTGAGCTCCAGGATCTCATCCGCACCGTGATCCAGGTGATGGTATTGCCAGGAACTGAGAATGGCGCCGATGAGGCCGGCCATCGTGGTGTACAGGGCGGTGGCCATGCCGGAACTCATTTCCCGCAGCACCTGCTGCATGGAGGAGACGTCCAGGTCCTTGACCTCAGTGATTGATCCAAGCATCAGGACGAAGCCGACGATAGTGCCGAGCAGGCCCAGCTTCAACATGACATCGGCCATGAACCAGCCGCGCGCGTGGGGCCGTTTCAGACGCGCCGCGTACAATTCCATGACGCCGTCCCGCTGTTCGGGAGCCTGCCCGGTGGTCTGCCCGGTGGCCTGTCTCGAGTGCGGCAGTTCCCGCAGGCAGGCGGTGGTGGCGCATTCCGGAAGCGCCTCGGCACCGAGGTACAGGGTGTCGCCCTCGCGGCGTAAGATTTGTCCCGGATGCGCTTCGGCCAGGGCGCGGATACGCTGTGTCTGGTTGAGCAGTACGGAGAGGCCCCATGCGCGCAATCCGCAATGCAGGCTCAGCATGCCGAAGAGCAGGAGGATCAGCCAGGACAGCCGGCTGCGGTCCTTCGCCAGCAGCACTTCAAAGTAGTTTTCCTGCCAGGCGATGCCCAGCAGGGCCGCCAGGGTGCCGGCGAAGATCAGCCAGCCCAGCAGCAACTGGTGCGGTTGCGGCGGGCCGGCGGGACGCAGGTCGGCGAGCTTGTCCAGCATGCCGGCGGCGCGGCGTTGCAGCGGGTGTTCAGTGCTCAGCGGCATAATAGAGAATGGCTCGCAGGGTGTCGTTGAAGCGAGCGGTGATGCGGCGTGTTTCCGGGTCTTCCGCCGATTCCGGGAACAGCGGGGCGCTCACCACCACGGCGCCGTCTTCCTCACGCAGGCTGAGCCGCGCCGGGCAATGGTGGATGCCGCGCGGTTCCCGCTGCAGCAGCCGACGCGCGAATTCCAGGTTGCAGAACAACAGGACGTCATGGCGGGGGAAATCGGGATAACCGCGTTCCCGGATCGCTTCCCCGATGCGCAGCCGCCCGGTGATGCGCAGGTTGTGCTCCGTGATGGCGAATTCGGCGTCGTACAGGGTCTCCTGGTAGGTCTTGGCGGTGCGCAGTTCGGTGATGGTCAGACGTTGTTCCAGCACCTCCAGGGCCGGGGGCAGCGCCAGGCAGGCGAGCAGGCTCAGCATGCGCGACGGCGCCTGTTGCGGCGCGACGGCGCCTGTTCAGGGATAGATGACAACCCTTGACCCTACCTCTAGGTAGTCTCCCAGCTCCTCGATCGCCTGGTTGCTAAGCGCGATGCAGCCCTTGGTCCAGTTGAAGAGCTCTAGATCCGCGGGAGGGGGGGAACTTCCAGGGCCCAGGCCATGCAATCCAATCTGGCCGCCCAGCCTGGTGTTTTGCGGCGGCAGGCGGTCTTCCCGGTGGGCCTGCATGATATCCCGGTACTGTTCAGGGGAGATGTGTCCGGAGAACAGGCCGCGCCAGGCGTCCATACGGTTCGGGTAATTCAATTGCAGGAAAAAATGGTAACGGCCGCTGCTGCGCATTTCCGTAATCCAGTAGGTTCCTTCCGGGGTTCTGATATCGCCGCGCAGGCGTTTCTTTCCGGGGGCGCCCCCACCGAAGGAAGCCGTATAACTGTGCAGCGGTTCGCCGGTATAAGGGTTCATCAGCAGTACCACGCGCTGCTCTTTGTAAACCTTCAGCCAGTACTCAAAGGAGCGCCTGGAGTCGTCGATGACTGAAAACGACGGCGCATCCGCCGGCAGGCAGCAGAGCAAGATCAGGCAGCAGACCGAAAGCGAGGGCAGGCGCGGGTTCGACACGGTGGATGGTTTTCCCCTATGCTTGACAGGTGAACCGCTGAAACAGTGTAGTAGCTTAGCCCAAAACGGCGATGCCGCTCAAGTGCCGGGATCGCTGCCAAGCTTGGTAGTCTCCTGGTTTTCCAGGGTTTTCTCAAGATTTCCGCCCAAGAATTTCCGCTCAAAATTCTTGCTCAAAATTCTTGCTCAAGATTTCCGCTCAAGATTTCCGTTCAAGATTTCCCAGGGGAGTGATCATGAGGGAAGCCAGCATGATCGAACACGAAATACAGCGCTATACCACGGTTGCCGTCGTCCTGCACTGGGTGATGGTGTTGCTGGTGGTGGCCATGCTCTGCCTGGGTTTGACCATGACGGAGATGTCGCGCGAGAACCCGGTGCGCAGCGAACTTTTCATGCTGCACAAGTCCTTGGGCCTGAGCACCCTGTTGGTGGTCGTGGCGCGGCTCGCCTGGCGCCTGGGTCACAAGCCGCCGCCCCTGCCGGAGCAACTGCCGCTTTGGCAGCGGCGCCTGGCGGCCTGGAACCACGGGCTGCTTTACCTGGTGCTTTTCGCACAGCCCTTGACAGGCTACCTGTCTTCCAGCTTCAGCGGCTACAAGACCCGCTTCTGGGGGATGCCCTTGCCGCATTGGGGCTGGAAAGCGCCCGATCTGAACGAATTATTCACCACCTACCACGAGATGGGGTATATCACGTTGCTGGTGTTGATCGGCCTGCATGTCTTTGGGGCCTTGTGGCACGCTCATCGCCACCGGGAGATGCGGATCATGCAGCGCATGCTGCTCGGCCGCCGGGGTCGCTGAGAAACCGTCCCGTCAGGGCGCGCGTCCGGCGCCCAGGCGCTGCGCCAGCCGTTCGCTCGGCGCGCGGCCGCTGAAACGCCGGCAGGCAATCAGCAGCGCCAGGCCCGTGGCGCCCAGCAGGATGCCCAGATCCAGGGCGGGATGGAAGTCGGCCAGGAAAAGCTCCGGCGTGTGCGGCGGCAGCAGGGCGTGCTTGAGCAGATCCACCCCGTAGCTGAAGGGATTGATGAGGGTCAGCAGCTTCAGCGCGACGGGCAGATGCTGGATCGGGTACAGGGCCCCGCTCAGGAAGAAAACCGGGAAAATGAAGAAATTCATAATGACCGCGAAATTTTCCAGAACCTTGCTGAATACCGCGATCAGGATGCCGAAGGAGGCGCACAGCAGCGCAGTGGACACCAGGCCGAGTACGAGCAGGGTAAAGCTCTGTGGCCAAGGCATGAAGCGGCAGGCCGTGAGCACCAGCACCAGTAAAGTGGCGTGCACCAGGCCCACCAGCGCCGCGCTCAGGGTGCGCGCCAGGATGATCCAGAAATGCCTGAAGGGCGCGATGACCAGCATGCGCATGACACCTGATTCCTTGTCGTAAACCATGGAGAGGGAGGCGAGCATGCTCCCGAATAAGAGCACCATGCAGAGCAGCCCGGGCGCCAGGAAGTGTTGATAGCCTTCGTGCCCGAGCTCCCGGAAGAGCGCGCCCAGGCCGCCGCCGATGATCAGCAGCCAGATCATGGGGCGCACCATGGCGCTGAGCAGGCGACCGCGCTGGCGCGTCATGCGCTTCAGTTCGCGGCCGATGATGGCGGCCAGGGGGCGTAGCGGCATGGGGGCTCCGGACCGTGCGGACTCAGGAAGTTCCGTGGGTTTGCCAGAGATAGACATCGTTCAGCGAGGGCCGTCGCAGCTGCAGGGAGCGGACCCGGTCGCCGAGGCGGCGGCGCAATTCATCCATCGGGGGGTCGTGCGCCGCCACCCGGTACAACAGGCGGTCGCCGAGGCGCAGCGGAGCACCTAGCAGGGCATCCGGGAGTCCGGGCGCGGCATCGTTTTCGGTGTGTATTTCCAGCACGTAATTGCCTATCCCGCGCAGCATTTCGTCCGGGCTGCCCAAGGCCGTCAGGCGGCCCTGCCGCATGAAGGCGATGCGGTCGCAGGGGAGCGCCTCTTCCAGGTAATGGGTGGAGGCGATCACGGTCATGCCCTGCTCGCGCCGCAGGGTCTCCAGGAATTGCCAGATCAGGTCCCGGTTTACGACATCCAGCCCCACCGTGGGTTCATCCAGGAACAGCACCCGCGGGTGATGCAGGACACCACGCGCAATGTCCACGGCCCGGCGCATGCCCCCGGAAAGCTTAAGTACCTGTGTCGAGGCCTTGTCTTCCAGCCGGAACAGCGCCAGCAGCTCGCGGCAGCGCCGCCGCGCAAGGGGGCCGGGGATGTCGTACAGGGCGGCGGCGAAGCGCAGGTTTTCCCAGACGCTCAAGGTACGGTCCAGGGATGATTCCTGGAAGACCAGGCCGAGTTCGCGGCGCACCGCCACCGGGGCGCGCAGGGCGTCGTGACCGACCACGCGGATATCGCCGGAGGTCGGCTGGAGGAGGGTGGTGCAAAGATGTACGGTCGTGGTCTTGCCGCTGCCGTTTGGCCCCAGCAAGCCGAAAAACTCGCCCGCTTCCACGCGCAGGCTTAGATCATCCACTGCCTTCAGGGCATCAAAATGCTTGTTGACCTGCCTGAGTTCGATAGCGGGCGGAGCGGTTTCCGTGGGCATGCGACGGTCTCTAAAGGTGGTGTCGGGGGCGGTGGTTGCGGGTGCCGCCGGCGCAGCCTTTGCGGGAAGCGCCGACGCTAATTATGGGAAGAATGTACCATATTCTACAGGTATCCTGCGGTTTCTGCCTCTCCAAGTGCTTTACAAGCTACCGAATTGTCGAGTACGTTGGGTGGGATGTTAAGGGTATCTAACTCATTGATTTAGAAGGGATTTCCCCCTGATCTGTAGAT
>JABAAT010000056.1 GCA_014238615.1 Gammaproteobacteria bacterium | reverse complement strand
GCCGGGAAGCGTGCGCGACCTCCGCACGGCAATCGGCCAGGTGCCGCGCTGGCGGCGGGTGCGGGAACTCGTGCGGATCGTGAGAGACGTTGGAACGCGGTCCCGATTCGGCGCGGCCCCGGTCTTGGAGTAAGCGCGCGTCCCGCTGCATGAGCTTGCGGTATTCAGTGCCAGGATCGAAGGGGAGCGATCGATGCGGAAGACGCAAGTGGTCGCGGCAGGTCGGCATGACAGGCTTGTGCCGGGAAGCGCACGCAAACGCCGCCGCCCCGGTCGGTGCGTCCTTGCCGTGGAGCGTCATCCCTGCCTGAATTTTCTCCGGAGGCGCGTTCCCGGCCGTGCCGCGGACGTTTGGGTTCAGGGGCCTGACTCGGCCAGCAACTCCTGCAGCAGCGCATCGATAGCGCGGGCCCGCCGGTCGCCGGGATGCGTTTCGCCGAAGAAAGCGCCGCGCAGCACGCCTTTTTTGTCGATGACGTAAAAGGCCGGCCAGTAGCGGTTCCGCAACGCCCGCCAGTAAGAGAAGTCGTTGTCCAGCATGATCGGATGGTGCAGGCCGAATTCCTCGGCCTTGCGCTCCACGGCGGCGCGTTCGCGTTCGTGCTCGAATTCCGGACTGTGCACGCCGATCACCTGCAGCCCTTGCGGCTCCAGGCGCGCTTCCAGGTCGGTCAGCCAGGGAAAGGAGCGGTAGCAGTTCCAGCATTCGAAGGTCCAGACGTCCAGCAGCACCACCTTGCCGCGCAGTTCCGAGAGTTGCAGCGGGGGTGAGTTGATCCAATCCTGCTCCCCCTGGTGGGTGAATTCCGGAGCGGGTTCTCCCTGCGCCGCCACGGCGCACGCCGGGTGCAGGGCGAGGATTGCGGCGCAGGCCGCAAGCAGCGGCAGCGGCGCGCCGTTCAGTGTGTGCAGTTGCCTGTGTTGCATGGCGGTTTCTCCGGCGCCCCGGAGGAGGGAGCGCAGCAACGAGAACTTCAGGGGGCGGCGGTGGGCGCCGCCTCGGGTTCGGTGCTCAGCGACGCGGTCCCGGGAGTCTGCGCGGCGCGGCGCGTTCACCCCGGCAACAGGCATCTTAGCATGGGGCACCGTCAGCTCTTGAACCTGGGCCCGGGTGCGCCGTCGTCGCTTCAAGGCCAATGTCCGGGCGCCGGAACAGCCCCGCCGGACAGTGAATCACGTCCGCCGCCGCGTAGGCGCGCCGCACCGCGTCCGCTGTCATCGCGTCCGCTGTCTCCGACACCCCGGCCGCCGCCCCGGACGCCGCCGCTTCCGCCGCTTTGGCCGCCGCGGGTGTGGTCAGGGCGGTGACGCAACAAACCCGCCCGCCAGCGGTCAGCAGTTGCGTGCCTTCCCGGCGCGTTCCGGCGTGAAAGATTTTGCAGCCGGGCGGCGCGTCCCGCTCCAGGCCGTTGATCGGATCGCCGACGCGGGGCCGCCCCGGGTAACCCTCCGCGGCGAGCACCACGCCGACGCAGGCGGCCGTATCCCAGTCCAGCCGGCAGGAAGATAATTCGCCGCGCAGGGCCGCCAGGCATACCTCCGCCAGGTCGGTCCGCAGGCGCGGCAGCAGCACCTGGGTTTCCGGATCGCCCAGGCGACAGTTGAATTCCAGGAGGCGCGG
>JABAAT010000074.1 GCA_014238615.1 Gammaproteobacteria bacterium | reverse complement strand
GTCAGCCCGCACGCCCGCGGCGTGGTGCGTGAACTGGACCTGGCGCGCCGGATATGTTACGCCGCACGCGCCACGCAGAGCCTGCCCAAGGGCCTGCACGGCGGACTCTGTGCGCTGCATGAACGCCGCCCCTTCCCCTACCGGCGCGAAGAGATCGAGGAGCAGGCACGCGCCATCCGCGATCCAAACTACCGCATCCAGGTCAGCGCCGAAGGCATCCACGTCTATAATCGCGACGAGTGGCATTCGGGCGTCGAACCTTACGATTTGTTCCCGCTCCTGGAGCGCATCCGTGAGGACGCTCCACATGCCTTCTACATGGGCATGGAGTTGGAGCGTGCGCGCATCGCCTGGCAACTGGGCAAGCACTACGAACAGGACGAAGAGCTGGATTGGGGGGTGGCGGTGCCGGAGTCGGCGCGGACACACACGGAACTCACGAAATCGGGACTCAAAAAAGCGCGTTCCACGCTGCAGGAAGCACGCCGCCTGAAGCGGAAGCGCAAGCCATGATCTACGAAACCATCGTCAGCACCCTGGGCGCAGACGGCAAAGTTCGGCTCGCTCCCATCGGGGTACGCAACGCCGGAGACACCTTGGTGATTGCGCCTTACGCGCCCTCCGCCACCCTGGATAACCTGCGGCGCACCGGGGAAGCGGTGGTCAACCTGAGCGACGACGTGCGCATCTTCGTCGGCTGCCTCACCGGGCGCCGCCGGTGGCCGCTGGCGCAGGCGCGGCTGGTGTCCCCACCGCGCCTGCGCGACGCCCTGGCGCACCTGGAAGTGCGCGTCAACCGCTGCGAGGAAGATCCGATTCGGCCGCGCTTCTATTGCGAGCGCCTGCACGAAGGTCAGCACACCCCATTCCGCGGCTTCAATCGCGCCCAGGCGGCGGTGTTGGAAGCGGCCGTCCTGGTGAGCCGCCTGCACCTGCTGCCCCGCGCCGATATCGAGAGCCGCGTGCAGGTCCTGCGTGGCGCGCTGGGAAAAACCGCCGGCGCGCGCGAGCGCCTGGCCTGGGAGTGGTTGATGGAGAAACTGGAGCTCCCCTCCCAGGGAATTGACCTATAATCGAAGTCCCCGCCGCGGCCCGTGCGCCTGGGGGTATTTCTCTTGAAATTATTGCCTGGAACAGCTTGATGTTAGCCGGTAAGGACCTCCCCGCCGGTCCGCGCCCCTTGTTTTTAGCCAGCGTCACCGGCCCAAAAGAGGCCAGGGAGGCCCTGGGGGCCGGCGCCCATATCATCGATCTTAAAAATCCGAACCTGGAACCGCTGGGCACGTTCCACGATGAAACGGTTTCCAATGTCGTCGTGGAACTGGGTGACCGGGTATTCCTGAGCGCCGCCGCCGGTCTGCTCGGAGAACAGGGTGAGTCTCCCATGGCCGAGAACCTGTCCTACACCGGGGTGGACGTCGTCAAGGTGGGTGTGCCGCCGGGCCGGGAAAGCTGTCTGCAAGTCCTCTCTGTCTCCCTGTCCCCACCCTGCCGCCTGGTTGTAGTCTTCTTCGCGGAGCAACCCCCGTTGCCCGCGTGGCTGCGGACGCTGCACGATCATGGCGTCTGGGGCGCCATGCTGGACACCTTGAACAAAAGCGGAACCGGTGGGCTACGGAAATCCCTGTCGCTCCGGGCGCTCGAGAATTTCGTGGAACGATGCCGGGCGCTGGAGTTACGCTGCGGACTGGCCGGCTCCCTGGGCACCGGCGACATCCAGCAATTGGCGCGCCTGGAGCCGGATTACCTGGGCTTCCGCGGCGCCCTGTGCCCGGGCGGTGCCCGTGCCGGTCGCCTGGATCCGAACCGGGTTCAGCTCATCCGTCAGAAGCTGGAAAAACACCACGAGCACACCAGCATCTCCGGCACCACCAGGTAAAGCCTCCGCAACACGCTCCCGCGCGCCGTCGTACCGCGCGCTCAAGGCAAATCCCTGGGCGACTTCCAGCCCCCGCGCCTCGTGGCGCGCCTCGTAAGTACGCCGGGTCCGAGAGAGCAAGCTCCAGCCCTGGCCGCGAGGCGCAGGGTCGGTGCTATACCTGGGAGTAAAAGTCTTCCCAGGCCAGCCGGCAGCGAGATGCCTTGGGCGGCCTGGTGGAGCTCCCGGCACCGGAACGGATTCGGCGGGACGATTCCGGCAGCATCAGGGAACCGCACGATCACCGGGCGGCCAACCGACGATACTGAAACAGCCCACCCGGCGGCGGGGGCGGGGAAAGTATGCTCCCGGGGAAACCGGAAAGCAACGGTGTTCCCTGGCTGCCTCGGTCAGGTTGTTTCGGGAAAGTGCCGGAAGCCGATCCTTCCCGTCCTGTACAAGACGATGACCGAGGCTGCTGGAGCACGGCGGGTCGGTTCGTTGATGATTCAGTGTTCGCCGGGAGTATCACCGCCCGGCAAGCATCGCATGCGTCAACTTCGCATGCATCAACTCGTTAGTCGCCTTTCAAGGTTGCGTTGCCGTAGGCACCCTGGACAGCCTGTTCCATGCGGAGGATTTCTCCAGGCACCAGGAAATCGAAGTGGCTTGCGCGTTTCCGTATCGAAAGCTGACCGCCGTTTTGGAGGCAAAAACGGATGAAGAGATCGATTTTAAGGTCGGGCATGTCCACGATCTCCTGAATGGCCTGCCTGGTCTTATCGTGGTTCGCAAGAAACCTCATTTCGTCGGCAAGCTCCGTGTCGATGGTCTGCTCGATAAACCGAAAAAGTGCCTCCGCCTGGGGCCTCATATCCATGTAGCGATACCATGCGACCGTATCATTATGGACGGTCATGCGGCCTTCTCCATCGAGCGAATATTCCACCAGGGGCATGAGCCGCCGTGAAAACGCCTCCAGGGAGGCATCATAGTCCGCCTTGTTTTTCAGCATGAACGCCGAGATGGGAACCAGGACACCCCTGGGGGTGAAACCCCGTCGTGCAAGAATATTGTGGATCAGAAGGCGGTGGATGCGGCCGTTGCCATCCTCGAACGGGTGCAGAAAAACAAACCCATAGGCGACGGCGGCCGCCGAACCACCGCGGACACGCCCCCGGTATGCATGCGCTCGTGGGCGGCTGTCAGGCCATCCATCAGGTCGGCCAGGTGCTCCGGCCCTGGAGATACGAAGTGGATTTGTTCCTGCCCAGGGATGATCGTCTCGCCGAGATAATTCTGGCACGACCGGTAATCGGAATCCCGGAATCGTGTATCGACAATGCGGTTCTGAGCGTCGATCAATCGCGGTTTCCGGCAGAAGTCCTCTTGTTCCACCGTTCGAAGCAGGGCCATGAACCGCTCGGTCCTGATCGAGGTAGGTATGATCCGTTCAAGCCCAAGAGATGATTTCGTCTCCCTGGTGTAACAGTACTGAAGCGCCCGCCTCAATAACTCCGGGGAATAGCTGGTCACCACTTGCCGACAGCGTTCGTGCAGGTCGATCTTTTCGAAGTTTAGGAGCGTAGAGGTACGGCGAACCACCGGGCAGAATCGACTGTCACCCAGCAAGTTGTCGTTGATTCGTTGCCGACGAACCTGGCGGGCCGGAGTGACCGTGTAATATTTGTCCTTTTCGAGTAGATCGATGTAGTTCGCTCCCCCTAGATCATCCAGCGGAAGCGCTTTACCGGTCAGGAACTCGTATAGGAACCACAAGCGCCTGGCATACTTGCCGGTCGGTTTGGATCGAACATAGGCCAGGAGGTCTTTCTCCTCAATCTTCTGAAACAAGACGCTGAGGATTGCGAGGTTCGTCCCGTCATACTTGAGCGCAAACTCGAGGTGGTCACCAGGCGTGTCCCCCGGCCAATACGCGGGCGGGTAAACCGCCTCGGTGACGCCTTGACTCGAAGTCGGTGTGGAGACTACTACCCCTGGCTGTCACCAAGGACTTATGCCAGTGCGGAATGACATCGAGGGCGTACCGCTCGATAAGCGCCGCATACCCCGCCGGTTTTCCCTGATCGTTTCGAGCCATGGCCTACTCCAAGGAAAGGATTAAAGGAACTAAAATTATCGGTATATTCCAGTCTAAGTCAAGAAAAACGTGTACAGAGCTTAATTTATCGGTGTATCACGGTCTCAGCCAGGCAAAACGATTACGGGGCGCAAGGTTGAGGGGTGGTCGTGGGGAGAGCTGGCATTTCCAAGGGTCTTCCCGTGCCGGAAGCGGCGCGCGGGGGACTTCTCGGGGCCGTACTTCCAGGCCAGCGCAATCCCCTGGGGGTGGGCAGGCGAGGCGGACAAGGCCGGGGTGCCTTCGTTGTATAACCGTGGGGTGCCGCAGTGTGTGGAAGACTCAGCGTGCCAAGCGTCAGCGTGTCAGGCGACCGCCGGGACGGCACCCACGGCGGCTGCACCAGGTCGGGGCGCGGGCGCGGGCGGGATGGGGGTTCGGGGAATTCGGTGTCCACGGAGTCGCGGGCTGGGGCGGGCTGGGGCGGGGAAACGGGTGCCCCCCGGGAATCCCCTGGGGCCGTGGTGGTAGCGGGATCCCGTGGGGTGTGGCACCCCAGCACGGCCTTGCCATGGGAAACCCCCGGAAACTCCTTCACCCAGTGCCACGGGGCGTGCCCCAGGGACACGAAGGGCACGTGCGCTTAGAAGCGCAATCGACCCTGTAGCAGCACCCCGTGCGAGACAGACTCCGTGCCCTCGATGCGCGAACTCTCCAGATCGAACTCCATGGCGCCCCCTACCTCGAGGCGGCCTCCCAAGCGATAGCTCCTCGTTCCACTCTCCGACAGGCTCAGCCCGCTATAGGGAGTCCACAGCATCACCCCGTCCGGGGATAACCCGTAACCGAACTCCGTGTCCAGACCCAGGCCGACCGCTCGGCGTACCCCGTGCAGGGTCTGCTCCGACAGCCCGTCGGTAAGGGCACCTTCCGCCAGGCGGCGATTCATCCCATAGACCGAACGCAGGCTGAGCGATGCGCCCAGCCTGTCAGCACCCGTATCCAGGCGCAGCAGCACATCCGCTCCCCATTCATCATAGTTATCCGGGCCTGCCACCAGCATGCTCCCGCTGCCTTCCAGCGTCAGCAACTCCGTCGGGGATACGTAGCGCAGGCTTCCCGTCACCTCCGCACCGGTTCCGGTCTCTCCGTCCCCGCCGTCATAGCGCACCCCGACTTCCACGGCCGGCTTCAGCAGGCCACCCGTGGTCAGCTTATGCTCGTGCGCGCCTCTCAGGCCGAGCCTCAGTCTCCTTACCGACACGCTCAGACGCTCGATCAGGTCGCCGCCTTCCGCCGTGAGTCGCGCAAACGACGCGGCTCCCTTGAGCCTTAGCGTCGTTCTGCCCTCTCCCAGGACCCCTGCACCGGAAAACAGGTCGCCTCCCATGCCCACGGACGCCGTCTTCAGCACGCTGTCGCTGTTCTGACGGCCGATCACCTGCTCCTCCACATCGATCGTGCCTTCTCCATAGCCCAGCGCCGCCCACAGGTTCACCCCCAGCGGTGAAACCCACCCCACGTAGGGATGCAAGCCCACCATCCGGGTCTCATGCGCGCCGGTTACCTCCTGGAGGGCGCTCCGGTCCGTGTAGTCGGTGGACCCCCTGTACCAGGAGGCGGCCAGCCCGGCCAGCAGGTTGGAACCCCAGCGGGCGTCTATCCCGAGATGGCCTCCCCACAGGTCGGTCTCCCAGTCGCCTGCGGAGTCTCCGAGCGTGTCGCTCGACAGGTTGCGATAGTCCCCGGTACCCCAGACCGCAAACCCGCCGAAACCGTTCTCGCCCCCCGCTCCCGCCGCAAGCGGCAGCACGAAAGAGGCGTCTCCCAGCAGCCGCCTCAGCGACGAAGTGGCCCCGTTCAACGTCTCCCCGTTGGTCTTCAACCATTGTGCCAGCGTCGACGAACCTGATAGGACCACGCTTCCCGCACGGTCGGCTCCGGACGCCAATGCCTCCACTCGAGCTTCCACCGCCCGCACCGTACCCGCTGTCAGGGCTTGGGCTGCCTGGGGCAGAACCGCGCGGTTGACGCGATTTATGCGTTCCCCCACCGACGTCTCGCTGATCTCTACCATGAAAGTCAGGCTCGCGCTCCGCGGGGTGGCGGCCGAGTCCGTCACTGTATAGGTCAGTGGCACGGCGCCACTCGTGACAGCTGTCGGCGTCCCGCTCAGCATGCGCGTGGCTGCCGTGAAGATTAAGCCCTCCGGAAGTGGGTCCGTCAGCGTGTAGGTCAGGCTCCCGGTGCCTCCCGTGGCCTCGGGCAGCGTCAACCCACCGGTCGGCACGCCCACCGTGTAAGCCTGGGCGGCTACCGTGGCAGCACCGAAAGTCAAAGATGCCGCCGGGTCGTCGACCCTGACCGTGAAGGTCAACATCTCGCTCTGCGGAGTGCTGGCCGAGTCCGTCACTGTATAGGTCAGGGTCACCGCAGCAGCGGCTGTCGTCGGCGTTCCGCTCAGCGTGCGCGTCCCCGC
>JABAAT010000071.1 GCA_014238615.1 Gammaproteobacteria bacterium | reverse complement strand
GGCGCTGGCCGTCGGCGTGCTGGTGGGGACTTACTCGTCGCTGTTTGTCGCGAGCCCGGTCGCCCTGGGCCTGGGGGTCAGCCACCGCGATCTGCAGTTGCGCACCCGGGACGCGAAGGACTCGGGCGCGGTCGTGTGAAGGCGTCGTCCGGCGCTTTACCGTGGGAAGCGGCGGGACGATAGCGCGCTTGATGTGAAGATCCTCGCGGACGAGCAGATCCCGGGGTTGGCCGTGGCACTGGCTGACCTGGGTGAAGTCCGCACCGTGCCGGCGTCCGCGATCCGCCCGGGTGGCCTGGGCGCCGCCGAAGTGCTGTGTGTGCGCACCGTGACCCGGGTGAACGCCCGCCTGCTAGACGGGTCGAAGGTGCGGGTGGTGGGGGCCGCGAGCAGCGGCACCGATCACATCGATAAGACGTGCCTGGAAGCGTCCGGCATCCTCCTGCAAAGCACCGCCGGCTGCAACGGCGTTACCGTGGCCGAACACGTGCTGGCCGCCCTGCTGCTGCGCAGCGCGGCCGAAGAGCGGCCGCTGTGCGGGCGTCGCGCCGGCATCATCGGGTGCGGACATACCGGCGGCGCCTTGCTCCGGATGCTGGAGGCCCTGGGGGTCGAATGTGTACGCAATGATCCGCCGCTGGCCATGCGCACCGGGGAGCAGCATTACCGGCCCCTGGACGAGGCCCTGGAGGCCGATATCGTCAGCCTGCATGTGCCGTTGACCCGCGGCGGGCCGCATCCCACGCACCACCTGCTGAACGCCGAGCGTCTCGCGCGGTTGGCGCCCGGGACGATCCTGGTGAACACCTCGCGCGGCGGCGTGTTGGATGAAGCCGCGCTGGCCGAGCTGTTGCGGGCGCGGCGTCTCAGCGCGGTGCTGGACGTCTGGGAGGGGCCGCCGGGAGAGCCCCCGGGACTGCTGGAGGGGGCCGCCTTGATCACCCCCCACATCGCCGGGTACAGCCTGGAGGCCCGGTTGCGCGCCACCGAGCTGCTGCGGCGCGGCCTGTGCCATGAGTTCGGTGTGACCGCGAAGCGTGCATCCGCCGTGACGCCGCCCGGCCCGCTCCTGAGTTCGCCCGTGTTTCTGGACAGCGCCCATCCGGAGTGCGGGGCTGCCTTGGCGGTGCTGTCCTGCTGCGACCCGCGCCCCGCCGACCGGGTGCTGCGCGGGATGCTGGCGGCGCTGCCCGCGCGCCGCGCGGCCCTGTTCGAGCAGCTACGCGCCACTTCCCCGCTGCGCCGGGAATTCGGCAGCACCCGCGTGGCGTCCGTCCCGAGCGGCGCCGTGGCCACCCTGCTCGCCCGCCTGGGTTTCCAGCTTTGAACGATTACTTAAGCGATGTGTAGTGCCACGTGGCGCAGGCCCGGCCGCCTGGATGGCTGCGGGTACAAGGCGGGAGGCCAGGGGGGGTGAGTGTGGTGGGTAGGCTCGGGAGCGTGTGATCCCCAAGGAAGCAGTGATAGCAGCAGCGGCAGGCGGGTCAGGGACGGCGATCCACGGGAGTTGGAGAGGAGGAGCTGAAGAGGCGGGCAAGCCAGGGGAATCCGGGAGAATTTTTAAGTAGGTGGTGGTTGCGAGCGGCCCCCACGGGAGCTGACAAATGCCAGGTTTTGATTTGGTGTCCTCCATGCGAGGCGCACGAGACAAAAGAGTCGATGCGGTATTAGAGGTCCAAACCAGTGTGGGCACGCACATGGCGCGGCAGAAACATATCGTGGCGACACTGCTGGCCCGGTACGTGGCCTGCCAGGAGCCCTGGACAGGAGACCCCATGAAGGAGGGGTTGACCAGGCGGCGGGGAAACCTGCATGGTGAGAAGGAGAGTGTCTCTCCCATCCCAGGACCATGTTGGGAAAGAACCTGGCCAATGAAATGAGACAGCCGGTTGCGCTGGTCTCCCCCGGGATGTTGTTTGAGGAAAGTAAGGCGCCGATGTGAACGTGGAAGAACTCTTCCAAGTCTTATTGCTTATTACGGTTATCCTGGGGTTCCTTCTCCTTTGTGGATATCTTTGCGTGTGGCTTGGCACCAGGGCGGGTTCGCCCTGGTGGGGCCTGGGACTTCTCTTTCTTTATGTCTTTGGAGGAGTGAGCGCTCTTCTTAGCGTGGGGGCTGGACTGCCTTGGCTGGCAGCTCTTATTGTTTGTGTCTTCGGCGGGCTGTGTGGGCATCTTGGCGCAAGGGCCGGTGCGCCCTGGGTCTCTCTTATACTGGCTGGCCTTGCTTCGTTTCCGCAACCAGACGGGTTTCTCGGCTGGCTTCTCGGCTGGCTCTTCAGCTGGAACCGTGGCCCCGGTGCGGCACTGCGCTGGGGTGTAGTTTTTGTGGCTTGTGTCGCTTGCGTCATGCTTTTCCTGCTGACCAGGTGGCTCGCCACCCAGGAGCTTGTCGCGGGCCCAGCCGTAAGCAAAGAAGATTACTGCATGGAGCTTTCGAAGGACGTTCAGGAGGTCCATACACACAAGATCGAGAAACAGCCTGTGAGCGTGTGTTCTTTATCTTCTGCTGTCTCCAGGCGGCCCCTTGGGTTCCCGGGGGTATAGGATGGTGACGATGCTGTCCGGCCGCGCCCCGTGCCATGCCACCCGGGTGCCGACCGCGCGCCGCGCGGCCCTGATTCGAGCAACTACGCACCACTTTCCCGCTGCGCCTGGAATTCGGCCGCACCCGCGTGGCGGCCGCCCGGAGCGGCGCCGGGGCTGCCCTGCCCGCCCGCCTGAATGACTAGATCGTATGGTATGATGACCTGTAGTATAGGCGCGGTCGCGGTCGTCTGGAGAATTGCGCGGTCGCCTGGGTTATTGGCCACAAAACCGCAGGTAGCAGCATCAAATCCGCACGCTTAAACGCAAGGCCCGAGGGGTTATCTCATGCGGCCTTCGCGCGGCTCGGGGACTTAATTCGTCTACTCTCCATGCGTCGCCGTGCGTCGCCCAAGGTCCGGTTGGGGCTGTTTGCCTCGCATGAGGGCACCAACCTGCAACGCATCCTGAATGCCTGCAGGAAAGGACGTATTCCGGCCGAAGTGGTGTTGGTCATCAGCAATAACGCCGGCGCCGGCGCCCTGCGGCGCGCCCGCAAGGCCCATGTCCCGGAGCTGCATCTCAGTTCCCGCACCCACCCCGACCCCGCCGCTCTGGATGCCGCCCTGGCCGCCGCGCTGCACGAACGCCAGGTGGACTGGGTGGTGCTCGCCGGGTATCTCCGCAAGCTGGGTCCGCGGGTGCTGAAACAGCACCAGGGGCGGGTGCTGAACATTCACCCCGGCCCCCTGCCTGAATATGGCGGCCTCGGTATGTACGGGCTGTTGGTGCACCGCGCCGTCCTGGAGGCCGGCCTGAAGCGCACCGAGGTCTGCATTCACCAAGTGGATGAGGAGTACGATCAGGGTCCGGTGGTGGATCGGCGCAGCCTGGAGGTCAGGGCCGACGACACGCCGGAAACCCTGCAGCAGCGCGTACAGGAAGAGGAACACCGCTTTTATCCCGAGGTCTTGAAAAGGCTCTTGGAGAAACACTTGGGTTCCAGCCAGGCCCCCGGCCTGGTGCGAGACGCACCGATTCAGTGACAATACGGGAGGGAGGCGCCGCACCGGAGCCTCCGGATAGTTAGCGCATGTTGATAGATAGTAGTGACTCCACCGCCCCGCGCCCCGCGGCGGCCTGCCCGGAGGCAAGCGCTTGATCACCACGGCCAGCGCCATCGGGGTCGCCCAGGCCCCGGACCCGGGTGCCGATCTTCCGTCTTACGTCGACGGGGTCTGCCGGGCTGCGTGCACCGCCGCGCGCGAGCTGGCGCGCACCGATACGGCCACCAAGAACCGGGCGCTGGAAGCGATCGCCACGCAGCTCCTGAAGCGGCACGCCGAGATAGCGTGCGCCAACGCCGAGGATATGCGCGCCGCCAGGGAGCATGGCCTGAACGAAGCGCTGCTGGATCGCCTGGAGCTGACACCGAAGCGCCAGGAAAGCATGGTGCAGGGGGTACGCGAGATTGCCGCCCTGCCCGATCCGATCGGCGAGATACTGGAGTTGCGCCGCCGTCCTTCCGGGATACAGGTCGGCCGTATGCGGGTGCCGCTGGGGGTCATCGGCGTGATTTACGAGTCACGGCCCGGGGTGACCGTGGACGCTGCCGCCCTGTGCCTGAAGTCGGGCAACGCCGTGATCCTGCGCGGCGGCACGGAGTCCCTGCGCTCCAATCTTGCCATCGGCCGCTGCTTACACGCCGGTCTTGCCGAAGTCGATCTGCCGCTGATGGCGGTCACGGTCATCGCCGACCCCGACCGGGCTATCGTCGGGGAGCTACTGCGCGCCCAGGACGGGATAGACGTGCTGGTGCCGCGCGGCGGCCGCAGTCTGATCGAAAAAGTGAGTTCCGAGGCGCGCATGCCGGTACTCAGGCACTTGGACGGCATCTGCCACGTTTACGTGGACGCGGGCGCGGACCTGGACAAGGCCGAGGCGGTCGCCTACAACGCCAAAACCCAGCGCTACGCGACCTGCAACACCATGGAGTGCCTGCTGGTAGCCGAGGCCGTCGCCGCGAAACTGCTGCCGCGCCTGGGCCGGCGCTTCCTGGAAGCCAGGGTGGAACTGCGCGGTTGTGAACGCACCTGCACCCTTCTGCCGGAAGCGGTCCCGGCCACCGAGCAGGACTATGCCACCGAGTTCCTGTCGCCCATCCTGGCCGTGCGCGTAGTGGCCGACCTGGACGAAGCGCTTGCGCACATAGAGCGCTTCGGTTCAGCCCACACCGATGCCATCATCACCGAGAACCTGGATCGCGCCTTGCGCTTTCTGCGCGAGGTGGATTCCAGTTCGGTGTTGGTCAACGCCTCCACCCGCTTCGCCGATGGTTGTGAGTACGGTCTGGGTGCTGAACTCGGCATCAGCACGGATAAGCTGCACGCGCGCGGGCCGGTGGGACTGGAAAGCCTGACCTCCCAGAAATTCGTGGTTCTTGGCACCGGTCAGGTGCGTACCTGAGCGCGTGTCCGCTTCAAATCCCGCCTGATGGAAACAACCCGGATGCAAGGGATCGGGGTTCTGGGCGGGGTTTTTGATCCGCTTCACTGGGGGCACTTGTGCCTGGCGCATCGTTTAGGGCGGGAGCTGGGACTCGCCGAGGTGCGCCTGATGCCGACGCCGTGCCCACCGCATAAACCGCCGCCCATGGCCCCGGCGCGCCACCGTCTCGCCGCGCTCTGGCTGGCCGTGCGCGGTGATGCGTTGCTGCGCGTGGATGGCCGCGAACTCCGCTGGCCGGGGTGGTCTTACACCATTGACGTGGTGTGTGCCCTGCGCAAGGAACTGCAGTCGCGGCGTCCGCTGTGCCTGCTCCTGGGCGCGGACGCCTTCGCTGGCTTTACCGGCTGGCGTGAATGGCGCGCCATTTCGAGACGGGCCCACCTGGTGGTGGCCGCCCGCCCCGGTGCGCCGGCGCCCGAGGCCGGCCGGGAACTGTCGGCCCGCGCCACGCGCGATCCAATCCGCCTGCGCACCGCCCCGGGTGGCGCCGTTTACCTGGCGCGCTGCGGCGGCCCGGCGATCAGCT
>JABAAT010000065.1 GCA_014238615.1 Gammaproteobacteria bacterium | reverse complement strand
GTTGCAGTGGCTGATGCCCTCCATGCCGGTGGCCAGGGCCTGGGACAGGCTGCGGGCGCCGTCTCGGTCCCTCAGGAGCAGGTGATAGGCGATGCGCTGGGCGGATTTGCGGCCGATGCCCGGCATGCGGGAGAGCTCCTTGATCAGCTTCTCCAGGAGGGGTGGGGTAGGGCTGTTGTCCCCGGTGAGGGGGGCGGTCATGGGCCGGTGGTGGGGGTCGGCTCGATGGAATTGGAGTCGAGCCTGGCGTCAAACAACTCCTTGATGTCTTGTACGCACTTGTCGTTTTGCAGCAGTTTCTCGGCCTCTTCCCGTTTCTCCCGTTGCTGTCGTTTGTGCTGCTCGGCTGCCGTCTCGCCCTCGATGGTTTCCTGTTTCAGGGTGAGCTTGTATTTTCTTCCCATGTGCTTGCTGACAGCGGTTTCTAATTCTTTCCATACCTTGTTGTCATGTGCATCTCCCGAGATGAGACTGGCGTGTTGCGGATCCAGGCCCAGGGTGAGCCCTGTTTCGTTGCGGTAGATCGGGAAGCAGTGCCTGGCGGTCTGGTTCGCGAGCCCGCCGATTCCCAGGTTTGGGACTAGTTTTTTCCACCATTGCGCCAGGTTGTCGTTTGTCTCCTGCCCCGGTGGTTGCTGTTTCGGTGCCTGCACTGGTGGCTGGTGCTGCTCCTTTGTTTGGTGCTGCTGCTCCCGTGCCTGTACTTGCCCGGGGGCTGCCCGTGGTGGTGTTGCTTCCGGCAGCGGGGTTTCCGTCCCTGCTTTCGGCGCCTGGTGTGCCGGGTAGAAGTCCAGCATGCGGATGAGGCACATCTCGAAGCCCGTGCGTGGGTCTGGAGCGTAGTCCAGGTCTCTCCTTGCGTGCAGGGCTATTTCGTAGAGGACCTGTACGTCCTCGGGGTTCAGCTGTTTGGACCAGTGTTGTGCTCTCTCCCATTCCGCCGTGGGTTTTCCCCCGGTCGCCTGGACCAGGGCGGTGCGTTGCAGCAGCTGGAGTATCTCGGCCAGCAGGGCCTTGTAGTCGGGGGTTTGTAAGGCGACTTCCTCCATTTGCCGGAGCAGGGCCTGGCCGTCCCTTTGCTTGATTGCCGTGAGGAGCTTCTCCAGTGCACCGCTCTCCACGGTGCCCAGCATGGTGTGTACCTGGTCCTGGCTTAGCCTGCCGTCGCCGTCGCTGATGGCCCGGTCCAGCAGGCTGAGGGCGTCCCGCAGGCTGCCGTCCGCGGCCTTGGCCAGGAGCTCCAGGGCCGCCGGGTCTGCTTCCACCTGCTCTTGCCTTGTGATGTGCTCCAGGCGCTTGGTGATGTGCTCTACTCCCAGCCTGCGCAGGTGCAGCTGCAGGCAGCGCGACAGGATGGTGACGGGTAGTCGCTGCGGCTCGGTCGTGGCGAACAGGAACTGTACGTGCTCCGGGGGCTCCTCCAGGGTTTTCAGGAGGGCGTTGAAGCTGTGCCCGGAGAACATGTGCACCTCGTCAATCAGGTACACCTTGCAGCTGCCGGCGGTGGGCGCGTAGGGCACGTTCTGCATCAGCTCGCGGGTTTCTTCCACCTTGGCGCGGGAGGCGGCGTCCACCTCGATGAGATCCGGGTAGCGGCCCGCGTCAATGTCCTTGCAGGCGGTGCACTCTCCGCAGGGCTCTTCCACCCTGCCTTGCGCGCAGCACAGGCACTTGGCCACGATGCGCGCCAGGGTGGTCTTGCCGACGCCGCGGGTGCCGGTAAACAGGTAAGCGTGGTGCAGGCGCTCGCGTTTCAGGGCGTTGCGCAGGGCGCGCAGGGCGTGTTCCTGGCCGATCACGTCGGCAAAGACACGGGGACGCCATTTGCGAGCCAATACCTGGTAGCTCATTGCCGGAGCTTCTCGGGAGGGGGTGGGGTGCCGGGGCTGGTGTGCAGGTGACGGCCCGGTCCGCCTGGTCCCGACGCCCGCTGCCGCTGTCGCTGCTCCCTTCCGGGCCTGACGGGGTTCACGGCAGTACGTTGCCGGGGGGCCGACCTGACCGCCACGTGCATGCATGTTAGCACGTTAGCCGGTGGCTGGAATGGAATCGGGTACACTGGGAATACGGCCCTGGTAGCTCAGCTGGATAGAGCGACGGCCTCCTAAGCCGTAGGTCTCAGGTTCGAATCCTGATCAGGGCGCCACCCCAGGGAGTTTATTGTGCCGTTGAGAGCTGTTCTTGTGCGCTGCTTCGGTTTGGCCGGTTCCCGGAGGCCGCTGTTTGCGGTGCTGGTGGGCGTGTTGTTACTCGGCGCCGTGGTTCCACCGGTCGGCGCGGCCGGTGAGTCCGAGGTGTCGCCCCTGTCGGTGCGCGAGATTGCCTCGGGGGTCTGGCTGCATGTCGGTCACCACGTGGTTGTGGGTGCTCCCGGCCATGATGATATCGCCAATATCGGTTTCATCGTCGGGGAGCGGTGCGTGGCCGTGATCGACACCGGCGGTTCCGTGGCGGTGGGGCGGCGGTTGCTGGCCGCCCTGCGCGGCGTGACCGGGCGGCCCGTGTGCTACGTCATCAATACCCACATCCACTTTGACCACCTGCTCGGGAACGCCGCTTTCAACGACGGCTCCGCGCGGTTCGTTGGGCATGCGGAATTGGGGCCGGCTGTGATCGTGAATCGGGAATTCTTCGCGCGCTCCTTCCCTTCATCCCTGGGTGGACTGCCCCCGGAGCAGGCCGTGCCCGACGCGCCGCAGGTTTCGGTGCAGTCCACGCTGGAGCTGGACCTGGGCGGCCGTCTGCTACTGCTCAAGGCCTGGCCGCCCGCGCATACCCAGAATGACCTGAGCGTGTTGGATCAGGGCAGTGGTGTGCTGTGGACCGGTGATCTGCTGTTCCGGGAGCGGCTGCCGGTGCTGGATGGCAGCCTGGGGGGCTGGCTGGGCGCCCTGGAGGCGCTGCCTGGGCCGGGGGTGCGGATGATCGTCCCCGGACACGGGTCGCCGGCGGAGGACTGGGAGAGCGCTGCGGCGGCGCAGCACGCCTACCTGCTCGAGCTGCGCGCCTCGGTGCTCGGGTGGCTGGACCAGGGGCTGTTCCTGGAGCAGGTGCTGGAGCAGGCGGGAGCGCACCCGCCGTCCGGCGAGTGGCTGTTTGCCGAGGAACTGCACCGGCGGAATGCCAGCCGCGCCTATACGGAGCTGGAATGGCAGTAGCACCCCTTATCCACCGGGTGCTCCTGAAGTAGAATCGGGGTGTGTTAAGCAGTTGTCTGGGGCTGCCTTGTGGGTGGGACGTGCGCGGCCCGGCATTTTCATGCGCCCCGGCACGGGCGCGGATAGGGATCAAGTCATGAGCAAAACAGCGGAACAAATCCTGCGGAAGGAAGACCACACCATCCAATCCATTGCCCCGACCGCCACCGTCCACGATGCCATTTTCCTGATGGCCGAGCTGGACCAGGGCGCCCTGCTGGTGCTGGAGGGCGAGCGCCTGGCCGGCATTATCTCGGAGCGCGATTATACGCGCAAGATCATCTTGAAGGGGCGCTCCTCCAAGGACACGCAGGTGCGTGAAATCATGAGCAGCAAGGTGATCTGCGTCTCTCCGCAGACCAGCGTCGAGGGCTGCCTGTCCGTCATGTCCAGCAACCGGGTGCGGCACCTGCCGATCGTTAAGGAGGGCGTGCCCGTGGGCATTCTCTCCATTATTGACGTGGTGCAGAGCATCCTTTCCGAGAAGGAGTTCATCATCCACCAGCTTGAGCAATACATTGCCGGTGGTTGAGCCGCGGTGGTTGCCATGCACAAAATCTATGGAGGGCTGGTACTGGCGTTAGCCGGGCTGCTGATTGCCTATCGCATGTGGCCCGGCGGCGGGCTCGAGGTGGCGGTCCCGCCCCGGGATACGCCGCCGCGCGATGCCGGGGCGGAGGCGTGGAACGCGCCGCCGTCCGGCCCGGAAGCGAGCGCCTTGCGGCGGGAGGCGCAGAACTATATCGAGGAGATCAGCGGGACCTCGGGGGAGGAGCCGGTGTCGGTTGCGCAGGCGGACGATTTCGTGACGCCGGATCGGGAAATTCGCCTGGGTGACGCGGTGCGCCACGAGGCATTGTCCGGGAAGGAGTTGCAGGAGCTGGAGCGCAACGGCCCGGATGCCACGTTGCGCGTGCTGCGGCGGCGCGAGGAGGTGGAATACAAGAGCCTGGCGGAATTGCTTGCCAATCACGAGGGCGAGCTGGACACTCCCCTGCAGGTGATGGAGGACAACCGCGTGGAGCAGGTGACCCTGGGACGGCTGCTGGACGAAAAGGCGGGGCGGTTACAGGAGCTGGTGCCGATCATCGTGCTGCGCGAATACGAGGAGGTGTCCACGGTACGGGAAGAGGCGCGCCGCCTGGGCGGCGACCCCGAACGCAGCGTGCAGGTTGTGCGTTCCCCGGATCGCCCCGAGTCCACCACCGTGCGCGAACTGCTGACCGGCCTGGAGGCGGTCGACGAGAACGCCGTCTTCTTTGTGCGGCACGTCACCGCGGACGATCACCAGGGCATCTGGGGTATCCTGCACCGTGGCATCATCGAGAAGTTTGCGACCGGCATCGCCGTGCGGCGTAACGAGGACATCGAACGCTACCAGGTGCGCATCCCGCGCGACGCGGACGAGCGCAGGCAGGACGAGTCCAGTTCCTTCCTGGGGCGCCTGCTGGACGACAAGGCCCGGGAATCCTTCGTTTACAACTACGAGGAGGGGCGCATGGGGCGCAACCCGAATCTCATCTTCCCGGGGCAGGAACTGGTGATCGTATCTTTCAACACCGAGGAACTGATTTCCATCTACCAACATTTTGTTGAACGCGGATTGGCTACCGAGACGGAGTATGACTGGGCGGCCCAGGTCGAGCCGCCGACATCCTGAAGGGAGGATATTGTGATGAAGAAAATGCGAATGGTCGTCTTGTGTGCGGGGTGGTTGCTCCTGGCGGTCGGTTGCCGCTCCTACCATTCCGCCGATGTCTATCGCGCCGATGAGCTTGGCTATGAAGCGCGGGTGGATGAGGGCGTGGTGCTCTCGGTGCGTGAGGTCGTCCTGAAGCAGGGTGACAGCTTCGTCGGCACCGCGGTGGGAGCCGTGGCGGGCGGGGTTGCCGGCAGCTACGCCGGGGAAGGTCGCGGCCAGGTCATCGGCGCGAGCGTGGGCACGGTGGTGGGCGGCATCCTCGGCTCCACGACCCAGAAGCTTTTGGAGCAGGGGCGGGGCTGGGAAATCCTGGTGCGCCGCTACCGGGACAGCGAGGAGGTGATCGTGGTGCAGCAGAGTGAGAAACCCCTGCAGGTGGGCCAGGTGGTGCGCATTATCCGCGATTCCGGCCGCTCCCGGGTGGTGCCGCTCAATCACACCTCCCGCCTGGAGCTGCACGGCGACGTGGAGCAGGGACTCTAGCCCTGGGGCGCGGCCCCCGGCTGCGGAAGCAGCCCCGGTTGTGACCTGTGCGCTCGGTGGCTTGTGCTCCCCGGGTGGAGGCTGGGGTGCCTTGGGTTTTGCTGAGAGTTAGGGCCTTGAGAATCAGGGCCTTGAGAATCAGGGGTGGTCGGGCTGTAGTTGGTGGATGGTGGTGGGGTAGGTGTGGGCGCGGCCGGCCAGGTGCATGATGAGCCAGGTCAGGGTGCGCCAGGGATCGTCCCGTATGGCGCCCTTCAGGGTCTTCTCTACCTGGATGGCCTCCTGGAGGAGTTGCTCCGGTTTAGGGCTGGGGTTGCGTTCCAGGAAGAGCTTGACGGCTTCCACTCGGCTGCCCCATATGCGGTGTTTGCGGCAGAGGGCGGTGAGGTTGCCGCCCTGTGCATGGTCCGCGCTCAGGGCGCAGACGCGGCGTAAATCCCAGGCCAGGGCGCCGAAGACGGCCATGGGCTCAGCGATCTCGATGCGGATGCCCTCCAGCATGCGCAGGGCGCGGGCGGCCTGGCCCCGGTAGGCGCTCTCAATGAGGTCGAATACGTTGTAGTGGCCGCTGTCGGTGATGATCTCCTCCAACTGCACGGCGTCCAGTTCCTCTTTGCCGTCGCTGAAGAGGCTGAGTATCTGCAGTTCCTGGCTGGCGGCCGGTAGATTGCCTTCGGTGCGTTCGCTTAGCAGCTCCAAGGCGTCCCGGCTGAGGCGGAGTCGGTGTCCCTTCGCCCTTTCCTCCAGCCACTTGGGAAAGGCGCTTGCCGCGATGTTTTTGGCTTGTACCTCGATGGCGGCTTTAGCCAGGAGGGTGAACCATTTGCTTTTGCGGGTTGCGGGTGGGAGTTCGCCGAAGCTGATGATCAGGATGGTGTCCGGGGGGGGGTGTTCGGCTATCGCGGTCAGTACCTTGCCTCCCGTGGGCCCCGGTTTGCGTTCACCCATTCTCAGTTCGATGAGGCGCCTGGAGGCGAACAGGGAGTTGCCCTCCAGGTCGGCGCGCAGGCCCGCCCAGTCCAGGCCGTCCGGGCTCAGGACGCGGCGTTCGCTGTAGTCTTGCTTTCTTGCCGTGGTGCGGATGAGGTCGGCGGACTCAATGAGCTGCAGGGGCTCCTCGCCGTGCAGCAGGTAGATGGGCTCCAGGCCTTTTTTTTGCAGGCGCTCGGCAAGCTGCCCCGGGCGCTGGCGCATCAGTTCGGGTCCGGGGGGGCCGCGTACAGCAGCACCAGGTAGGCGGCGCGGCGCAGCAGGTCTTCTCGCAGCAGCTCTTCTTCGCCGCGCTTGGCCAGGCCCGGCTCCTCCCCGTAGGTGAAATCCTGGATGACCTGGATGCTGCGTTGCCCTGTTTCGGTTTCCAGTTGAACGCTGTACTGGAGCTCGTATTCGGCGGCCTTGCCGCTCTCCGGGAGCACGGAGAGCAGGCGGCGCTCGAATCGCTCGTCGCTGAGGCGCAGCAGCAGGTCCGGGTGCTCACCCGGCTTGACCAGGGTGGCGCCCTGTGCCTGCAGCTGTGCGCGCAGTTCGTCCGTGATGCGGGCGGCGTTCGTGACTTGCAGTGCGACACGCTGTCTGCTTAAGGTGGTTACCGGGCTTAGACAGGCGGCGGCCGCCAGGAGGGATGACAGCAGCAGGATGTGTCTCATGGTGGACTTTCCGTTGTGGGCGGGAGGACGATGTTCAGCAGGCGTCCGGGGACGAAGATGAAGCGTTTTGGTGTGCCGCCGTGGAGGGCGTGTTGTACCTTGCGGTCGCTGAGGGCGGCCGCGCGCGCCTCTTCCTCGGTGGCGTTTGTCGCTACCTGGATGCGGGCCCGCAGTTTGCCGTTGACCTGTATCACCAGCTCCAGGCTTTCCTTGAGCAGGGCCTGGGGGTCCGGCCTGGGCCAGGCGGCGTCTATGACCATGCCTTCTTTGCCCAGTTCGTTCCACAGGACCTCGCTGAGGTGCGGGACAATCGGGGCCAGCAGCAGGACGCAGGTCTCCAGGCCCTCCTGGTTCAAGGCGCGGTCTTCGGGGGAGTGTCTGTTTTTTCTTTTGCTTAATGCGTTCAGCAGTTCCATGACCGCGGCGATGGCGGTGTTGAAGGTATAGCGGCGGCCGATGTCGTCGTCCGCCTTGGCGATGGTCTGGTGGATGCAGCGCCGTAGGTCGCGCTGCTCCTGGTTCAAGAGGGTGTTCGATGACGGGCGCCCCGGCATGGGGCCTTCCTGGACATGCTCCCAGACCCTGCGCCAGAGCCGGCGCAGGAAGCGGTTGGCACCCTCCACCGCGCTGTCGGACCATTCCAGGCTTTGCTCCGGGGGAGCGGTGAACATCATGTAAAGTCTTACGGTGTCGGCGCCGTAGCGTTGGATCAGATCGTCCGGGTCGACCGTGTTGCCGCGTGACTTGGACATCTTGGCGCCGTCCTTCAGTACCATGCCCTGGGTGAGCAGGTGGGTGAAGGGTTCGTCTCCGTCCACCAGGCCCTCGTCGCGCAGCAGGCGGTGGAAGAAGCGGGCGTAGAGCAGGTGTAGGACGGCATGCTCCACGCCTCCCACGTACTGATTCACGGGCAGCCAGTAACGCACGCGCTCATCCAGCATCGTCGTGTCGCTGTCCGGACAGCAGAAGCGCGCGTAGTACCAGGAGGACTCAAAGAAGGTATCAAAGGTATCGGTTTCGCGTCTTGTCGCGGTGTCCTGGGTGTTGACGCTGAGGAATTCCTCGCAGTCCACCAGGGGGCTGCGGTGGCCGTCGGGTGTCAGGTGCTCGGGCAGCCGTACCGGCAGGTCTTCGGTGGGGACGGGGCGGGGGTGGCCCGCCGCGTCGTAGAGGATGGGAATGGGGCAGCCCCAGTAGCGCTGCCTGGAGATGCCCCAGTCGTGCAGGCGGTAGTTGATGCGTTTACGGCCGCGTTTTTCCTGTTCCAGGCGCTTGATGATGGCGGCGCCTGCCCGTGATGAAGTCATGTTGTCAAAAGGACCGGAGTTCCGCAGTCTGCCCGGTTCGGTGTAGGCGCCTTCCTCGAAGTTCGGTTCCTTGTCGGTGGGGAAGACCACGGGGCGTATCGGCAGGTCGTGCGATTTGGCAAACTCCCAGTCGCGCTGGTCGTGCGCCGGCACGCTCATGACCGCGCCGGTACCGTAGGTCATCAGCACAAAGTTGGCGACCCAGAGCGGCAGGCGCTCGCCGGTGATGGGGTGTAGCGCATGGCGTCTCAGCGGCAGGCCCTTCTTCTCCATGGTCCTTAGGGCGGACTCCGCGACCCCGCCGCGCTGGCATTCCTTCAGGAATTCCTGCAGTTCCGGCTGGTCCCGGGCGGCTTCCTGTACCAGCGGGTGCTCGGGCGCCAGGGCCAGGTTGGTGGCACCCATCAAGGTGTCGGGGCGGGTGGTGAATACGGTGAGCGGCTGTTCGGCCCCCGCTACCTCGAACTCGATATCCACTCCCTCGGAGCGCCCAATCCAGTTGCGCTGCATGGTGCGTACGGCCTCCGGCCAGCCGGGCAGTTTATCCAGGCCGGCCAGCAGCTCTTCCGTGTAGGCCGTGATGCGCAGAAACCACTGGGGCACCCGGCGCCGCTCCACCGGCGCCCCGGAACGCCAGCCGCGGCCGTCGATCACCTGTTCGTTGGCGAGTACGGTCTGATCCACCGGGTCCCAGTTCACTACCGTCTCCTTGCGGTACACCAGGCCGCGCTTCAACAACCGCGTGAACAGCCATTGTTCCCAGCGGTAGTAGGTCGGACGGCTGGTGTCCAGCTCGCGCTGCCAGTCATAGGCGTAGCCCAGGCGCTGCAGCTGCCTGCGCATGGCGGCAATGTTCTCGCGGGTCCAGCGCGCCGGCGGCACCCCGTTCTCGATGGCGGCGTTTTCGGCCGGCAGTCCGAAAGCGTCCCAGCCCATGGGCTGCAGCACATTCAGGCCGCGCATGCGCTGGTAGCGCGCAATCACGTCGCTGATGGTGTAATTGCGGACATGCCCCATGTGCAGGCGTCCGCTGGGGTAGGGGAACATGGCCAGGCAGTAGAATTTCCGGCGCCCGGGATCCTCCACGGCGCGGAAGGCGCACTGTTCGGTCCAGCGTTGCTGAACCTGTTCCTCCAGATCGTAGGGCCGGTACTGGGATTTCATCGTCTTCAGGGCCGCGCGGGAAGCTTAGGGGGGAGCCGCCTTACAATGACGGCAGGCCGCCTTGAGGCGCTATTATAGGGTCTTGGGTGATGCGGGGGGATCGGGGGCCGTGCCCACAATCGTACGCACGGTTTGGACGGTGACGCTGACGGCCGCCTGATGCGCCGGGGCGCCGGGGCCCCGGCGGGCGGCTCAGATCCCGGTGGCTTCCTGCGCGACGGGTTCCACGGCGCTCTTCCCTTCTTCCTGCTCCGGCAAGGGCTGGGGAGGTTGGGCCGGGGTTTCGAAGAGCGCTCCGGCGGCGGCCTCGGCGGCGGATTCAACGTGTTCCTCGGATGCGGCCCCCTGGCGTCGAAGCAGGCGCTCCTGGTGGTAAACCCTCCCCGTGCCGGCAGGCACCAGGCGACCCACGATGACGTTTTCCTTTAGACCGCACATGCGGTCAATGCGGCTGCTGACGCTGGCCTCGGTGAGCACTCGGGTCGTCTCCTGGAAGGAAGCCGCCGAGATGAAGGATTCGGTGGACAGCGAACCCTTGGTGATGCCCAGCAGCACCGGTCGTGCTTCGGCCGGTCGGCCGCCGTCCTCCTGTACCCGTTGGTTTTCTTCGATGAGTTGTGAGCGCGCCACCTGTTCGCTCTTCAGGAAGTTGGTGTCGCCGGGGTTCAGGATCTCCAACTTGCGCAGCATCTGGCGGCTGATCACCTCGATATGCTTGTCGTTGATGCGCACCCCTTGCAGGCGGTAGACGTCCTGGATCTCGTTCACCAGGAAGGCCGCGAGGGCCTTGACGCCCCGCAGGCGCAGGACGTCATGCGGTGACAGGGGACCTTCCGAGATCTCGTCGCCGCATTCCACGTGCTCGCCTTCAAAGACGTTCACATGGCGCCAGCGCGGAATCAGTTCCTCGTGTTGCTCGCCGTTTGGGCCGGAGAGGACGAGCCGTTGTTTGCCCTTGCTTTCCTTGCCAAAGCTGACAGTGCCGCTGATCTCCGCCAGGATCGCCTGGTCTTTCGGCTTGCGCGCTTCAAACAGGTCGGCGACGCGCGGCAGACCTCCGGTGATGTCGCGGGTTTTCAATGATTCCCGCGGCAGGCGGGCAATTACGTCTCCCACCCCCACTTTCTGGCCGTCGGTGACGGTGATGACGGTCTGCGGTGGCAGGGCGTAGTGGACCGGTTTGTCGGTTCCCGGAAGCTTGAGTTCGTTGCCCTTCTGATCCAGCAGTTGGATCATGGGCCGCATGGCGCGCACCGCCGCGCTGCGCTGCAAGGGATCCAGCACTTCAATGCTGCTCAGGCCGGTGAGCTCGTCATACTTGCGGGCCACCGAGGTGCCCTCGACCACGTCCACGAAGCGCACCCGTCCAGCCACTTCGGAGATCACCGGGTGGGTATGGGGATCCCAGGAGGCCACGGTGTGGCCGGGCGGCGCCTCTTCCATGTTGCGGGTCGTGAGGACGGCGCCGTAGGGCACCTTGTAGCGTTCACGCTCGCGTCCGTCCGGCCCGAGCACCGAGACCTCGCCCGAATGCGAGACCACGACCTGCTCTTTGCCGCCGCGCTCCAGCAGGCGCAGGTTGTCAAAGCGCACGGTGCCGCCCTGCTTGATGTCCACGCTGCTGGAGACCGTGGCCTGGGATGCGGCCCCGCCGATGTGAAAGGTACGCATGGTGAGCTGGGTGCCCGGTTCGCCGATGGATTGTGCGGCGATCACGCCTACCGCCTCGCTCAGGTTGACCAGTTCACCGCGCGCCAAGTCGCGGCCGTAGCAGGCCCTGCAGATTCCGTTCAGGGTCTCACAGGTTACGGGCGAGCGCACCAGGACTTCATCCACACTGCTGTCTTCCAGCAGCACCACCGACTCCTCATCCAGCAGCAGGCCCGCGGCCAGGATCGGTTCTCCGTCATCGCCTCCCGGTTTCACATCTTTGGCCAGGACCCTTCCCAGGACCCGCTCGCGCAGCGGTTCAATGAGGTCGCCGCCCTGCACCAGGGCGCGCATGCTTAAGCCTTCATGGGTGCCGCAGTCCTCCTCGCAGACCACCAGGTCCTGGGAGATATCCACCAGGCGCCGGGTAAGGTAGCCCGAGTTTGCTGTCTTCAGGGCGGTATCCGCCAGGCCCTTGCGCGCCCCGTGGGTGGAGATGAAGTATTGCAGGACATCCAGTCCTTCACGGAAGTTGGCTGTAATCGGCGTCTCAATGATGGATCCGTCCGGTTTCGCCATGAGGCCGCGCATGCCCGCCAGCTGGCGAATCTGCTGCACCGAGCCGCGCGCCCCGGAGTCGGCCATCATGTAAATGGAGTTGAAGGAATCCCGGCGCAACTCGCTGCCGTCCTTACCGAGCACGGTCTCTTTGCCCAGTTTTTCCATCATGGCCACGGTGATCTGCTCACCGGCGCGCGCCCAGATATCCACTACCTTGTTGTAGCGCTCGCCGTTCGTGATCAGCCCCGAGGCGAACTGCTGTTCGTAGTTTTTGACCTCCGTCCTGGCCGTATCAATGATCTGCCCCTTGCTCTCCGGCACGACCATGTCATCTACGCCGATGGAAATCCCGGCTTGCGTGGCGTGCTCGAAACCCAGGTACATGAGGCGGTCCGCCAGCACCACGGTGCGTTTCAGTCCAAGGCGCCGATAGCAGTTGTTCACCAACGTGGAAATCGCCTTCTTATCCATGACCCGGTTCACCAGGTCGAAGGGAAGTTCTTCGGGGACGACCTCGTAGAGCAGGATGCGCCCCACCGTGGTGGCGACCCGTGCGCTGGGGGTGGATTCCTCGCCGGGCGCGCCGTCCGCGGGCATGCGCACTTCAATGCGCGCGTGCAAGTCCACCGCGCCGATATCGTAGGAGCGCCGCACTTCCTCCTGATCCATGAAGCGGCGGCCGCCGCCCCTGGCCGTCTCCGAATCACGGCTCAGGTAATAAAGCCCGAGCACGACATCCAGGGTCGGGACGATGATGGGTTCACCGTTGGCCGGTGAAAGAATGTTGTTAGTGGACATCATCAACACCCGCGCCTCGATCTGGGCCTCCAGCGACAGCGGTACGTGCACGGCCATCTGGTCGCCGTCGAAATCGGCGTTAAAGGCCGTGCAGACCAGCGGGTGCAGCTGGATGGCTTTGCCCTCGATGAGCACCGGTTCAAAGGCTTGAATGCCGAGACGGTGCAGGGTGGGCGCGCGGTTCAGCAGCACGGGATGTTCGTGGATGACATCTTCCAGGATGTCCCACACCTCCGACTCCTCGCGCTCCACGAGGCGTTTCGCGGCCTTGATGGTGGTCGCGGTGCCATCGCGTTGCAGCCTGCCGTAGATGAAAGGCTTGAACAGCTCCAGCGCCATCTTCTTCGGCAGGCCGCATTGATGTAGCTTGAGGGTCGGGCCGACCACGATGACCGAGCGTCCGGAGTAGTCCACGCGTTTGCCGAGCAGGTTCTGGCGGAACCGGCCTTGTTTCCCCTTGATCATGTCGGCCAGGGATTTCAGGGGCAGCTTGTTTGTGCCGGTGATGATGCGGCCGCGGCCGCGCCGGCCGTTGTCCAGAAGCGCATCCACCGATTCCTGCAGCATGCGTTTCTCGTTGCACACAATGATTTCCGGGGCGTTCAGGTCCAGCAGGCGGCGCAGTCGATTGTTGCGGCTGATGACCCGGCGGTACAGGTCGTTCAGGTCGGAGGTGGCGAAGCGGCCGCCTTCCAGGGGTACCAGGGGCCGCAGGTCGGGCGGCAGTACAGGGAGCACCTTGAGCACCATCCATTCCGGGCGGTTACTGGATGATTGAAAGGACTCCAGGAGCTTCAGCCGTTTGTGCAGTTTGCGGATCTTCGTCTCTGAATTGGTGCGCGGGATCTGGGTGCGCAGCGTTTCCACCTCCTGGTCCAGGTCCATGGAAGTCAGCAATTGCTGGATGGCCTCGGCCCCCATGCGGGCGTCAAATTCGTTGCCGTGCTGCTCCAGCATCTGCATGTATTCTTCTTCGGTGAGCAGCTGTCCGCGCTTCAACGTGGTCATGCCCGGATCCAGTACCACGTAGGCCTGGAAATAGAGCACGTGATCGATCTCGCGCAGCGTCATATTCAGCACCAGGCCAAGGCGCGAAGGCAGGGACTTCAGGTACCAGATGTGCGCCACCGGCGCGGCCAGTTCGATGTGCGCCATGCGTTCGCGCCGCACGTTGGTCAGGGTGACCTCCACGCCGCACTTCTCGCATACCACGCCGCGGTGCTTCATGCGCTTGTACTTACCGCACAGGCATTCGTAATCCTTGATGGGGCCGAAGATCTTGGCGCAGAACAGGCCGTCCCGCTCCGGCTTGAAGGTGCGGTAGTTAATGGTTTCGGGCTTCTTGACTTCTCCAAAGGACCATGAGCGGATCTTCTCGGGCGAGGCCAGGCCGATGGATATGTAGTCGAATTCCTCGAACTCCGTATCTTGCTTAAGCAGGTTGAGAAGGTCTCTCATGCGAGGTTACCTCTGGAAGGCGGTGTACCGCCGCGGTACGGGACGAGGACTGAAAAGTATGGGGACATCGGCATCATCCCTGTTCCAATTCCACATCGATGCCGAGTGCCCGGATCTCCTTCAACAGGACATTGAATGATTCGGGAATGCCGGCCCGCAGGCGGTAATCTCCGTCCACGATACTCTTGTACATGCGGGTGCGGCCGGGGACGTCATCCGACTTGACGGTCAGCATCTCCTGCAGCGTGTAGGCGGCCCCGTAAGCTTCCAAGGCCCATACTTCCATCTCTCCGAGGCGCTGGCCGCCGAAGTGCGCCTTGCCGCCCAACGGTTGCTGGGTGACCAGGCTGTATGAACCAGTGGAACGGGCGTGCATCTTGTCGTCAGCCAGGTGGTTGAGTTTCAGGATGTACATGTAGCCGACCGTGATCGGGCGCTTGAAGGGCTGCCCGGTGCGGCCGTCGCGGAGGATCGTCTGGCCGGATTCAGGCAGGCCCGCCAGGGACAGCATGCGCTTGCTTTCCGCCTCGCTGGCGCCATCGAAAATAGGGGTGGCCATGGGCAGACCGTCCCGCAGGTTTTCGGCCAGCTCGCGTACCTCGCTGTCATTCAGGGCCTTCAGCTGCTTGCTGTCGGAGCTGGAATCGTAGTAGGTTTTCAGGGTTTTCCGTAACGCGGCGGTCGTTGCGCTGGTATCCACCAGGTGAGCGATTTGCCGACCCAGTTGCTTGGCGGCCCACCCCAGGTGCGTTTCCAGCACCTGGCCCACGTTCATACGCGAAGGAACACCGAGCGGATTGAGTACCACGTCCACCGGGGTGCCGTCTTCCAGGTGGGGCATGTCCTCGATCGGAATGATCGTGGAGATCACCCCCTTGTTGCCGTGGCGCCCGGCCACCTTGTCGCCCGGCTGCAGCCGCCGCTTGACGGCCAGGTACACCTTGATCATCTTCAGGACGCCCGGCGCAAGTTCATCGCCGCTGATGAGTCTCTGCCGCTTCGTTTCGTAGCGCTCGTCGAATTTATTACGCTGCTCTTCCAGGTGCTCGGCGGTCTGCTCCAGGAGCTTGTTCAGCGGCGCCTTGCGCATGCTGATCTCAAACCACTGGCGGCGCGGCAGGGCGCGCAGCGCTTCGCGGGTGAGCTTGCTGCCGGGTTTCAAGGGTGTCGGCCCGCGCGCCGCGATCCGGCCTTCCAGGTGCTCTTCCAGGCGCAGGTAACTGTCGTCCTCCATGATGCGGTAGCGGTCGTTGTAATCCTTGCGAATGCGCCCTAGTTCGGAACTCTCAATGTCCTGGGATCGCTGGTCCTTTTCCACACCCTCGCGGGTGAAGATTTGAACGCCGATGACCGTGCCGTTCATGCCGGGAGGCACGCGCAGGGAAGTGTCTTTCACGTCAGATGCCTTCTCACCGAAGATGGCACGCAGCAGCTTCTCCTCCGGAGTCAGCTGTGTTTCACCCTTGGGAGTGACCTTGCCGACGAGGATATCGCTGCTGTTCACTTCCGCCCCGATATAGACGATACCGGCTTCATCCAGCTTGTTCAGCATGCCTTCGCTGACGTTGGGGATGTCCGGCGTGATTTCCTCCGACCCCATCTTGGTGTCACGCGCGATGCAGGTCAGTTCTTCAATGTGGATGCTGGTATAGAGATCGTCGTGCACGACCCGCTCGGAAATCAGGATGGAGTCCTCGAAGTTGTAACCGTTCCAGGGCATGAAGGCCACCAGCAGGTTGCGTCCCAGGGCCAGTTCGCCCATGTCAGTGGCCGAGCCGTCCGCGAGGATGTCGTGCGGGGTCACCACGTCCCCCGGTTTGACCAGGGGCCTCTGGTTCAGGCAGGTGTTCTGGTTTGAGTGGATGTACTTCGTCAGCGTGTAGATGTCCACACCGGAATCCGTCTTGCCCAGCTCCTCCTGGTGTACGCGGATCACGATGCGGCGGGCATCCACCGAATCCACCACGCCGCCGCGTTTGGCCACCACGGTGACCCCGGAATCCATGGCCACCTTGCGTTCCATGCCGGTTCCGATGAGCGGTTTTTCAGCTTTTAACAACGGCACGGCCTGGCGCTGCATGTTCGAGCCCATCAGGGATCGATTGGCGTCGTTGTGTTCCAGGAAGGGGATCAGGGAGGCGGCCACCGAAACCAGCTGCTTGGGGGAAATATCCATGTAGTCGACCCGGTCCGGACTGAACAGGAGAAACTCCCCCCGGTGCCTGCAGGACACCAGGGGATCGGTGAGGCGGCCCTTTCGGTTAAAGGCGGCGTTGGCCTGGCAGATCACGTAGTCTCCCTCTTTAACGGCCGAGAGGTACTCAATCTCGTCCAGCAGCCGACCGTTTTTTACCTTGCGGTAGGGCGTCTCCAGGAAGCCGTATTCATTGATCTGCGCGTACACGGCAAGCGAATTGATCAGCCCGATGTTGGGACCCTCGGGGCTCTCAACGGGGCAGAGCCGCCCGTAGTGCGTGGGGTGCACGTCACGTACTTCAAAGCCCGCCCGGTCGCGGGTCAGACCGCCCGGCCCCAGGGCCGAGACGCGGCGCTTGTGCGTCACCTCGGAGAGTGGGTTGTTCTGGTCCATGAACTGCGACAGCTGGCTGGAACCGAAAAATTCCTTCATGGCCGCGGAAATGGGCTTGGCGTTGATGATGTCGCGCGGCGTCAACTGCTCATGCTCGGCGATGGACAGGCGCTCGCGGACCGAGCGCTCAATGCGCATCAGCCCGATCCGGAACTGGTTTTCAGACATCTCGCCGACGCGCCGCACCCGGCGGTTGCCCAGGTGATCGATATCATCCACCGAGTCTTTGCCGTTGCGGATATTGACGAGGATTTTCAGGATACCGGTGATATCCTCCCGGTCCAGCACGCCGTGACCTTCGGTCTCGGAGCGCCCCAGGCGGCGGTTGAATTTCATCCGCCCCACGTTGGACAGGTCGTAGCGCTCCTGGGAGAAAAACAGCTTCTTGAAAAACTCCTCGGCCACCTCCGGGGTGGGCGGTTCGCCGGGCCGCATGACCCGGTAGATTTCCAGCCTGGCATCCTCCGGGGTGTCGATGGGGTCCACGCGCAGGGTGTCGGAGAGGAAAGAGCCGCAGTCGATTTCGTTGGTGTAAATCGTATCCAGGCCGCGGACCCCGGCCTCGCGCAGGGCGGCGATCAGTTCCGGCGTCAACGCGGTGTTCGGTTCAACCAGGAGTTCCCCGGTTTTCGGATGCATTATTTTCAGGGCGGTGATTTTGCCGTGCAGGTATTCCTCGGACACCTTCACTTCCTTGTTGGTCAACCGCTCCATGGCGCGCAGGTGGCGCGCCGAGATCCGCCGCTCCCGGGGCACGATGATCTCACCGGCCCGGTTCCGGAGGTCAAAATCCAGGGTCTGACCGCGCAAACGCCCGGGCACCAGTTTCATGCGCAACTCTTTTTTCAACAACCGGAAAGAGTCGGTCTCAAAAAAGGTCTGCAGAATGTCCTGCGCGCTCATGCCCAGGGCTTTCAAAAGCACCGTGACAGGCAGCTTGCGGCGCCGGTCAATGCGGCAGAAAACCAGGTCCTTGGGATCGAACTCGAACTCCAGCCAGGAACCCCGGTAAGGGATGACCTTGGCGGAATAGAGCAGTTTGCCGGAGGAATGTGTTTTGCCCTTGTCGTCGGAGAAGAAGACCCCGGGGGATCGGTGCAGCTGGGAGACCACGACGCGCTCGGTGCCGTTGATGATAAAGGTGCCGGTTGGGGTCATGATCGGGAGATCACCCATGTAAACGTCCTGCTCGGTGAAAGCGCGCTGCTTTTGCGCGGCGCGGTCTTTGCCCCCGAATTCCAGGCGCAGGGTGACGTAGAGGGGGGCGCTGTAGGTGACGCCCCGCTGCTGGCACTCGGCAATATCGAAGACGGGAGCCTCAATGCGGTAGCGGATGTACTGGAGGCGCGCGGTACCGGAGTAGCTCGTGAGCGGGAAAACTGATCGCAGCACGCCCTCCAGGCCCGAGGCCTGGCGCTTTTCTGGTGCAACGCCCGTCTGCAGGAAGGACCGGTAGGAATCCACCTGGACTCCGAGCAGGAAAGAGATATCCAGCATCTCGCTGGCTTTCCCGAAATTCTTGCGGATGCGCTTCTTTTCCGTGAAGGAATAACTCATATCAACACCACTCCCCAGGGGCCCTGCCAAGGATCAAACCGGACTACTTCAATTCCACGGAGGCGCCGGCTTCCTCCAACTGCTTTTTGATGGTTTCCGCTTCTTCCCTGGTCAGTCCTTCCTTGATGGCCACGGGAACGCCCTCCACCAGTTCCTTGGCTTCTTTCAAGCCTTTTCCGGTAATCGTGCGCACGGACTTGATGACCGGTACCTTGGCTTGTCCGAAAGAAGTCATCATGACGCTGAAAGCGGTCTGTTCCTCTTCCGCGGCCGCCTCCGCGCCTTCCGCGGACGGCGCCGGAGCCGCTGCCGCCACGGCCGCCGCGGCGGATACTCCCAGCTTCTCTTCCAGGTCTTTGATTAATTGGGTCAGCTCGATGACCGGCATCCCGGCAATCGCTTCAATGATTTCCTCTCTGTTCAGGGCCATCACGATCCTCCTTCATGTTTGGGGGTAGGTAAGTAGGTTTGGGCGTTTCACCCGGTATGTGCCTGGGTGTACGTCCAGGGATTTCATTTATCTTCGCCGCGCTCGGCGTGCGCCGCCAGTAGTCGCAGCAGGCGCACCTGGCTTTCCCGCAGCACGAGCAGGAGGCCGACCATCGGCTGCTGCATGACGCCCAGCAGGCGCGCCGCCGCCGTTTCCGGACTCGGCAGGTCGGCGATCTCAGCCAGCTGTGCGGGCGTCATCGGCCGATCAGGCAGCGCCAGCAGGCGTACCTTGTTGTGTGGATTCCGCCTGATGAAGTCGCGCACCAGGAGGGGCGCCGCCCGCGGGTCCTTCAGGCTCAGGGCCAGCAGCAGATGGCCCTTCAGGTCGTCTTTCAGGCTGACATAAGCCGTTTTGCCCAGGGCGCGCCGGGCGAGTCGATTCTTCATGACCCGGATCAGCACCCCGGCCTCGCGTGCCGCGCGTCGCAATTCGTTCATGCGGTTGGAATTCAGCCCGCTGTATTCCATGGCCACCAGGGAATGCGCCGTGTCCACCACCGCGGCGAATTCCGAGACCTGTTGCTGCTTCTCCGCCAGTATCGTTTTCATGGGTGTTTCTCTGTGCCCGCGCCGCTGAGCGCGGGCGGCGTTGCGATCGGTGTTGCGGTCATAGGGACAGGGGAGCTATATCGATAGCCAACCCCGGCCCCATGGTGGTGGAAAGTGTGACCTTGCGCAGGTAGATGCCCTTGGAGGCCGCCGGCTTCAGCCGCTGCAGCTCACCCAGCAGCGTCAACAGGTTTTCGCGAAGGGCCTGGACGCTGAAGTTCAGTTTGCCGAGAGCGCAGTGCACCACGCCGGCCCGATCCGTCTTGAACTGTACTCGGCCGTGCTTGGCGGCTTTGACCGCCGCGGCCACGTTCGTGGTCACGGTGCCGGTCTTGGGATTCGGCATCAGCCCGCGCGGCCCCAGGATCGGCCCGAGCGAACCAACCACGGGCATGGTGTTCGGAGTGGCGATGACCAGGTCGAAATCCATTTTACCGGAGCGCACCTGGGCGGCCAGGTCATCACAGCCGCAGACCTCCGCGCCCGCCTGTTTTGCGGCTTCCAGCTCATCCCCGCGCGCGAACACCGCGACCCGCACGGTCTTGCCCAGCCCGTGCGGCAGAATCGTGGCGCCGCGTACACCCTGGTCCGTCTTGCGCCGATCCACACCCAGGTTCACACTGACTTCAACGGTCTGGACGAATTTAAGCGGGGGACAATCCTGTAACACGCGGATCGCGCCATCCAGGTCGTAAAGCTTGCCGTCCTCCAGTTTTCCCCGGATGGCGCGTAGGCGCTTGGTGTTGTGCGCCGCCATGTTCAGGAGGAATCCACCTGGATGCCGATGCTGCGTGCGCTGCCGGCCAGGGTGCGTACGGCCGCCTCGAGGCCGGTCGCGGTCAGGTCCGGATGCTTCAGGCGCGCGATCTCCTCCAATTGCGCCTGGTTCAGCCGCCCCAACTTCTGGGTGTTCGGCGTCCCACTGCCCTTCTCCAGCCTGGCCGCTTTCAAGAGCAGGTAGGAAGCGGTGGGCCGACGCACGATGAAAGTAAAGCTTCGATCCTCGTAGTAGGTGACCATCACGGGTAACGGCGTGCCCGGTTCCAGGTTTTTGCTTCTGGCGTTGAAGTCGTCGCAGAACCGCTTACTGTTCAAGCCGCGCTGCCCGAAGGCAGGGCCTACCGGGGGACTGGGGTTGGCCTGTCCCGCGGGGGCCTTGAGTTTGAAGGAACCGGCAACCTTTTTTTTCACGGCCATAGCAGGATGCTCCACGTACGCCGCCGGGCGGCGTGTAAACTGACAGCTTTCCGGTTCATTCCTTCTCCACCTCCTCAAAACTCAATTTCACGGGGGTGGTGCGCCCGAAGATCAGGACCGCCACCTGCAGTTGGTTCTTGTCATAATCAACTTCTTCAACGACGCCGTTGAAGTCCTTGAACACTCCGCTTGTGATCCGCACCACCTCGCCGGGTTCATAAATGATCTTGGGTTTCGGCCGCCCGGCGCCCTCGGTAATTTGCTGCAGCATGGTTTTCGCCTCCGCGTCCGAGAGCGGTTGGGGTCGATCGCTGGTGGTGCCTAAAAAGCCCATGACCCGTGGCGCATTTTTGATCATGTGCCAGTTGGAGTCGCTCATCACCATCTCAACCAGTACGTAGCCGGGATAAAACTTGCGCTGGCTCTTGCACTTCATGCCGCCGCGCATTTCCACAACCTCCTCGGAGGGCACCAGGATGCGGCCGAACAGCTCTTCGAGTTTGTGTTCCTTCACGCGGTCACGCAAGACCTGGCACACCCGGGTCTCAAAGCCCGCGAAGACCCTGACCACGTACCAGCGCAGAACGACCTCTTGAACGCTCAACCCAGCAACCAGCCCAGCAGGCGGGTGAGGATCCAGTCCAGCACCCAGAGATAGATGGCCACTATGACCACCAGGACACCGATTATCAGGGTCATTCTCATGGCTTCCGGCCGCCCCGGCCACACCACCTTGCGGACTTCCTGGTGCGCACCGAGCAGAAACTCCAGGCACACCCGGCCCTTGGCGGTTGTGCCCAGGAACACCGCCGCGCCGCCGCCCAGACCGGCCAGCAGGAGAATCATGCGCAACGGCAGCAACCATTCAGAGAACAGGTAGAAGGCACCGCAACCCAGCACGGCCAGCACCACGGCCGCAAAGCAGCGCGTGGTCTCCGCCCGGGAAGAGGGCTTGGCGGCGGCGTTCCTGGAATCGCCCGCCCGCCCTGGAATGAGGGAAGTGCCCATCCTGAACCACCGCCCTCAGGATTGGCAGGCCAGGAGGGACTTGAACCCCCAACCTGCGGTTTTGGAGACCGCTGCTCTGCCGGTTGAGCTACTGGCCTGGGACGAGACGCGCTGCACACGGTGGCGGATGAGTCCACTCCACGTGGCGTTCCACTCCTGAAACAGGGGTGGCGCCATCCGCTCTAACAGCCCGTTCGACGGGGCCGGGTGTGCCTTGATTTTCCGTATGTACAAAGCTGCTCCGTTCCAGAGATTGGCAGTACTGATCATGTTTCGGGCGGGCCGACATGCGGCGCCGCGGCTTGGAGCCCATAACCGGATTCGAACCGGTGACCTCTTCCTTACCAAGGAAGTGCTCTACCTGCTGAGCTATATGGGCGCTTGCAGAATTCCAGAACAAAGCGCTTTCACCCGCCGCGCCGCGGCTGGAGCGGGTGATGGGAATCGAACCCACGTCATCAGCTTGGAAGGCTGAGGTTCTACCACTGAACTACACCCGCCGGGGATCCTGCTGATATTAAGAGGGCGATTCTTTCCCAACCACTCATCCGGCCCGTCCATCCAGCCCGTTCATCCAGCCCGTTCATCCAGCCCGTTCATCCAGCCCGTTCATCCGGCCGTTCATCCGGACTGCTCACCTGGGCTTTTCTGACCGGGTTCTCCTGGGTACCCATCCTCCGTCAACCACCTGGACGCGATTTCGGTGGAGGGGGTAGGATTCGAACCCACGAAGGCTTGCGCCGGCAGATTTACAGTCTGCTCCCTTTGGCCGCTCGGGCACCCCTCCGGAGATATCGATCAAGCAGGAAAACCGCACAGAGCCTTTTATTCTGACTGCTTTTCCGGCACGTGTCAATATCCGTTCAATATCCGTGCCATCGCTTGCCGAGCCTAGCATGAAATTGTTGCAAGTGATAGTGCAATGCAGCAATCAGCCGGAAACCACTGTGGTTGCAGTGTTTCTACGTCCCCGGGGACCGTTTCCCGGCACCGGGGACGTCTCATGCCCGGGCGGCTCCCGCACCAGGCGACCGGCTCGTTTCGGGTTGGATCTGCTTTCCTGGCGGTCCCAGGGCAAGCCGCACCTGCATCCGCCGGGCCACAACATTTCCGTGAGACCTGGGCCGCCTGTCGGCCGGTCCGTTCAGCTGAGGTGCTCCACGTGCAGCGTCGGGTTCTTACGAAAACCGCGCGGCAACAAGGTTCCACGGGTGCCTGGGGCACCTGCATAGAGCGCTCGGTCGGCGACCCGGACGCGTAAATGCCGCCGCCCGGACTTAATCAGCAGTGGCGTGCGCGCGCCCAGGAGCAATAATTGCTGGAGGTGGTCCGCACCGGTCTTGTAGCGTTTACCCAGAATGCGCAGGATGCACGCGCCCCTGCCTGCCGCCCGGCGTGACAATTCCCGCAGCGGCAGCACGAGCAGGCGGCTCTCGGCGCTCAGCGCGGCCAGTTGGCCCTGCTCCGGATCCGGGACGCGGAGCGGCGCCAGCAATTCCCGGCCGGCCGTTGGTTTCAGCACCGTCTTGCCGGCGCGCTTGTGGGAGCGCAAATCCTCCAGGCGGGCCAGGAAGCCATAACCGGCATTCCCGGCTAAAAGAAACAGCTCATCCGGATCGCCCAGCATCAGGCCGACACAGCGTTCCCCGTCCGGCGGCTGGATGCGCGTGGAGACAGGCTCCCCCAGGCTCCTGGCCGAAGGCAGGTTATGCGCCTCCAGGTTGTAACAGCGGCCGCTCGATCCAAGCAGGCTCAGGCTTTGGCGGCTGCGTCCGCGCACGGCCTGGAGCAGGGCGTCTCCGCCGCGGAAAGCCAGTTCAGACGGATTGATTTCGTGGCCCCTGGCCGCGCGGATCCAACCTTCGCGGGAAAGCACCACGGTGATCGGCTGCTCCGTAAGCAGCACGTTCGCCGCCATGGCCTGGGCTGGCTCCCGGGTCCGCAGGGGACAGCGGCGTTCATCCCCGTGCAATTCTTCATCCCGCAGCAATTCCTTCTGTAGCAGGGTTTTGAGGCGGTGGCGCGGCGAGGCGAGCACCCGCAGTAATTCCTTTTGCTCCAGGGTCATCGCTTCCGCCGTGCGGCGCAATTTATTTTCCTCCAGGCGCGCCAGGCGCCGCAGGCGCAGTTCCAGGATGGCCTCCGCCTGTAACTCGCTCAGCTCCAGCAGCTGCATGAGTTTTTCGCGCGGCGCCTCCTCTTCCCGAATCACGCGGATCACTTCTTCCAGGCGGCCGTAGGCTTTTAGCAGCCCTTCCAGTTCTTCGAGGCGCTGCTCAAGCCGCCGCAGGCGATCCCGCAGGCGCCGGATGATGGTTTCGGTGCGGAACCGTAGCCAATCGAGGAGCAGGGAGCGGAGATCCATGACCCGTGGCTTGCCGTTCAGCCCAATCACGTTCATGTGCACCCGCAGCTTGCGTTCCAGGTCGGTGGTGGCGAACAGGTGTGACATCAGGGCTTTTACATCACAGTTCCTGGAGCGCGGCACCAATACCAGGCGCACCGGGTTGCGTTCATCGGATTCGTTGCGCAAGTCCTCCAGCATCGGTAATTTATTGGCGCGTAGCTGGCTGATGATCTGTTCCCGCACCCGCACTACGGACACCTGGGCGGGCAGCCCGGTGATGACCGGCAGCCCGTTCTCCACGAGGTAAGGCGCGCGCACGCGCACCGTGCCGTTGCCGCGTGCGTAGAGTTCTTCCAGTTCCGCCGCGGGGGAAATGATTTCCACCGGTACGGAAAAATCCGGAGCCGGCAGCAGACGCAGCAGCTCCGGGAGCGTGGCGCGCGGATTCCGCAGCAGGTGGATGCAGGCGGCGATGACCTCGCGCAGGTTATGCGGAGGAAGCTCCGTGGACATGCCGACGGCAATTCCGGTGGCCCCGTTTAACAGGATGTTCGGCAGCCGCGCGGGTAGCAGCAGTGGTTCCCGCAGGGTGCCGTCGAAATTGTCCTGCCAATCCACCGTGCCGAGCCCAAGCTCACTGAGCAGCGAGCGGGCGTAGGGCCGCAGGCGCACCTCGGTGTAACGCATCGCCGCAAAGGACTTGGGATCATCCAGGGAGCCCCAGTTTCCCTGCCCGTCCAGGAGCGGATAGCGGCTGTTGAAATCCTGCGACAGGCCCACCATGGTCTCGTAGCAGGCGGCATCGCCGTGTGGATGATATTTACCGATCACGTCGCCCACCGTGCGCGCCGATTTCTTGTGTTTAGCCGCCGCATCCAGGCCCAACTCGGACATGGCGTAGATAATGCGCCGTTGCACCGGCTTGAGTCCGTCCGCGAGATGCGGCAAGGCCCGATCCAACATGACATGGATGGAATAGTCCAGGTAAGCGCGTTCCGTGAACACCTCCAGTGGACAGGGTTCGATTCTCTCCTCCTCGAGGTTCAGCTGCTGTTGCTGCTTATCCCGCGTGGAAGCGGCGCGTTTCATGGCCGTGCCAGGTCGGCCTTGTCCTGTAGCCAGCTGAGCCGATCCTGGGCGCGGTTGCGAGCCAGAAGCATGTTCAGCAATTGCTCGGCCGCCCCATCGTCCGCCAGGGTCAGCCGCACCAGGCGCCGGGTATCCGGGGACATGGTGGTTTCCCGCAGCTGGCCGGGATTCATCTCGCCCAGCCCCTTGAAACGTTGGATCTGTACGGTGCTGCGCCGTCCCTCGGCGCGGATGCGCCCCAGCACACCCTGCTTTTCGTCTTCATCCATGGCGTAGGCAACCTGCTTGCCTGTGTCGATGCGGTACAGGGGAGGCATCGCCACGTACACGTGGCCCTCCGAGACCAGGGGGCGGAAATGCTTGAGGAACAGTCCGCATAACAGGGCGGCGATGTGCGCCCCATCGGAATCCGCGTCGGCGAGGATGCAGATCTTCCCGTAGCGCAGGCCTTCCAGGCTTGTTGCCCCCGGTGCGATTCCGATGGCCAGGCTGATGTCGTGCACTTCCCTGCATTGCTTCAGGTTCGCGGCGCTGACCTCCCAGGTATTGAGGATCTTGCCGCGCAGCGCCATCACGGCCTGGAAATGGCGGTCCCGCGCCTGCTGCGCGGATCCTCCCGCGGAATTGCCCTCTACCAGGAACAGCTCGGAGCGCTCTATATCCTGCAGGGCGCAGTCAAACAGTTTGCTTGGCAGCAGGGAACTGGACAGTGCGGAGCCGCGCCGTTCCACGCGTTGCTCTTCGCTGAGGCGGCGGCGCGCGTTGCCGGCGACCACGGCGGCGATTCGTTCTCCCATCTCTACATGCCCGTGCAGCCAGTGGCTGAAGGCGTCCCGGGTGGCCCCGGACACGAAGGCGGTGCATTCGCGGGAGGCCAGGCGCTGCTTGGTTTGGCCGGTGAACATTGGCTCGGCCAGTTTCACTGAAAGCAGGTAGGCGCAGTGTTGCCACACATCCTCCGGGGTCAGGCGCAGGCGGCGCGGAAGCAGGGAGCGGGCCTCGCAGAACTCGCGCAACGCGGTGGTGAGACCCTGGCGCAATCCGTTGACGTGAGTGCCTCCCTGTGGGGTGGGCACCAGGTTCACGTAACTTTCGGTCACTGTCGCGCCGCCCTCCGGCAGCCAGTGCACCGCCCAGGAGACGATTTCCCGCTCACCTTCCAGCTTTCCCCGAAAAGGCTCGGCAGGCAGCAGTTCCGTGCCTCGCATGGATTCCCGCAGGTAATCGGCCAGGCCGTCCTCGTAACACCAGCGCTCCGGTTCACTCCGGCCGGCCTCCCGCAGGATGACTTCCAGGCCGGGACATAGGACTGCCTTGGCGCGCAACAGCCGCTTCAGTTCCGGCGTTGAGAAGCTCCCCGAGTCAAAATATTCCACGGCGGGCTTAAAGCGCACCATGGTGCCGGTTCTCGCGGGACGCACGCCGCGCTGCCGGCGCAGCCTGGCGTGCGGCTTTCCGTGGGCGAAGGACATTCTGTATGCACCGCCGGCGCGGTGGATGCACACTTCCAGTTCGCTGCTCAGGGCGTTGACCACTGCTACCCCTACCCCATGCAGGCCCCCGGCGAAACGGTAGTTTTTGCCGGAGAACTTAGCCCCGGTGTGGAGACGGCTGAAGATCAATTCGACACCGGACACCTCGTGTTCCGGATGCAGATCCACCGGCATCCCCCGGCCGTCGTCCGTGACCGTCGCGGAGCCGTCCTCGTGCAGCACCACCTCGATACGCCTGGCGTGGCCGGCCAGTACTTCATCCACGCTGTTATCCACGACCTCCGCCAGCAGATGGTTTGGATTGCTGGTGTCGGTGAACATGCCTGGGCGCTTGCGCACCGGTTCCAACCCACTCAGGATTTCGATGTCTGAAGCCTGGTAACGCTTCCCGGTCGCCATGAGTGAAGGTTGCTCCCGACTAAAAAAAGCCCCCGGTACTTGCGCACCGGGGGCTGGAGATTTCAGAATCGACCGGCAGGGCACAAGGCCTCGCGGTCAAAAACAAGCTCTGAAGTCAGCTTAGGGCAGGCTAAAGACGCTCAACACGCCACCGAGGCGGGTGAAGTCACCCAGACCCCTGTAGGCGCCAACAGCACCGAGGCCGTCAGTGTCTTTTTCCAGGCCGGCGGCGAAGCCGATGCCGGCCCAACCACCCAGACCGGACAACACGCCAACGTACTGCTTGCCCTTGTGGGACCAGGCGTTGGTGTTGCCGATAATGCCGGAAGGAGTCTTAAACTTCCAAAGCAGTTTGCCGCTCTTCGCGTCCACGGCCTTCAGATAGCCTTCCAGGGTGCCATAGAACACGACATCGCCGGCCGTCGCCAAGACACCGCTCCAAACCGAGAAACGCTCGGGAAGAGACCACACGATCTCACCCTTGTCAGCGTCCCAGGCGATGAAGTTGCCCAGGTTGTTGGTGCCGTCTTTGGTCACGGCTCCAGCGGGGAACATGGACAGAATAGCGTTCACCCAGGGCTGCCCGGCGACGTACTGGTTGCCGCCCGCGGCGTAGCTGACAGGCTCGTAGTTCATGCACACATGGTTAGTGGGCACGTAGAACAGGCCGGTACGCGGAGAATAGGCAGCAGGCTGCTGGTCTTTCGTACCGAGCGCGGCGGGGCAGATATTCGTCGAGTTGACATCCTCACCACCGTGGCCGGGGGCGTACTTGGCCACTACCTGCGGACGGCCCGTCTTCATGTCAACATGGGTCGCCCAGTTCACGGCGGGGTCGTACTTTTCGGCGACCAGCAATTCACCATTGATACGGTCCATAGTGTAAGCGAAGCCATTCCGGTCGAAATGCACGAGGGCCTTGCGGTTTTTACCCTTGACCTTCATGTCCACCAGGATCATCTCGTTGACGCCGTCGTAGTCCCACTCATCGTGCGGGGTCATCTGGTAAACCCAACGCGCGACACCGGTGTCAACGTCACGGGCGAAGATAGTCATGCTCCACTTGTTGTCACCGGGACGCACCACGGGGTTCCAGGTGCCAGGGTTTCCGGAGCCGTAATAGACAAGATTCTCTTGCTTGTCATAAGGCCACCAGCCCCAGGTTGAACCACCGCCCTGCTTCCACTGATCACCCTGCCAGGTTTTCAGGCTGGAGTTTTTTCCGACCTTTTGGCCCAGCGAGGTGGTGTTCGAGTCAAACAGCATATCGTCGTCCGGGCCCATACTGTAAGCTTTCCAGACCAGGCTGCCGTCATCGATATCGTAGGCGGCAAGCCAGCAACGCACACCGAACTCGGCGCCGGACATGCCGGTAATCACCTTGTCCTTGATGATGTGCGGGGCATTGGTGTTGGTCTCGCCTTTGCTGGGATCGCCGTTCTTGATAGACCAGACTTTATCGCCGGTATCGGCTTCAAGCGCCACCAGGGTGGTGTCAGCCTGCTGCAAGAAGATCTTGCCTTCCCCGTAGCCGAGGCCACGGTTAACGGTGTCACAGCACATCACCGGAACAACGCCGTCCCAGTCCTGCTGCGGCGAATATTCCCAGACAATCTCAAGGGTCTCAAGATTGATGGCGAACACGTTGTTGGGGAACGCGCTGTGGATATACAGGGTGTCGTGTCCCAGGCCCGTGGCGCTTTCAGGAAGTACCAGGGGGCCACCCTCGTGACCACGCAGTACGCCGGTAGAGAAGGTCCATGCGGCCTGCAGTTTGCTCGCGTTCCGAGAGTTGATCTGATCCAACTCCGTGTAGCGCCAGTTCCAGTAGTTGCCGCCGGGGAAAGCCCAGTAGCTCGGGTTGTCATTCAGCTTCGCGACCTCAGCGTTTGCAAACGCCGAATGCGGAGCAAGAAAAACAGCCCCGACGAGCAACATAACTCGTACGAAATGTTTCATGCTTAGTATCCTCCTTAAAAAAGAGTCATATGTACATTGTGGAGCCGCTTGTATCTCTTAGATACTATCGCACCGTTGCCTGGCTCCAGAACAGCGGTTCGAAAAGGTGCGTGGGCCCGGGAAACACTGGCCCCATCTTAGATGTATGCATTTTGGAGTAGAGGCGGTTTAATTTCAACTGTGGAAAAAGACACGTGATTTATCAAACGATCGCCCAGATTGCAGCGGGCTGAGTGGACTCACCGGACGGTTCAGCTGAAAAATCCGGCCCCGACCTCCCACAGCCACACTTCCTGAAAAGTTTACTTATCCTAGCAGAGATTGTCAAACCACCGCCCACCTCTCGATTCCTAAGCCCCTGAACCCGAGGCGGGCAGGCACCTCCAAAACTCGCCAAGTGTACCGTCAATCCGGTCGCAATGCACTCGTCCCCCGTCCCATGGTTCCTCATAAGATGACACGCATTCAGCCCGCTAAACGGATAAAATCTGTTAAATTCAGATAAAATCGCTTAAAATCATCTATCTCCTTGGAATCTTGACATTCCTCGCATTCCAGGAAAGCGATCACGGGGCGTTGGACGGTCTGGGGAAACGCGTTTTTTCCAGCTAAGGGGGTGGATTTTCTGGTAGCATTATACTGGTAGGCTTCCTTATCTTCCGGCGCGGGCCAAGTGTCAAAAGCGGAGATTCACAATCATGTGCAGCAAGATTTTTCCCCGGGGGGTTCCGTTCCTGGGCGGCGTTGCCCTCGGTTTTCCTGTTTCGGCTCTTCTGGTCCTGCTCACCTTGGGGAGTGCCCGTAGCGCCCAGGCGGAACCCGAAGCGCGCGAACGGGAGTCCGAGCGGGTTTGGATGGAAGAGATCCGCCCGCAGGTGTTTGCCGAGCGCACGATCCTTGAAGGAGCGGGCCAGGACATCGTTGAAATCAAGGTGCCTTTCCGGGCTGAGGACGCTGCCATCGTACCGATCTCCATCCATAGCAAAATCCCGCAGGCCGAGGAAAGGTATATCAAGAGCATGTATGTTTTCGCGGACCGCAACCCGGTGCCCCTGGTAGGACAGTTTGAACTGTCCCCGATGAACGGTCGGGCTGACCTGGCGATGCGCGTGCGCATTGATTTCTTCACCTACATACGTGTCATCGCCGAATTAAACGATGGGACGCTGCACATGGACAAGTCTTATATACGCTCTGCCGGGGGGTGTTCCGCGCCGCCCGGCAAAAGCCTGACGGAAGCCCTGGCGCTGTTAGGCAACACGCGCGTCAAGCAGCGTGGCGTATGGCAGCTGGAAGAACCCGGACTGGTGCAGCTGCAGATCAGCCATCCGAATGTCACCGGCATGTCCATTGATCCCCGCACCAACCGGAAGCCTATCCCTTATTTTCTTAACCGCGTTGAAGTTTCCTATGATGACGCACCGGTGTTGAGCGGCACCCTGACTTTTTCCATTAGCGAAGATCCAAGCTTTCGCTTCTTCATGGTTCCGCAACGTTCCGGGGGTCTTCTGAAGGTGAAGGCCACCGACACCAAGAACAAGGAATTCAGCTTTTCCCAGGAACTGGGTTTGCAGGAGTAGCCCGCCCGCCCTGATTTTGCCGCCCTGATTTTGAGTAGCGCCCCGCCGTCCTGTCCCGTCGTTCTGGCAACGCCGTCCCGGCCTCGAACCGGCCCCTGGTTTTGAAGAAAGCCGGTGCGGGGCTTTGCCGGTGCGGAGCGTTGGTGCAGGTTTCAAGTTCGTGAACCGGTCCGTGCCCTGACTTGCACGGCTGCGTCGGTGTCGCTCCCCTGGTTGCGGAGGGGGCGTCCCCCCTGTCGCGCCTATAGCCTGGTTACCTGGCCTGGTTACCTGGCCTGACTACTGGGGCCTGACTACCTGCGTTTGACCAAGGGGCAGGCGCGCTCTACGTTTGCCAACACCTCATCCAGCGCCTTCCGTTTCACGTCCCCCCCCTTGCTTTCTCGGAACAGGCCGCCGCGCTCCCCAGGCATTTGCGCGAAGCGTTTGTAGATCTTCGCCTCCTCGTAATCTCCGAAGTCCATGGACTGATTCAAACTTTCTATACGGCAGGAGCAGGTATAGAGGGTTTCTATGTTTTGCCCGCCGTTTTTCTCCATGCAGTCCAGCGCGAAACTGATCTGCTCAATGACCGGAAAGTTCTGCTCATGGGCCGAGGCGGCCGTACTCCAGCACAGGCTGACCCAGCCTGAAAAAACAATGAACAGCGCCGGTGCCAGGCCCGGAGTTCGTAAAATTCCATGCAAGGTGATTTCCTCCAGCGTTAATGACGCGCCCGATGCGCTATATCCAGGCCGGCCTGCAGTCGCGGCTGCAATAATTCCGCGGTGCGGGCCACGGCGCCGCGATTCTTAGCCACCACCCGCGCGGCTCGGCGCCCGCGGGCACGGGCCTCGTCCTCATGGTACAGCAACCCAAGCACCGCCGCGCCCAGTGCGTCGGCATTCGGAACCAGCTCTGCACCTTGCGCGGAGCATAACATGGCCGCCGCCTCCTGGAAATTCCAGAGATGCGGTCCGGTCAGAACCGGTCGGCCCAGCGCCGCGGGTTCCAACAGGTTGTGGCCGCCGTGGGGGACCAGGCTGCCGCCCACGAAGGCCACATCGGCGGCGGCGTAGAAGGGCGGCAGTTCCCCCAGGGTATCCAGCAGCAGGACTCCGCCTTCCGGGCAGGCCGAGCCGGAGGTGCGGCTTACCATCGGCGCTTTGCTTAAGCGGTGGCAGAGCCTGCGCACTTCCGGAGCGCGCCGTGGATGGCGGGGGACGAGCACCAGGCGCGCCCGCGGCAGGTCGCGCACCACCTGGGCGTGAGCCTGGAGTACCTGTTCTTCTTCGCCCCGGTGGGTACTGGCCGCGATCCAGATCGGTCCGTTTCCGAACAGCCGGGCGCGCAATTCGCGGCCGCGCGGCTCCACGGAAGCCGGAATTTCCAGGTCGTATTTCAGATTGCCGGTGACTTGCACGATGGCGGGATCGGCGCCCATGGCGATAAAGCGCCTGGCATCGGCGGCCTCCCGGGCGGCAATCAGTTGCAGGGTGCTTAGGGTACGGCGCATCAGGCCGGCAACCCTGCGATAACGGTCGGCGGAGCGTTGTGACATGCGGGCGTTCAACAGGCATAGGGGAATCCCGCGCCGCTGGCAGCTGAAGAACAGCTCCGGCCAAAGTTCGGTCTCCAGCACCAATCCGAGGCGTGGTTGCGTACGCGCCAGAAAACGGCGTACCGCGGGACGCAGATCATAGGGCAGGTAAAGGTGCCTGGCGCGTTCCCCAAGCGCGGCCGGTACCCGCTCCGCTCCGGTGGGGGTCACGGTGGTGACCAACATGCGGTAAGCCGGGAAAGTTTCGCTTAATCGCCGCAACAGGGGTGCGGCGGTATGCAATTCCCCCACCGAAACCGTGTGCGCCCACAGCACCGCCTGGTGCTCGGCCCAAGACGCTTTCGGCCAGCCGAAGCGTTCGGGCCAGCGTTGCCAGTAACGGCGATCCCCCAGGCCGTTCCAGAGCAGACGGCCGACGATGTAGGGAATCGCCAGGTAGGACAGGCAGTTATAAGTGAGGCGCTGCATCAATTTTCGGGCGCGCCGCGTCGTGCGAGCGCCTGCCCGGTATTCGGTCTGCGGTTATTATCCATTCTACTATCATCGAATGCTCTATTCCCTGGGTATTGTCCAGGACGGCGCGGCCCCCGCCGGGGCAAAGGCGGATGCAGAGGTCAGACCGGGCCCGGAGCCTGGTCCTTTTGTAGAGGTGACGTGAGAATGCATTTGGGAATCCCGCTCCGACGCGCGCCGCGCGCCGCTGCGCCACGCGCCGTTCCTGGAGGTTGGCGCTGGATTTGGGCTTGTGCAGCCTGCCTGGCGGCGCAAACGCCGGCGGCCGCTCCGGACCAGGCCGTGCCGCGCTCCTTTGAAGCTGGCTACGATGTGGTCGGCCGGAAGTTCGGCCTGTCACTGAAGGGCCGGGTGCAAGCCAACTTCAGGCGCGCCGCCCCGGGCGCGCGCTACCTGTTCCAGGTTTCCGCCGGCACCGTCGGTCTGAGCGAAATGCTGTTCTCCACGGAGCTGCGCATGAAGAGCCAGGGACTGTTGGGCTCCGGGGGATTACAACCCTTAACCTATCACTACCTGCGTCTCGGCTATAAGCAGGATGAGTGGCGCCTGAAGTTTGATTGGGAACCGGGTGTTCTGGAAGTGTGGAAATCCGGCGCGGCCAGGCAGTCCGGCGCGGCCCGGCGCAACCAGAATCTTCTTGCCGGACCAGGTGGGATTGGGCCGGGGCGGGAAGCGCGGGAGTCCGGCGCCGTGCAGCATGCCCTGCACCTGGCACCTGGCGATCTGGCGGACGAACTGGTTTACTGGATACGGCTGATGATGGATCTGCGCGGGTCGGACGCCATGTTCGACTACTCGAGCGTTACCCGCAAGGGCGAATGGAGGCGCCACGTGTTCAGGAGGGAAGCCGAGGAGGACATTGAAACCGCACTAGGCTCCATGCGCACTGTCAGGCTGAGCCTTGAGACCGTTTCCCCGGACGAGCAGCCGAAAGAGCGGCGGCTACGCGTCTGGTGTGCGCCTGACCTGGATTTTGTGCCGGTGCGCGCCGAGTTCCTGAAACGGGGAGAATTGCGCGCCTGGGCGATCTTGCGGGAGCATCGGTATCTGGATTAACTGGCTGGATTAACCGGCTGGAGCAGCCCCCACTCCCGCCTGGCTTCGCCCGGGAAGCTGCCGGCCACCGCCGCCGCTGGAGGGGAAGCGGGAGGGTACGGTCGTCTGTGCGCCACCGGAGAGACGCCGGAGAGCTGCCGGAGGGTCGCCGCCGGAGAGATGGGGGCCGCTTATTGTGCGGCCTGCTGCCTTGGCCGTCCCAGCTGGTTCAGCAGTTGCTCGGGGGTCAGGTAACCGAAGGATCGGCCGTCCTCCAGGATCACGGCCGGAGTGCCCCGCACCCCTATGGCCTGGCCCAGGGTGAATTGCTCGCGGACCGGGTTTTCGCAGGCGGCGGTTTCGTCCACCGATAGACCCTGCTTGGCTTGGGTCATGGCGTTCCGTCGATCCGCCGCGCACCAGATCGATTCCATGGTTTTGGCGGTCACCGAGTCGGGGCCGTTGCGGGGATAGGCCAGGTAGCGCACCGCGATCCCCTCGTTGTTGAACTCCTGTACGTGCTGATGCAGCTTGCGGCAATAACCGCAGTCCACGTCGGTAAAGACATGCACCACGTTTTGATAGCCTGACTCGGGGGCGAACTCAATGTATTCTTCTGGAATGAGCCGGCTGAGGGCATCCACGCGACTGCCTTGGCGATCCAGCTCACTCAGGTTGCTGCGCTTTTCCAGGTCCCACATGTCACCGCTGAAGGCATAACGCCCGTCCCTGGTGACGTAGAGGGTCTCGTTGGCGAAGAGCACCTTGTAGAGCTCTGGATAGCGGCTGGGCTGAATTTCCAAGACCTTCATGTTCGGCAGGAAATTTTCAATGCGCGCGCGGATACGATCCTCCGTCTCGCCCGCAAAGACTGGAGCAGCTCCCATGAACACGAGTGCCAGGCCCAGGTACGCCCGGCGGCACAACGCGCCGGGGCGCCCGCCCGGGGCGGTGTCTTGATGTTTTAGATAGAACATGAATGAACCTCCGTCGACTTTTTACCGTCCTTGGACCGACCCGGCCCCTGGGCAGGCAGCGGTCATATGAAATCACACACCGTTTCTGGAGCGCCGCGCAGCTTCAGCGCTCGCAACACCCCATACACCACACGGGCCTTCCACTATCACCATAACATAACGGGCCCCCGGCGTGGTAGGCGGGGATTCCCGGAATTCAGCCGCGCGGATGATGGCGTGCATGCACCCGGCGCAGGCGCTCATCGGCCACGTGCGTATAGATCTGGGTGGTGGAGATGTCGCTGTGCCCGAGCAACAACTGCACGACACGCAGGTCGGCGCCATGGTTGAGCAAATGGGTGGCGAAGGCGTGGCGCAGCACGTGCGGACTCAGATTCTTGTCGATACCCGCCGCCATGGCATAGCGCTTCAGGCGGCGCCAAAAGGATTGACGCGGCATGAGACGGCCGCCGCGCCCCGGAAACAACAGTGGGCAGAGCGGTGGCGCCAACTCCGGGCGGGCTTCACGCAGGTAGCGCAGAAGCCAGTCGCTGGCGATTTCGCCGAGCGGTACCAGGCGTTCCTTTGACCCTTTACCGGTGACCCGCACCAGCCCCTGCCGTGAATTGAAGCGCTCCACCGTCAGGCCAAGCAGTTCCGAAACCCTGAGGCCGGTAGCATAGAGCAGTTCCAGCATGGCGCGGTCTCGCAGCCCGGCCGGGGTGCCGTCCGGAAGTTCCAGCAGGCGTTCCACCTCCGCCTCGCTCAGGGTGTGGGGCAGGGCGCGCCCCGGCCGCGGCGGGGTGATCCGGTCCGTGGGGTCGGCGCGGAGTTCTCCCATGCGCAGCAGGTAAGCGTAGAAACGCCGCAGCGCCGAAAGTGCGCGGGCAGTGCTGCGCGGCGCCCGCGTCGCCAGCCGCACCGCCAGGTAATCGTAGATGTCGGCCTCGGTGGCGGCCTTCAGGCCGCGCCGCCGCCCGCGCAGCCAATGCTCGAAAGCCGCGATGTCACGCCGGTAGGCCTGCAGGGTGTTGTCGCTCAGGCCTTGTTCAAGCCATAGTTGCTCAAGGAAACGCTCCAGGCGAGCGGCTTCCTCCCCATCCATGAGTGTGCCTGGAGGCACGTCCGGAAGCCCTGGGCGTGTCCCGCCTGAAGCCGGGCCAGTGGTCACAATGAAGACACTCCTTCGTGGCGCAGCAGCCAGCGTTTGCGTTCCAGGTCCGGCGCCCGGCTCCCGCCGTGATATCCTCCCAGGCCGCGACTTGCCACGATGCGGTGACAGGGTACCAGGATGCTCAGCGGATTGCGCCTGCAGGCCTGTCCCATGGCGCGCGGCGCGCTGCGTAAAAGCCTGGCCAGGTCGCCGTAACTGAGTACGCAACCGGGGGGAATACGCAGCAACTGCTTCCAGACCCTCCGCTGAAAAGGAGTGCCCCGCGGCCGCAGGGGCAGGGCGGTCCCGGGCCAGGAGCGCGCATCGAGAAAATAAGCACGGAGCGCGGCGCGGACGGGGGCGCAGGCGGGGCAGCCGAGCGTTTTAGCGGCCGCCACGCCGGGTAGGAAACGTAAAGCGTTCAGGTAGCCTTCGCCGGCATGCAGTTCAAACACACCGAGCGGCGTCGCTACTCTGCACCGGGTGCTGGAGTCGGCGCGCGCTTCCTGATTTTCCTTACGTCTGCTTGTTGTCCGGCGCCGCATGCGCCGCCGCCGTTTTGTCGGAAGCCTGGGTGGGAGCGTGCATAATGCGTTCCCGGATGCGGCTGGCTCGGCCGCTGAGCTCCCGCAGGTAATAGAGTTTGCCGCGTCGCACCCGCCCCCGGCGCAGTACCTTCAGGGAGGCCAGGGTCGGACTGTGGCTCTGGAACACGCGTTCCACCCCTACCCCGTAGGAAACCTTACGCACCGTGAAGGCCGAGTTGAGGCCGCGGTTGCGTTTCGCGATGACCACCCCCCGGAAGAGTTGCAGACGTTCCCGCTGTCCCTCCTTGACCCGGACCATCACTTCCACCGTATCGCCGGCGCGAAACTGCGGCAACGCCTCGGCGCGCAGTTGTTCCCGCTCCAGTTCTTGTATCAGTTTACTCATGAGTCGTTAGTTTTCTCCATGCTCGCGGCGGACGGACGTGGGGTCCGCCTGCCGCGTTTCTTCGATAAATTCACGCAACAGCAAGCGCCGCCGCGCGTCCGGCCGCCATCCGTTCAGTAACTCGGGTCGTCGCAGCCAGGTGCGTCCCAGGGCCTGGCGCAACCGCCAGGTTTCGATGCGTTCGTGATCCCCGCTTAACAGCACGGGAGGCACGCCCAGACCCTGGTACTCTCCGGGCCGGGTGTAGTGCGGGTAGTCCAACAGGCCGGTTTCGAAGGAATCCTCCTGGTGGGAAGCCGCATTCCCCAGCACCCCGGGCCAGAGCCTGGCCAGGGCGTCGATCAACACCATGGCGGCCGGTTCCCCGCCGCTCAGAACATAATCGCCGATGGACCATTCTTCGTCTATCTCCCGCGTTAAAAAACGCTCGTCCACACCCTCGTAGCGGCCGCAAAGCAGCAATAAGGGCGCCCGGGACAACAACTCCCGCACGCCTGCCTGGCTTAGCAGGCGGCCCTGCGGGCTCAGGTAGATGCCCAGGGCGCGCGGGCTTTCGCCCGCGCTGTCGTGCGTGTCACCAAGGGCGCGGCGCGCGGCCCGTAAGGCCTGTTCCAGGGGCGGCGCCCGCAGCACCATGCCCGGGCCGCCTCCGTAGGGGCGATCGTCCACGCTGCGGTACCGGTCCTGAGTATAGTTGCGTGGATCCCAGGTGCTCAGCTCCAGCAGACCATGTCGTACCGCCCTGCCGATGATACCCCAATGGGCGAGTCCAGAGAACAGGTCGGGGAAAATCGTCACGACCCCGATGCGCAGCACCGCTGCGCCGGACGCCGTGGTCAATCCGGCGTCCCCAGGTTGTTCGGTAAGCTGTTCAGTCCGTCCGTGCGCACGTGCATGCGGCCGCCCGCCAGGTCCACGCTGGTCACGAACACCCCGGGCACCATGGGCACCAGGTGCTCTTCCTCGCCCCGCACGCGCAGCACGTCGTGCGCACCGGTTCCCATGATGCCGGTGACGTGGCCCAGGTTGCGGCCGGTGTCGTCCAACACCACGAGCCCCAGCAGATCACACCAATAATAGCGGCCCGGTTCCGGGGGCGGCAGGCACGAGCGCTCCACCACCAGTTCCACGCCGCGCATGGCCGAGGCCGCTTCCCGCGTGGCGACCCCGGCGACCCGCGCCACCAGGTGCATACCGTGACGCCGCCCTTCCAGCACCTCCAGCGGCGGTGCGTCGGCCGGGGTGCGCCGCCACCAGGGCCGATAGCTCAACAGGTTCTCCGGCGGATGCGTGTAGGAGCGCAGCCGTACCCAGCCACGTACCCCGTAAGCGCCTAGAAAGCACCCGGCGCTCAGGCGCCCGCCCGCGTCCAGGGCGGTTTCCCGCTCCACTGCCAGGAAGTCCCGCATGTCATTCATGGAGGCCATTCACGCAGGATATGACAGCGCCTCAGCTCGCAGCGGTCTCCGCGGCGGTTTCGTTCGGCACCGTCCCGGTCGAGGCGGTTTCCGCGGCAGGAACGATTTGCTTCTCGTATTGCCGGATCAGCCTGGTCACGCGGTCTGACACCTGGGCGCCGTGCCCGGTCCAGTAGCGCGTCCGTTCCAGGTTAATGCGCAGGGACTGCTCGCCCCCGGTGGCGAGTGGATTGAAAAACCCAAGCTGCTCCAGGAACCTGCCGTCGCGCTTGTTCCGGTGGTCGGCGGCCACGATGTGGTAAAAGGGGCGTTTCCTGACGCCGCCCCGGCTCAGACGAATTTTAACCATGCATCACTCCGAATCTGCCAGGGCCTGCGGCCCTGCCTGTGGTTTGGCCCGTGGGTTAATGGTCCGGCCATGGAAAGCCCTGTGCGGAGTGCGCGGCGCACATTCCACTGCCGTGGCGTTTATCAACCGGGAAGCCCAGTTATCCAACCGGGGGAAGCTCAGTGGGCCGCGTCCCACCACCCTGGCGGCGCACGCCACACGGTAGTATAGGATGACCGATATGACGGCACATGACAAGAGCGCATGGCGTCGGCGCCAGTTGCGCGTTCGGCGGAACCTGCCGGAGTCGCTCCGTGCGCGCCACGCGGCGGCCATCCAGAACAGGCTGCGGCTGCTGCCCCAGGTCGTCGCCGCGCGCCGTATTTTCTGTTACGTTTCCTGCCGGTCCGAGGTCTGCACCCACGAGCTCCTGGAAGACTGGCTGCGGGAAGGCAGAAGCGTTTGTGTGCCGCTGATCCGGGAGCACGGTATGTTGGCCCGGAAGATCGACTCCCTGGCGCAGCTGCAACCCAACCGGTACGGCATCCAGGAGCCCGCTTCGGGACCGGAATTCGATGAGACGATTGAGCTCAGCATCACACCGGGACTGGGTTTCAGCGCGGCCGGCACGCGCCTCGGGTACGGCCGCGGTTATTACGACCGCTGGTTCGCGCACCACCCGGAACACCCGCGCGTGGCGCTTGCCTTCGAGGTGCAGTTGTGCAAGGAGCTGCCCGCCCGGGAACACGACCTGCCGGTGCACTGGATTGTCACCGAGGAGCGCGCCATCCGTACCGGCGCGCCTTTCCCGGGCACCCCCTAAAATTCCGCCAGCAACTGGACTTCCACCAGTTCGCCGGCACGCACTTCGCCCTGCTCCATGGGGAGCACGATGTAGCAGTCGGCCAGTCCCATGGAGCGCAGTATCCCGGAGCCCTGCGCGCCGGTTCCGGTCACCGTCAGGACGCCCTCCGGGGTGCGGCACAGGACGCCGCGCTGGTACTCGACCCGGCCCGGCCGTTTCCGCAGGGGTGTCGCACAGGGCACCCGCAGCAGCAGGGGCTCGGTTTCCCGCTCTCCGGCCATGCGCCGCAACGCAGGCAGCACAAACTGGTGAAAGGTCACCAGCACCGACACCGGGTTTCCCGGCAGCCCGAAAAAGCAGGCCCGTCCCACGGCGCCGAAGGCCAGGGGCCGTCCGGGCTTCATGGCCACTTTCCAGAAACGCACGTTTCCCAGGCTGGCGAGCGTCTCGCGCACCAGGTCCGCCTCCCCCACCGAAACGCCGCCGCTGGCCAACACCACGTCCGCCGTGGCGGCGGCCTTGCTTAACAGCTTCTCCAGCGCCACCCGATCGTCGGACACGATGCCGTAATCGTGCACCTCGAGATCGGCGCGTCCAAGCAGCCCGTGCAGACTGTAGCGGTTGCTGTCGTAGATCATGCCCGGGGCCGGTGGTTTTCCCCCATCCACCGGGCAGAGCTCATCGCCGGTGGAAAAGAAGGCGACCTTCAGCTTGCGTGTCACCAGCAATTCGGCCGCGCCCACGGAGGCCGCGATGCCCAGGTCCGCCGCCCGCAGACGCCGCCCGCGCTTCAGCGCGATGCCGCCCGCGCGGATGTCTTCCCCGGCCTGGCGTACATTCGCCCCGGGCGTTGCCACCCCCGCCGCCAGGCGCACCTGGTCCGCCGTGCCTTCCACGTGTTCCTGCATCACCACCGTATCGGCGCCCTCCGGCAGCGCCGCACCGGTCATGATGCGCACGCAGGCACCGGCGCCCAGGCTTCCCCGCCAGGGATGCCCGGCGCGGGCGGTCCCGGCCACGCGCAGTTCGTGGAAGCCCGCTTGTGGCAGCTCGGTGCCGCGCAATGCATAGCCGTCCACCGCCGCGTTCGTGGCGGAGGGCACATCCAGACCGGCGCGCACATCCACCGCTGTCACCCGGCCCAGGGCGGTCGGTAACGCTACGCGCTCCGTCTCTGTCAGCGCCCTGACGTCGCCCAGGATGCACCGCCGCGCCTCCGTCACGGACAGGGAGTCCGGCTCAAAGTCAGTGCTGCAGTCCGTGGAAGGATTGGGTGGTTTCGTCACGAGACGGCCGCCGTTCCGGCACACAACTCCCGCTCCATGATGAGGAGTTCCCCCGGTGTGTTGAGATTGCGAAAAGCCCCCGGATGATCCGAAAAATCCTCCCGCGCCAGGGGGTGTTCGGCAAACCAGGTGTCGATCTTGCGGCCCCCGGCGGCCAGGTAGGCCTGCAGCGAAGGCAACAGCTCCCGGTCCAGCAGGGCGAACACCGGGTGCACGCGGGTCCCGTCCCAGGCGGTGCAGATACGGGCCTGCTCCGCGTGCAGCCTCCGCTGCATGCGAATGGCCAGGTCGGGGGGCGGCCTCGGACAGTCGCAGGGCGCGCACAGCACCCACGGGTGGGCGGCCGCCTCCAGGGCCGCGGCCATGCCCGCCAGTGGTCCCTCGAAGCCCGGCGGGTGATCCGGAATCACCTGGTAACCATAGCGCCCGTAGCGTTCCACGTTGCGGTTCGCGTTGATAAGAAGTTCCCGTACCTGCCCCCCCAGGGCCTCCAATACGTATTCCACCAGCGGTCGGTTCGCCAGGAGCCGCAATCCCTTGTCCATACCGCCCAGGCGCCGCCCCCGTCCCCCGGCCAAGACCACGCCACTGATATCGGGGATGCTCATAACGCTTTCATCCGAAGCCGCCGAACCATGCGTGGAGGTGACGACCGGCTCCTTAAAACGCGGCCGGCGGGCGTTCCGGCCTCATCCAACTGGTGTCAACCTTCATAGGGCACGGAGAGCCGCTTCGTAGTCGGGTTCGTCCGTGACCTCGGTGACCAGTTGACGATAGACGACGCGGTCCTCCTCGTCCAGCACGAGCACCGCGCGGGCGCAGAGTCCGGCCAGGGGGCCGTCTTCGATCAGCAGCCCATAGTCCTCGGCGAAGCGGCGGTTGCGCATCATGGAAAGCGCCTTGACCTTCTGTGTTTGCTCGGACGCGCAGAAGCGCTTCAGGGCGAAGGGCAGATCGGCGGAGACGGTCAGGAACACCACATCGTTTTCCTGTTCGGCTTTCTCGTTGAACTTGCGCGTGGACAGCGCGCAGACCGGGGTGTCCACGCTGGGTATGCAGCTGATAAGCTTGCGTTTACCCTGGAAGTCGGCCAGGCCCAGATCCTTGAGTTCCGCGTCGGTCAGGAGAAAGTCGGGGGCCTTGGCGCCCACCGGTGGGAGTTCGCCGCAGGTGCGGCAGGGAGTGTCGTGCAGGGTGATCCTGGCCATAAGAAGTTCCTCCTTAAAAGTGTGTTCAGTCGCCCTGAATCAGTCGCCCTGGATCAGGCGCCTGTAACTGGATTCGTCCAGTAGTTGTTCCAGTTCCGCCGTGTCGTCCGGGCGTAGCTGGAATAACCAGCCGTTGTCGTAAGGTGCACTGTTGACCCATGCGGGGTTTTCTTCCAGGTCCTGGTTCACGGTCACGACCTCGCCGCTCAGCGGGCAGCGCAGATCGGAGGTGGACTTGACCGATTCGATCACGCCGCATTCCTGGTCCCGCGCAAAACGGCTGTGGGGGGTGGGGAGTTCAACGAAGACGATGTCTCCCAGTTCCTCCTGGGCGTGGTCTGTGAGGCCGATGCGCACGGTGCCGTCGTCCAGGGTGTTGACCCAGGTATGGCCGGGGTCATAGAACAGGTCCCTGGGGAAGTCGTTCATTAGAACAGGCCGCCGCGCCGTACGAGGGGCCCCGGGGCTGCACGCTCCTGGCGGGTGCGCTGTTGATCCACCGTAGGTTCGTGCAATTGCTCTATAATCCGGGTGTGTGGCCGGTTGTTTTGCTGGTTTTCAGGCATCCGTCGCAGGAGTATACAACATGAGTGTGAAAGGAGTGAAAGAAATTCATCCGGTGGAGGCCTGGGAGTCGTTGCAAAAGCAGCTGGAGGCGGTTCTCGTGGATGTGCGCACCGCCATGGAATATCACTACGTGGGGCATCCGGTGGAAGCGGTACATGTACCGTGGCAGGAGTTTCCCGAATGGCGGGAGGACCTGGAGTTCCCGGCCAGGGTGCGCGCGGCCCTGGAAGGGCGTGACGGCGCGGTGCCCCTGGAACAGCGCCCGGTGCTGATGCTGTGCCGCAGCGGGACGCGTTCCCGCAATGCGGGCCTGGCGTTGCTCCGTGCCGGGTTTCAGGATGTCAGCAATATCAGCGAGGGGTTTGAAGGGCAGTTGGATGAACGGCGGCATCGTAATACTTTGAACGGCTGGCGTTTCCACAATCTGCCCTGGGAACAATCCTAGGGTCGCCGGCTCGGCCGCCCGCGGCGCTGTCGTCTTTTCCGGAAGCCGCTTCAGGAGGTGAGGCCGGTGCGCCGCCCGCCTGGATGACCCCCCGGAGCTTCCTCCTCAGGCTGCCTGGGGGAGCAGGTGGTCGCGGGTATGGAACACCTCGGGGCGGAGGCTCTTGCCGTTGTAGCGCAGCAGGCGGAGCAGCAGCAGGTGGTACAGCATCGGGTTGTAGCGGCGCACCCGTTCCAGGGCCTTTGCCCCTGTTTTTTTGAGCATGCCGAGTCCAACGAAACGGTCAGTGTCGATGAGGGGCCGGATGGCGGGCAAAGGGTAGTCGGAACCGTACAGCAGGCGCGGGTGCCATTCGGTGCGCTCAAGAATCGCCCGTGCGGGCGCGTTGTCGTGGATGGTAAGAAAGACGGCGGAAACGTCGCCCAGCAGGAGTCGTTCGTAATCGGGGTTTTCCATGAGGCGGCTGAACAGTTCAAAATTGTCGCGGCGCGGGCCGTGCGGGCCGCGATCCAAGTCCACGCCGTCTGCTTCCCGTCCGCAGTGCGCGGCAATGACCCGCACGCCGTGTTCCAGGGCGCGCCGCAGGCGCAGGGGGTTGCCCAGCGATTGGTCGGGCACCGGCATCGCATGTTCCCGGCCGACGTGCACCAGCAGCGGCAGGCCCAGCGCCGCGACGCGCTCGTAGAAGCGGTCACACAGGGGTGATGCCGGATCCATGCCCATGGCCTGCGGCAGCCACTTGACGGCGCGGGCGTCGTGCGCCGCCGCTTGTTCCAGGGCCTCCAGGCAGTCTTCCCGGTAAGGGTGGATCGAGGCGGCCCACTCAAATTCCCGTGGATAACGGGCGGCGAGCCGCGCGGCGTACGCGTTGGGGACATGCAGGGTGCTGCGTTCCAGGTCGCGTTTTCCTTCTTCCCCATGGTAGTAGTCAAAAGCCAGCAGCATGAGCTTGCCGCGTTTCGGCATCTGGAGATGCAGATTCAGCAGTTGCCTGACGTAGCCCGTGTCGATCTCGTCCTCGTCTTCATCCAGGCAGGCGGCGTCCAGGTAGAACTTGTAACGGGTGTTCCAGCCCAGGTGCCGGAACTTCCGAAAGCGTGGATTGACCCAAATGCCGCTGTGGCTGTCGCCCCTGCCGATGAGATGCACGTGCGTATCCCACAGGCGGCTGGGATGGATGCCGTCCAGGGCCTCCCCGAACAGTTCTTGTTCCTCCTCATCGAAATCCCGCGGCGGCTCACAGGGGTTGAAAACGCCGCAGCCGGGCAGCAGGCCGCCCAGGCAGGTCGTGGCAGCCGCCTTGAGAAAGGAACGTCTATGCATGGGCTGCCGTCGTCTTGTTGATACGACGCCGTACCTAGGGAGGCCCGGACTCAAGCCCGAGGTCGTCGTCGGAGGTCCGGGGCGGTTTCCGCATCCGGCGACTGATGCACAGGCCCAGCTCATAGAGAAGCCAGACGGGGATCGCCAGCAGGCACTGCGAGATGACGTCCGGAGGAGTCAGCAGCATGCCGACGATGAAGCAGCCCACGAACACGTAGGCGCGTTTGGCCGCCAGCTGTTCCACTTCCACCGCGCCGGTGCGCACCAGCAGGACAATCAGCACCGGGGTCTCGAAGGCGATGCCGAAGGCCAGGAACATCTTGATGGAGAAGCCGAAATAGCGGTTGATGTCAGTCATCATCTGGACGCCCTCGGGCGTCATGGATGCGATGAACAGGAACAACAACGGCAACACCACCCAGTAGGCAAAGGCGCTGCCCAGGTAAAACAGCAGCAGGCTGGAGAACAGCAGCGGCAGCGCCAGGCGGCGTTCACCCCGGTAAAGACCGGGAGCCACGAAAGCCCAAAGCTGGTGGAGCAGGTAGGGCATGCAAAGAAACACGGCCAGGAGCAGGCAAAGCTTCAGGGGAACCAGGAAGGGCGCTGTCACGTCGATGGCCAGCATGGTGGCCTGGCCCGGCATGCGCTCTATCATGGGCCCGGCGAACAGTGCGAACAGGTCGCGCGCGAACCAGGATAGCCCCAGGAAGACCAGCAGCAGGCAGGCCAGGGAGCGCAGCAGGCGCCGCCGCAATTCATCAAGATGGTCCAGGAACCCCATGGACGGTTGCCCCCGGCCTCCCGTCTCGACACTCCCTTCGGAACGGCTAGGGTGCTTTGTCCTTCCCGTCATCCCGCGGCGCCGCCTGCGATGCCTTGGCGTCACCCGCCGGGACGTCCTGTTTTTCCTCCTCGGGCTCTTCGCTCAGCGCCTTGCGAAACCCCTTGACGGCGGAGCCCAGGTCACCGCCCACGTTGCGCAGCTTCCTGGTGCCGAAGATCAGGGCGCCGAGGGCCAGCAGGAGAACCAGTTCACCTGTACCAAAGCTCAAGGGACGTTAGCTCCTTTGTGTGTGGGTGGGGGAGGGACGAAGCAAGCTCGGCCAAGCCCCTATTATATGTCAGAATCGCGCGGCGGGCGGCGTCTTTCCAGTTCAGCCAGCACTTCCCTTGGGCCAAGGCCCATATGGGCCAGCAGCACGAGAGTGTGGAACCAGAGATCGGCGGTTTCATGGATGAGCTCGGCGGGCTCCCCTCCCTTGGCGGCGATGATGGTTTCGGCGGCTTCCTCGCCGACTTTTTTCAGAATCCGATCGAGGCCGTCCCGGTGCAGGGCGGCCACGTAGGAATGCGCCGGGTCGGCCTGCCTGCGTTGCTCCAGCAACAAGGCCAGGTGCTCCAGTCGGCTTTCCGCGTCCGGCGGCCTGGGAGCCTCGTCATGATCCTTTTCTTCCTTCCAGGCGCCGTCCCGCAGGCGGCGGAAGAAGCAGTGCATCCGTCCGGTGTGGCAGGCCCCGGCGCCGTGCTGTATGACATCCAGCAACAGGGTGTCGGCGTCGCAGTCCAGGCGGACGCCGCACACTTCCTGGAAATTGCCGGAAGTGTCGCCTTTGCGCCACAGGCAGCGCCGGGAGCGCGACCAGTAGCAGGCCCGTCCCTCCCGCAGGCTGCGGCGCAACGCCTCGCGGTTCATCCAGGCGGACATCAGTACGACGCCGCTCCGCGCCTCCCGGGTGATCACCGAAACCAGGCCGTCGTCGTTCCAACGCACACTATCCAACCAGGCGTCGCCGGCCGCCCCTGCGCCCATGCTCCCGGCGCCGGTGTTGGATGTCTTGTCCGCGCTCATGCCGTCGGCACCGGGCACACCGGAATGCCGTGCCGTGCCAGTTCCCGCTTGGCCTCGGCGATGCTGTGGCGCCCGAAGTGAAAGATGCTGGCCGCCAGCACGGCGTCGGCCTCGCCCTCCAGGACGCCCTGCACCAAGTGTTCCAGCGTACCGACTCCGCCGGAGGCGATCACCGGGATGGACAACGCGCGGCTGACCGCCCGGGTTAATTCCAGGTCAAAGCCCTCTCCCGTCCCGTCCCGGTCCATGCTGGTGAGCAGAATCTCGCCGGCGCCCAGCTCTTCCAGCCGCGCCGCCCACTGCAGGCAGTCCAGGCCGGTGGGGCGGCGACCGCCGTGCGTGTACACCTCCCAGGCGGCATTGCCGCCCGGGACGCGCCGCGCGTCGATGGCCGCCACCACGCACTGCGCCCCGAAGCAGTCACTTAATTCACGCACCAGGGATGGGTTTTGCACCGCCGCGGTATTCACGCTGATCTTATCGGCGCCGGCCCTCAGCAGGCGCCGTGCGTCCGCGAGCCCGCGGATGCCGCCGCCCACGGTGAGCGGGATGAAGATCTGCTCGGAGACCTGTTCCACGACCCGCACCATGGTGGCACGTTCATCGGAGCTGGCGGTGATATCCAGGAACAATAATTCGTCGGCGCCCTGGGTGTCGTAGGCGGCGGCGCTGGCTACCGGGTCGCCGGCGTCCCTGATTTCCACGAAGCGCACCCCCTTGACGACCCGCCCCTGGTCAACATCCAGGCAGGGAATGACGCGCCGTGCCAGGCTCATGCGCTTGCCTCCCCGGGTGGATCCAGGGAATCGGCGAGCCGCTGGGCCGCGGCGAAATCCAGCGTCTTCTCATAAATTGAGCGGCCCGCAACGGCTCCCAGCAGCCCTTCCTTGACCAGTGCGGAGAGCTCTTTCACGTCCTTCAGGTCGGTGAGTCCGCCGGCGGCGACGACGGGGACATGCACGGACCGGCAGAGTTCCAGGGTGGCTTCCACGTTGATGCGCTTCAGCATGCCGTCGCGGTTGATATCGGTGAAGATGATGGCCTCCACACCCTCTTTTGCCAGCTGCACGGCCACGTCCAATACCGTGTGACGGGACAGCTTGGACCAGCCTTCGGTGGCCAGGCGCCCATCGCGGGAATCCAGGGATACGATGATGCGGCCCGGGAATTCAACGCAGGCGTCGGTGATGAAATGCGGTGTGGTGACGGCGCGCGTACCGATGATCACGTAGTGCGCGCCGGCCTCCAGGTAAGCCTGGATGATTTCAGCGGAGCGCACCCCGCCTCCCACTTGCACCGGGAGTTCGGGCAGGCTCTCAACGATGGCGTGGATCACCTCGGCGTTTTTCGGCGTCCCGTGCACGGCGCCGTCCAGATCGATGACATGCAGGCGCCGTGCGCCGGCCGCCGCCCAGTGGCGCGCCATCCGCACCGGGTCCTTGGAATACACTGTTTCGCTTTGCATATCCCCCTGGCTCAGGCGCACACAGCGGCCTTTGCGGAGATCGATAGCGGGGATAATCAACATGGGCGGCGGAACCGCCCATACGGTGCCGCCGCGGAGCGTACGGTGGGAGGGGCGGAAGAGCCTGGGGAACTGGTCACGGCGGCATGGGGGTTGTTTCGGGCTGACGCGGGATGGAACGCAAAAGGAATGTTAGCAGGAAAGAGGGCCGGGTGATCTCCCCTGGTACGGTCGGCGCATACCTAGTGCGCTTCTTCCCAGTTGTCGCCCACGCCCGTGTCCACGCGCAGGGGAACCGTCAGTTCCGCCGCATCGCTCATGAGCCTGCCGACCTGCTCTCCCAGCCATTCCGCCTGCTCTTCCGGCGCCTCGAACACCAATTCGTCGTGCACCTGCATGATCATGCGTGCCTCCGGGCAGTGTTCGCGCAGCCAGCGATCCACATTCAGCATGGCGCGCTTGATCAGGTCGGCCGCGCTGCCCTGCATGGGGGCATTCACGGCGCGGCGCTCGGCGCCCCGCCGCCGCGCCGCGTTTTTCGACTGCAATTCAGGCAGGTACAGGCGGCGTTTGAAGACTGTCTCCACGTAGCCCAGTACGCGCGCCTCCTGTCGGGTGCGCTCCATGAATTCCCGGACCCTGGAGTAGCGCTCGAAATAGCGCTCCACGTAGCTTTGCGCATCGGCGCGCGGGATGCCCAGCTGGCGCGCCAGCCCGAAGGGAGACATCCCGTAGATGAGTCCGAAATTAATGGCCTTGGCGCCGCGGCGCTGATCCGTCCTGACCTGCTCCGGCGCCACCTGGAAAATCTCCGCCGCGGTGGCGCGATGCACGTCCTCCCCGGCCGCGAAAGCCCGCCTCAGCGCCGTGTCACCGGACAGGTGCGCCATGATGCGCAACTCCACCTGGGAATAGTCGGCGGTCACGATGCGGCTTCCCGGCGGTGCCACGAAAGCGGCCCGGATGCGGCGTCCGGCCTCCGTGCGCGCCGGTATGTTCTGCAGGTTCGGCTCGGCCGAGGAGAGCCGTCCGGTGGCCGTCACCGCCTGGTGGTAAGAAGTGTGGAGACGGCCGGTGGCGGTGTGAATTTGTTCCGGCAGCCGGTCCGTGTAGGTGTTCTTGAGCTTGCTCAGGGCGCGGTGCTCCAACAGCACCGCCGGCAGTTCGTGTAGTTGGGCCAGGTCGCGCAACGCGTCTTCGGCGGTGGAAGGTTCTCCCTTGGGCGTGCGCATCTGGATCGGCAGCAGCAGATGTTCGTAGAGGATTTCCCGTAGCTGCTTCGTGGACCCCGGGTTGAAGTCGCGTCCGGCCAGTTCCCGTGCCCGGCGTTCCAGGGCGCCCATATTTTCCTCCAGCTTGCGGCTCTCCGCGTCGAGCCGCTCCCGGTCAACCAGCACCCCGATGCGTTCCATGCATCCCAACACGGGGAGCAACGGCATCTCCAGTTCCTGGTAGAGCCGCTCCAGGTGAGGTGTCGCCCGGAGGCGTGGAAACAGCGTCCGATGCAGGCATAGACTGCAGTCCGCGTGCTCCGCCGCATACGGCGCCGCCTGTTCCAGGGCCACCTGCTCAAAACGCATCTGCTTTGCCCCCTTGCCGGCCACATCCTCGTAACGCAGGGTCTTCCGACCCAGGTACAGGAGCGCCATCGAATCCAGGTCGTGGTGCGCCGCAGTGCTGTTCAGTACGTAGGATTCCAGCATGGAATCATGACGGATACCGCGCAGTTCAATGCCGTAACGGGACAACACGTGCCGATCGTATTTCAGGTTGTGTCCCAGCTTGGGAATCCGTTCGTCTTCCAGGAGGGGGCGCAGTTCCGCCAGCACCTGCTTCCGATCCAGCTGGGGCGGTGCGTCCGGATAAGCGTGCGCCAGCGGCAGGTAAGCCGCTTCACCGGGAGCGATCGCGAAGGAGATGCCTGCCAACTCGGCGCACATGTAGTCCGGGCCGGTGGTCTCCAGTTTCAGGCTCAACAACTCCGCCGCGCGCAACTTTTCCAGCCAGCGGCGCCATGTCTCGTCCGACAGCAGCACTTCATAGCCGGCCCGGTGCGCCTCGGCCTCGGTCGGCCCGGATGGCGGCGCGTCGGGTTCCGGGCAAGAGGATGCCTGCCTTTCCAACTCCGCCAGGAACGACCTGAACTCCCACTTGCGGAAATACTCACGCAGGCGCTCCCAATCGGGCGGCTGTGACTTCAGGTCGGGCAGTTTGCAATCCAGCGCCAGGTCACAATCCAGGGTCACCAGGCGCCGCGCCAGCGCCAGCTGTTCACGACCGGCCCGCAGATTTTCGCCGGCCTTGCCTTTCAGTTCGTCAGCCTGTTCCAGCAGCTGTTGCAGGCCGCCGTAGTGGTTTAACCACCTGGAGGCGGTCTTGGGACCCACCAGGGGGACTCCCGGGATGTTGTCGCTGCTGTCACCCACCAGGGCCAGCCAGTCGCCTATCAAGGCCGGGGGTACCCCGTATTTTTTCTCCACCCCGGCCGCATCCAGGAGGTTGGCGGCAAGCGGCGGGATGAGCGTGATGCGCTCGTTCACCAACTGCGCCAGGTCCTTGTCGCCGGACAATATATAGACCCGCAGCCCCTGCTTGTCGGCGCGTTGTGCCAGGGTGGCGATGACGTCGTCGGCTTCCGCCCGGCCGGAGTGCAGCAGCGTCGTTCCCTGGGCCTTGATGATGGCCTGCAGCGGTTCGATTTGCGCCGCCAGTTCCCCGGGAATGGGTGGGCGGTTCGCCTTGTACCCGGGGTAGAGTTCGGCGCGCGCGCCGGGCTCGGGACTGTCGAAAACCACCGCCAGGTAGTGCGGTTGGTAGTCAGCCTGCGCCTTGCGCAGGATGTTCAGGGAGCCCAGGATGGCGCCGGTGGGTTGTCCGTCGCCGGTGCTCAGCCCGGGCATCGCGTGGTAAGCCCGGAACAGGGTGTAGGAACCGTCAACCAGGACGAGCAGTTCTTGTGTCACGCTTATAATGTGGCCAGGGAAGTCATGCTGGAAAGCTGTTACTTTAACCCGATGCATTGCATGGTGCGCACACCCGGAGGTGAGCTTGAGATTCTTTAAACTCGCTTTGTTGCCGCCCGTCTGTTTCCTGGGGGCCGTCACGGCGGCCTGGACGCGGGGGGCGGAGCTGGAGGAGGCGCCGCCCGAGATCCCCCCGGCCCTGGTCAGCGGAGATCCCATGGAGCCGGAAGTCACGATCCGGCAGCGGGACGGCGCGCGCATCGAGGAATACCGGTACGGTGGTCGCCTCCTCATGGTAAGAATCAAGCCGGCCGTCGGCCCGGCTTATTACCTGGTTGATGAGAACGGAGACGGCAACCTGGTATCTCGCCTGGATGACTCTCTCGGTGGCACCATTGTTCCCCAGTGGATCCTGTTCAGTTGGTGATCTTTCCCACGGAAGGACGGTGCCCGGCGGGATTGTCGGCGGGATTGTCGGCGGAGGTGGGTGAGCAGGGATCCACGCCGCTCCGCGTTGCCGCCTGAGATCCGTGGCCGTATACACCCAGGTCAGGCGCGACCACCTGGAGTCCTTCCTGCGTGATTTCAGGGTGGGGAAGTTGCTTTCCCACGAGGGCATCAAGGAGGGGGTGGAGAACACCAACTATTTTGTCAGTACCGACCGTGGCAAGTATGTACTGACCCTGTTTGAGACCGTGCACCGGGAGGAATTGCCTTACTTCCTGGAGTTAACCGCGCACCTGGCCGACAAGCGCCTGCCCTGCGCACGGCCCGTGCCGGACCACAGGGGCCGCCATCTGCACGAGTTGTGCGGTCGTCCCGCGGCGCTGGTAGAGCGCTTGGGCGGACACAGTATCGCAACACCCGGCATCGAACATTGCCGCGCCGTGGGCCGCATCCTGGCACTGTTGCACCTGGCGGGCACCGATTTCCCCAGGCGCCGGCCGCCCAGCCGCGGTCCCGCCTGGTGGCGGCGCACCGCGCGCCGCCTCGCTTCAAGATTGGACCCGGACGAAACCGAATTGCTGTGGAATGAGTTGCGTTTCCAGGATCACCATGAACTCGGCGCCCTGCCCGGCGGCGTCATCCACTCCGATCTGTTTCGCGACAACGTGCTTTTCCTGGAAGGCCCCGATATGCAACGCCCCCGGTTGAGCGGCGTCATCGATTTCTACTATGCCTGTCACTGGTGTTACGTCTATGACCTGGCTGTCACCGTGAACGATTGGTGTCCGCACGATCCCCGGCACACCCGGGCACTGCTCCAGGCCTACCGCGCTGAACGCCCGCAGGAGGCGGCCGAGCGGGACGCCTGGCCGGTCGCCCTGCGCGCTTCGGCCCTGCGTTTCTGGCTCTCCCGCCTGTACGACCGGCATTTCCCGCGCCCCGGCGCTCTCACCCAGACCAAAGATCCTGAAATTTTCAGGAAGCTGCTCGAACGGCGCCGCGCCGAGGGAGCCGCGGCGCCCCCGGTACCCCCGGTGGAAGAGGCGGGTGCGTACCATGATGCCTGAGGGCCTGTTCGTTTACGGCAGCCTGGTGTTCCCGGAGTTCTACAGCGGGGGCGGGGAACGCGACCTCCGCGTTGCCACGCTGTGATCGTCGCGGCCGCATTTCCGGCATTCCCTGCCCCGGGGTCCGGCCGCGGCGCCGGGCCGAGGTTCGGGGTGTCCTTTTATCCCCCTCCCGGCGCCACGGAGCGAAGCACCCATCTCCCCGGGTTTTCACCATCCCCGGAATCCTCCCGGCGTGGTGACTAAAATAGCGTTAACGGTCGTGATGTGTACAGCGATTGGCGCCCGATGGTTCCTGGTGCGGGTGTGATGCGGGTGTTTGAGCAGGCAAGTGCATTCGACGTTTTCCGTGGATTAGTGAGTGTGGCGCGGCATGAAGATTGAGCGCATCTGTGTTCTGGGCGGTACCGGATTCCTGGGTCGCACCTTGTGCAACCGCTTGGTGCGGGAAAATCTGCGCCTGCGTATCCTTACCCGCAACCGGGAAAAAAACCGCCACAAACTCATCCTCTTGCCCGGCGTCGACCTGGTGCAATGCGATGTGCATGATAAAGCCGCTTTGCGGCGAGGACTGGAGGGTTGCCAGGTGTCGATCAACCTCGTTGGCATCCTCAACGAGCGGGGTCGCGACGGTGCCGGGTTTCAACGCGTGCACGTGGAGCTGAACCGCAAGCTGGCGGTGGCCTGCCTGGCCGCGGGGGTGTCTCGGCTGTTATACGTGAGCGCCCTGAATGCCGGCGCCGCCGCGGCTCGCAGCCATTACCTGCGTAGCAAGGGTGCGGCGGAGAGGCTGTTGCTGGGGGAGCCCCGCTTGCAGGTCAGTGTTTACCGGCCCTCTGTCATCTTTGGACGTGAGGATCGCTTCCTGAATCGCTTCCGAAAGCTTTTGAGTTTGACCCCGCCGGGCCTGCCTTTCCCGCTGGCCTGCGCGGCGGCGCGTTTTGCCCCGGTGTGGGTGGAAGACGTTGCCGAGGCCATGGCCCGCACTTTGCGGTCCGCGGACGGCGCGGGCCGCATCTATGAACTGTGCGGACCGAGGGTTTACACCTTGCAGGAACTGGTACGCTATGTCGCGGCCCAGTCCGGTCTGTCCCGCTGGATCCTGCCGCTGGGTGCGCCCTTGTCACGCCTGCAGGCCGCCGTCTTCGATTTTGTGCCCGGCAAACCTTTCTCCACCGACAATTATTACTCCGCGCGGCTGGACAGCGTGACGGAGAACAACCAGCTTCCGAAGCTGAAGATCACGCCGACCTCCCTGGAAGCGGTGGCGCCTGCCTACCTGGGAGAGTTTCCTCCTTGAGTGGGGGTCCAGGGCATTGTGCGCCGCGTGGTGTTCCGCGCGGTGCGCCGCGGCGCCCATGAAATGCTTCAAAGTTGGGGGCGTGGTGCGCGACCGCCTGCTCGGGTTGAAGGTGATCGATTGTGACTGGGTGGTAGTCGGGTCTTCTCCGGAGGAAATGGAAAGCCTGGGGTTTCGCCCGGTGGGCAGGGGCTTTCCGGTCTTCCTGCATCCGCGCACACACGAGGAATACGCCCTGGCACGCACTGAACGCAAGAGCGGCCATGGTTACCGGGGCTTCCGGGTGCAGGCGGCGCCTTCCGTGACCCTGGAAGAAGATCTGCGCCGCCGTGACCTGACCATCAACGCCATGGCGGAGAGTGAGACCGGGGAATTGATCGACCCATACGGAGGTGTCTCGGATCTACGCGCCGGGGTGCTGCGGCATGTGTCCCCGGCCTTCAAGGAAGACCCGTTGCGGGTGTTAAGAGTGGCGCGTTTCGCCGCGCGCCTGGGTTTCCAGGTGGCCCCTGAGACCTTGACCTTGATGAAGCAGCTGAGCAGCCTCGGAGAGTTGAACGACCTGGCGCGGGAGCGCGTGTGGCGTGAGACGGCCCTTGCCCTGTGCGAAAAATATCCGGAGCGCTACTTTGAAGTGTTGGAGAGCTGTGGCGCCTTGGGCTACCTGTTTCCCAGGACCATCAACTCTCCGTCCGGGCTGCGCTGCCTGCGTCGTGCGGCGGAGCGGGAGCTGAACCTGGAACAGCGCTTCACCGCCCTGTGCGCCGGCGCGGAGGTTCCGTTGGGAGACACGGAGCACAACCTGCTGGAACCCCTTGCCCGGCATTATCCCCTGCCGCGCGACGTCCAGAACCTGGCGCTTCTGGGTTGTCGCCACGCCCGGAAATTTCTCGCGCCTGCTCTGCCCGGAGGGGAGGAGGTCCTGACCCTGTTGCAGGCCGTTGACGCCAGGCGCCGGCCGGAGCGTTTCGAAGACTTGCTGGAGGTCTGCGCCGTCCTGGTGGATGCGGAGCGGGAAAGCGCCGTGCGGCGCGCCCTGGCAGGGTGGCGCGTGGCGGCGGCGGCGGACCGGGAGGTGGGGGTGCAAGCCTTGGCGGGTAAAGGGTTGGAAGGAGCGGCCCTGGGCAGGGAACTGGAGCAGCTCCGGCGGCAGGTTGTCACCGAAGCCGTCCGGCGGTGGTCGGAAGCGCAGGTGGAGGAGAGGCCGGCCCGGTCTTTCGATCCCGAGTCGACCGAGTCTTCCGATCTCGAGTCGACCGATGACGAACTCAGCCCGGGTTAGGGGTAGGCCTTCGAGCCTGAAGCTGGGCCCGGAGTTTAGCTTGATGGTTCCCGCTTGGTTTCCGGGGCGGGAATTTCCGGCCTTTCACCCTCCAGGGCGGAGATACGCTGCCGCAGTTCCCCCACGGTTTCCTGGAGGCGTTGCTGGAGACGCAGTTGGATGTCGAATTCCTCCCGGGTGACCAGGTCCATGCGTTCCAGGAGGGCGGATAGGGCGGTGCGGCAGTTCTTTTCCAGGTCGGCGCGCAGGTAGCCCAGGTCTTTGGGGAGCGTGTCCAGAAATTCCTGGACGAATTTTGGAATGTTGGCTTCCGGACGCATGTTCGATCTCATTCGCTGGGGGCCTCACGGACCCAGGCGGGTATTATAGGCGGTCATTGACCTTTCCGATTTTTGCTTTACACTGGCGATCTCCTGTGCGCCGGACTCTTGAGGGAGGGTCGATGAAGGGTTTTTGCCCGCGCACGGTACCTGAATCTAAAAGACATCTTGTGGGGGAATCTCCCCGCTGCCCTGGATCCCGATGCACTTGTCCGCGCCCGCGCCGCGCTCGCGCCCGCGCCGCTTTAGCCGCGTGGGGGTGGGGCTTTGCTGTTTTCCCGTTTTCCCCTTGAGCCTTGGAGGATTTGAGTGATGAAACTGCTGGTTGCGATCATCAAGCCGTTCAAGTTGGACGATGTGCGAGAAGCGCTCTCGGAAGTAGGTGTGCGGGGGCTTACCGTGACCGAGGTGAAGGGGTTTGGCCGTCAAAAGGGCCATACCGAGTTGTATCGGGGGGCTGAGTACGTGGTTGACTTTCTGCCCAAGCTAAAGGTGGAATTGGCCATTGACGATGACTTGGTGGAAAAGTCCGTGGAAGCCATCTGTCAGAGTGCCGGCACCGGCAAGATCGGTGACGGCAAGATTTTCGTGTTGCCTCTGGAGCAGGCGGTACGGATTCGCACCGGCGAGGTAGATTCTGATGCGCTTTAAACTGATGCGCTTTAAACTTTTGACCCCGCTGCTGTTGTTGCTGCCGACTTCCGCCCTGGCCGCTCCGGACAGTGGGAATGTGGCCTGGGTACTCGTGGCCACCTGTCTCGTGCTGTTGATGACCATTCCCGGACTGGCGCTGTTCTATGCCGGGATGGTGCGCAGTAAGAATGTACTCTCGGTGCTGATGCAGTGCTTCGCGATCTGCGCGCTGGTGACCCTGCTCTGGGTGTTGTACGGCTACAGCCTGGCTTTCAGCGGCAGCGGCGCCCTGCTTGGTGACGGAGAGCGCCTGCTGCTCCGGGGGCTGGGTCCGGAGAGCCTGTCCGGAGACCTCCCGGAGAGCGTTTTCCTGAGCTTCCAGATGACCTTCGCGATCATCACCCCGGCGCTGATCACGGGCGCCTTCGCTGAGCGCATGCGTTTCAGTTCCCTGCTCTGTTTCATCGTGCTCTGGTTCAGCTTTGTTTACGTGCCGCTTTGTCACTGGGTTTGGGGCGCGGGCGGCTGGCTGGGTAACCTGGGTGTGTTGGATTATGCCGGCGGTACGGTGGTCCACATCAACGCCGGGATTGCCGGGCTGGCCGCGGCGGTTATGGTCGGTCGGCGCTACGGTTATCCCCAGACGGCGATGCCGCCCAACAACCTGGCTTACACGCTGGTGGGCGCTTCTCTGCTCTGGGTTGGCTGGTTTGGCTTCAACGCCGGCAGCGGGCTGGCGGCGGACGGGGCCGCCGGCATGGCGTTGCTGGTGACTCAGATCGCCGCGTCCCTGGCGGCCCTGACCTGGATGGCCCTGGAATGGTTTTCCAACAGGAAACCGACCGTGCTGGGCATTGCCTCCGGAGCCGTGGCGGGGCTGGTGGCCATTACTCCGGCCGCCGGTTTCGTAGGTGTCCCGGGCGCCTTGGTGATCGGCCTGGCCGCCGGTGCGGGCTGTTACTATGCGGCGGTGCATCTCAAGCAGATCTTCGGCTTTGACGACTCTCTGGATGTTTTCGCCGTGCATGGAGTCGGCGGCATCATCGGCGCCCTGCTGACCGGCCTGTTCGCGGCCCCCCTGCTGGGAGGCTTCGGCCTGAGCGAAAATGTTTCCGGCATGGGCGGGCAGTTCCTGGTACAGGCGGGCAGTGTCCTGGTCACCGTGGTTTACTCCGGCCTGTTAAGCGTCGCCTTCCTGTGGGCCATTGACCGCTTCTCAAGTCTGCGTGTTACCCGGGAAGAAGAAATCGAAGGGCTGGATATAGTATTGCATGACGAGCGTGGCTACAATCTGTAGTATCTTCCGGGGGCGCGGAGCCGGTTTTGTCCGGTGGCCTGGATTTCCCCCGTGTGCCTCGGTCATAGACATCAGGGGTTGGTTTGTAGAGAATAGCTCTTCCTCATACATCATGATTATGATTCATTGACTTTTTTCCCGGGGGGAGGGTTGGCTTAGTACTCTAAAGCGGGGCAGTTGAGAGGCGTTGGTTAGAGCGGCTCTGTGGCGCACCGCCGCTACAGCATTGGAATGGATAAGGTTGGTAAATCAACGCTGCAGAAGTTTATGCCGCTGCGGCAGCTGGGTCGAAGTCACCTCTCCGATCTTGTCCGCCAGGCTGAACTGGTGAATGCCTCGGCCGGTAAGGTTATCTTTGAGACCGGTGCTAAGAGTGGGGCCGTTTTCTTTCTGCTCAGCGGCGAAGTGGTGTTATGGGACGGAAGAAAGACGAGAAAACAAATTAAGGCCGACGACAAGGAGGCGGAGTGGGAACTCACCGCTCGTTATCCGGAAGGCTTCTCTTGTGTCGCCCATACGACATGCCGGCTGGTCAAGTTGGACAAAGGCCTTTTGGACGTGGCACTGACCCTGGATCAGAGTACCGGCATGGAAGTCACTGATATCGGCCTCCAGCAGGCTGCGGGAGTTTCCATGGGGGAGAAGCACGGGGATTGGCTGGCCGGCTTGCTGCAAGCCAAGGCCTTCAGGCGGCTGCCTCCCACCACCCTGCAAGTGCTTTTCGGAAACATGAATGAGCTCCATGTCAAGGCGGGCAAATACATCATTCGGCAGGGCGAAAGGGGAGATTATTATTATTTGATCAAGCGGGGCCGCTGCGAGGTGCTGCGCGGTAACCGTGACGGCGATAGGACGCAATTTAAGATCGCGGAGCTCAAGACGGGCGATTCTTTCGGCGAGGAGGCGCTGATTTCCAACTACAAACGCAACGCCAGCGTGCGTGTCGTCACGAACAGTGTGCTGATGTCCCTGCACAAGAAGTTCTTCGGCGAGATGCTCAAGCCGCCGTTGCTGCGGTGGATCCCCAAAGCCCGGGCCAGGAAGATGGTGCACCGGGGTGACGCGTTTTGGGTGGATGTGCGGCAGGAGAAAGAGCACAAGGACAACGCTGTTGACGGCAGCATCAATATCCCGCTGTTCATGCTGCGCCTGAGGGCCGACCTTCTGGATCGCAAGAGCAAATACATTGTCTATTGTGATTCCGGGCGGTTGAGTGCGGTGGGCACCTTCCTGTTGAATGAGCGTGGGGTGCAGGCTTATTGCCTGCACGGTGGCCTGAAGAGCCTGCAGAGAATGTCCTGAGGCGGTGCCACCGGTGCCAAACAGCGCCCCGGTCCGCTACGCGGTCATCGGTCATCCCATCGCGCACAGCAAATCTCCGGCTATTCACCAGGCTTTCGCGGCGCAACGCGGTTTGAGACTGCGCTACGACCGCATTCTGGCGCCGCGCGAGGGCTTTCCGGCGGCGCTGGACTGGTTTCGCGAGGAACTGGGCGGGTGTGGTTTAAGCGTTACCTTGCCTTTTAAGGAGGAGGCCTGCCGGGTGGCTGCCGCGCACACACCGCTCGCCCTGCGGGCCGGGGCCGCGAACACGCTGAGCCTGGGTGCGGATGGGAGTTGGCGGGCCGATAACACCGATGGCCGTGGCCTGGTGGCCGACCTGGAGGGCAACCTGAACTATGCCTTGCGGGGGCGGCGGGTGCTGCTGCTCGGCGCCGGCGGCGGCGCGCGCGGCGTGCTGGGGAGCTTGTTGGAGCGGCGGCCACGGGAATTGGTGCTGGTCAACCGTAGCCTGGGGCGCGCCCAGGCCCTGGCGGAGTCATACAGCGGCGCGGAGCCGCCCGGCCTCCGCCCGCGCGTGCAGGCTTACGCGGAACTCCCCGGGCAGACTTTTGACCTGATCCTCAATGCCACCTCGCTGAGCCTGCAGGGGCGGTGTCCGCCGCTGCCGGAGGGAGTGCTGGCCGCGTCCGGTGCTTGCTACGATCTGGCTTACGCCGCCCGGCCCACCGCTTTTCTTGACTGGGGGGCGGCGCGGGGCGCTGCTTTACTGAGTGACGGCCTGGGCATGTTGGTGGAGCAGGCAGCTGAAGCTTTCTGCATCTGGCACGGCGGAGCGCGTCCCGCGGGCGGGCCGGTCATTCAAGCGCTGCGTACCGGGCGCCTGGCCGCGCAACCCGCCGTGTTGATGGCGCCGAGGGTCGAGCCCCAGTCTGAACCGGAGACGCCCGCCCCCGGTATGTAGTGCACGCGGCCAGGGGAAAACGCACCGCGCCCGCTTTTCTTCGCGCCTTTTACATGCTTTACAGCCGCGCCTCGTTCCGGGAAACTGGCGGGACTTCTGTTCTTCCTTCCTGTTCAGACCCGGGTTGCGCTGCTTTCCGGCCTCCCGGGTTCTTTTTTTTCGGGCGTGTCGTGTGTTCCAGGCGGCGCGGCCCGAGCCGCGGAGGATCTGCGGCCCGAGCCGCGGAGGATCTTCAGGAGAACCGGTTTCGGGTTCCCCGGGACCGGCCTTTCATTTTGTCTTTATCAGCAAGGAGGCTCTTCACAATGGGCAAAAAGCTTCTTCTCACACTGTACCTGGCGCTGGCACCGCTGTTTTGTACGGCTGCCGAGCCTGTCAACATCAACACCGCGGATCAGGAAACCCTGGTGCGCGAACTGCATGGCGTCGGGAGCAAGAAGGCCGAGGCCATTATTGCCTACCGTACCGAAAATGGCGAATTCAAGTCGGTGGACGAACTTCTGGAGATCAAGGGCATCGGCCCCGTCATGCTTGAAAAGCTGCGTGACCAGGTCACCGTGGAGTAACCCGCCGCGCGGCTTGCGTTTCCTCGAAAGGGGGGGGTTACGGCCCCCCCTGGTTTTAGCTGGTTTTCCGCTTGGTTTGTGGGCGCGGGCGACCGTGTCCCGCCGACCGCTTTCGGATGAGTCTTCCCCGGTCTTTTTCGGTTTTCTTTCGCGGTCTTCCTGCCCGGTCTGTTCCGTCGCTGTCTCGCGGTCGTCTCCGGCCCTGGGGGGCGTCGTCGCCGGGCCTTGCGGCCGCCTGCAGGGTTTCTTCAAATCTCGCCCGGATCCCAATATAATTTCTCGGAGGCGCCCAGGTACGCGTGGGTCTGCGCGCGCGCCCGTTATCAATAATGTTGTTGATTTTCCGCCATGGCCGGCCCGGCGCGGACGGCAGGACGCCCATGATGCCCCGCGCGGCCGCCCTGGCCGCGGGTTCGCTCGAGGTTGAGGCGCGGCGGCACTCCTGTACCCTGGCGGGACCAGGGGCAGGTTTGTGGTAAAAAAGCATCAACACTTCTGATGACGGCTGGACCCGGGTTACGGGCCCGCTTGCTCTTTGCCGGAACGCTATGCTAGGATTAACGCTCCTTGCCTTGGAAGGCCCGTGGGGTTCGCTCTTCAGGGGCGTCTTTTCGGGTGCCTGTTCCGGAGTAGGGATTTGGCCCGGGGTCGCGGGGTCCGGGCAGGGTTTTAAGGCCCTTGGTAAGGGGCCGAGCCGGATCGGATATGATGTCCAAGCATCCCACCTGCCGCGCTTTTGCGCGGCGGGGCGCGGGTGCTTGGCGTTTTAGCGCCGGGTAAGAGGCATTTTTAAGGATCACTGGAACGTGGTTCCAGGCCGGGATGGCGCATGCCGCGTGCAGTGTGGTGTGGGTTGCCGTTTCCTCGGCCTGGTACCTGGTGTTGGCAGCGTCAGCCGCCCACGGGCTTTGCGGAAAACGCGTGCCGGGGCGAAGGGGGCTGCCCTCAATGTACGGAAAATAGTACGGAAAATATGGTCACGATCAATCAATTGGTTCGGAAGCCGCGCCGCCGGCGGCAGCGGAAAAGCAATGTACCGGCCCTGCAGGGGTGTCCCCAGCGGCGCGGTGTGTGTACCCGTGTCTCCACGGTAAGCCCCAAGAAGCCGAACTCCGCCCTGCGTAAAGTGGCCCGGGTGCGGCTCACCAGCGGTTACGAGGTCACCACCTACATCGGTGGTGAGGGCCATAATCTGCAGGAGCACTCCGTGGTGTTGATCCGCGGCGGTCGGGTCAAGGATCTGCCAGGCGTGCGTTATCACACGGTGCGCGGCACGCTGGATACGGTCGGCGTTGAGGGACGCCGCCAGGGCCGTTCCAAGTACGGCGCCAAGCGCCCTTCCTGACGCGGTCACGGTCACAGCCTGATGTCCCGTCGTCGTGTCACTGTAAAACGCGTGGTGATCCCGGAGCCGCGCTATGGAGATCGCGTGTTATCCAAGTTCATCAATATCATCATGCGGGGCGGCAAGAAATCCGTGGCCGAAGGCATTGTCTACGGTGCCATGGATCGGATGGCCGCGGACGGCGAGGATCCCCTGGAATCCTTCCGCAAGGCGCTGGAGAACGTGCGCCCGGTGGTGGAGGTCAAGTCGCGCCGGGTCGGCGGCGCCACCTACCAAATCCCCATTGACGTGCGTCGCTCCCGGAGTTCCGCGCTGGCCATGCGCTGGCTGGTGGAGGCGGCGCGGCGCCGGCCCGGTAAGGGCATGCTGGTGCGCCTGGCCGATGAACTGCGGGATGCGGCGCGGGGAACCGGCGAGGCCATCAAGCGGCGCGAAAGCACCCACAGCATGGCCGAGGCCAACCGGGCCTTCTCTCACTACCGCTGGTAGGCGTCATTCAGCCGCCGTCTCCCAGGGAATCGATCTGTCATGCCGCGTCACACACCCATTCAGCACTACCGAAACATCGGTATCATGGCGCACATTGACGCCGGAAAAACGACCACAACGGAACGCGTCCTCTACTACACCGGCATTTCCCACAAGATTGGGGAAGTGCATGACGGGGCCGCCGTCATGGATTGGATGGAGCAGGAGCAGGAGCGGGGTATCACCATCACTTCCGCCGCCACCACCTGCTTTTGGGACGGTATGCGCGGCCAGTATCCCCAGCACCGCATCAACATCATCGATACCCCCGGGCACATTGACTTCACCATCGAAGTGGAGCGCTCGCTGCGCGTGCTGGACGGGGCCATCGGGGTGTTCTGCGCCGTCGGCGGCGTGGAGCCGCAGTCCGAAACCGTCTGGCGCCAGGCTAACCGCTACCGGGTGCCGCGTGTCGCTTTCGTCAACAAGATGGACCGGGCGGGCGCCGACTTCATGAACGTGGTAAAGCAGATCGGTGAGCGCCTGGGGAGCCTGGCGGTTCCCGTGCAGCTGCCGGTCGGTAAAGAGGAATCTTTCGAGGGCATCGTTGACCTGGTGAATCTGCGCGCCGTGCGCTGGGACTCGGAGAGCCTCGGCACGGAGTTCCAGGAGGAAGAGATTCCCGAGGAGTTGCGCGAGGAATCCCAGCACCTGCATGAGCTGATGGTGGAAGCCGCGGCTGAGGCCAGTGAGCCGTTGATGGAGCATTACCTGGAACACGGCACCCTGGAGCCCGTACAGATTTTCGAGGGCCTGCGGCACCGTACCCTGGCCAACGAACTGGTGCCGGTGCTGTGCGGCTCGGCCTTCAAAAACAAAGGCGTTCAGGCATTACTGGACGCCGTCGTTGACTACCTGCCGTCCCCGGTGGACGTGCCGCCCATGGAGGTGTTGCCGGAAAAGGAGGGCGCCGAGCCGGTACAGGTCAAGGCCAGGGACGACGAGCCTTTTGCGGCCCTGGCCTTTAAGATCGCCACCGATCCGTTCGTCGGGACGCTGACTTTTTTTCGGGCCTATTCCGGCTGCCTGAACTCCGGAGACGTGCTCTATAATTCGACTAAGGGCAAGCGTGAGCGCATTGGGCGTATCCTGCAGATGCACGCCAAGAGCCGCGAAGAGATCAAGGAGGTGCGGGCTGGTGATATCGCCGCCGCCCTCGGCTTTAAGAGCGTTGCCACGGGGGATACGCTGTGTTCCCCGGGGCGCATCGTGACCATGGAGCGCATGGATTTCCCGGAGCCGGTCATGTCGGTGGCGGTGGAGCCGAAGACCAAGGGTGACCAAGAGAAGATGGGCATGGCCCTGGGGCGCCTGGCCCAGGAGGATCCCTCCTTCCGGGTGCGTGTGGATGACGATTCCGGGCAGACCATCATCTCCGGCATGGGCGAGCTGCATCTGGAAATCATCGTGGATCGGATGAAGCGTGAATTCAAGGTGGAAGCGCGCGTGGGAATGCCCCAGGTGGCCTATCGCGAGACCATCCGTGGGAGCGTCGCTCGCTTTGAGGGTAAGTACATCAAGCAGAGCGGTGGGCGTGGTCAGTATGGTCACGTGCGCCTGAGCCTGGAGCCGCTGCAGGCGGGGGGCGGCTACCAGTTTGAGAACAAGATCAGCGGCGGCGTGGTGCCGCGCGAGTACATCCCGGCCGTGGAGAAGGGCGTGCGCGGGCAGATGAGCCAGGGGATCCAGGCCGGTTACCCGGTGGTGGATATCAAGGTGACTCTTGACGACGGCTCATACCATGAAGTGGATTCCAGCGAAATGGCTTTTTCAATCGCGGCCGGAAAAGCCTTCAGGGAAGGCGCCCTGCGCGCTGACCCGGTGATCCTGGAACCGATTATGAAGGTTGAGGTGGTGACCCCGGATGATTTCTTCGGCGCGGTAAGCGGCGATTTGAGCCGCCGCCGCGGCATGTTGCTCGGTACCGAAGATACGCCCGCGAATGGCAAGGCCATCCGCGCCGAGGTGCCCCTCGGCGAGATGTTTGGGTATGCCAAGGGCCTGCGCTCAGCCACCCAGGGACGGGCCACATTCACCATGGAATTTGCAAAGTACGAGGTGGTTCCCGGTAACCTGGCAGAGACCATCATTAACCGAAAGAACTGATAGATCCGCTCCGTCGGCAGCCCCGACGGAATGCTAAGGAGGATTTTCGACCATGTCCAAGGCGAAGTTTGAGCGTAACAAGCCCCACATCAATGTGGGCACGATTGGTCACGTGGACCATGGCAAGACGACGTTGACCGCGGCGTTGACAAAAATACTGGCCGAACGCTACGGCGGGGAGTTTTGCGCCTACGACCAGATCGACAAGGCTCCGGAGGAGCGGGAACGCGGCATTACCATCGCCACGGCCCATGTCGAGTACGAATCGGAGAACCGCCATTATGCGCATGTGGATTGTCCGGGACACGCCGACTACGTGAAAAACATGATCACGGGCGCAGCGCAGATGGACGGCGCGGTGCTGGTGGTGAGTGCGGCCGAGGGGCCGATGCCGCAGACGCACGAGCACATCCTGTTGGCCCGGCAGGTGGGGGTGCCGCATATCGTCGTGTATCTGAACAAGGCGGATCGCGTGGATGATGAGGAGCTGTTGGAACTGGTGGAAATGGATGTACGGGAAATGTTGACCAAGTATGAATTCCCGGGGGATGACACCCCGGTGGTCATCGGTTCGGCGCTCAAGGCCATGGAGGGAGACACCGGGGAACAGGGGGTGCCTTCCATTGAGAAACTGGTCGCCGAGATGGATCGCTATTTTCCGGTGCCGGACCGCCCGATAGATCAGCCTTTCCTGATGCCGGTTGAGGACGTGTTCACGATATCGGGCCGCGGCACGGTGGTCACGGGCCGGGTGGAGCGGGGCAAGGTGAAGGTCGGCGGTGAGGTTGAAATCGTCGGTCTGCGGGAGACCCAGAAGACCATCTGCACGGGGGTCGAGATGTTCCGCAAGCTGCTGGACGAGGGTCTTGCGGGTGACAACGTGGGGCTTTTGCTGCGGGGCACGAAGCGCGATGACGTGGAGCGCGGCCAGATCGTGTGCGACCCCGGCTCAGTGACTCCGCACACCAGGTTCGAAGCCAAGGTCTATATCCTGAGTAAGGATGAAGGCGGCCGCCACAAGCCTTTTTTCAAGGGCTACCGCCCGCAGTTTTACTTCCGCACCACGGATGTGACGGGGGAAGTGCAGCTGCCGGAAGGCACGGAAATGGTGATGCCCGGGGATGACGTGGAAATGACCGTGGAGTTGATCGCCCCGGTGGCCATGGAGGAAGGCCTGCGCTTTGCGATTCGCGAGGGTGGGCGCACCGTGGGAGCCGGGGTGGTTTCCAAGGTCGTGGCGTAGGGGCCGCGGGGTTACCGGGCCAGGGGTCAGCGTGTGGTTGCTCAATCCGTCATTCGCATTCGTCTGAAGTCTTTTGACTACAGGCTCATCGATCAGTCCATGCGCGAGATCGTGGCGACCGCCAAGCGCTCCGGGGCCCATGTGCGCGGGCCGATCCCCCTGCCGACCAAGAAGGAGCGGTTTACCGTGCTCATCTCACCGCATGTCAACAAGGACGCGCGCGACCAGTACGAAATCCGTACACACAAGCGGCTTCTGGACATCGTGAATCCTACCGGCAAGACGGTGGACGCCCTGAAGCGTTTGGAGTTGGCGGCCGGTGTGGATGTCAAGATCGTCCTGGGTCATGACTCCAATGCGGCGGAATAAGAGCCCTTTCCATGAGAGACATTAGCGCCATGAGAGGTTCCCCATGAGCCTGGGACTGGTTGGTTACAAGCGCGGCATGAGCCGGGTTTTCACCGCGGAGGGTGAATCGCTGCCGGTCACCGTGGTGGAGGTGTTACCGAACCGCGTGACCCAGGTGAAGCGTGTGGCGGGAGACGGTTACCACGCCGCGCAGGTGACCTGGGGCAGTCGGCGCGCCGATCGCATCAGGCGCCCCCGGGCCGGCATCTACGCCAAGGCTGAGGTCGGCCCCGGCGATGGGTTGTTGGAATTTCGCCTGAGCGAGGGGGAGGTCGCTGCCGCTAAGCTGGCCCCGGGCCGGGAGTTGAACGTGAGCCTGTTCAGCAAGGACCAGATGGTGGATGTCACCGGTATCTCTATTGGCAAGGGTTTCGCCGGTGTGATCAAGCGCCATCATTTCAGTAGCGGCAATGCCAGCCACGGTGCTTCCCTGTCACACCGCTCCGCCGGCTCTATCGGGCATTGCCAGGATCCGGGACGGGTCTTCAAGGGCAAGCGCATGGCAGGACGCCTGGGCGGCGCCCGGCGCACACAGCAGAACCTGCGTGTTGTGCGCGTGGATGTCGAGCGTAATTTGCTGCTCATCCGGGGTTCGGTGCCGGGTTGCCACAACAGCCGCCTGGTGATTCGGCCGGCGGTGAAAGCGCCGCGCCCGTCGGCGCCCACGGGTACTTAAGGGGGCTGGACATGCAGGTTCCAATCAAGGTTTGGGGAGGCGGCACGAACGGGCAGGCGGAGTTGCGGGAGGAGATTTTTGGTGTTGCTTATAACGAAACCCTGGTGCACCAGGTGGTGGTCGCCTGCCTGTCGCGGCGACGACGCGGCACCAGTGCGCAACGCAGCCGCGGCGAGGCGCGCGGCGGCGGTGCCAAGCCATGGCGCCAGAAGCGTACGGGGCGCGCGCGCGCCGGCAGCATCCGCAGCCCCCTGTGGCGGGGCGGTGGCGTGACTTTCGCCGCGAAGCCGCGCGACTACGCGCAGAAAATCAATCGCAAGATGTATCGAGGCGCCCTGCGCGGTATCTTCTCGGAGTTGTTGCGCCAGGAGCGCCTGGAACTGGTGGCGCATCTGCGCATGGAGACGCATCGGACCCGCGATGCCCGGCGTTTGTTGGAAGCCTCCGGCTGGGGGGCCGGCTCGATCTTTGTGCAGGCGGAGGTGGATCAGAACTTCCGCCTTGCCGTACGCAATTTGCCGAACGTGGATCTTATGGACTGCGACGCGTTGAACCCTTATGAACTGGTGGCCCACGAGCGCGCGGTTCTGGAGCTGGGGGCGTTGGAGAGGGTGCAGACATGGCTCGCCTGAGCAACGAAGCCCTGGCCGGGTTGCTGCTCGCACCCATCGTCACGGAGAAGACGACGCGCCAGGCGGAACAGTCGCGGCGGCAGTATGCGTTCCGGGTGCGGAAGAGCGCCACCAAGCCTGATATCCGGCGCGCCGTGGAATATTTTTTCGAGGTGCGGGTGGAACACGTGCGGGTCTGCAGCATGCATGGCAAGCGACGTGTTTTCAAAGGGCGCGCCGGCCGCACCCCGGACTGGAAGAAAGCCTACGTGCAGCTGCAGCCCGGTTTCAAGATCGACCTGGTGGGTGCCCACTAGCGCTGCGCGCTTTTCCTCAAACATCGCATGACACATCGCATGACACATCGCATAACCAGGCAAGACGTAAGGAGCCAGCTAACGTGACGCTGCACAAACCCAAACCGACCTCGCCGGGCATGCGTGGTGTGGTGCGCGTCAAGCATCCGACGCTGCACAAGGGCGATCCGTACGCGCCCTTGCTGCGTCCGAAGAAGCGCATTTCCGGGCGGAACAACCGCGGCCGCATTACCGTGCGGCATCGGGGTGGAGGTGCCAGGCGGCGTTACCGGGAGCTTGATTTCAAGCGTGGCAAGGACGGGATCCCGGCGCGTGTGGAGCGTATTGAATATGATCCGAACCGCTCGGCCCACATTGCTTTGCTGGTTTACCTGGACGGTGCACGGAGTTATATCATCAGCCCCGAAGGAGTGCGTCCCGGAGATCAACTGCTGTCCGGTGTGGACGCCCCGGTGCAGCAACCCGGCAATTGCCTGCCCCTGCAGAATATCCCCCTGGGCACCGTGGTCCACTGCGTGGAAGGCCGGCCCGGCAAGGGAGCGCAGTTCGCCCGCAGTGCGGGCACCGGGGTACAACTCATCGCTCGCGAAAACCGCTATGCTTTACTGCGCATGCGTTCCAGTGAGATCCGTCGTTTCCCGGTGGAGTGCCGGGCCGTGATAGGCTCCGTATCCAATGCGGAACACAACCTGCGTTCCCTGGGCAAGGCGGGCGCCCGGCGTTGGCGCGGGGTGCGGCCCACCGTGCGCGGTGTCGTCATGAACCCGGTGGATCATCCGCATGGCGGCGGCGAAGGCCGAACCTCCGGCGGGCGGCATCCGGTGAGTCCCTGGGGAGTACCGACCAAGGGATACCGGACCCGCCGCAAATCGCGTACCGACCGTCTCATCGTGCGCCGGCGCAAGAGCTGAATTGCCCGCCGGGCGCGCCAGCAATTGACAGGAATCACCGGATCATGCCTCGTTCCCTGAAGAAAGGCCCCTTTATCGATCACCACCTTCTGCAGAAAGTGGAGAAGGCGCGTCGCCAAGGGGATCGGAAGCCGATCAAGACCTGGTCCAGGCGTTCCATGGTGGTGCCGGACATGGTGGGTCTGACCATGGCCGTGCATAACGGCCGCCAGCATGTGCCGATTTATATCTCTGAAAACATGGTAGGCCACAAGCTCGGTGAGTTTGCGCCCACCCGCGTCTTCAAAAGCCATGCCGGCGACCGGAAGACTTCCTGAGAGCGGGACCGGATGATGGCGAACATCGTTGCCAGGTTGCGTTATGCTCGCATTTCGCCGCGCAAGGCTCGGCTTGTAGCCGATTCTATCCGCGGTTTGAGCGTGGCGCGCGCTTCCGAGCAACTGCGCTTCAGCGACTTGAAGGCGGCTGGCGTGCTGGGCAAGGTGTTGGACTCCGCGGTGGCCAATGCTGAGCAGAATCACGGTGCCGACGTCGACCTGCTGCGCATCGCCGCGGTGCGGGTGGATCAGGGCCCGGTTATGAAACGCATGCTGCCGCGCGCCCGGGGGCGGGCCGATCAGATACGCAAGCCGACCAGCCACATCATCGTGGAAGTGGTCGAGGAACATTGAGGAGCGGACAGCGTGGGTCAAAAAGTACATCCCATCGGGATGCGTCTGGGCATCATTAAGACTTGGTCTTCCAAGTGGTACGTTTCGACGCCCCGCTATGCTGAATACCTGCACACTGATCTCAAGGTGCGCGAGCACCTGCGCAAACGCCTGCGCAACGCCTCCGTCAGCCGCGTGCTGATTGAGCGTCCCACGAACAACGCGCGCATTGTGATCTACAGCTCGCGGCCCGGTATTGTGATCGGTAAAAAAGGTGAGGACATTGAACGTCTGCGCCGTGAAGTCGCCGCCATCATGGGCGCCGAGGTCACCATCAACGTGGAGGAGATTCGCAAGCCGGAGTTAGACGCGCAGCTGATGGCCGAGAACGTGGCCCAGCAGATCGAGCGTCGCATCATGTTCCGCCGGGCCATGAAGCGGGCGGTGACGAATATCATGCGCTTCGGCGCCGAGGGTGTGAAAATTAATGTCAGCGGCCGTCTCAACGGCATGGAGATTGCGCGCTCCGAATGCACGCGGGAGGGGCGCGTGCCCCTGCATACCCTGCGCGCCGATATTGACTACGGCCTGGCCGAGGCCCATACCACCTATGGAGTCATCGGGGTCAAAGTCTGGATCTTCAAGGGCGAAGTCAAGCAGGATCCCCCGCAGAAGCCCGCAGCGGTCTCTGCTGAAGCTCCGGAGGCGTCCCCGGCGACCGTGTCCCCAGCGCCTGCTTCGCCTGAGAAATAGGCGTCGGGAAAGACATCCATGCTGCAACCCAAACGCACCAAGTACCGCCACCGGCAGAAGGGCCGCAACCGGGGGCTCGCGCACGTGGGCAACCGGGTCAGTTTTGGCGAATACGGTCTGCGCGCCTGCTCCCGCGGCCGTGTCAGCGCCCGCCAGATCGAGGCCGCGCGGCGCGCCATCACGCGTCATGTACGGCGCACCGGTAAAATCTGGGTGCGGGTTTTCCCCGACTACCCGGTGCCCCGGCGGCCGATTGAAATACGCATGGGCAAAGGCAAGAGCGATGTGGATCACTGGGCGGCGATCGTGAAGCCGGGCCGCGTGTTGTATGAGATCGAGGGTGTGCCCCTGGAACTGGCGCGTGAAGCCTTCCGGCGCGGCGCCGTGAAACTCTCGGTGCGCACCGATTTCATTAAGCGGGTGTTGATGTGAAGACCGCGGTTGAATTGCGCGCCCAGTCCCGGGAGGAACTGGTCAAGCTGCTGCTGGAATTGCGCCGCGAGCAGTTCAACCTGCGCATGCAGCGCTGCATGGAGCAGTTGACCAAGACCAGCGAACTGCGGCGTGTGCGTCGCACCATCTCCCGGGTCAAGACCGTGCTGCGTGAGCAGCGCGGCGCATCGGTGGAGGTCCGCGAAACCCATGCCTGAACAGAAAACCCAGGAGCAGACCCCGAAGCAGGCCAAAAAGAAGGCCCTCCTCGGAACCGTGATCGGCGACCGCATGAATAAGACGATCCGTGTCAAGGTGGATCGACAGGTGCGCCATCCCCTGTACGGCAAGTACCTGACCCGCTCCACTTGCCTGCTGGTGCATGACGAGGAGAACACCTGTCGGGTTGGCGATGTGGTCGAGATGGAGCCCTCGCGGCCGTTGTCCAGGCACAAGGCCTGGCGCCTGCGGCAAGTGGTCACCCGCGCCGAGCGCGTGACCGAGGAACTCCCGCGAAAAAAGGAATCCGTATGATCCAGATGCAAACCATGCTGCAGGCCGCGGACAACAGCGGCGCCCGGCGCCTGATGTGCATCAAGGTGCTGCGCGGCTCCAAGCGCCGCTACGCCGGCATCGGTGATCTGATCAAAATCAGCGTCAAGGAGGCGATTCCGCGCGGCCGGGTGAAGAAAGGTGAAGTTTACAGCGCCCTGGTGGTGCGCACCCGTAGTGGTGTCCGGCGTCCGGACGGCTCTTTGATCCGCTTTGATCACAATGCCGCGGTGTTGTTAAACAGCCAGTTGCAGCCCGTGGGGACACGCATCTTCGGCCCCGTGACGCGCGAACTGCGCACCGAGCGTTTCATGCGCATTATTTCCCTGGCGCCGGAAGTGCTCTAGGACAGGATGATGCGTAAGATTCGCAAGGGCGACGAAGTGGTTGTGCAGGTCGGCCGCCACAAGGGTCAGCGCGGCCGCGTGCTGCGGTTCCACCCGGGGCGCGTCCGGGATCAGGATCGGGTAGTGGTGGAAGGTGTGAACCTGGTGAAACGCCATACCAAGCCGAATCCAAACCAGAACGAGCCGGGAGGTATCATTGAGCGTGAAGCCTCCCTGCATGTTTCCAACGTGGCGATCTACAACCCGGTCACGGGAAAGCCCGATCGGGTGGGCCTGCGCCACCTGGAGGACGGTTCTAAAGTCCGCTGTTTCAAGTCCAACGGCGAAGCCCTGGATCTCGTGGGGGGATAAGGCATGCCACGTATGCTGGAACGTTATCGCGGGAAAGTCTTGCCGGCCCTGGTGCGGCGCTTCGGTTATCACTCCGTGATGCAGGCGCCGCGTGTATTGAAGGTGACCCTGAACGTCGGCCTGGGCCGGGCGGTGTCCGACAGGAAGCTGCTGGATGGCGCCATGCACGATCTGGGCTTGATCGCCGGCCAGCGCCCGGTGCTGACCCGGGCGCGCAAATCGGTGTCAAACTTCAAAGTGCGCGCCGGCTGGCCGGTAGGCTGCAAGGTGACGTTACGCGGCCGCCGCATGTATGAATTCCTGGATCGCCTGGTCAGCATCACCCTGCCGCGCATTCGTGATTTCCGCGGCTTGAGCGAAAACGCCTTTGACGGACGCGGCAACTACAACCTGGGTATCCAGGAGCACATCGTTTTTTCGGAGATCGACTATGATAGCGCCAGCACCCTGTTCGGTCTGGATATCTGTATCACGACCAGTACTTCCGGCGATGAAGAGGCCAGGGCCTTGTTGGTGGCGCTGAATTTTCCCCTGCGCGGCGCGCGGGGGGAGTAGGATATGGCAAAGAAGTCCGTTATCAATAGGGATATGAAACGCCGCAACCTGGTGCGCAAATACCAGGAGCGGCGCCGGGAGTTGCTCCGCATCAGCAGGGATTCGTCTCTGGAGGAGCCGCAACGGGCCGAGGCCCGCCTGCGCTTGAACAAGCTGCCGCGCGATTCCAGCCCCGTGCGTTTGCGTAATCGTTGCTTCATTACCGGCCGCCCGCACGGCTACTACCGTAAATTCGGTTTATCCCGCAATAAGCTGCGTGAGATTGCCATGCGCGGAGAGATCCCGGGCCTGGTCAAAGCGAGTTGGTGAGGTACGGGGACCCGTCGTTCACCACGAAGACACCATGAACATACAAGACCCGATTTCCGACATGTTATGCAGGATTCGAAACGCCTTGGCCGTGGGCAAGGCGGAGGTGCGTATGCCTGCCTCGCGCGGCAAGAGCGGCATCGCCGCGATCCTGAAGCAGGAAGGTTATATCACGGATTTCCGCAGTGAGACCGGGCCGAAAGGTCATCCCGAATTGTTGCTCTTCCTTAAATACCACGAGGGGCGCCCGGTGATCCAGAGCCTGCGGCGGGTCAGCAAACCCTCGCGCCGCATCTACCGTGGGCGCGGCGAGCTGCCCCGGGTGCGCAGGGGTTTGGGCGTTGCTGTCATTTCTACTTCCCTCGGCCTGCTGACCGATCGTGAAGCGCGGACCCGGGGGGTCGGCGGCGAAGTGATCTGCCTGGTGGCCTGAGGTCGGCGGCGGAATCCTGTAAGGAGAAGTGTTTAAAATGTCCAGACTGGCGCGTGTCCCTATTGCCTTGCCGACCGGGGTGGAATTCCAGGAGCCGCGGCCGCGCGTCGTGCAGTTGCGCGGCAAGCTCGGAACCTTGAGTTTGCACCTGCCTGAACTCGTGCGGGTGCGGCGCGAGGACGGGGCCCTGCGGGTGGAGGCGGTGCGGGAACACCGGCGTACTTCCGCCATGCTGGGCACCGCGTGGGCATTGCTGCGCAACATGGTGCATGGAGTCAGCACCGGCTTTGTCAAGAAGCTGTGTATCTACGGGGTGGGTTACCGGGCCCGGCTGGAAGGCGCTAAGCTCACCTTGAACCTGGGTTATTCGCACCCGATGGAATTGCCGGTGCCGGAGGGCCTGCGGCTTGAACTCCCGTCTAACACCGAGATCAACGTGTACGGAGCGGACAAGCAGCAGGTCGGACAGTTTGCCGCCCGCCTGCGCGCATTGCGGCCACCCTCACCTTTCATGTATGCATCCCGGCCCGCCGATCCGACCAAAAGCAAGGGTGTCAACTACGTCGACGAAATCGTGTTGACCAAGAAATCCAAGAAGAAGCAAAAGGACTAACCGTCATGCTGCACCACCAACAGAGCCGGTTGCGCCGTGCCCGCAAGAGCCGTGCCCGCATTCGCCTGACGGCTGAACATCGGCTTTCAGTGCACCGTACTTCCCGGCATTTCTACGCGCAACTTTCCCTGGCGGATGGTTCCCGTACCCTGGCGGTCGTCTCCACCGTGCAAAAGGAATTTCGCGGGCAGCTTGAACGCGGCGGGAACGTTGCGGCGGCGCGCCTCCTCGGCACGGCCATCGCGGGCCGGGCCGAGCATCTGGGGATTCGCCGGGTGGCCTTTGACCGGGCCGGCTACAAGTATCACGGTCGGGTCAGGGCTCTCGCGGAATCGGCCCGCGAGGCCGGCCTGAGTTTCTAGGCGGGCGCAGGAGGAAAAATCTTGAGTTCCATATCCAACGCAATGAGTTCCGGGGATGGTCTGTTGGAAAAGCTGGTGGATATCAACCGGGTCACCAAGGTCGTGAAGGGAGGTCGCATCTTCGGCTTTTCGGTGCTCGCCGTGATCGGCGACGGCGACGGTCGCATCGGTATGGGTCGTGGGAAGGCGCGGGAGGTGCCGGCCGCGATCCAGAAAGCCCTGGAGCGGGCGCGCGCCGATATGTTCAGGGTGCCCCTGAACGATGGCACCCTGTATTACGCTGTGACCGCGAACCACGGTGCCGCCAAAGTCTATATGCAGGCGGCTTCACCAGGAACCGGCATCATCGCTGGCGGCGCGATGCGCGCGATGTTCGAGGTGCTCGGAGTGCGGGACGTATTGGCTAAATCTTTCGGTTCGCGCAATCCCATCAACGTGGTGCGCGCCACTTGCAAGGGCTTGCGCTCCATTGTTTCACCCGAGGAAGTGGCGGTGCGCCGCGGCAAACCGATTTCTGAATTTCAGCACGTTGCCGCACCAGGTGGCACTCCCAGGAGCGCCCCTCCCGGCAGCAAGCCTCCCAGGAAGGAAAAGTTTTCGGAGACGGCCAAGGTGGAGGTCTCCTTGAAGGAAAAGCCTCCGGAGGCGGTCAAGGCGGAGGTCTCCTTGAAGGAAGAGTCTCCGGAGGCGGTCAAGGCGGAAGTCTCCCTGGAGGAAAAGTCTCCGGAGACGGCCAAGGCGGAGGTCTCCTTGAAGGAAGAGTCTCCGGAGGCGGTCAAGGCGGAGGTACCCCTGGAGGAAAAGTCTTCGGAGGCGGTCAAGGCGGAGGTACCTCTGGAGGAAAAGTCTTCGGAGGCGGTCAAGGCGGAGGTACCCCTGGAGGAAAAGTCTCCGGAGGCGGTCAAGGCGGAGGTACCCCTGGAGACAGCGCCAGATAAGGAGAAAGCGGATGACCCGGTCAAGGAGGACGCGTCTTGAGCGATCGTTTTCTGGGCGTGACCCTGCGCCGCGGCCTGGCAGGCGAGCGGCCGCGCACGCGCGCCTGTGTGCGCGGCCTGGGGCTGCGCCGTATCGGCCAGCGTGTGCGCCTCCGGGAAACTCCCGAAAATCTTGGTATGGTCGGCAAGGCCCGACATTTATTGGCGGTGGAAAAAGATGCGACCGAATGATTTGCGGGCAGCCTCCGGCGCGCGCCGCCGCCTGCGCGTGGGACGCGGCATCGGCAGCGGTGCGGGGAAAACTTGCGGACGTGGCCATAAGGGGCAAAAATCGCGTTCCGGTGGTTTCCACAAACTGGGTTTTGAAGGGGGGCAGATGCCTTTGCAGCGACGGGTGCCGAAGTCCGGCTTTCATTCGCGCCGCTCTCGTTTTAACCACGAGCTCCGGCTCGCGGACCTGGCGCGCCTGGAGGGCGAGCTCGTGACCTTGGAGACCTTGCGCGCCGCCGGCCTGGTGGCGCGCCGGGCGCGGCGTGTCAAGATCATCGACGGCGGTGACCTGCAATTGCCCAGGGTGGTGCGGGGTTTGGCCGTGAGCGCCGCGGCGCGCGTGCGTTTGGAGGCCGCCGGCGGCCGTCTTGAGGCGCCCGCCGAGTAAACTGCACATGGCCGCTTCCACTACCGCAACGCCTTCCCTGGCGGATCGCTTCGGCAAGCTCACCGAACTGCGTCGGCGCCTGTTCTACCTGCTGGGTGCCCTGGTGGTGTTCCGCATCGTGGCGCATGTCCCTTTGCCCGGGCTGAATCCCGAATCCCTGGTGCAGATGTTCGAGGAGCAGCAGGGCACCATCCTGGAAGTATTTAACGTGTTTACCGGCGGCGCCCTGCAACGTCTTTCCGTGGGCACCCTGGGTCTGTTGCCTTATATCTCGGCTTCCATCTTCATGCAGGTTTATTCCATGGTTGACCCGAAGCTGAAGCAGCTGCGCAAGGAAGGCGAATCGGGGCGCATGAAGATCAACCGCTATACGCGCTACCTGACCGTGGCGCTGGCCGCGGCCCAGGCCTTCTTCGTTTCCATCGCCCTGGAGGGACATGTCGTGGGCGCTAACCAGGGGTTGGTCATCGATCCGGGCTGGGGTTTTCGCATCACAACGCTTATCGGCCTGGTGACCGGGACCATGTTCCTGGTGTGGCTGGGCGAGCAGATTACCGAGCGCGGCGTGGGGAACGGTATCTCCATGTTGATCTTCGCGGGCATCGTGTCCGGTTTGCCGTCCGCCGCCGCGCGCACCACCGAATTGGTGCGCACCGGGGTCATGGGTCCCCTTACCTTCCTGTTTCTCCTGGTGGTCGTCCTGGTGGTAACCGGCCTGGTGGTGTTCGTGGAGATGGGGCAGCGCCGCATCCCGGTGCATTACGCCAAGCGCCAGGCGGGCCGCGGCACCTATTCCAGTCAAAACGTGCACCTGCCGTTCAAGCTCAACATGGCGGGCGTGATTCCGCCGATCTTCGCCACCAGCATCATCCTGCTGCCGGCCACCCTGGTGGGTTTGGGAGCGCCCGATGGTCAGCCCGGCCTGATCCGGGATATCGCTTCGTTGCTGGCCCCCGGTGAGCCGCTGTTCGTGCTACTCTTCGCCGCGCTCATCGTGTTTTTCTGTTTTGTGTACACGGCCCTGGTTTTTGATTCCAGGGAAACCGCCGATAACCTCAAGAACAGCGGTGCCTTTGTACCCGGCATGCGCCCCGGCGAACAGACTGCGCGCTACCTGGATTCGGTGCTGTCACGCCTGACCGTGGGCGGCGCTATCTACATCACCCTGGTTTGTCTGCTGCCGGAATTCCTGCGCGGACGCTTCAGCGGCATTCCCTTTTATTTCGGTGGAACTTCGCTGCTCATCATCGTAGTGGTCATCATGGATTTCATGGCCCAGGTTCAGGCCCACTTGATGTCGCACCAGTACGAAGGCATGCTCAAGAAAGCCAACTTTAAGCGCTACGCACGGCGGCGCTGAAGTCCCGCGGAGGAACTCATATGAAAGTCTCGGCGTCCGTGAAGAAACGCTGCCGCAGCTGCAGGATCGTGCGGCGTCGCGGTATCCTGCGCGTCATCTGCAAGGTGCCGCGCCACAAACAGCGCCAAGGCTGAGTACGGCGCGGGAGAAACAGTATGGCTCGTATCGCGGGGATCAACATTCCGGACCACAAGCAACTGCGCATCGCGTTGCGGCATATCTACGGCATCGGTCAACCGCGCGCCCTGCAGATCTGCGCCGCTGCCTCCCTGGATCCAGGGCAGCGGCTCGGCGATCTCAAAGAGGAACAGCTGGGCCAGGTCCGCACCGCGGTCAGCCGCTTTCGTGTTGAGGGGGATGCGAAGCGCGAGGTCGGCATGGCGATCAAGCGGCTCATGGACCTGGGCTGCTATCGTGGCATTCGGCATCGCCGCCGCCTGCCGGTGCGCGGGCAGCGCACCCGCACCAACGCTCGTACCCGTAAGGGTCCGCGCCATAAGATTTCCAGGAAGTGAGGCGGTTCCATGGCTAAAGATACCAAGGTACGCAAGAAGCAACGGCGCACGGTGGTGGATGGCCTGGGTTATGTCCAGGCTTCCTTCAATAACACCATCATTACCATCACCGACCTGGAGGGCAACACCCTGACCTGGGCTACCGCCGGTGGCAGCAACTTTCGCGGTTCCAGGAAGAGTACGCCGTTTGCCGCGCAGGTGGCTTCGCAGCGGGCCGGCAAGGTGGCCCTGGAGTTCGGCATGAAAAATATTGAAGTCTATGTGAAGGGGCCGGGTCCGGGGCGCGAATCCGCGGTGCGGGGCTTGAACGCCGCCGGCCTGCGGGTCGGCAATATCACGGACGTTACCCCGATTCCCCACAATGGTTGTCGGCCGCCGAAGCGGCGGCGTGTCTGAGGCGTCGTCGCTATGGCAAGATATACTGGACCCACCTGCAGGTTGAGCCGCCGCGAAGGCACCGACCTGATGCTGAAGAGCCGCGGGCGGCCCCTGGATGGCAAATGCCACTTGGACAAGCTACCCGGGCAACATTCCCTGCCCGCCCGGCGCCGTGCCACCGATTACGCTCTGCAGCTGCGTGAGAAACAGAAGTTGCGCCGCACCTACGGCGTGCTGGAACGCCAGTTTCGACGCTATTACCGGGAAGCGGCGCGGCGCGTGGGTTCGACCGGGGAGAACCTGCTTAAGCTTCTGGAGAGCCGCCTGGACAACGTGGTGTATCGAATGGGTTTTGCCTGCACCCGCAGCGAGGCGCGCCAACTGGTCAGTCATAAAGCGGTGCTGGTGAACGATCGGCGCGTGAATATTCCGTCTTACGAATTGCGCCCGGGTGATCGCGTTGTGCTGACCGAAAAGGCGGGTAAACAGCTGCGCATCAAGGAGGCCTTGGAAGTGGCGGGACAGATCGGTCAGCCCGAGTGGCTTCAGGTTGATGCGGAGCATTTGAAGGGTGTTTTTCAGCGCAATCCGGAACGTTCCGAGTTGCCCGACGATCTGAATGAGAGCCTGGTGATCGAACTTTATTCCCGCTGATGCCTTTGGAGAATTAGATGGAAAGCGTTGTTCAAGAACTACTGAAGCCCAAGCATATCAATATTGAGGCGCTTGGCGATTTTCGGGCTAAGATCGTGATTGAGCCATTGGATCGAGGGTTCGGCCATACCCTTGGCAATGCGTTGCGCCGCGTCCTGCTGTCTTCAATGCCGGGAGCGGCGGTGGTGGAAGCGCGCGTTGAGAATGTCCTGCACGAGTACACCACCGTACGGGGCGTTCTGGAGGACGTGCCGGACCTGCTGCTGAACCTGCGTGGGGTGGCGGTGCGCGTGTTTTCCGGAGATGAGATCTTATTGCCGCTGCGGAAGAAAGGCCCCGGCGCGGTCACTGCCGGCGATATTGAGATACGGCATGACGTGGAGATTATTAACCCGGGACATGTGATCGCGCACCTTACCCAGGATGTCGAGTTCGCCGCCGAACTCAAGGTGGAGAGCGGGCGCGGCTATCGCCCCGTCCAGAACGAGGTGGAGGAAGAAGAAGAAGCCGGGCAACAGATCGGCCAGTTGCGCCTGGATGCCTGGTTCAGTCCGATCCGGCGTGTGACCTATGATGTCCAGAGCACCCGGGTGGAGCAGCGTACGGACCTGGATAAGCTGATCCTGGATATTGAAACCAACGGCACCATACAGCCCGGCGATGCCCTCGGCGAGGCGGCGCGCCTGCTCATCGATCAGTTCTCGACCTTTGTGAACATGGATTCGGTGGCCGGGCGCGAGGCTGTCTCCTCGGCGGACAGCGCCGCGCTGGCGCCGATCCTTATCGAGTCCGTGGAGCAGCTCCAGCTGACGGTGCGTTCCACCAACTGTCTGAAGCAGGAGAATATTTACTATGTCGGTGACTTGGTGCAGCGCACCGAGAGTGAACTCCTGCGCACTCCGAATTTCGGCAAGAAATCGCTGATCGAGATCAAGGAGAGCCTGGCCAGGCACGGCCTGGAACTGGGACAGCAGATTGAGGATTGGCCGCCCCCCGATCTGCAGGCCGCGGCACCGACGGGAACGGTTGAGGAAAAGAAAGAGCTTGATGTCGCAAAGAACCAGAGCCTGGAGGAAACACCGGACTTTTGAAGCTGTGCGGGCGTGCGTCCGCGTAGTTGGAGGAATCTGAAAAATCATGCGTCACTCCCACGCAGGTCGCAAACTACAGCGCGACGGAGCACACCGTCGAGCCATGCTGCGCAACCTGACTGTTTCCCTGCTACGGGAAGGCAGGATCCGCACCACCTTGCCTAAGGCCAGGGAATTGCGCCGCACGGCCGAACCATTGGTCACCATGGCCGGGGAAGACTCGGTGGCGCGGCGCCGCCTGGTCTTTGCACGGCTGCGTGATCCGGTCGCTGTGCGCAGCTTGTTTGATGACTTTGGGCCCTTCTATAAAAGTCGGCCCGGAGGGTATCTGCGTGTGCTGAAATGCGGTTCCCGGGTGGGTGACTGTGCACCCATGGCCTGGGTGGAATGGGTGGATCGGGAGGATCAGAAGCAGGAGGACGCCGCCGGGGCCAAGACTCCGAAACAGGCCGCGAAATAAGCTCTCCAGCAGGCCGCCCGAGAAAGACCGGCTGAGAAAATCCAGCCGCGGAAATCCAGGGGGAACGACCGAATCTTTCTTTAGCGCCTGGCGCGCCGCTTGGCGCGCTGTTCCATGCGGCGGCCCGTTTTCAGCAAACGCAGGACACGCTCGGCTGCATTTTGTAAGTGTTCCTGGGAGTGCCTCAGGGCTTCCTCTAAATCCATGTCGCGTGCCGCCGCGGATTCCAATCCATCGATGCCGTGCTGGAATACGGTGTTTGCGTCGTCTGCCAGGGCTCCTCCTATAGCGATCACCGGTACGCCGCACGTGCGTGCCGCGCGCGCCACGCCGGCCGGGGTTTTGCCGAAAGGAGTCTGGGAGTCAACGCGGCCTTCCCCGGTGAGCACCAGGTCAGCGTTTCGCAGGTGGTGTTTGAATTGTATGGCCTGTAGGACGATATCCACCCCGGGGCGCAGGCGCGCCGCACAGAAGGCCAGGAGGCCGGCGCCCAGGCCGCCCGCGGCACCGGCGCCCGGCGTTCGCAGCACCTTGATCCGCAGCTCCCGTTCCAGGAGTCGTCCGAAGTGGGTGAGGTTGCGCTCCAGGATGGCGACTCCCTTTGCCGTGGCACCCTTCTGTGGCGCATAGACGCGCGCCGCCCCGTGCGGTCCGCAAAGCGGGTTTTTGACATCGCAGGCGACTGTCAGGCGGCACTTGCCCAGCCTGGGATGCAATTCGCCTGTATCTATGCGGGTGATGGTTTCCAGCATGCTGCCGGTCGCTTTGCGCCGCAGTTCCCGACCATTGGCTTTGAAAAACCTGGCGCCCAGGGCCTGGGCCATCCCGGCGCCGCCGTCGCTGGTAGCGGAGCCGCCGATGCCGATGATGATGTGCTGTGCTCCCTTGTCCAGGGCGTCCCTGAGCAGTTCCCCGGTGCCGTAACTGGTGGTGTGCAGGGGATTGCGCTCACGGCCGCTCACCAGGGGAAGCCCCGAAGCTTCGGCCGCCTCAATGACCGCGCTCTGATCCACCAGTAGGCCGTAGCGGGCGCGCACTGGATGCCCCGCGGGGCCGCATACCTGTTTTTGGATGAGGCGCCCGCCCAGGGCGTGCAGCATGGCCTGCACCGTGCCCTCGCCGCCGTCCGCGACCGGCAGCTTCAGGCAGCGCGCGCGCGGCAGCACCCGCAGTACGCCCTTCTCCAGTGCTTCCGCGACCTGCATGGAAGTGAGATTGCCCTTGAAAGAGTCGGGCGAGATGATGATTTTCAAGCTATGCTTCCAGCCTAGTTGGTCCCGGGCGGCGACTCGCATGGATAGCAGAGACTGTCGCCCGCCCGGATGCCCAGGACCCGCGCCAGTCCGCCCTCGATTTCCAGCACTGCGCTCACCGCTTCCACCGAGTCAATGAGTTCCCTGGAATACGGCACGGTACGCTCCACGATGCGCGCGATGCTGTGATCGGCCCGGATGAACAGCATGTCCAGGGAGATCGGAGTGTTGGCCATCCACATGTGCACCCGCCTGGCCCTGGGATACAGAAACAGCATACCGCCGCGCGGTGCCAGGATGCGACGTTCCATCAGACCGCGCGCCTGTTCCCGTGGGGTGCGCGCGATCTCCACGTGGAAGGAATGGCGTGTTCCTCCTGTGCCGTGCAGCTCCAGGTAAGCTGTTCCCGCGGCCGTTGCGCCGCCGCTGCTGAACAGCAGCAGCGTTGCGCTTAGAACCAGGTACAGCGACCGCCAGGTCGCCCTGGCCCAAGATTGAACCTGGTGTTTCTGAGACACAACGGCAGGGATATGGTGGAGCGCGGCGTTCGCCGTCCAGAAGGTCAGGGGCTGCCAGGATTACAGGCTATAGTACAAATCCAGTTCCATGGGATGAGTGGCCCGTTGTAATTGCTGGGTTTCCTGACGCTTGAGCTCAAGGTAGCTGTCGATCATTTCGTCATTGAAAACATCACCGGACTTGAGGAAATCGCGATCCTTATCCAAGGCGTCCAGTGCTTCTTCCAGGGAAGCGCAAATACGCGACAGGCCTTTTTCCTCCTCGGGAGGCAGGTTATAAAGATCCTTGTCCATGGGGGGGCCCGGATCGATCTTGTTCTGGATGCCGTCCAGGCCGGCCATGAGCATGGCGGAGAAGCTCAGGTAAGGATTGCCGCAGGAATCCGGGAAGCGGATCTCAAGGCGGCGTTGGCGTGGGTCCGTGACCCAGGGAATACGGCAGGCCGCGGAACGGTTGCGCGCCGAATAAGCCAGCAGCACCGGTGCCTCGAAGCCCGGCACCAGGCGACGATAGCTGTTGGTGCTGGAGTTGGTGAAGGCGTTGATGGCGTGGGCGTGCCGGAAAATGCCGCCGATGTAATGCAAAGCAAGTTCGGACAGGCCGCCATAGCCTTCTCCCATGAACAGGTTATTGCCATCACGGTCCACCAGCGATTGGTGGGTGTGCATGCCGCTCCCGTTATCTCCGATCAGGGGCTTCGGCATGAAGGTGGCGGTTTTCCCGTAAGTATGGGCGACGTTCTGCACAACGTACTTGAACATCAGCAGCTCGTCGCTCTTGAGCGTCAGGCTGTTGTAACGCACCCCGATCTCGCATTGGCCGGCGGTGGCCACCTCGTGGTGATGCACTTCCACCTTCATGCCCAGGCGTTGTAAAGCCTGGCACATGGCGGCGCGCAGGTCTTGCAGTGAATCTACCGGCGGCACCGGGAAATAGCCTCCCTTTACCGCCGGCCGGTGGCCGATATTGCCATCGTCAAAGACCTCGGAACTGTTCCAACGGCCTTCCTCCGAGTCGACTTGGTAGGAGCAGCCGTTGATCTCGTTGCGCCAGCGCACATCGTCAAACACGAAGAATTCCGGCTCCGGGCCCAGGTAGATGTTTTCCGCGATGCCGGTGGATCTCAGGTAAGTCTCGGCGCGCTTCGCCAGGGAACGTGGGTCAAGCGCGTAGCCCTGCATGCTGGAGGATTCCAGGACGTCGCAGCGCAGGATCACGGTAGGCTCCTCGTAGAAAGGATCCAAGGCCGCCCAGGAAGGGTCCGGAAGTAGCACCATGTCTGATTCCTGGATGCCTTTCCAGCCGGCGATGGAAGAGCCGTCGAACATGCGGCCGTTCTCAAACAACTCCTTGCCGACACTGTCCGCCGGAATTGTGACGTGCTGCTCTTTGCCCCGGGTATCGCAGAAACGCAGGTCGGCAAAGCGTACCTCTTCCTGCTTGATTAACTCCAAGGTTTTGTCAATATTTGACATGAAAGGCCTCCTCCGAAATTAAGTATTGCACTTGGCCCGCGCGGCAACGCGGCAAGAAAAACTTCAACAGGGCGCGGCTGGACAAACTGCATGGCCTCGCCGAACAGGCGCCGCTGGGCGGGCACCTCCCCCCGGGGGGCATTCTAAAGCAAATAAGCGGTGGAGTGGAGCGGGGGAATCAGTTGTGCTTCCGCCCTGGTGCTTTGGGTGGGTGTGGTTCCGTGCGCCAGAGGTCCTCCGTTGTTTCCCGGCGTCGCACGAGCCGCGCCTCGGTGCCGTCCACCAGCACTTCACAGGGTCGCGGACGGCTGTTGTAATTGGAGGCCATGACAGCGCCGTAGGCACCGGTGTCGAGCACCGCCAGCAGGGCGCCGGGTGCCGGGCGCAGGCGGCGGCCGCTGCCCAGCAGGTCGCCCGTTTCACAGATTGGGCCGACCACCTCCCAGGTCTGCTCCGGCTTTGCGAGCACGTTCGGGTCCGGGGCGCGCACCTCGACGATCTCGTGCCAGGCGTTGTAGAGCGCTGGGCGCAGCAAGTCGTTCATCGCCGCGTCCACGATCGCGAAGCGCTGCGCCGTTGTTTCCTTCAGGTATTCCACCCGGGTCAGCAGCAGGCCAGCGGGCCCGGCAACAGCACGCCCGGGTTCCAGCAGCAACTCCGGGTGCGGCGTCTTGCTCTCGTCCAGAACGGCGCCCAGGGCGCGTCCCAGTTCAGCCGTCGCCGGAATCTGCTCATCGCGGTAGCGGATGCCGAGTCCGCCGCCGCAATCCAGGTGCTCCACCTCAAGTCCCTCGGCGCGGAGTTTATCAGCCAGCTGCAGCAAATATTTCAGGGTCTCGCGGAAGGGTTTCAGGTCGAGCACCTGGGAGCCGATGTGGCAGGCCAGCCCGATCGGGCGCAGGTGCGGCGCGGCGGCGGCGTGCCGATAGCAATGCAAGGCCTGCCGCCGCTCCAGGCCGAATTTGCTGTCGCGCAGGCCGGTGGCGATATAGGGATGCGTGGCGGCGTCAATATCCGGATTGAGACGCGGTGCTATCGGCGCCTGGACTCCATGGGCCGCGGCGATTTCCTCCAGGCGTTCCAGTTCAGCGCCTGATTCCACGTTGAAACAGCGGATTCCAACCTCCAGGGCGCGCTCCAATTCGGCGCGGCTTTTGCCGACGCCGGCGAATACGACCCGCGCGGGATCACCGCCGACGCGTAACACCCGTTCCAACTCACCGCCGGAGACCACGTCAAAGCCGGCTCCCAGGCGCGCCAGCAGCTCCAGCACGGCGAGGTTGGAATTCGCCTTCACGGCAAAGCAGACCAGGTGTGGCCGGCCTTCCAGTGCCTGCCCAAAAGCGCGCCAGTTCGCTTCCAGAACGGCCCGCGAATAAACGTAACAAGGCGTGCCGAAGCGCGCCGCGATTGCCTCTAAGGCAACCTCCTCCCAGTACAGCGAGCCGTCCTCTCCCCTTTGCAGACCGGGTCTCACGCGGGATCGTGCTCCGCGCTGTCGTCCGTGTTTGTCGGCTCCGTGGCCGGGGCTTCCTGGTGCTCCGGCGGTGCTTGCTCCTGCGGCAGGTACAGTGGCCCCCTCTGGCCGCAGGCCGCCGCCGACAGCAGGAACAGCAGGGAGAGCAGGAGGTGCGCCGCGCGCGAGGGACCAGGCAGGTGCATGTTGTTGAGTGCCTTCAGCCGGCGTGCAGCGGACTGGCTCGCCGCAGGCGCTCATAGACTTCCGTTTTGCGTAGCGTCGGGTTTTGTTCCGCGTAATCCAGGGCGAGTTTATCGTCCTTGTCCAGGAGTCCCGGGTCGGCGCCGTTTTCCAGCAACAGGGCAAGCACTTCCGGGGCGCGCCCTTCTCTCGCCGCCGCGTGCAATGGGGTCATCCCGTCCACCCGCGTTTGCGCATTTGGGTCAGCGCCATGCTCCAGGAGCACGCCGGTCACCTCCGGAACGTGGTTGGAGAGCGCCGCGTAATGCAGCGGGGTGACCCCGAATTCGTCCCGCGCCATGGGATCCGCGCCGTGGCGTAACAAGGCGGCGAGCAGTGCCGGGTTGTCATTCGTCCACGCCGCGTAGTGCAGCGGTGTTCTGCCGACCTCACCAGGCGCCGCCACATCCGCACCCCGTTGGATCAACAGCTCCGCGACGTCCGGATTGGAATTGCTCTGCGCCGCGTAGTGCAGCGGCGTTCCGTTGGTCACATCCAGCGCGTGCACCGCGGCGCCGAGCTGCAGCAACAATCCGGACACTTCTGGATCGGGGTTGGCGTTGGCCGCGTAATGCAGAGGTGTGGCCCCGATCCGGTCACGCGCGTCCAGGGCGGCACCCAGGTTGATGAGCAGCGCGGGCACCGCCGGGTCAGGACTGAATTTTGCCGCCCAGTGCAGCGCGGTGGTCTGATCCTCCTTCAGCAGCGCCCGTGGTCTTGCCCCCTGCTGGATTTTCTCGGCCACCAGCTCCGGGGTTGCAAAACGCATGAAACCTTCCTGGCAAAGCGTATCGCAGTTCCTGAATCTTATGCTTTCGCGGAAGACGGCCACGCCCACCATGGAGGCGATTCCAACGCCCACGATGAGAAACGCCAGGTGGGCTGGAACCAGCTTGGGCTCATCGCGGGCCGCGGCGCGGACTTCCTCCAGGGGCCCCTGCTGCGCCTCCCGCGGCTGTGGTACGGCATTGTGGTCGGCATGCGTCATTTCATTTCGTTTCCAGGGGCTCAGTGGTCCAGTGCTTCCGTGCCTTCTTCCATGATTTTCATGTACTTAGAATAAAGGAAGCGCCGGTAACGGCGCTTGCCGGTCGTTTCGCGCAGTATATCCATATTCTGCAGGCGTTCCACGGCGTTTCGGATCGTGGGAAGGGATCGGCCGGTCTTGGCTGCCGCTTCCGGGACGGAGAAGATCAGCTGTTGCTTTGCGATCTCATGCAGTGCCAGGGCGGAAGCGGCAGCCTGTCCCAGCTCCTTATCAATGCGTTGCCGATCCGTCTCAAACAATTCCTGGAGCTTGCGCGCGGTTTCCGTGGCCTGCCTGGAGACCTCGGCAATGCCTTGCAGAAAGAATTCCAGCCAAGGTCCCCAGTCACCCTGCTTCCGCACCTGTTGCAACAACTCGTAGTAGCGTTGCCGGTGTCCCTTGAAGTACAGGCTGATGTAAAGCAGCAGGGGCTGTTTAAGAATTCCCCATGAGTAGAGCAGGAAGGGAATCAGCAGCCGCCCCAGCCGACCGTTGCCGTCCAGGAAGGGATGGATGCTTTCGAACTGCAGGTGCACTATCCCGGCCTTCAGCAGGCGCGGGATTCCCGAATCCTTTTCATGCAGAAATTTTTCCAGGTCCGCCATGAGTTCCATGACTCTTCCAGGTGGGGGTGGCACATATTCAGGGTTTCCGGAGCGACTGTCACCGATCCAGTTCTGGTTGCGGCGGAATTCCCCCGGCAGCATCTTGCCGCCTCGACCGTCGGCCAATAGTTTTTCGTGGATTTCCTTGATGAGTCGCAGTGACAGGGGGAGTCTCCCCTGCTCCTGCAGGCACTCCCAGCCGTGCTCCATGGCCTTTACGTAATTGGAAACCTCCCGTACGTCACTCCCCCCTCCGGGAGCGTCCCCATGCTCAAACAACAGTAGTTCGGACAGGGATGATTGCGTGCCTTCGATCTGCGAGGACAGCAACGCCTCCTTACGCACGTACATATAAGTGAACAGGACAGGGTTCGGGAGCCCCACGGCTAAATAATCCAGGCCCCCAAGGGCCAGGGTAGCTTCTTCCTGGATGCGTTGAATGGCCTGCAGATTGATGACGGGAGGAGCGGGCGTTAAAACGGGAGGAATGAAGGCAAGCGCCGGTTTTCCATTGATGGTGGTTTCCACGTACTCGCCTGGGTGGAAAGGGGCTTTCCGGCTCATGACCAAAGATTTTACCAGGAAACCAGCCCTAAAGAAACTTTAGGGGCGATTTCTTTCTTTATCTTTGAGCAAGGTAAGGAGACTTTACCTTAGCGACGCCATGCTAGTCCTAAAGAAACTTTAGAGGTCTTTTCTTTCTTTAGCCTTGCTTAAGGTAAGGAGACTTTACCTTAGCGACGCCATGCCGGTCCTAAAGAAACTTTAGTGGCTATTTCTTTCTTTATTCGGCTTATTTTGACGGGTCCGGCGCGTCCTGGCCGCGGCAGTTGGGGAGGGCGAAGGCCAGCAGCAGGTCTCCGGTGGGGTATCCGAAGAGCCGGTTGCCGCCGGCGGCGACGACGATGTACTGGCAGCCCCGGACGCGGTAACTGATGGGAGGGGCGTTGACTCCGTAGGGTGCCTGGTGGCTCCACAGGGTGGCTCCGCTGCCTGCGTCCAAGGCCAGGAAGTTGCCGTCGCCTTCTCCGGTGAAGACGAGGTCGCCGGCCGTGGCTAGGAGGCCGCCCACCATGGGCTGCGCGGTGCGCTTCCGCCAGGCGATGTCGCCGTTCCGGGTGTGGATCGCGGTGACGTTGCCCCATTGCTCGGCATCCGGGTCGGCGCGGAAGAAGCTGACGCTGGGCCAGGGTTGCTCCGGGGTCGGTTGGAGTTTGCGCTGGTAGAACAGGGCCGTCTGGTGGATGCCGGCCACGTAGATGTGTTGTCGCCCCGGGTGGTGAGCCGCGGGAGACCAGGAGACGGCGCCCAGGGTGCCGGGGCTGATGCGGGTGCCCGTCTCGGTGGGTGCGGCGAACAGCATCCGCTGGGGCACGAAGGGCTTGGACCTCCTGAGCAGGCGGCCGTCGTCGCGGGCGTGGAAGAAGACCCAGCCTAACTTGCTGGCCTGGGCCACCGCCGCCACCGGTGCTCCCTCTACCTCGATGTCAAGGAGTACGGGGGGGCTCGCCACGTCGTAGCCCCAGCGGTCGTGTGGCACCTGCTGGTAGTACCAGCGCAGGCGCCCGCTGGCGATCTCCAGGGCGACCAGGCTGACCGTGTAGAGGTTGTCGCCAGGGCGCGTGGAGTCGTCCATCTGGGGGGCGGGGTTGCCGGTGCCCAGGAACAGCAGTCCTCTTTCCGCGTCGTAGGCGGGGGTGGTCCAGATGGAGCCGCCGCCGCGTTTCCAGCTGTCCCGGTGTTTCCCGCTCGCGGCGCGTTCGGCCTGGATGTTCCTGGGCAGGGGCATGCCGTAGCGGGTGTCGGCGCTGAAGTTTCCCTCCCAGTTTTGTTCAGGGACGCTGAACCAGCGCCATTGTTCCTCTCCGTCGTGGGCATCGAAGGCGGCGATGAAGCCCCTGAGTCCGTGCTTTTCACCGGCAGCGCCGCTGACCGAAAGCACTTTTTTGCCGTCCTCGTCCAATTCCAGGTGCAATCCGTAGCCGGCCCCGGTGATGCCGGCCAGCACCAGGTCGCCGACTACCTGTGGAGCCATGTTGGCTCCGGGACCGGTGTAGCCGGTGCGGCGGGCGCCGCGCAACTCGCTGATCTCCGCTACCGGCTCCAGGCTTTCCCCCGGATGCGCGGTTTCGGCCAGGGTGCGTTCCCACAGCTTCTCGCCGCTTTGCTGGTCCAGGGCCAGCAGCCGGGCGTCTATGGTGGTGGTATAGACCTTGCCGTGCGCCACGGCGGGTCCGCGGTTCGCCGGGCCGCAGCAGAAGCGGTCCTGCCGCAGCTCGTGGTGGTAGCGCCATCGCTCCGCGCCGGTGTCGGCCTCCAGGGCGATGACGTCGTTGAAGGGGGTGGTGAGGTAGAGCACTCCGTCGCTGACGATGGGAGAGCTCTGGAAGGTGGCGCGCTTGCCGGTGGCGTAGCTCCAGGCCGGCCGCAGTTGCCCTACGTTGGTGTGGTCGATCTGCCGGAGGGGGCTGTAGCGCTGGTTGCCGTGGTCGTTGCCGTACAGCGGCCAGTCCATATCGGGTTCCGCGGCCGCGGTGACGGCGCAGAGCGCCGCCATGACCGCCGCGCGCCGCGCCGCGCGCCTCAGATGGGGCAGACCAAGTCTCCCAGGTGCTCGGTGAGTTTCATGTTTTCGCGGTAGTCCACGGGGCAGTCGATGATCGTTACCGTGTTCGTCTCCAGGGCTTCCTTCAAGGCGGGTAACAGTTCGTCGGCGGCCTCAACGCGGTAGCCGCGCGCCCCCATGCTTTCCGCGTACTTGACGAAGTCCGGGTTGCGGAAGGAGATGTAGGCCGACCTGCCGAAGCGGCGCTGCTGGTGCCACTTGATGAGTCCGTACTCGGAGTCGGTCCAGATCAGCACGACGAAATTCAGGCCGTAGCGCAACGCGGTTTCCAACTCCTGGGAGTTCATCATGAAGCCGGCGTCTCCGGTGACGGCCACCACCTTTGAATCGGGACAGGCGAAGCGCGCGGCCAGGGCACCGGGGACGGCGATGCCCATGGAGGCGAAGCCGTTCGAGATGATGCAGGTGTTGCCGCGCTCGGCCGGGTACATCCGGGCCAGCCACATCTTGTGCGCGCCCACATCGCTGATCACGATGTCCTGCGGGCGCAGCGCCTGGCGCAGGTCATGCAGGATGCGCTGCGGTTTCATCGGGAAGCCCTTGTCCTCGGCGCTGGCGTGCAGTTCCTGGAGGATGGCATGGCGCAGTTTTTTGAGGTCAGTGATGGATTCTTCGCGCGGCTGGGTGTGTTCAGTGATGGCCTGCAGTGCGCTGCTGATGTCGCCGATGAGGCCGGAGCTCACGATATAGTGGGTGTCCACCTCGGCCGGCATGGAGTCGATATGGATGATGCGGCAGCTGCGGTCGTGGTTCCAGAGATAGGGGTGGTATTCCACCAGGTCGTAGCCCACGCAGAGCACCACATCGGCCCGATCGAAGCCGAAAGAGACATAGTCGTGCGCCTGCAGTCCCACGGCGCCCATGGAGAGCGGATGCGAGGAAGGGATGGCGCCCTTGGCCATGAAGGTGGTGGCCACCGGTATGTTGAGGCGCTCCGCGAACTGGCGCAGCGCATTCTCGGAGTTGTCTCGGAGCACACCGTTGCCGGCCAGGATGATCGGGAAGCGGGCCTTGTCGATCAGTTCGGCGGCCTGGATCAGCTTGTCCTCGGGCGGTATCGAGGCGTGCGGTTTCTGTACGGTCAGGGGCTCCAATCCGTCGGGTGCCTGGCTGCCGGCGATGTCTTCCGGGAAGTCGATGAAGGTACAGCCGGGTTTTTCGGTTTCCGCCGTTTTGAATGCCTTGCGTACGACCTCGGGGATGACTTGTCCCGAGCGTATCTGGGTGGAATACTTGCTGATGGGAGCGAACAGGTTCACCAGGTCCAGGATCTGGTGGCTTTCCTTGTGCAGGCGGGTGCTGGCACCCTGGCCGGCGATGGCCACCAGCGGCGCGCGGTCCATGTTGGCATCGGCCGCTCCGGTCACCAGGTTGGTGGCGCCCGGCCCCAGGGTCGCCAGGCAGACCCCGGCACGACCGGTGAGGCGCCCGTACACGTCGGCCATGAAAGCAGCGCCCTGCTCGTGCCGGGTGGTGATGAACTCCAGATCGCTGTCGATCATCGCGTCCATCACGTCAAGGTTTTCTTCTCCGGGGATCCCGTAGATGCGCTGAATGCCTTCATTTTCCAGGCACTTGATGAACAATTCGGAGTTTTTCATGGCGTGGATTCTCCCTGGGCTGAATTGCCCGAGCCGGTTTTTCCAGGGCGACCGGCGACGCCGAGGGCAAAAGCACTTTTACCCGGAACGCCTGTTGATTGTACCTGATATCCTCCCGGCGCCGAGCACCCGGCCGGAAGCGTCGCCGCGCGGGACGGGTCATGGCGGCGCCCGGGAGCGGTCCGCCCGGCCGGCCCGGCCTGGCGTTATAATGCCCGCTGGAGGGTTACCCGAAAATGATGCAATTGATCTTATTGGAAAGTACGCCGGGCCTGGGGCGCATCGGCGACCTGGTCAAGGTACGCTCCGGCTATGGCCGTAACTATCTGCTGCCGCAGGGCAAGGCCCTGGTGGCGACACCTAAAAACCTGGCCGAGGTAGAGGCGCGCCGCGCCGAGCTGGAACGCGCCCAGTTGGAAGGTCTGGAGCGCGCCCAGGCGCGCGCGGAACGGCTGAAGACCCTGGAGTTGGTGATCCACGGTAAGGCCGGCGTTGACAACCGCCTGCATGGGTCGGTGGGTACCGTGGAGATCGCCGCGGCCGCGGCGGCCTTGGAGGAGCCGCTTGAGAAGAGCGAATTACGCCTGCCGCAGGGCCGCATCTCCACGCTCGGTGAGCACCAGGTGGAGGCGCGCCTGGATGCGAAAGTAAAGGTGATGCTCAAGGTTTCAGTACAGCCGATGGAGGAGTGATGGGCCGCGGGGACCGCCGCTCCGCCACCTTGCACCCCGCCCGGAGGCGCCTGTCCCGTGGCCGCCCGGCCTGAACGCGGCCCGGATTCCGT
>JABAAT010000070.1 GCA_014238615.1 Gammaproteobacteria bacterium | reverse complement strand
GCTGTTGTCCAGCAGCTCGAAAACCAAGTGATGCAGCCCGGATCCGTCCTCGGTGTTGCCGATGAACATACCTGGCCGCTTCCGTACCGCCTCCAGGCCTTCCAGAACCCTGATCCTTGAGGAATCGTAGTTTTCCGACTGGGGGGGGGAGTCTGAAGGTTCTATGCTGGCCTCGTCCATCATTAAAGTGGTCGCCGTAGATTCAGGGCGCCCCGCTTCGCTGGAACCAAGCCTGCCGCCCCACCCGGGCAATGCCGCAGAAGGCCGCGCAGGGTAAAGCCTATCAGGAGGGCGTTGGAAGGAGTACAGTGAGGAAGCCGCCGCACCCGCTAGCTTCACTCCAGCCTTCATATTGTACCCGAAATCGGCGCGGCAATTCTCTGTTCCACGTGGAACTTCCGAGCCCCAGCGTGTATTAAGGGGTCAGCCCCCAAAGGCAGCCCGTTCACAGCTGGCTTTGGGGGGGACAACTCCACCCTGAAGCCGGAGGCCGCCGGCTTCAATCACGCCTTGGTGGTGCCTAATAGGAAGCTCCTCAAGCCGCGAAGGATCTCTTATGATCACCATCTAAAAGGGGATCGCGATACACTGACCCCGGGTTTAGGGAGGGGCCAGCACCCGGTCCCCTATAGCCGCTGGTTTACTTCCCCCACCGCTCTAAGCCAGAAAACGCGCACGCGCACGCGAAGATTTGGTGCATATATTCTTTAGGCCTCATTGCTTGCCACGCAGCAAGATGAGTACGCCCAAGCCGCCCTATATATGATATCGATATCGAGGATGATCCTCTGCGGCGTCGCCAGGTAAGCCGTGCGTCATGTTGGGGAAATCGACGGCGGAGTCCTTGCGCCGAATATAGACGCTGGCACCAAGTGCCCAAGCGTAAGGATGCCGCGCAATGCCTGCGTAGAAACACTTGAGCAAAGGCGGCTGGGCACCGTCTGCGCCCGCGGCCTCCAAACGCCGGGTTGGGAAGAAACGCAAGACGTTTAACCCGCGCAACGCCACGACTGGATACGATTGGAACGCGGAGCGGGCTTGTTCTGCCCTGATTCAGGGCTTTCTGCGGAGGCCTGAAAGGGCGGTAGCGGACGCGCTTTCAAGTTACTCCTTTTGGCTCCATCGCTAACACAGCACGAAGGCTAAAATAGCGGCCGCAGCACTGAGTGCGGCAATAATGAGTGCATCCAGGCTAATAAATCGCCAAGTCAGGCGGATCTCCAAGGCGGCGAGCTCGGCTTTCAAGGCGGCAAAGCCTGCGCTCAAGTCGGTTTTCGTTACAAATTGTTCTGTCGACGACGGGATGAGGAGAGCATCGTAGAATTCAGTGTGTAGGGTCGTCATAGTGCCTTTATGCTCCCAGATTCCGGCGCGCCCAGCGCTTCGGCGACGGCGGTTCCGGCCTCTTCGGCCGCTCTTGCTACTGGACCTGGCGCAGGGTTCCTTGTTCCACGTGGAACGTTGCAGGGTCCCGCCCGCCCTCGACAGACACCTGTTCCCTATGTGTTGCGCTGATAAAGACTTGGGCTTGCGTTTGCTCCAGCCTGGCCAACACCCGTGCAGTCGCCTGGGAGTCCAGTTCCGAGGCCAGGTCGTCAATGAGAAAAACCGGCTTTTCCCCCGTTTTGTTCAGGAACACCTGGGCCTGCGCCATGTTCAGGGTCAACGCCAGCATTTTTTGTTGCCCCCTGGAGAATTGCGGAGACGGGTCCCCCTGCAGGTTGCAAGGAATAAGGTCCAGGCGGTGTGGGCCGTTGCGAGTAAACCCGGCCTCCCGGTCCAGGTGCCGCTCTTCCTCCAACACCTCGGCCAGCGGGCGTTGTTTATCCCATCCATGGAAAATCCTGAACCGAAGCGGCACGAAAAGAAACTCCCGGGACAACTCCTGAACCCCCCCCAGAAGTTGCCGCAGGTATTCTTCACGCCCGGCGCATAGCTGCACCGCCGCTTCCTGCATCTTCTTCTCCCACGGAGAAAACGGCCCCGCCGTGGTCGTCGTGCGTAGCAGGCAATTTCTTTGCCTGAGTGCGGCGTAATACCTACGCCATGACTCCAGGTAGCCTGGTTCCACGTGGAACATCCCCCAATCCAGCCAGCGGCGGCGGCATTGCGCGGAACCTTCGATCAAGGCGTGACTGTCCGGAGTCACCAGGCAAAGCTGCACCAGCCGCGCCTGTTCCGTGGTGCGGCGCAAGTCCGCTCCGTTACAACGCACCCGGTTCACACCAGGGCCGCGCTCCACCCCCAGAGAGAGCTTCCCCCGCCGCTCTGTTTCAAGCTCCGCCGTGACCCGCAGAACCCTGGCGCCGCGCCGGACGACCTGCCTGATGTTGGAGACACGGAAGGATCGGGCATGGCCCAGCAAGAAAAGCGCTTCCAGGATCGATGTTTTTCCGCTGGCGTTCGGACCGAAAAGCAGGTTCAGGCCGGGTGAAGGGAAAATCTCAAAACGCCGCAGATTGCGGAACTCCTCCGCCCTTAGACCCAGAACATACATTGGGCAGTGCGGGGAAGTTAAGTTCGCATAGGCATCACGACAAATTTATACTCGTTTCGACGTGGCTCTTCCGCCTTTTCCTCCTGTTCCCCCCCTGGTTTTTCCTCTTCCCCTGACGCCGGCGCTTTCTCAGTCTTCTCCCAGTGCGGCCGCACCAGGCAGCTATTCTCCGCGCCGTTCAAGTAAAAGTGCGCCTTGGCGCTGCTCATGGTATCCAGGAGCTTGTGAAGATACTGGGCATTGAAAGAGATTTCCATGCTGTCCGCGGTAAACTCCGCGGGGACTATCAGGTTCAAGCGCTCGTTCTCAGGGCTGCTGGCATGCACCTGCAGTTGCTTGGCCTCCATGGTTAAATGAATACATGAGTAACGGTCCTGGATAAAGGAAATCACTTGGCTAAGTGCGACCATCATGCGCTTACAATCGACCGTCAACTCCTGTTCCCACGATTTTGGTATGACCCGCTGGTAATCCGGAAAGCGACCATCGATCAGCCTGCTTCCAAAGCTGATCTTCTGCTCATCCAGCAACACTCGCACTTTCCCCCGCATCAATTTCAGCGTGGCCTCCCCTTTGCCATGCAACAAGCGCATGAGCTCCGTCACCGCCCGCCGGGGCAGTATAATGCTGACATCGACCTCGGATTCCCCATCCCCGGAGTTCCCGTCCTCGGTCACCTCGCCGGCATCCTCACCCGCCTCTGCCTTGGCTTCAGCCACCGTTTTTCTTTCGCCCAAGGGAACCTCGCAGAATGCCAGTCGATGAGAATCGGTTGCTACACCACGTAGGATCGAACCGCGAAATTCCAGAAGCAGCCCGTTTAAGTACTGGCGCACATCATCCTGCGCCATGCACTGGTGGGTGCGCTCCAAAAGTTCCCGAAGATCTGACTGCTGAACCTGGTACTCAGCGTGTAGTCCCTCTTCTTCCGGGATCGGGAAATCATCGGCCGACAAGGTATTCAAGAAATATTCGTCTTTCCGCGCCTTGACGCAGACCTGATTTTCATGCAACGCCAGCGAAAATCCCTGATCTTCTTCTAAATGCTGGCAAATCACGCTTAACTTGCGGGCCGGAACAGTGATTCGACCCTTCTCAAGCACTTCGCTGTCGACCTCGCCGCTAATCTCAAGCTCCGGCCCCGTACCAGTCAGACGCAGCGAGGAATCCTCCGCCTCCAACAGCACATGCGAGTAAATCGTAGCGGCACTGGGTTTATCCTCGATCACCTTGGCCACGGATTGCAATACAGGGTGCAATGATTTGCGTCGAACTGTAATATTCATAAGACCAATCTTCTCTGGATGCGGGCAAGCTTCTGAACGGCTGTTTTCTTCCCAGCGGATGTCGGCGCGCCGGGCTTCCTGATAAGGCAGCGATTTTACCTTTTTTCCCGGGGTATGGATAGGCTTCCCGACCCAGGCTCCCGCGCGGCGGATGACTGGGTAGAGCGCTTTCACCAGAAAACTTCATGCGCCCTGTACGTCCTAGCCGACAAGGTTTCCCGGACTGAAGGCTTTACTAATAACTAGTTTGATAAAATTTAAGAGTAGTAGTAGTTATAGAAGGCACCTCCCGCAGTGGATTAGCTCGTTTTTGCCAGGAGTGGGAAAGGTTTGGCCGCCTGACAGGGATGTGTGGAACCTGTGGATAACTGCTTTATCTCATGTGGTTAAAAGCGCGGGCCCGGCATGTAGGGATGCTTTCATCCCAAGGTTATGAGCGGGTTACTGAACAGGTTGTCTGGGTGGATGTTAACAGTCGAAGTACGTCGTGGGCCGGGGGGCGGGATAAGGCTTAACCGTGCAGGGTGCGCAACAGGTTGTTGTAGTCTTCATCGATCTTAAGGTCTTTATCACGGAGGTTTTTAATGCGGCGGCAGGCATGCAACACGGTGGTGTGGTCCCGGTCACCGAAATTCCTGCCGATCTCGGGAAGGCTGTGCTGGGTGAGCTCCTTGGTCAGCGCCATCGCAATTTGCCTGGGGCGCACAATCCCTTGGCTGCGGCTTCGTGAAAGCATGTCCGAGGTGCGGATCTTGAAGTACTGGGCAGTGGTTTTCTGAATGTTATCAATCGTGGTTTGGCGGTGTTGAACAGCAATGAGGTCCTTCAGGGCTTCCCTGGTGTTATCTATGTTCAGGGGGATCCCCCTGAAACGGGTGTGAGCGAGCAGGCGGTTCAGGGCGCCTTCCAGTTCACGAACATTGGAGGGGAAGAGCTTGGCGACGAAGAAACAGACGACTTCCGGGAGTTGGATTTTCAACTGTTGCGCCTTGCTCTTTAAGATTGCGACCCGGGTCTCCAGGTCCGGCGGGTCGATGGCCATGGTCAGGCCCCAGCCAAAACGCGATTTCAGCCGTTCTTCCAGGTCCTTAATTTCCTTCGGGTAACGGTCGCAGGTCAAAACGATCTGTTGCTGATCTTCCATCAAGGTATTGAAGGTGTGAAAAAATTCTTCCTGGGAGCGTTCCTTGCCGGCCAGGAACTGGATGTCATCGATGAGCAGCGCGCTCGTGGAGCGATAGTAGCGGGTGAAAGCCTGAATGACATTGTGTTGCAGGGCATACACCAGGTTCGCCACGTAGCGCTCCGAATGCAGGTAAACAACCGTGCCGTTGGATTTCCGTTCCATGAGCATGTGGCCGATGGCCTGCATCAGGTGGGTCTTACCCAGGCCCACGCCGCCGTAAATCAACAGGGGGTTGTAGGTGGCGCCCGGGCTTTCCGTGACCTGAAGGGCAGCCGCGCGGGCGAGCGCGTTCGATTTTCCCTCCACGAAGGTCTGGAAGGTAAAGCCGGTGCTGAGTTTTGTCGTGAAGCGGGATGTCCTGGGGGCGCCGCGCGCCTTGCCGGCGCGGTGCTCCTTGCCGGACTCGGAGCGGTCGCCGACGTGCAGGCTGACGCGAAGCTTCGAATCTTTTGAGTTCAGGTGCGCCTGGATTTCGCCCAGGTAGTCGGTTTCCACGCGCTCCTTGACGAAGCGGTTAGGCGCGTGAAGCATCAGGCAAGAGCCTTTTATCCGGGCCTGCAGGGGGCGGATCCAGGTGTTGTAGTCCTGCTCCGGCAGCTGTTGGCGCAGGGCTTCTTGGATTGTATTCCACATAGCGAGTCTTTGAATTTCTGGGAATTCTCTGGATGGCGAATTCCCTGGAGGGGTTGAGAGAGCTGGGAGAGCTCCGGCCTGGGAGTGCGTTCGGGCGCCTGGATGGTGTTGCGGGAGCCGTCGACCCAACCGCCTTAGATTACCTGAAAGTCCGGGGGACCACACGGCCGGATGGACGCCAGGGGCGGCCGCTGTCCGAACGCCCGGCTTGACCGCCTGAACCGTGGCGGGTTACCCTAGGCGCGCTCGTCTCTCGCGTGTGCGGGAGCGCATGACTCACTTAGGACTTGTGGCACGTGAAACGTACTTATCAGCCCAGCAACAGGAAAAGAAAGCGCACGCATGGCTTCCGTGCGCGCATGCGAACCCGGGGCGGGAGGCGCGTCCTGCGCGCGCGTCGGGGGAAGGGCAGAAAGCGGCTCTCGGTCTGAAGCGCGCCGTTTCAGCCGGCGGGAGGAATCCGCGCCTCCGCCGCAAATCTGAATTTCGCGTCTTGTTTCGTTCCTGCTCGCGGTTGCGTGAGGGTGTCTTCGGGGTGCGGCTGGTGCTCAATGGTTTTTCCTACGCTCGCCTCGGCTTGGCCGTGTCCCGCGTGCGCCTGCGTCGGGCCGTGGATCGGAATCGCCTACGGCGCGTGCTACGGGCGGGGTTCCGTGCTGAGCAAGAGGCCTTGCGTGGCTGGGATGTATTGATCCTGTTTCAGGGTGACCGTCGAACTCCGATTTATGGCAAAGAAATATGGGTGGTTTTAGACAGGCTTTGGCGGAAAATCCGCCGCCGCGTGGGTTGAGTCGGTCGATTCTGAGTCGAACAATTCTCGGGGGGACCCGCTGTTATCAGCGTTTTATCAGCCCCCTGCTGCCGCGCGCCTGCCGTTTTTATCCCAGTTGCTCGGAATACGCGCTGACCGCGTTGCGGAGCCACGGCCTGCCACACGGCGCCTGGTTGTTGCTGCGGCGCTTGGGACGCTGTCATCCGTTTCACCTGAGACCGCCGGATCCATTTGATCCGGTGCCCTGAGAGTCGTCCTCTTGCAGCGTTTCCGGTTTTCTCTGATCGCCCTGTTGCTGGTGACGGGCCTGTTTCTGAAACAGGCCTGGGATCGGGATTACGGAACGACCCTGGGGCGCGCCGCCCCCGATCCGCCTGTCGCCGGGGCGCCGGCACCCGATCCACGGCTTCCGGCCCCGGAAGCGTCACTGCAGGCCGGGGGGGGAGCGGATCTACCCACCACGCCGGAATTTGCCAAGGCCCTGCCGGACGTCTCTGAAGCGCAACTGAACGAGTGGAAAGCCGGACTGCTGCGGGTGCGTACAGATGTGCTGGAACTCGCTATCGACCCGCTCGGCGGCACCATGGATCGGTTGGAGCTGCTGCGTTACCCGGTTTCGGTGCAGGAACCGGAAATCCCCCTGCGCCTGCTGGATGAACGCCCCGGGAGCCTCTACCTGCTGCAGGGGGGCCTGCTTTCCGCCGGGGGCAGCGTGGGGGCGCCGCATACACAAACCCGTTACCGGGCGGAGCAGAGGGAATATCTCATGCGGGAGGGCCAGGAGACCCTTGAGGTCCGCCTGCGTTGGGAAGAGGCCGGGCTGCGCGTGGACAAGGTCTTCCTGTTTCGCCGCGGCGACTACCTGTTTGAAGTGTTCTACGAGGTGCGCAACCTGGGCGCTCAGCCCTGGACCGGCCTGGCCTACGCCCAGCTGAAGCGGGGCGCGCACCGCGCCGCGGGTGGGTTTGCCGAGCGCGCCACGTTTACCGGCATGGCCTTTTCCACGCCGGAGGATCGTTATGAGAAGATCTCTTTTGATGATATCAAGAGTGAGCGCCGGCCGCGTTCCGAGAACGCCTGGATCGCCATCCTCCAACATTATTTCCTGGGCGCGCTGTTGCCAGGTTCCGCGGAGCAGGAATACAGCTATTACATGAAGCCCACGGCGGACGGGCATTACCTGGCTGGTTCATTCACCCCGGCGTTGCGGCTTGCCCCCGGGGCGAGCGGGCGCCTTGCGCACCGTGTTTACATCGGACCCAAGGTCCAACGCGACCTGGCCGCCGCGGCGACCGGCCTGGACCTGGCCGTGGATTACGGGGTCCTGTGGTTCCTGGCCAAGCCGCTGTTCTGGATCCTGGAGATTTTGTATGGTATCTGCCTCAACTGGGGGGTGGCCATCATCCTGTTGACCGTGTTGATCAAGGCGCTGTTTTACTATCCCACTGCGGTGTCTTACCGGTCCATGGCGCGCATGGCGGACCTCAGGCCGCGCCTGTTGCAGTTGCGTGAGCGCTACATCGAGGATCGCCAGCGCCTGCAGCAGGAGATGATGCGCCTCTACCGCGAGGAGAAGGTCAATCCCTTCGGCGGCTGTCTGCCGATCCTCATCCAGATTCCCGTGTTTATCGCCCTGTACTGGGTGCTGCTCGAGAGCGTGGAGTTGCGCCAGGCGCCCTTTTTGCTCTGGTACCAGGATCTGTCCCGCGCGGATCCCTATTTCGTACTGCCCGTGCTGATGGGTCTGACCATGTACCTGCAGCAGAAACTCAATCCGACGGCCCTGGACCCGGTCCAAGAACGGGTTTTCGCCATGCTGCCCGTGGTCTTCACGGTGTTGCTGGCCTTTTCTCCCGCCGGCCTGGTGCTGTACTGGGTGGTGAGCAATATCCTGTCCATCACGCAGCAGTGGTATATCCGCAGGCAGCTTCGAGCTCACCAGGCCGTAAAGCCGGCGTAAGCAGGCGGCGCAGGGACGCTGTTGACTGACGGGTTGACTGGCGAGACCATCGCCGCTGTCGCCACCGCCGCCGGGGCCTCGGCGATCGCCGTGATCCGGATTTCCGGACCCGCAGCGCCGGGCATCGGCCGCCGGCTCAGCCGCCGCACCTTGCGGCCGCGCGTTGCCGAGCTGTGTACGTTCAGGGACGCCGCCGGCGCGCCCATCGACCAGGGCTTCGCCCTGTACTTCCCGGCCCCCCGCTCTTACACCGGGGAGCATATGCTGGAGTTGCAGGGCCATGGCGGGCGCGTGGTGAGCGGCATGCTGCTGCAAAGCGTGCTGGCGGCCGGGGCGCGCCTGGCACGCCCCGGGGAGTTTTCCGAGCGGGCCTTCCTCAACGGCAAGCTGGAATTATCGCGGGCCGAGGCGGTGGCTGACTTGATCTACAGCAGCTCGGAACAGGCGGCGCGCGCCGCCGCCCGGTCGCTGACCGGGGAATTTGCGACCGCCGTACGGGAGCTGCAGGCCGCCCTCACGGAATTGCGCGTCCGGTGCGAGGCGGCGATCGATTTCAGCGAGGAAGACCTGGCGCCGCTGCGCGCCGTGGAAGTGACGGCGCGCATGCGCGAACTGCATGCTGCACTGGGCGCACTGCTGGCCGGGGCGCAACGCGGCCGGCTCCTGCACGAAGGCCTGGATGTGCTTATCTGCGGCCCGCCCAACGTCGGGAAATCCACCCTCTTTAACGCCCTTTGCGGCATGGAATCCGCCATCGTTTCGGCGACCCCCGGGACCACGCGAGACCTGCTGCACGCCGAGCTTTCCCTGGACGGCCTGCGGCTGCGGCTGCTGGACAGCGCCGGCCTGCGCGCCGGCGGGGACGAAGTGGAGCGGGAGGGCATGCGGCGCACCCGCGCGGCCGCCCGCCAGGCCGACCTGCTGCTCTACGTGACAGAGGCCGGTGCCGCGCCGCAAGTGGAGTTCCCCCCGCCGCTGCTTGCGGCGTCGCCCGCAACGCCGCTGATCATGGTATGGAACAAGGTGGACCTGGCGGGCCAAAACCCGGGCCTCGAGGAACACGCCGGGTGCCCGCGGGTACGGCTTTCCGCGCGCACCGGCGCGGGCCTTGAAGACCTGGTGCGGGCCATCCAGCAGCGCGCCGGCTTCCAGGGGGATGTGGAACTGCGGGAGGGCGTGGACAATACTTTCCTGGCGCGCGC
>JABAAT010000051.1 GCA_014238615.1 Gammaproteobacteria bacterium | reverse complement strand
TTTAATTACCTGTAGGGTCTAGGATGGACGTAGCCGGGATGGCGGTAGTCAAGGAGATAGCGGTTGCCGTTCCGGTCCCTGGGGTAGGGGTCGTAAACGGAAGCGGGGAATGAGTCACGCCGTCGTGGATAGGCGTCGTACGCGGCCGCGGAGCGCGCCCGGGAGCGCCGCTCCCGGGCGGGGCGTGGAAGCGTGTGTTGCCGGTATGGTTGCCGCCCGGGGTGGTGGTGGGCGGGGTAATGGTAACGCCCCGGGCGCTGGTGCGGGAAGCAGTTCACCCGGCAGCGCGGGTACATCGCCGTATGCTGCTCAACACGGTATGTCGCGGGAGCCTTGTCTTCAGGCTTCCTGGCGTGCAGGATCAAGATATCCTTGTTCCGCCGCTTGGCGGGAGCAGGCGAGCGGGGAGGGTGATAGCTGAGTCCAGGCACCACGTCCCGCTTCCGGTAGCCGCCGCGCTTGATGACGCGGAGACTGTCCGTCCCAAGAGTAAGCCGTTTCCCCGCGGGGGGGGCATTCCGCCCGGAACCTTCCGTCGCGCCCGGGTCCGCCGCGCCCGGGGATGCGGTGGCCAGGAGCAGTGCAAGTGCGGCGCAGGCCAAGGCCGGGAGTAGGGTTGACGCGGTTCCGACGCGGGTGCCGCGCGGCGGCGTGCGACCTGGATCGGCTTGCCGGCTCTGGCTCATTTCATCGCTCCCCGGTGTCTGCCCGGTGCGCCCGCCGCCCCTTGCAATCGTGCGGGTACTGCTCCTGTGATGCCGATGCGAAATTTACGGACTTCCTGAACTGTAGCGCAACCGGGGGCTCAATGGAAGCAGGACCGCGCCCCCCCGAGATCCAGAAGTTGTTGCGTGGGACTTTTGCGGCGGGGGGAATAGGGGCGGCGAAGAGCCCGATCGCACCTGGAAGCCGGAAATCCGCCCCGGAGTTAGAGTAACTTAGAGCAAAATGCTGAAGTCTATTAATGGTTTTCCCGTAACAATTTGAATCTTTGGGAAACGCCGGTTTTCCACATTTCCTGTGGAAAACTCTGTGTATATCATCCTCCCGGGAGGGCAGGGTTCCCGCCGGTTTAGTACGGATGCTATTTCTGCTAAAAAATAGCCATTTTTTTGAGAATCAAAGAAAATCAATGACATAGCGTGTAAACAGCCTTCCGGAAGAAGGCGGATAGTTGCCCGTACCCCGGGGCATCGCTGAAAATGCGTTCTCTGTGTGTAAACCGGTCGCCCGGGGGCCACGGAAGGTACTTCTACAGGCCGTGGGTCCCGGGAAAGGCCCGAAAAAGGCCTAGCCAAAGGCTCCGGGGCACGCCCTGAAAATCCCGACACCCCGGGAGTGCGCCCCGACCCGGCCGCCACCGACCGTCACGCCAGGCGCGGTTTTCGTTCTCGGCTGCACGAGCAGGCGAAGCAGGAAATGCACTTAGGTGTACGTGGTGCTGCGTCGAGGTGCCGGCGGGCGGGCCGTCGTCCAGGTCTTCCCGCTTAATCGGCCTGTGCCGGGATGCGGGCCGCGGCCGGTTTTATCGGGAAACAGGTTCTCTCGTGTATCAATCAGGCACTGGGGCGCCGGAGACGGCTCCCGGAAAGTGCCTGGCACTGGAAACTGGGGAAGGCCCAGGCAAGGCTCCGGGAGTGCTTTGCAAGTTTCTGCTGGAACCCCCTGGGGGAACTTTCGAAGATCCGGTCTGTCAAAGCATGTAGTCCCGCTTCAGCAATCTCCCATAGTGGAGCGGGGCCCCGGTTGCCTCAGCCGGGTTTATTACAAGGGCTCCGGAATTCTGTCCCCTCCCCCACAACCCTCATTCCGGAGCCTTTTTCTTTACCTGCTCTTCCGGCTCCCGGCCTCCCATGCCGGCTTTGCCGGAGCACGGCGTCCGCCGTCCCGCGGCGGGCGCTGTGCCCGAAACAGGGGCCGGAAGCTCACGGAAGGCGTTGACGCTGGGTGCCGCCGGGTGCCGGAAGACCTTGGGAGAACGCTTCCTCATCCCGTATGACTTAATCCTGGCCTATGACTTATCCCGGCCTTGATTCACCCTAGGCCTTGACTCACCCCGGGGACAGAAGCCCGGTCGCCTCAACCGGGTTTTCATTTGCAAGGTTCCGGAATCCGCCTCCCCCGGATTCTTTTCAGGGCGGATTCTTTCCGGAGCTTTGCCCGCGCTGAACGCCGGGCTGAAGGACTTTGTCCACTGGGTTTTAGATATGCTCCGCGCCCTCGCCCACCGTGACGGGCGGCGGCCCGGAGCGTGATCCGCTATCATAAAGTGCATGATGCGCGTGACACCCCTCTGCGTCTTATGTGGTTTTTTTTTGTGGTCCGTGGCTGCCGTGGCCCTTTCCGAGCCGGCCGGGGAGATGGTCGGGGATGCCCGTGCCGGGCAGCGGAAAGCCCAGGTTTGCATCGCCTGTCATGGCGCCGACGGCAACAGTCCGTCCCCGCAATGGCCGCGTTTGGCCGCGCAGCACGCGTCCTACCTTGCCAGGCAGCTGCATGACTACCGTACCGGGCGGCGCATCAATGCGCAGATGAACGCCATGGTCACGAACCTGGGAGACCAGGATATCGCCGATCTGGCGGCCTGGTTCTCGAGCCTTGAGGCCAAGTCCAATTTCGCCGTGGACGATAAGCGGTTGCTGGAAATCGGCGCGCACATTTACCGGGCCGGGAATGCGCAGAGCGGGGTACCGGCCTGTATCGGCTGTCACGGTCCTGGCGGGAAGGGCAATCCGGCCGCCGTCTACCCGGTGCTGAGCGGGCAGTACGCCGATTACACGCGGCAGCAGCTGCTGGCGTATCGCAGCGGCGCGCGTGATAACGATCCAGACTCCGTGATGCGTTCCATTGCAGCGCGTCTTACCGACATCGAGTTGAAAGCGGTGTCCATCTACATTTCCGGCCTGCACTAAGGCGCCGCCCGGGCGCCGCACCGATTTTCTCCGCAGACGGCGCGCGGCCGTGCAAGCTGCCATGTCTCGTTCCCCTGCCGCCGTCCTGAAAGGAAAACAACCGCGCCCCAACCGCCTCGGGGTCTCCAGGTTGTTTTCCTTCATCGGCTGCATGCCTTTGGCCGTGGTCGTCCTGGGCGCCACCGCGCTGGCCTCGGCCATCGGCACCCTGCTGCGCCAAGGCGACACGGTCGGGGATTACCTGGCTGTTTACGGACCTTTCTGGCATGCCCTGTTTGGGCGCTTGTCGCTCTACCATTTCTACTCGGCGCCCTGGTTTCTGGCCATGACAGGCTTTTTGCTGCTTTCCGTCGGAGTCTGCCTGGCGCGCAACGCACCCGTACGGTTGCGGCGTCTGTGGCGCGCACCGTCGGCGGCGCCCCCGCGTGCACCCGTGGAACCCGGCTATGCATGGGAGAGTTCCCTGGCACCACCGCGTGCCGCTGAGCGCATCCTGCATTGCTTGCGCGGGCGCGGCTACGGCGCGCGAATGTCCCGGGACGGTTTGCTGATCAGCGCGGCGCGCGGGCGCGGGCGTAACCTGGGTTACCTGCTGACGCATGCGGCGGTGCTGCTGATCTGCGCAGGTGGCCTGGTGGACGCCAATCCCCTGCTGTCCGTGCGGCTTTTGAGCGAGCGTGTCCGCCCCGAAACCCGTGACCTGCCAGCTTCCCAGGTGCCGGCCGTGAGCCGTCTGGGGGTTGGCAACCCGGCTTTCCGGGCGCACGTGCGCCTTCCGGAACAGGCCACCGTGGACTACGCCTTTATCCATCGCGCCGACGGCTACCTGTTGCAGGAACTGCCTTTTTTGCTGACTCTGGAGGAATTCCGCATCGAGCATTACCGCAGCGGACCGCCCAGGTCCTTCGCCAGCGATGTCACCCTGCGTGACAAGGTGGGCGGAAAGCCCGCGCGCCACAGCCTGGAAGTAAACCGGCCGTTGCATTACCGCGGCTACGACATTTACCAGTCGGACTTCGGAGACGGGGGTTCGCGGTTGCGGTTGCGGTTGCGTGACCTGCGCGGCGCCGCACCAGGCGTCGAGTTGTGGGGGGTCGTGCGGGGAGCGACGCTGCCTTTACCGGAGCACCTGGGTGGCGGCTCCCTGCGCCTGGATGATTTCCGGCCGCGGAATATCGTGACTATGGAACCCACGGAGCGGGAGGCGGGCGCCGCGGTGCGGCAGGTCGATCACGGAGCCAGTTTCAGTTACACCCTGGTGCGGCCGGACGGTGCGTCACGCCAGTTTCGCAATTTCGTGGAGCCGGTGTTGCTCCAGGGGCGGGAATACCTGTTGAGTGGGGTGCGTGAGTTTCCCGGCGAAGACTTCCGTTACCTGCATATTCCCTTGGATGAGGCCGGTTCGGCGGAGACTTTTTTCGCGCTCTGGCGCTTGCTCCATGATGCGGAGGCGGTCGCCGCGGCGGTTGCGGTCAGCGCGCCCGGATTGGCGCGCGCCGCCACGGCACCGCTGGGACTCCCGGAGTGGGAAAACCTGTTGCTGCGCCTGGCGGAAGATTTCCGCCGCGGCGGTTTGGAAGCCATTCAAGAGCGGCTGGAGCGCACGGTGCCGGAAGCACCGCGCCGCGTGGAACTGCTCGGCATCCAGATGCGGCTGCTGGGTGGGTTGCTGCGCGAGTTGGCGGCGCAGCTTCCGGGTGGAACGTCCCTGCCCCTGGATTTCCACTTGGACGCATTTGAGACCTTGGCCACGCGCCTGGCTTACGGCGCCGATTTGTTTCTACGCCTGGAGGATGTTGAATTACGTCGCGCCTCCGGCCTGATTATCAGCCGCGCGCCAGGTCGGCCGTGGGTTTACGGAGGTTTCCTGGCTTTGTTCGGTGGGGTTTTTTTGCTATTCTACGGGCGCTCCCAGCGTCTGAGCCTCTCACTGGAGGAGCTCGGTCCCTCCCGCGTCCGGGTGAAGTTGGCCGTATCCGGTGCGTTACCCCCGCCGGCCGATCCTGGCTCCATAGCGCGCGCGCTCATGGCCGCCCTGGCTTCTTAGCAGAGAGAGAGTGCGCCGTGCTGCCCCATGGCAAAAGGCTTGAAGTGGCCGTAATCGGTGAAGCATTGCAGCTCCCCGGGGGCGCGCGTCGGCGCCCGGTACAGGCGCTCTATTGGTTGTTGCTGGTGGGTCTCGGCGCCGTGCTGTTGGTGGTGCGCGCGCGGCTCGCCGCCCTGGATCTTTTCTTGCTCGCGGGGGCCGCCATGCTCCTCATCGGCGTCGGCCTGCACTGGCGTCGTTTCCAGGTTTTTGCCGTGGCGGTGGGATTGTTGGCCGGCGCCGCCTTGACGCTGTATGCCTTCTTTCCCTACGCGGGTTCGGGGGGAGAAGTGGGGGTCGGTTCTTTCCTGCTGCTCAGCGGCCTGTCTTTCAGCCGCGCCGGCCTGTTGTGGATGGAGGTGCTGTTGCCGGCCGCCGTGCTGCTGTACGCCCTGGCGCGGCGTCCGGCGTGGCGCCGCCTGGCCGGCCCGGCCACGGTCTGCGCCTGGAGCGGCACGGCGTTGGGCGCGGCCGCCCTGCTGGTGCGCTGGCGCGAGTCCTACCTCCTGGACCCGGGGGCGGGACACGTGCCGATCAGCAACCTCTACGAAGTCTTCGTACTGTTCTGCGTGGGCACCACGCTGCTTTACCTGTACCTGGAGGAGCGTTACCGGCTGCGTGCCCTGGGTGACGTGCTGCTGGCCGTGGTCGCCGGCGCCGCCCTGTTCCTGCTCTGGTACACCTTCGCGCGCCAGGCTGACGCCATTCAGCCGCTGGTTCCGGCTCTGCGCAGTTACTGGATGAAGCTGCATGTACCGGCCAATTTTCTCGGCTATGGCTGTTTCAGCCTGGGTGCGGCGCTGGGCGTGGCGCGCCTGCTGAATCTGCGCGGCGACCCTGGGCCGCGCCTGCTGGACGATCTCCAGTACCGGGTCATCGGGCTGGGCTTTATCAGCTTCACCGCGGCGACCATCCTGGGCGCCATGTGGGCCGCGGAAGCCTGGGGGGGCTACTGGTCCTGGGATCCGAAGGAGACCTGGGCGTTGATCGTCTGGCTGAATTACGCCGCCTGGCTGCATCTGCGCATGAGCGGCCGGGCCGGGCCGCGCTTCATGGCCGGTTGGTCCGTCGTGGGCTTTTTTCTTACCCTGTTTGCATTCTTGGGAGTAAACCTTTATCTTTCTGGCTTGCATTCTTATGGATCCATCTAATGCCTGAGGCCAGATTTTTTTCCGTTACAGCACTGTGCGTCGCCCTGCTGCCGGCCGTGGCCGTCCCGGCGCGCGCAGAGTTGTTGCCATACGAGGAGCTCGCGGAGCCGCGTCCGACCGCCGCCGCGCCGGGCCAGGTGGAGGTGCTGGAGTTTTTCTGGTACGGGTGTCCGCATTGCTATTACCTGGAGCCTTACCTGGAGGACTGGCGTCGGGGAAAGCCTGACTGGGTGCGTTTCAGACGGGTACCCGCACCCATCGCGCGGCATTGGCAGCCGCATGCGCGTGCTTACCACGTCGCCGAAGCGCTGGGCGTGGTAGAGAGAGTGCACGCGCCGCTGTTCAACGCCCTGCACCGGGAAAAGCGCAGACTGGGCGATTTCAAAAACCTGCTTGCTTTCTTCGGGGAAAAGGGCGTCAGCAAGGAGGATTTCACCATTCGCTTCTATTCCGAGGAAGTGGAGCAGCAGATGCGGGACGACTGGGCTCTCATGCAGAGTTACAGCATCGGTGCCGTACCGTCTATCATCGTCAACGGTAAATTCCTGGTGACACCGTCCTCGGTGCGCAGAGTTTACAATGGGGAGGACTATCCGAACGTGATGAAAGTGGTGATGGAGCTCGCGCGCCGGGAATATGAAAGCGGCCGGCCGGCACAGGCATCGTCTGGACGGGCGGCCCTGGAATGATCGCCCAGGTTCAGAACGGTGTGCGGGAGAGCTGTGTTTGGGAGAGTGCCGTGGACAATGGGTGGTGCTCTCTAACTCGCGTGAACGCGGCTCCGATGCAGGGTGGCGCGTATGGCGGAGAGGGAGGGATTCGAACCCTCGGTACGGGGAAACCCGTACACCCGATTTCCAGTCGGGTCCGTTCGACCACTCCGGCACCTCTCCCAATTCCCCACCTCGGCATCCCCCGCTTCGGCGTGTACCATGGGGCGCAGAGCATGATTCTAAACTACGCGCTTTCCCGCCATCAACATGAGGCGTTGCGGCGGACGCTGAAGCACGGCACGGCGGCGTTCAGCAGGCGCCCCGAGTCCCTTTCCCACCCCTGAAACTGAGGTTACCTTCCCCGTGATAAGCATGCAATCAAGCGAATTGCGTTCGGCGCACCGGGCGGCGCACCGGGCGGTGCGGCGGAGTCCCGGCCTGGTCCCGGGCCTGGTGGGCCTGGTCCTGGTGTGGGGCCTCGGTCTTGCCGCGGCTGGTACGGCGGCGGCGCAGGATGTGCCCGGTGAACTTTTCCAGGTGCCGGAAGTGATAGAACGCCCTTTTGGCCTGGATGACGGGGAGCACGTGCCGGTAAGAGCCTTCAGGGTGAATGACCTGCACGAAGATCCCAGTCGGGGCCTCCGGGCGGACGAGGTGAATGCGCTTCTGGAGGAGTTCCTTGCCGACTACCCGGACGGTCTGACCATCGGGCGGATGCAGCAGGCCGCGGACCTGGTGAGCCGCTATTACCGGGACCGCGGTTACATCCTGACCCAGGCCATCATCCCGGTGCAGGTGGTGAAAGACGGCGTGGTGCAGATCGACATACTGGAAGGCCGGCTCGGCAGAGTTCTCGTGGAGGACAACCGCATCTACAGCGAGCGGTTGCTGGCCGGCGAATTCGCTGATATTACAGGCAAGCCCATACAGCACGGTGAGGTGGAGAGTCGCCTCCTGACCCTGTCCGGGTTGCCGGGACTGACGGTCTTTGGAGTCTTCCGCCCTGGTGAGGAGGTGGCCAGTTCCGATCTGCTGCTCAAGGTGCAACGGGAGAAGCGCTTCAATGTTGCCTACCGGGTTGATAACGAAGGTACCCAGAGTATCGGCCGCAATCGCGCTCGCGTGGATCTGTCCTGGAACAACCCCACCGGCGTCGGGGATCTTCTGCGGGCCGTGGGACAGCAGTCCTATACGCCCAAGAACCAGGTTTACTGGCAGTTCTACTATGATGGCTACCTGGGCCGTGGTCTCAGCTTCAATGCACGCTATGAGCGCAACGTCTTCGATGTGGGCGGCGAATTCAAGGATGACGAGCTGCGTGGCAATACCCGCAACTACAGCTTCGGCTTCCGCAAGAACCTGGTGCGCAGCCGTCAGCAGAATCTGTTTGTCGGGCTGGGCTTTGAGAACCGGGCTTCCGTCTCCACCCGTGCCGGGGCGATCACCAGTGCCGACCGGCTCTCGGTGCTTTACGCCCGCGCGGATTTAGACCGTGTGGATACCCGCTTCGGTGGCCTGGACTTCATATCCCTGGAATATCGCCGTGGCTTCAACGACTGGCTCGGCGCGGGGGGGTCCAGCAACGATGCCGCGGAGCGCCGGAGCCAGCGACTCCCGGTGACCAGCCGCTTCGCTGTCCGAGACGGAGTTCGAGTCTATGCCGAGGGCCGGTTTGACAAGCTGAGCCTGAATTACACGCGCCTGCAGACCGTCTCCCAGAACCAGTCGGTGTTGTTTCGAGGCGAGTTGCAGTGGAGCCCGGATCTGCTCATGCCGCTGGAGCAATACTCGGCGGGCGGTCCGGACAGCGTGCGAGGTCACGCCGTGGCCGAGCGGCTTTGGGACAGCGCCGTGTTTTTCTCGGTGGAGTATCTCCTGAACGCTCCCTTCATCGCCGATAAAATCGCCTTCAAAAACTACCGATGGGGCGAGCTGGTGCAACTGTCGGCCTTTTTTGACCAGGCGACGGGTGAAATCAACCTGCCGGGCAGGAATGATCCCAAGGGCTTCAGCAACATCCGCAGCGTCGGCCTGGGATTGCGCGTCAACGTCCCCAACCTACTGGAGTCAAGAGCCTTTTTAGCCTGGGAGGTTTCCAGCCGCTCAGAGGCGACAAACGGCCGCAGGCCGCAGGTTTGGGCTGACCTCACCTACCGCTTCTGAGCCTCCCGGAAGCGGGACAAACAGCCGTCGGTATCTTCCAGTACTGGTGAGTGCTGGTGGATAAAGGTATAATTTGAGGGTGAATCTGAAAAATGAATGAGAGCAGCAAGCTGCGAGTCGAGGGCAACCCACTTTCCCGGGAGCCTGGGGCTGATTTGATAGGCGCCGCGCGTGCCGGGAGCTATGCATGGAGACCCGGTCAGCGGGCGCGTTTACAGGCCGTTCTGCCGGCCTTGTTGTTCTCGGCCTGCCTGGGTTTGGCGGTGCCGGAAGCGGTGCGCGGTGCGCCGGAAGGCGGGCGGGTCATGGCTGGGGAGGGGAGTATCAAAAGAGATGAGGCGGCCGGGCGCACGGTGGTGAAGCAATTAGGTCGCGACCTGGTCGTGGACTGGGACAGCTTTGACGTGGGAAGCGGCGAGAGCGTGCATTTTGACCAGCCGGGACGCACCGCGTCGGTGCTGAACCGCATCTGGGACGTGAAACCGAGCGAGATACACGGGAGCCTGACGGCGCTTGGGCGGGTATGGCTGCTGAACGGTCACGGGGTGTACTTCAGGCCGGGCGCGAGTGTGAGTGTGGGGGGGTTGGTTGCGAGCAGTTTGGACCTGGATCCTGGGGAATTCATGGCGGGTCGCTACGTTTTGCAGCGGCGCGCGGAAGCGGGTCCGGGGAAGGTGTTGAACCAGGGTCTGCTGGAGGCGTCGCGAGGGGGATTCATAGGTTTGGCGGGGGCCGAAGTGAGCAACGAAGGGCTGATCCTCGCGCATGCGGGTCGCGTTGAGATGGCAACGGGGGAGCGCGTGGAGGTGGTGGATTTTGACGGAGACGGCCTGCTGAAATTCGAGGTGCGGGAGGGGGTGCTGTCGGGGAATGGCAAGGTGGACAACAGCGGGGGCATCCATGCGCCGGGTGGGGAGGTGCTGCTGAGGGGAGGCAAGGCGCGCGAGGTGTTGGAAGGGGTGGTAAACAACAGCGGAGTGATCCGGGCGGGGCGGGTGAACCGTCGGGGCGGCAAGGTGGTCCTGGAGAGTCTCACGGGAGGAGTGGAGAACAGCGGCGAGTTGGATGTGTCCGGTGCCCCTGGAGGGCAAGGCGGGGAGTTGAGGGTCAGTGGCGCCTGGGTGCGGCACGAGGGCCGGGCGCGGGCCTCCGGGGACGAGGGAGGAGGAAGCGTGGAGCTGGAGGCGAGGGGGCGCCTGGAGGTGGCCGGGGAAGTGAGCGCTGCTTCGGGAAAAGGGCAGGGGGGGCGGCTGGTGCTGGAGGGAGAGAGGGTGGAATTGAAGGGGAACAGCCTGCTGGATGCATCGGGAGCGATGGGCGGTGGGGAGATACTTGTAGGGGGAGGAGCGAAGGGGGCGGATGCGGGAGTGCGCAACGCCGAGTACACGAAGGTGGAGCGGGGAGCCCGGCTGCTGGCGGACGCCCGGGAGAAGGGTGACGGGGGAGAGGTGGTCGTATGGGCGGATGAGGAGACCCGCTACCAGGGAACGGTCAGTGCGCGAGGCGGCCCGAGTGGAGGGGATGGGGGATTCGCGGAGATTTCGGCGAAACAGCTGTGGTACGACGGCCACGTGGATTTGAGCGCGTTGCGCGGCGCGGCGGGAACGCTGCTGCTGGACCCCGTGAATGTAACGATTTGTAAGGCGCATCCGGATGATTGCAAATCCGAGACAGCCAACCTGTGGACGGACACGCAGATCCAGCAACTGCTGGCAACCCAGGACCTGGAGATCAGTACCGATGGGGACGGGAACGAACCTGGAAATATTCAGGTAGGGAGCGGGGTGATAGTGGACTGGGGTACCGGAACCAACAAGCTGACCCTGGACGCGGCCAACGACATCGTGTTTCAAGGGGGGACGTTTACCGCGTCGAGCGGGGGAGAAACTAAGGTGCGCCTGGAATTGCAATTAGTGGGAAACCTGGATCTCTCGGGTGTGGTGGGTCTAAGCAACTTGAGGGTGCATGTGGAGGGAACGGGTGGCACCCAGGTGAGCCCAATGCCAGCCGGGCTGACCGGGCTTGAGGCACCCACTCAATACGAGATATCGGGTCTAAACGAGGGCGGCCTGAGTGCGGAGGGGGCAAATTTTGCGGGTATGACGTTGACTTTCAACAATGTAGGGCGGTTAGTCGGCGGTGCGGCAGATGACGTGTTTCGGTTCCAGCCGTCTGGGGGTTCTGGGGGTGGCAATGGCTGCCTGGTCAGCGGCGGTGTGGTTTGCGGTGTGAACGCGGGGCACATCGGAGGCGGCACCCAGGATACGGGAGACCAGGTTGTCATGGAGATCGATGGCAAGGCGGTGCGGGTGACCTTCACGCAGGTTCCGGACGCGTCTGGATTCTCCGGGATGATCGAGTTGCCCGAGGGTGATGGTCACGTGACGCTCTCAAACTTCGAGGGCATAGATCATCTTGCGGGCTACGCGGCCGCGGTAAGCGCGAACGAGCTTTCCGCGTCCGGGGAAATTATCCTGTTCGACCAGGCGGGCAGCACGCGGGTCTTCTATGAAGATGGCGCGGACACTTTCAGCCTGGCGTACACGAATTTTGGGGTTTCCAGCAACCTTGGACTGGATTTCGACGGCGTCAGTGAAAACGTGCGGGTGCGGCTGACCGGGAGGAGCGCCGGGAACACCGCGGGAAGATTTTTTGACGGCAGCTATATGCTGGGCGGGAATACGCGGAGTTTCGTGAATGCTCCCGGGATGACCGGCGGCGCGGGAAACGATTTCCTGGAGGTGGGCTACGAGACGGGTGGAACCTTCAGGGTGACGGAAAGCGACGGCGGAAGCTACACGGCGGAGAACTCGATGTTCACCTTCGGTTCCGTAGAGAACCTGCTGGGGAGTGATGGAGGGGAGGATACCTTCGAGTTCGGTGACGCGGGAGCTCTGGGCGGCGTTCTGGATGGACGTGCCGGCACGGACACCTTGAGTATCTCTGATTCCGCAACGCAGGGCTACCGTTTCACGGTGCAAAGCGGTGATGACCTGCTCCAGCGCGGCCCCGATGATTCTCTTGAGCTCGTCGCGGGTTTCATGGGTGTTGAGGATCTGCGGGGAGGGAGGGATGTCTCCGGCGTGTTCATCATCAGGGAAGCCCATACGGGAAGCCTATACGGGGGACGCACCAGCAACATGTTCATGATTGAGGCACCGATTACGGGAAGTGTAAGGGTGCAGCGGGGCGACGTGAATACCTTCAAGTTTACAGACGCTGGAAGTGTCACGGGGGAAGTGGTCGGAGTAAGTGGGTTCTTCGGTCAGACGCTCGATTTTAGTGCTCTCACCAACGCGGTGCGGATTAATGTAGTCGATGGGTCTAGGAGCGGTCCTAATGTTCATGGCGATGTGAGGAGTTCCGTAGGCGGGGCCCTTTTGTTAAATTTTCAAGAGATTGGGAGTGTGATAGGCAGTAGCGATACGGGTGATCTTTTGAGCCTGGAAGAGGTGGTAGAGGCGGACGGGATGGAGTTTATGATAGACGAAGATACGATAGAAAATGGTAATCTAGGAAGCAGGATGAAGGGTATAGGAAGTATAACATCGTCCTACATCCTCACCTTCGGCGGGATAGAGAATATACACGGTAGCAATCAAGGGGACCTATTTGGAGTTTTCACTGCGTTTGGAGTGGTGGACGGTAAGGGAGGCAATGATGAGTTCCAGATAGGTATTGGAGCCACGGAGATGGTAGGGGAAATAAGAGGTGGTGATGGCTTGGATATACTGCGGCCCGATCTGGTCAGGGGCACAAATTTAGAGCCGTACGTTAGAATAACGAGTAGTGGTGGTGGTGAGCTGTATAGACTGGCCGAAAATAAAGGGCTGGGAGCGCCCATTCTTGAGAATGGGTTTAGCGGCGTTGAGCTTTTGACCGACAATGGAAATGTAGAAGCGCGTTCTGTCTTTGATGTGCAGGCGGTGCATGAGGGGAGGTTGCTCAGTCAAAGTGGCCGAGCCACATTTGTGATAGGAGCCGGTGGCGGAGTGCGGAGGTCTATGGACGATACAGAAAGGGATCCGGATGGAAACCCCTATCCCCTGCTAGGGGGTTCGGGGTATGCGACTAGTAGGTTTCAGAATGGATTGCTCTACAACGAGTGGGAGAGCGATGTGGAGGTCACCTTGGACAGTGTTCCTAATGCGCCGGTCGGTTTCTCCGGCCGGGCCTCGGGACTCCAGGATGCGGCGGGTAGTGGTCTTGACCCGTTTGGTTTTTCCGGGGTTGCGGAAATTACGGTTTTTGGTGATGGCACCGGCGATAGCCTTCAAGGCATCACCGATGGTGCCCAGGCTGGCGCAATGGGTATTTTCACCCTGGAGCTGGACGATGGGAGGGCGGAGGATAACAGCTACGAGTACCGGGACGGAACCGCGGGAGTTGCCAAGGTCCTAAGCTTCACCGGCTTCGATGAAGTGCGTGGGGGCGGAGGCTCCGTGACCCATAGCCTGAACGGGGGGGTGTTTGGCGTTGCGTACACCGTGAACAGCGCGGGAGGGGGTGCATTCTCCCAGAGGCGGAACGGCGCATTGCAGTCCCTGACCTTCAGCATGATCGATCGGCTGGAGGGCGGCGCTGCCGCCGACACGCTGGAGCTGGACTTGACGAGCGAGGAGGTGGAGGTGCGCCTGGAGGGGACGCCGGACGCGGATGGCTTCCAGGGGAAGGTGGTGAGGCGTGACGGCGGTCAGGAGGTTGATTGGATCGCCTTCAGTGGGGTCGACGTGGTATCCGGGGACGCGGCTGGAGCTGGATTGAGCGTACTCGGCGCTGGGTCACTTGGCGGTGTGTACACCGTGGATAGCGTGGGAGAGGGGGCATTCTCCCGTGGGCGTGACAGCGCTTTGCCGTCCTTGCCCTTCAGCATGATCGATCGGCTGGAGGGCGGCGCTGCCGCCGACACGCTGGAGTTGGACTTGACGAGCGAAGAGATGGAGGTGCGCCTGGAGGGGGCGCCGGACGCGGATGGCTTCCAGGGGGAGGTGGTGAGGCGTGACGGCGGTCAGGAGGTTGATTGGATCGCCTTCAGCGGGATCAACAGGGTATCCGGAGATGCGGATGGAGCTGGCCGGAGTGTGCTCGTCGGGGGGTTGCTTAGCGGCACGTACACCGTGAATGGTGCGGAGGGTGGTGCGTTCTCCCAGGAGAGTGGCGGCGTTTCGCGGTCCCTGGCCTTCAGCATGATCGATCGGCTGGAGGGCGGCGCTGCCACCGACACGCTGGAGTTGGACTTGACGAGCGAAGA
>JABAAT010000066.1 GCA_014238615.1 Gammaproteobacteria bacterium | reverse complement strand
CAGTTGTCGGGCTTCCCACTGCTGCCAGCACAGGACTCCCGGAAGGTCCACGCAAAAATCCTTGAGGCGCAGGCAGAGAGCCAGGGCCAAGGCTTCCTGAAGGGAGAGACCCAGGAGTGCGCCCACGAGTATGAGGCTGGCTTCCTGGATGCCGTAACCGGCGGGGATAACGAACAAGGCGTCGCTGGCGGCGGTGCTGAGGCTGCGTAGCAGGGCAGCTTCCAGGAGGCTCACGGGGAAGCCTAAGAGGAGGCAGGCCAGCCAGGGCTCCAGGGTTTGCAGGACCATGTGCAACAGGCGCATCAGGAAAGCGCAGAAGTAGCGGCCGCGGCGGGCATACATTCCTTTCAGGGCCTGGTCCACGGCCTTGCCCCGGGGTTGCATGCCCTGTACGCCCCAGTTGCCGCCCAGCCTGTCGGCCAAGGTGCCGAGCCGGCGGAAGAGCCCGGCGCGCTGTACCAGGATGAAACCTAAGATGCCCGTCCCCAGGAGCAGGAGTCCAGCCATCGCCGGCCAGATCAACTGCCGCTCCAGGGGCAACAGCAACAGCAGCAGGCAACCGATGAGCCCCCAACTCAACAGGGCCAGGGCCTGGTTGGTTTTGTCGACCACCACCGAAGCCAGGGCCACGGCAGGGGGGCTGCCCCAGCGGGCTGCAAGGCGCGCCTTGACCAGTTCGCCGCCCATATGGGCGACCGGCAGGAGCGTGTTCACGGCACGTCCCATCCATAGGGCGACCAGGTGATGCGGCCAGCCCGGGGCCTGACCGATGGGGAACAGCAGTCGCCAACCCAGGAGCGCCAGGGGCAGGCAGGGCAGCCAGGCCAATGGAACCCAGAGTAACTGCCAGCCTCCCTCAACCAGGAGCTCGAAAATCCCGGCAAAGTCGTTGAAGGCGATCAGCAGCAGGGCGGTGAGCAGTCCCACGATGAGCGCGGCGATGGACAGCAGTCTGCTTTTGACCATGAGAATTACTCGGTGCGCACTCCGCTCCAGCCGCGCCTCGGACGGAGACGTTTCCGGGAAGGTGGAATGCTGTAAAGGCCTTGGGGCGGGTGCTATACTGGGCCGTGTGCGGTGGCTTATTCTCCGTCTCACAGCGCGCCCGCACGGGGGGCGGTGCCCGCGTTCCCGGGGCCTTGCCCTTGCCGCGTTGCGCTGGTGCCAGGCTGGGGGAGACAGAAGCCGGGGTGAACCTGTTGTCCTCTGAAGAACTTTATCGAGTCGAGCGCCAGCAGATGGTACAGGAGATACAGCGCCTGTACCAGGCGACCGGCCTGGGGCGCGGCGCCGAAATGGCCGCGACCGTGCTGGAAGCCATGCGGGAAGCGCCACGCCACCTGTTCGTGCCGCAGCGGCTGCTGGCCATGTCCTACCAGGATCGGGCCTTGCCGATAGGTTGCGGGCAGACCATCTCGCAGCCTTTCATCGTGGCGCTGATGACCCAGTTGACTCTCGCCGGCACAGGGCGGCTGGGTGCGGTACTGGAGGTCGGCGCCGGTTCCGGGTACCAGGCGGCGGTGCTTGCCGGACTGGCGGATCGAGTGTACACGATCGAGATCGTCGAAGAACTGGGGCGCACCGCGCGCGGGCGCCTCGTAGAGCTGGGTTATGAGAATGTCCAGGTGCGCGTCAGCGATGGTTACCGGGGTTGGCCGGAACATGCTCCCTTTGACGCCGTCATCGTGAGCGCGGCGCCCATCCAGGTGCCATCGCCGCTGCTGGAGCAGCTTAAGCCCGGCGGACGGCTGGTGCTCCCGGTCGGCCGCCAGGGAGGGCGCCAGTCTCTGCAAGTGGTGCGCCGCGCCATGGACGGCTCTTATCCTGTCGAAGACATCCTGCCGGTCGCCTTTGTGCCCCTGACCGGAGAGGGTGTGGAATCACTGGAGTCTTAAGCTATGTATCGAATCATGCCTGAGGTCGTTTTGTCCAAGATCGCCTGGTCTTTTAAGCTGGGTGCGCTCTTGTTTCTTGTTTTGCCGGGGTCGCCGGCGGCGGCGTCGGAACCCGACGCAGCGCTTTTCTACGAGCGACAGGTGGTCGCCGAATTCCCCGCGCTCTTTGAGGCCCTGCAGGAAGAATTGAAGCAGGCGCGCTTCCGGGTGGTCTTCAAGGCGGATATCGGGGGCAACCTGGCGCGCCACGCCGAGAGCCGCGGGGAACCCTATGAAAACAGCGGCTACAGCCAGGTGCGCACCCTGATGCTGTGCAATCCCTGGTACGCGCGTCGTCTCCTGGACGTGGCGCCGAAGCTCATGGTGTCCTGTCCGCTGAACGTGAGTCTGCTGTACAGGAAGGATCGGGGCACCGTACTCTACCGGCGCCTGGCTCCCACGGCGGCCGGATCGGCAGCCGAGGACCTGCTGTGGGAGATGGATCAGACGGTGATTACCGCCATTGATGAGGCCGTGGCGCAGGCCGGCGGTCGAGGGAGCTAACCGGGACTCGGCCGCCCGGAATTTTTTTAGCGCCGGAAGATTAACCGCCGGGGGGTTGAGCGTTCCCGGGCTGACTGGTTTCCGGGTGCGGCCTGGGGGCAGGTGCCTCCGCGTTGCGACCCAGCTCTTCCGCGAGGCGGGTGATGGCGGGGTAGTCGGGTTTGCCGCTGCCGAGGAGGGGGAGTTCCTTGACCTCCCAGATTTTGCCTGGCAGATGAAGTTCACTGTAGCCGCGCTCCTGCAGCCATCGTTGCAGTTCCTTACGCTGCGGTGCTTTCTGTTCGCTGACGAGGTGGACGCTCTCGCCCCGGCGCGGGTCGGGCTGAATCACCGCCGCGTGCCGGGCGCTCGGCCAGCATTCGCTCGCCAGCTCCTCCACGAGGCCCAGTGAGATCATTTCTCCAGCGATCTTGGCAAAGCGTTTCGCGCGGCCGAGGATGTGAATGAAGCCGTCTGCATCCAGCTCTACGATGTCCCCGGTGTCGTACCAGCCTTCGCCGCGCTCGTCCTGGGGGGGGACGATCTCGCCGGGCCGTTCGGGCAGCAGGTAGCCGAGCATGATGTTCGGGCCGCGTACCACCAGGCAGCCGCCGCGCTCCATACCGGGCGTCTTCTTCAGGTAGCATTGCATACCGGGCAGCAAGCGGCCGACGCTGCCCGCGCGGTACGCGAGTGGGGTGTTCAGGGAGATCACCGGGCTGCTTTCCGTGACGCCGTATCCCTCCAGGATGCGGATGCCGAACTTCTCCTGCCACGCGCGCCGCACGTTCTCTTTCAGTTTCTCGGCGCCGGCCACCACGTAGCGCAGGGAACGGAAGTCAAAGGGGTGGGCCACCTGCGCGTATTGCTGCAGGAAGGTGTTGGTGGAGCAGAAGATGGTGGAAGCGCGCTGGTAAACCAGCTCGGAGATGACCCGGTAATGCAGCGGTGAGGGGTAGAAGAACAGGCGCAGGCCGGCCAGTGGGCCCAGGACGGCGCCCAGGAACAGGCCAAAGGAGTGGAACATGGGCAGGCAACAGAAGAGCTCGTCGTCCGTGCGAAAGTCCAGTTGCGTGTCAACCTGGCCGAAGCAGGCAAGCAGGTTGGAGTGGGAGATCACCACGCCCTTGGGCTGTCCCTCCGAGCCGGAGGTAAACAGGATCACCGCCGGCGCGTCCGGAAGCCGCACGGGCGGGCGCGGCAGGCCGCCGGGCAGTCGGGACAGGAGCAGGCGCAGCAGGGCTGGCAGCCTTGGAATGTCTTGTCTCAGGTCTTCCAGGTAGAGCAGTCGGTGCTGTTTCCCCAGGCGTGCCGCATGCTTTCCCAAGTCGGCCTTTTCCAGGAAGGTGCGCGAGGTGATGATGCTTTGCAGCCCGGCCAGCCGGCAGCTGTTTAGAAGGCCCTCAGAGCCCACGGAGAAGTTCAGCATGGCCGGGGTCTTGCTGAGCCACTGCAGGGCGTAGAACGTGGCCAACGCGGCGCAGGAGGAGGGCAGCAGCAAGCCAACGCGCTGTTCTTCACGCAGGGGCCCGCGCAGGACGCCAGCCAGGAGGCGGCTGCGTACCAGTAACTCCCGGTAGTTCAGGCGCGCGCCGCTGGGGTCTTCCGCCAGGACCTTGTTCCGGCCGTGCAGCAGGCTCATTTCCCGCAGGGTATCCAGCAGGCTGCGGCGGTGATCAAAGGCGCCGAAACGTAACTCGTTCATCAAGGTTTCCAGGCGCAACTGGTTGGCCTTGATGCCCGCGCCCGGATCCAGACGCACGGCTTCCAACATCACCATGCGGATGCGGGGCAGGAGGCGCCGCCGCTCCGGCAGATAGTTGAAGGAGGAATACTGTGCGCCTTCGATGCCGATCGGCACGATCAGGGCTTTGGTGTGTTCGGCAAGCATGACCGCGCCGCGATAGATCTTCATGACGGTGCCGGTGATGGTGATGCGGCCCTCCGGGAAAAGCACCACCAGGCGTTTTTCCTGGAGCCGGCGAATCAGGTCCTTGAGCCCCAGGGCGTTGTCCGGATCCAGGGTAATGTATTCCGCCGCGGCCACGCGCAGGAAGAACCGGTAGAGCCGTCGGCCCGCGATCTCCGTGTGCACGATAAAAATGGGTTTACCGGGCAGGAATGCGTAGAGCAGCACGCTGTCCAGCAAGGAGCTGTGGTTCGAAATGAACAGCAACCGTTCACCGCGCAATGCCTGCAGTCGCTCAAAGCCGCGCAACTCCAGGCGGTAGAGCAGTCGCAGGAGCGGGCGTAACAGGGCTTTGAGCATTCTGCCGGCGGAGGCGCAGGCGGTGAACGGGATTCAGTGGGTCGGTGAATAGATCTTGATGGTCTGGCCGGGGCGTAGATGCCGACCGCCGCTGCTCAGACTGTTCCAGGCCAGCAGCTCGCGGACACTGGTCTTAAAGAGCCGGGCGATTTGCCAGAGCGAATCCCCTTTGCGCACCACGTAGTCGATGCTTTTTGCTTCCCGGAATGCATCCGGCGCACCCGCCACGGAACGCAAGCGCAGGCGCTGACCGGCGTAAATGCGGTTGCCCGTGGGAAGGTCGTTCAACACGCGCAGTTGGCTCATGGAGATACGGTGACGCCGGGCTATCCGCCACAGGCTTTCGCCGCGCCGCACCACGTGGAAGACGTCGCCGTCCGCGGGCGCAACCCTGGTCCGGGCCACGACGGCCTCAGCCTTAGGCGCGGGTGCCTGGGCGGGCCGCCAGACCACGAGGCGCTGTCCGGGGCGCAGCAGGTTGCCGCGCACATTCGGGTTCCACAGGCGCAGCCGGGCCAGGTTGGCACCGTAGCGGCGGGCGATCTTCCAGAGCGAATCACCGCGGCGCACGATATGCACATGACGTATCCCGTCTTTTTCCCAGCCGGCCACGCGCGGACCCGAGTATCGATCATACAGGGCGGATGCATAGCGCTTGGCGGAATACTTGGGGGCCGGGATCCGAATACGACTGCCGGGAACCAGGCTGGTCCCCCGCAGGCCGTTGATTTTAGCCAGCACGTGCGCGTCCTGGCCGTGCAGGGCGGCTAATTCCCTGAGACTGTCACCATGCCGCACCTCGTATTCTCTCCAACCGGTGTGCCCGTCGGAAGACAGGGCGGCCAGCTTAAGTCGGAAGTCCCCGGCCTTGTCAGCCGGCAGCAGCAGGTGATGCGGTCCCTGGGGAGCAGTACTCCAACGCTTAAAGCCGGGATTCAGGGTATAGATTTCCTCTACCTTGAGGTCGGCCAACTCCGCCGCGTAAGCCAGGTCAAATTGCCCGGGCAGCAGGACGCTTTCAAAATGAGTTTGGTTGGTGACCGCTGCCAGGCGCACTCCGTGTGCCTTGGGGTCGTTGATGATGGAGGCCACGGCCAGCAGGCTGGGGACGTAGCTGCGGGTTTCCCTGGGCAGGTATTTCCGCAGCGCCCAGAAGCTGACTTCCTTGCCCTGCTGACGGTGTCGACGCACATACCTTGCAATGCGCCTTTCCCCGGAGTTGTAGGCCGCGAAGGCCAGCAGCCAGTCCTGCTCCAGTTCCCCGTGGATCTTCTGCAGGTAGTCCAGCGCGGCCCGGGTCGCGGCCTGAATGTCATGGCGCCCATCGTACCAGTAATCCTGGCGCAAGCCGTAAATTTTTCCGGTACTGGGAATGAACTGCCAGATGCCCGCGGCGCGCATGGGAGAGCGCGCGTAAGGTTGAAAGCCGCTTTCGATGAAAGGCAGCAACGCGACTTCCATCGGCATGCCGCGCTTTTTTACCTCGTCCACGATATAGGCCAGGTAGGGTGCGGCACGTGCACTGGACTTCTCCAGGAATTCCGCGTGCTCCGAGAACCAGCGGATGCGCGGTTTGACGTTCGCGTGCCCGGCCTGTTGACGCAGCTGCAAGCCCTCGCGGATCTCTTCCCATACCAGGCGTGGCTCCCGCACGGCTTGTGGGGTCTTCGGAAGCGGCGCGGCACCGATGCTCTCGAGACCCGGGGAGGGATGCGCTCGTTCCGGAGCCAGGCCGCCGCTCTGCCCGCCCGTCTGCCGATGGGTGCAGGCGCCGAGTAGCCCCACCAGTAACAGCAGGAGCGGCACCGCGGTCAGTTGAGAAGCGCTCACAGATGTCAGGGCGCCGCCCACCCGCGTGAAAAGCTTACGTAAAGGCTTGTGCTGTTTCATATCCTCTCTCTCCGTGTCCGTCCGACTCGCGGAGTTTCTTCGGAAGAATGCATTCAAGACTTTCCCCAAGTAGTGTCGCACGGGAAAGATTAAAGCTGACTCCGCCATAGATTGTCTATGTATTTATGACTTTTGACAAGGGGGTATCCCCGAACACACGATACCGGGTACCGGTGGTGTACACTAAGAGCGTGGTGGAAGAACGGACAACGCATACCATGGTGCCGTGTCCCGGTACGTTGTCACCCGGCCCTCGCCGGTGGCGGACAACCGCTGAATGAACAAGGCGCCGCAACTGGGTTTGACACGGGGTTGGAGCTGCGAGTTGTTGCAGGACTGGTTCAGCGGTTCGCACGGCCGGGCTTTACTGAATGCGGAGTTGCGTTTGCTGGGGGAGTGGCTGCCCACGCTTCCCGGCCGCCAGATTGTACAGTTCGGTATCCCGGTGGCGGTGGACTTATTGGCCGCCTCCCGTTGTCGCAGCAAACTGTCCCTGCAGAGCAGTGCCTGGCAGGAGCCCGACGAGTCCCTGCCGTTGTCCGAAGCGACGACCGATGTGCTGCTGTTGCCGCATAGCCTGGAATTTGCCGCACACCCACGGGTGTTACTGGCCGCCGCGCGGCGGGCCCTGGTGGACGGTGGACACCTGCTGCTGTTTTTCTTCAATGCCCGTCCGCCCCAAAGCTTGGACACCCTGCTCGGTGCACACCGGCCCGACGACCGGTGCGGGGGAATCAGTGGGAGGAGGCTCGCCGCCCAGGCCAGGGTGCGCAGGCTCCTGGCGGAGCAGGATCTGAAGATAAAAATCCAGCGTAACCTGTATTACCTGTCCTGGCCCGGAACGCCGCGCGAAGTCTGGTGGACTGCTCCCACGATGTCCTGGAGCCGCTTCCTGCCGGGTGCGGTCTGTGTGTTGCTTTGCGAAAAGCGCGGCATTCCCTTGATCCCGTTGCGCAGGCGGTGGGCGGCGCGACGGCCGGAACTCCGCGGCATTCGGGAACCTCTGCGCATTGAACCGGGTGTCACGCGCGCGCCGGAACCAGGCGCCGTGGTGCCGGCGGCACATTACAGGTGCGGCATGTGAAGCCACGGGTGCGTATCTATACTGATGGCTCCTGTCTGGGCAACCCGGGAGCCGGGGGCTGGGGTGCGTTGCTCTACAGCGGCGCCAGGCAGCGCGCACTCTGCGGTACGGAACCCATGACCACGAATAACCGTATGGAGCTGACTGCCGCCATTCGCGCCTTGGAAGCCTTGAAGCGCCCCTCCCAGGTGGAACTGAACACCGACTCAAAATACCTGCAGCTGGGGATCACCGAATGGCTGCCGCGCTGGAAACTCCGTGGTTGGATCACCGCCTCCCGCAAGCCCGTGAAGAACCGCGACCTGTGGCAGGCCCTGGAGGCCGCGGTGGTGGGCCATGAGATCAGCTGGCGCTGGATCCGGGGCCATACCGGGAATCCAGAGAACGAAGCCGCGGATCGCCTGGCGCGCGGCGCCATCCCACGCCTGGATGCGACAGGCCCCGTGCCGGGGGATGCTCCGTGAGGCAGGTGGCCCTGGACATTGAGACCACCGGTATGGAGCCGTCGGCGGACCGCGTGATTGAAATCGGCTGTGTCGAAATATTAGAGCGGCGCATCACGGAGCACCGCTATCACCAACTCCTGGATCCGGAGCACGCCATCTCGGAGGGTGCTACGCGTGTGCATGGGATGCGACTGGAAGATCTCGCGGGTAAACCGCATTTCCCTGATATTGCGGAAGAATTTCTGAATTTTGTGCGCGGCGCGCAGGTGGTGATCCACAACGCCGCTTTCGATGTCTCTTTCCTGGAGGCCGAGTTGGGGCGGACGGAGCTCCCGGGCTTCGAGGAGACATGTGGGGAAATCATTGACTCCCTGGAACGGGCACGCAGCCTGCATCCCGGCCTGCGGAACAACCTGGACGCGCTGTGCAACCGTTACCAGGTGGATACCTCGGAACGCAAACGCCACAGCGCATTACTGGACGCCAGCCTGCTGGCCGAGGTGTACCTGGCCATGACCGGCGGACAGGTCAGCCTGTTACAGGGGACGCGGGGCGCCGCCCGGGCGGAGTACGGCAACCGGCTGTTGTCGAAGCCGCCTGGAAATCTGCGGGTGCTGCAGCCCAGCGCCGCACAACTGGAGGCGGATCGGCGGCTGCGCAAAGGCATGCGCGAGTCGGCGGAGTAACCCAACGCCATCTCCCCAACGCCATCTCCCAACAGCCATCTCCTTGACCCGCCCCCGCCCCCATGCGACACCCGAAGCAAGGGGCGGTGCCCCAAGGCTGTGGTAGCCGCTGTGAGAGCCTCCGCGGGAGATTTCAGTACGATACTTTCAGTCTGTCTTTGAAGCAGCCTGGGAATCGGCTTGGGAATCGGCCTGGAGATCGACTTGGGAAGCAGGTTCGGGCAGCGCGGCCAGCAACTCCTTCAATTTGCCGCCGCGATAGAGTTCCATTGCGATGTCGCAGCCGCCCACCAGTTGCCCCTGGATGAAGAGCTGCGGAAAAGTGGGCCAGCTGGAGTAGCGCGGCAGGTTGCTACGAATCTCGGGCTCCGCAAGCACATCGATATAACTGAAGGTGGCATTGCAGGCGTGCAGCGCCTGCACAACGCGCATGGAGAAACCACACTGCGGGAATTCCGGTGAGCCCTTCATGAACAGCACCACCGGGTGCTCCTCGATGCGCTGCTTGATGTCTGTCAGTATCTGGTCCATTGCGATGTCT
>JABAAT010000067.1 GCA_014238615.1 Gammaproteobacteria bacterium | reverse complement strand
CGCCTTCGCCGCAGGAACCTTCACCGCAGGAGCCTTCGCCTTCGCCCTTGGCATGGTCACCGCCGCCTTCGCCGCAGGAACCTTCACCGCAAGAGCCTTCGCCTTCGCCCTTGGCATGGTCGCCGCCGCCTTCGCCGCAGGAACCTTCACCACAGGAGCCTTCGCCTTCGCCTTCGCCCTTGGCATGGTCGCCGCCGCCTTCGCCGCAGGAACCTTCACCGCAGGAACCTTCGCCCTTCTTGGCGTGCTCCTCATGCCCGGCCAGTAAGAGTTTGCCGCCCGGTTCTTTCAAATCGAAGGGGTTCTCGGTGGCGGCTGCCGTGCCGACACCACCCAAGGAGACTGCGAAGGAAAGACCGACCGCAGCCGCCAGGGGTTTCAACTTGTTGTGTTCAGACATTTTAGTGATCCTCCTCAAAGCGGGGAATCTGAACTCCCAGAATTCATAATAGCTGTTCAACACAGGAATTCTAACACTAAAACTTCCCCGCGGGCGTGGTTGTCGGCACCCGGGCCGGCTCCAGGCGCTCAGGGGTTCCCGAGGGGTCTGAGCTGGGGGAACAGCAACACGTCGCGGATGGAATCCATCCCGGTCAGCAGCATCACCAGGCGATCGATGCCCAGTCCCGCGCCAGCGGCCGGCGGCATGCCGTATTCCAGGGCCGTGATGTATTCCGCGTCGTAATGCATGACCTCCCCGGCATCGTCATTCCCGCTGCCCTCCTTAAGCCGCGCCTGCGCCAGGAAGCGGCGCGCCTGCTCCTCCGGATCGTTCAATTCAGAGAAGCCGTTCGCGATCTCCAGCCCGTTGATAAAGCATTCGAAGCGCTCGGCGCGCTCCGGCTGCGCATCGCTGCGCCTGGCCAGGGGCGAAACTTCCAGCGGGTAACCGGTCACGAAAGTGGGCTCCAGGAGACGTTTTTCCACGGTGCGCTCAAACAATTCCAGTTCCAGCCGCGCCGTGCCGACCTCGGGCCCGGTTTTCCGGCCCGATTCAGGGTCTCCGCCATGTCCGCGTAACGCCTCGCTCAGCCGCTCCGCATCATCCAGATCGGAGGGCCGCAACCCGGGGTTGTGTTCCAGGAGCGCCTCGCGCAGTTCCAGGCGGCGGAACGGCGCCTCCCAGTTTGGGGGGGACTCCGGAGCGTGCGCCGCGTTGCGCACCGCTCGGGAGAGCTCGCGCAGCAACTCCTCAACGCGTCCCATCATGTCCGCGCAGGCGGCATAGGCCTGGTATAGCTCCAGCATGGTGAATTCCGGGTTGTGGCGGGTGGAGAGGCCCTCGTTGCGGAAACAGCGATTCAATTCAAAGACCCGCTCCAGTCCGCCCACCAGCAGCCGTTTCAGGTAGAGCTCCGGGGCGACCCGCAGGTACAGCTTGATCCCCAGGGCGTTGTGGCGGGTGCTGAAGGGACGCGCCGCGGCGCCGCCCGGAATGGGGTGCATCATGGGCGTTTCCACCTCGGTGAAGCCCTGTTCCGTGAGTCGCGCGCGCAGGGTGCGCAGCAGCAGGGCGCGCAGCGTGAAGACGCGGCGCACCTCTTCGTTGTACAGCAGGTCCAGGTAGCGCCGCCGATAGCGCAATTCGCGATCCGCCAGGCCATGGTGTTTTTCTGGAGGCGGGCGCACCGCCTTGCTGAGCAGCAGCAACTGCTCGGCAGCCACGGTCAGCTCGCCCGTGCGCGTGCGAAACAGCGTGCCCACCGCCCCGCAGAGATCCCCCAGGTCCCAGCGCTTGAAGTCCGCGTAAGCCGTCTCTCCCAGCAGGTCGCGGCGCGCATGCAGCTGGATGCGCCCGGAGCCGTCCTGTAAATGCAGGAAGGCGGCCCGGCCCATGAGCCGCCGCAGCACCATGCGCCCGGCCACCCGCACGCGCGGCGCATCCCGTTCCAGTTCCTCGCGCGACCGCTCGCCATACTCGCGCAGCAACTCGTCGGCCGTGGCGTCGCGCCGGAAATCGTTGGGGTAATCCCAACCGCTGGCGCGCAGTTCCGCGAGCCGCGCACGGCGCGCCTCCAGCAGCTCTTTCTCGGACATGTTTCCGCCTCTCCCCGGGTGCGCCGCTTAGGCGCCATGTTTCAGGCTGGCTTCCACGAAAGCGCCCAGTTCGCCGTCCAGTACGGCCTGCGTGTTGCCGGTCTCCACGCCGGTGCGCAGATCCTTGATGCGCGACTGGTCCAGTATGTAGGAGCGGATCTGGCTGCCCCAGCCGATGTTGTCCTTGCTCTGCGCCAGGGCTTCATGCTCCGCGCGCCGCCGCCGCAACTCCAATTCGTAGAGCTTGGATCGCAGCTGCCGCATCGCCTGGGCCCGGTTGCGATGTTGCGAGCGATCCTCCTGGCATTGCACGACCAGGTTGGTGGGCAGGTGCGTGATGCGCACCGCCGAATCGGTCTTATTCACATGCTGCCCGCCGGCGCCGCTTGCACGGTAAGTGTCGACGCGGAGATGCGAGGGGTTAATCTCTATTTCGATGTGATCGTCCACTTCCGGAGCCACGAAGATGGAGGCGAAGGAGGTGTGTCGGCGGCGCCCGGAGTCAAAGGGGGATTTGCGCACCAGGCGGTGCACGCCGCTTTCCGTGCGCAGCCAGCCGTAAGCGTAGTCGCCGCACACATGCACCGTGGCGCTGCGCAGGCCTGCCGTCTCCCCCGGCCAGAGCCCGGTGACGCGGGTCTCCAGGCCGCACTTTTCACACCAGCGCAGGTACATGCGCAGCAGCATCTCGGCCCAGTCCTGGGCCTCGGTACCGCCCGAGCCGGATTGCACGTCCAGGTAAGCGTTGCCGGGATCCTGCGCGCGATTGAACATCCGCCGCCATTCCAGGTCGCGCAGCTCTTTGGTCAGACCCGACAGGTCCGCGCGCACCGCCTGGATAGCTTCCTCGTCCTGTTCCTCCTGGGCTAACTCAAACAATTCCCGGGCCGCCTCCAGGCCCTGCCCCAGCCCATCCACTGTTTCCAGCTCTTTGCTCAGCCGGGCCTGTTTCCGGGCCGTCTCCTCGAGTTTACGCGGCTCCTTCCAGGCTTCCGGCCGCTCCATGGCAGTGCGCAACTCCGCCAGGCGCCGCTGCTTGCCAGCGTAGTCAAAGATACCCCCTAAGCGCCTGGTAGCGCTCTTCAAGTTCTTTCAGCTGTATCGGGAGCGGAGTGCTGTCGCCGTTCATCTGCTATTCCTGGAGGCGCGGCCGGGTTTGTCCGGGGAGGCGCGTGGGGGAGAGGCGGGGAGCGCCCCGGGTAGTTGCGCCCCACGGACCCCGGGCGCAACACGCGCATAGTGTAAGCGGAAACGGCGGGCACGGCAGCCGTCCGCGGCCCCGCCGCCGGCCTATAACGGACTTGCTGCAAGTTCTTGTGCGGTTCAATAATGCGGGAACGGAACTTGTCGGATCGAACAAAGGTGCGGCTATCGGGGAATAGGCGAGCACACCTGCTGGGCAGGAGATGTGTCAGGCGGGTGGCGGGCGCTTCAGCCAAGCGCGCAGCGCCGCCGCCTCGGGTTTCAACTTGTGCGTGTTGAGATGCAGGCGGCGCAGGGCGATGTCCGGATCTTTCAGTCCATGTCCGGTCAGGGTGCAGACCAGTCGGCAGGGGGTTTGTATGCGTCCCGTGCGCAGGTCGCGCAGGGCGCCGCCCACGGCGGCGGCCGAGGCCGGCTCGCAAAATACGCCCTGCAGGGCGAGCAGTTTTTGTGTGTCCAGGATTTCCTCATCCTCCATGGCCGCGAACCAGCCCTCCGATTCGCGTACCGCGCGGTGTGCGCTGTCCCAGGACTGCGGGCGGCCGATGCGGATCGCCGTGGCCAGGGTTTCCGGGTTTTCCACCGGTCCGCCGTGCAGGAAGGGTGCCGCGCCGGCCGCCTGGTAGCCGCACATGCGCGGCTTTCGGCTGCCGTGCCCGGCCGCCGCGTATTCCTGGTAGCCCATCCAGTAAGCCGTGATATTCCCGGCGTTACCCACCGGCAGGCAGTGGTAGTCAGGGCTTTCTCCGAGCGCGTCCACGATTTCAAAAGCCGCGGTTTTCTGGCCCTGCAGGCGGTAGGGGTTGATGGAGTTCACGATCTCCACTTCGCCCTCGTCCTCCAGTTCCCGTACCAGTTTCATGCCGTCATCAAAATTCCCATCGATCTGCAGTATCACGGCGCCGTGCATCACCGCCTGGGCCAACTTGCCGGCGGCGATCTTGCCCTCCGGGATGAGCACGTAGGCGGTCATTCCGGCCCGGCCCGCGTAGGCTGCGGCGGAGGCCGAGGTGTTGCCGGTGGAAGCGCAGATGACGGCGCGACGGCCGTTTTCCAGCGCCTTGCTCACGGCCAGGGTCATGCCGCGGTCCTTGAAGGAGCCGGTGGGATTCAGTCCTTCATACTTCAGGTACAGCTCGGTGTCGCCTGGGATGCCGTCCGGCAGGCGCCGCAGGCGCAGCAGCGGGGTGCCGCCCTCGCCCAGGGAGACGATCGGGCTCTGCTCCGTGACCGGCAGGTAGGCCCGGTAGCGGGCGATGACGCCTTGATCTGGTTCAGCGGGGGCCTGCATGCGCGGTTCAGTCCGTGTGCAGCAGCCGCAACCAGGTCACCGCGCCGTGCAAGATCGGTAGTTTCACCAGGCGCGCGCGCGCCGCGTCCATGTGTTGCTCCGGCACCTCCCGGGTAATGAAGAGGATGGTGGCGTGGCGCTCGCCCTGCAGCGGCTCCTTCTGGGAAACGGCTTCAATGCTGATGCCGGCCTCGCTGAGGATGCCGCTGATGCCGGCCAGCACGCCGGGGCGGTCTTCGACCTGCATGCGCAGGTAGTAGGCGCTCAGGGTCTCGGTCGCCGTCAGCACGCGGGGCGGGTCGGTGGCGTCCAGGGGTGCCTCCGGGTGACCGTGCGGCACCGTCGCGGCCAGGTCGCCCAGGTCGGCGAGCACCGCCGAGGCGGTGGGCGAAGCGCCTGCGCCTGCGCCTCGGAGCAGGATGGGACCGGCGGCGTCACCGCGCAGCAGCACGGCGTTCATGGCGCCGTGGGTATCGGCGAGCGGATGCTGTTCCGGAAGCAGCGCGGGGTGAGTGCGCAATTCGATGCCCTCCGGGCGCCGCCGGGCGATGGCCAGGTGCCGCAGGCGGTAGCCCAGTTCGCGGGCGTAGCGCAGGTCAACGCTCTCTACCTCCGCGATGCCTTCCGTGTGCACCTTGTCGTCGCGCAACGGCAGCCCGAAGCCCAGGGTGGCCAGCACGGCCAGTTTCTGCGCCGCGTCCAGGCCCTGGATGTCCGCCGTCGGGTCGGCCTCCGTGTAGCCCTGTGCGCGCGCCGCTTTCAGTACCTCGGCGAAATCGGTGCCCTGTTCCTCCATGGCGCTGAGGATGTAGTTGCAGGTGCCGTTGACGATGCCGATGATGGATTCCAGGCGGTTTCCCGCGAGCCCCTCGCGCAGCAGCTTGATCAGCGGCATGCCGCCGCACACCGCGGCCTCAAAGGCGAGGCGCACACCGTTTTGCCGCGCCAGGGCGAGCAACTCCCCGCCGCGCGCCGCCAGCAGGGCCTTGTTTGCGGTGACCACGTGCTTGCCGGAGGCCAGCGCCGCGCGCACCAGCGTTTCCGCCGGTTCCAGGCCGCCGATCAGCTCGAGCACCACGTCCAGGTCCGGGCGTTCCACGAGCCGCCGCGCCTCGGGCACGAATTCCAGGCCGTCCAACGACAAGGCACGCGGCTTGGTGGCGTCGCGGGCCGAGACACAGACCAGTTGCACCGGGCGCCCGCTGCGGCGCAGCAGCAACTCCCCGTTGCGGTGCAGTAGCTCCACGACGCCGCCGCCCACCGTGCCCAGGCCGAGCAACCCGACGCGCAGGGGCACCGTTGCGGTTCCGGGCGCCGCGCGCGCCCGGGCTTCCTGCGGAGACATCACTTAACCTTAACCCCGTGCGCGCTGCGCGCCGCCCTGCAGGAACTCGCGGATGCCGCGCAACCCCTGCCGAATGCGCTGCATATTTTCAATGAGGGCGAAGCGCACCCAGCCCTCCCCGTGCGGGCCGAAACCGCTGCCGGGGGATACGGCAACGCGCGCTTCGGTGAGCAGGCGCTTGCTGAATTCCAGCGAGCTGAGTTCCGTGTAAGGCTCCGGGACGCGTGCCCAGACGAACAGGGTCGCGCGCGGTTTCATCACCGGCCAGCCGGCCGCGTTCAGACCGTCGCAGAGTAGATCGCGCCGTTCCTGGTAGCTGTTGCGCACCTTCAGCACGAAGTCGTCGCAGTCGTTCAGGGCGGTAATGGCGGCCACCTGTATCGGCGTGAAGAGACCGTAGTCCAGGTAGGACTTGAGCCGGCCCAGCACCTGCACCAGGCCGCGGTTCCCGGCCATGAAGCCCACCCGCCAGCCGGGCATGTTATAGCTCTTGGAGAGCGAGAAAAATTCCACGGCCACCTCGCGCGCGCCCGGCACCTGCAGGATCGAGGGCGCCTGGTACCCGTCGAACACGATGTCCGCGTAGGCCAGGTCCTGCACCACCCAGACTTGGTATTCCAGGGCGATTTCCACCACCCGCTGGAAGAAAGCCAGATCCACGCACTGGGTGGTGGGATTGGAGGGGAAATTCAGCAGCATGAGCCTGGGGCGCGGCCAACCGGTGCGCAGCGCGCGCTCCAGTTCCGTGCAGAAATCCACTCCCGGGGCGATCGGGACATGGCGCACATCGGCCCCGGCGATGACGTGTCCGAAGGTGTGGATGGGATAGGACGGGTCGGGCACCAGCACCGTATCGCCGCGATCCACAAGCGCCAGGGCCAGGTGCGCCAGGCCCTCCTTGGAACCCAGGGTGACGATGGCCTCCTCTTCCGGATCCAGGTGCACCTCGTAGCGGCGCTGATACCAGTCGCAGAGCGCCCGGCGCAGGCGCGGAATGCCGCGCGAGGAGGAATAACGGTGCGTATTTGGACGCTGCGCCACTTCCGCCAGCTTCTCAATGACCCGCGGCGGCGGCGGTTGCTCGGGGTTGCCCATGCCGAGATCGATGATGTCTTCGGCGCGCCTGCGGGCGGCCAGCTTCAGCCGGTCCACCTCACTGAACACGTAGGGAGGCAAGCGTTCAATGCGGGGGAATGCGTCGTTCATTGAAGTCCGTTTGGAGCCTGCAAGGGGCCGGTCGTCGGGGAGAGTGGGGTGCGCGATGCAACGGACAGCGCTGCTTCAAGCACGCCGCCTAGCGGTGAGCCGGCGCCGCGCCGCGCGGCCTGTTGCCTCAAGCCCATAGTGTAACAGTCAGCGCCCGTCGGCCGCAGCGGCCGCACGCGCCGCGCCGCGGATCCGGCATCATGGGCACGGGGTCTCCGGGCCGTGGCCCTGGTGCCCCGCGCGCCGGGAATCCTTTAAGATCAAGGTATCAAGGCGGCCGCGGCGGACGGCCGCCGGATTTTCTTCTGGATGCGCGTCCCGGGTCGACGCGGTGGTATGGAAAGACGATGGGCGAGAAAGCGGTGAACGAGGCGGCGGCGCTCAAGCTGGCGGCGGTGCAGATGGTGTCCACGTCGGAGCCGGAGGAAAACCTGGAGCAGGCGGGCAGGCTCATCGAGCGCGCGGCGGGGCGCGGTGCCACGCTCGTGGTACTGCCCGAGTACTTTCCGCTGATGGGGGGCCCGGAGCAACGCCGCCTGGAGTTGCGCGAGCAGCCCGGCAAGGGGCCCCTGCAGGAGTTCCTGGCCGCCGCCGCGCGGCGCCACGGCATCTGGCTGGTCGGCGGCACCATCCCGCTGGCCGGAGCGTCCGCGGCGCGTGCTCGTTCCGCCTGCCTGCTCTTCAACCCGGAGGGCGCCCAGGTGGCGCGCTATGACAAGCTGCACCTGTTTGACGTGGAGATAGCGGGCGACGCCCTGGGCTCCTACCGCGAATCCGACACCGTTGAGCCGGGTGACGAGGTGGTCACCGCGGACACGGCCCTCGGACGCATCGGCCTGTCCGTATGCTACGACCTGCGCTTCCCGGAGCTGTACCGGACCCAGGCCGCGTCCGGTGCCCGGGTGCTGGTGGTGCCTTCCGCCTTCACCGCCGCCACCGGCGCCTGTCACTGGGAACTGCTGCTGCGCAGCCGCGCGGTAGAGAACCTCTGTTTCGTGGTGGCCGCCAACCAGGGAGGTGATCACGGCGGCGGGCGCCTCACCTACGGCCACAGCATGATCGTGGATCCGTGGGGCAACGTGCTGGAAGCCCTGGGGGAAGGTTCCGGGGTGGCGCTGGCCGAGATGCACGGCGTGGAACAGGATCGCCTGCGGCGCAGCTTCCCGGTGCTGCTGCACCGGCGCCTGGCCGGCCCCGCGCCGCCGAGTGCGGCGAACGGAGGAGGAGCATGAGTTCGGCCGCGGATGCGCTGGGCGTCGCCGAGCGCCGCCTGCTGGTCCCGGCCGGCCTGGAGCCGAGACACTTGGACCAGGCGCTGGGGCGTCTGCTGCGCCGCGATGTGGATCTCGCTGACCTGTACTTCGAGAGCACGCGGGGTGAATCCTGGGTGCTGGAAGACGGCGTGGTGCGCTCCGGTAACCGGCAACTGCGCTGTGGCGTGGGGGTGCGCGCCGTCAGCGGCGCGCGCAGCAGTTTCGCCTATTCCGATGAGATCGTGGAGCGCGCCCTGACGCAGGCCGTGAACACCGCGCGTGCCATCTCCTCCGGCACCCAGGGCGGCGCCCTGTGCGCCTGGCGCAGAGAGCAGCCGCGGCCGCTTTATCCGGCCCTGGACCCCGTGATGGACACCCCGGTGGAGGAGAAGGTCGCGCTGCTGCGGCGCCTGGACGCCGAGGCACGTGCTCTGGACCCGCGCGTGCGGCAGGTCATCGTGGGCCTGACCGGTTCTCATTCGGTGCTGCTGGTGGCGCGTTCAGACGGCGTCATGAGCGCTGACCTGCGCCCCCTGGTGCGCCTCAACGTCAGCGTCATCGTGGAGCAGAAGGGACGTCGCGAACACGGTTCCTCCGGTGGCGGCGGTCGCTTTGGCTACGACGCGCTTCTGGACGGTCCGCGTGCCTCCAACTACACCCGGCAGGCCGTGCGCCAGGCCTTGGTCAACCTGGAGGCGGAACCGGCTCCGGCCGGCTCCATGACCGTGGTTCTGGGCCCGGGCTGGCCCGGCATCCTGCTGCACGAGGCTGTGGGCCACGGCCTGGAGGGGGATTTCAATCGCAAGGGCCTGTCGGCGTATGCCGGGCGCCTGGGCGAGCGGGTGGCCGCGCCGGTCTGCACGGTGGTGGACGACGGCACCATTCCCGGGCGGCGCGGCTCGCTGAGCGTGGACGACGAAGGCACCCCGAGCGGCTGCACCCTGCTCATCGAGCGCGGCGTGCTGCGCGGCTACATGCAGGACCGCCTGAACGCCCGTCTCATGCAGGCTGAACCCACCGGCAACGGGCGGCGCGAATCCTTCGCGCACCTGCCGATGCCGCGCATGACCAACACCTACATGTTGGCCGGCGAGCAGCCCCCGGAGGAGATCATCGCCTCGGTGGAGCGCGGCCTCTACGCCGCGCAGTTCAACGGCGGCCAGGTGGACATCACTTCCGGGAACTTCGTGTTCAGCGCTGGCAGCGCGCGCCTCATTGAAAAGGGGAAGCTGACACGCCCGGTGAAGGGCGCCACCCTGACCGGCAACGGCCCGGAGGTGCTGAGCCGGGTCAGCATGGTGGGCAATGACCTGGCACTGGACGAGGGCATCGGGGTATGCGGCAAGGAAGGCCAGTCCGTGCCGGTAGGCGTCGGCCAGCCCACCCTGCGCATCGACGATCTCACGG
>JABAAT010000060.1 GCA_014238615.1 Gammaproteobacteria bacterium | reverse complement strand
CGTGCTCCGCTTCCTCCCCGTCCAGAGAGGTGAGAAAATACAAGGTAAACTTCATTTCCGGGAAATCAAGGCGGCGCAGCAGGGACATGCCCAGCACGCGCGTGTAAAAATCCAGCGAGCGCTCGGGATCCTTGATGCGCAGCATACTGTGGTTGAAACGGTAGCGGCGGGTTTCGGGATCGGGCTTCGTACAGACTCCCTGGGCATGGTCAAAAATCTCTGCGCTGGACATGTGTGCAACTCCTGTGAGGCATAAGCGTGGGGGTGTTTGGGACACCGGGGATGCCCTCACATATATTAGGATAACAGCGGGGGATGCATGACGGACCTGAAGCGCAACAAAAGCAAACCACCGCGATCGGGCACCCTGTCTGAGCGCGCGCGGCGTGACGCCGGGGAAACCACCGACGCCACCTCACGCCGGGCTTTCCTGCGTGCCGGCGCGGGCGGACTGGGGTTGGGCCTGGGCCTGGGTTTGAGTGGGGCGGGGAGCGCCTGGCGGCGTCCGGAATGGATGCAGGAAGCCGGCGCACCGTTTTCGGCGTATGGTCAGCCGGCGGAGGCGGAGCGCGACGTGATCCGTTGGCCGGTCGGGAACCGAGCGGCGCCGGGCAACGGCGTCTCTTGGTGCCCGTTGCACGCCCTGGAAGGAACCGTGACTCCGAACGGGCTGCATTTTGAGCGCCACCACAACGGGGTGCCGCGCATCGACCCGGCGCACCACCGCCTGCTGCTGCACGGCCTGGTGCGGCGCCCCCTGTGGTTCAGCCTGGATGCATTGCTGCGTTATCCGCTCCGCTCCCAACTCTGTTTCCTGGAGTGTGGAGGCAACAGCAATGCCGCCTGGAACAAGACGCCCCTGCAAACAGCCGCCGGCTACCTGCACGGCCTGGCTTCCTGCGCGGAGTGGAGCGGCGTGCCCCTGTCCCTGTTGCTGCGCGAGGCCGGCATGGCCCCGGGCGCGGCCTGGGTTATCGCCGAGGGGGCGGACGGCTTCGCGCACCAGGTCAGCATTCCCCTGGCCAAGGCCATGGATGACGCGTTGCTCGCCCTGTACCAAAACGGCGAGCGGCTGCGCCCGGAGAACGGCTATCCCCTGCGTCTGCTGTTGCCGGGCTGGGAGGGGGTACTCAGCGTGAAGTGGCTGCGGCGCCTGGAAATCAGCGATCGACCGTTGCTGTCGCGCAACGAGACGGCCCGCTACAGCGACCTGCTGCCCTCCGGGAAGGCACGCCGTTTCAGTTTCCCAATGGAGGTAAAATCCCTGCTGACTTCGCCTTCCGCCGGCATGCGCCTGCCGGGCCAGGGCTTCTACACGCTCAGCGGCCTGGCCTGGAGCGGCCGCGGCCGCATCCGGCGCGTCCGCGTTTCGATGGACGGCGGCCGACATTGGCAGACCGCCGAGCTGCAGCAACCGGTGCTGAAACAATGCTTCACGCGTTTTCGTCTTCCCTGGCGCTGGGGCGGCGGCCCGGCGCTGCTGCTGAGCCGCGCCGAAGACGACACCGGACGGCAACAGCCCATGCGCGCGGAACTCATCGCCAGGCGCGGCCGGAACAGCTACTATCACTACAACGCCGTCGTCGCCTGGCGTGTCCACGAAAACGGAGAAGTATCGCATGCCTATGCAGACGCGGCCCCTGATCCTGCTGCTACTGGTATTGACGCTCCCTGGAACTGACGCGGCCTGGAGCGGCGCGGCGCAGCGCCCGGGCTTCGACCTGGGAGAGCCGGCGAGTCTGGAGGAAATCATGAACTACGGGCGCAGTGTTTACCCGGACGGCGCCGGGCTGCCGCCGGGGCGCGGCGGGGTGCGCGCCGGGCGCGCCCTCTACAGTGAACATTGTCTGCGTTGCCACGGCGTCGAGGGCCGGGGCGGCACGGCCGACGCACTGGCCGGCGCGACCCAGAAACTAAGCGATGCCCACCCCGAGAAAACCATCGGCACTTTCTGGCCTTCCGCCGTGACCCTGTTTGATTTCATCCAACGCAGCAAGCCCATGGAACAACCGGGTTTATTAAGCAATGAAGAAGCCTACGCCTTGACCGCCTACCTGTTGCATTTGAACGGCCTGCTGGGGGAGGGGAAATTTCTCGACGCCGCGCGCCTGCCGCGCCTGCGCATGCCGAACCGGGACGGTTTCCTGGACAGCTGGGAGCCGCCCTCGGGGCAACCGGCGGCTACCCACTAGAATATCCACCATGTCCGGTAACTCCTTCGGCAATTCCTTTGTCGTGACCACCTTTGGGGAAAGTCATGGGCCGGCCTACGGCTGCATTGTGGATGGCTGCCCCCCGGGCCTGCCCCTGGAGGAAGCCGATCTGCAACCCGATCTGGACCGGCGGCGCCCAGGCCGATCGATGCACGTCACGCAGCGCCGGGAAACGGACCGGGCGCTG
>JABAAT010000028.1 GCA_014238615.1 Gammaproteobacteria bacterium | reverse complement strand
GTGTCAAACAGCGGGGTCTGGCTGAGCGGGGAACTGTATCCGCGCACCGCCGCCGGTTACGGCCGCTGCCTGCTGGCCGCCTTGCCCTTCTACGCCCCCACGCTGGCCGCTTACGCCTGTTACACGCCGCTGCTGTTCGGCGCGCGCTCCATCCTGGCGCGCCGCGCCGCGCGTGCGTCGGGAGGGTAGCTGCGCGCCCTGAGACAGAGTGGGGAACAGCGTGGGGGACAGCGTGGGGGGACGGCCTGGCTGACGGACCGGGGTATCCCGCGTTCCCATGCCTGGCTAATGCTTTTTCTTCAGCTCCAGCAGTGTGCCTTCACGCTGCAGCGACAGGTGCTCCAGGAAAGAATTGCCGAGCAGGATGAGCGGGGGGAAGTCGTCGCTCTCGTGGACAGCGGCCTGGATGCCGTGCAATTCAATGGCCCCGAGGCTCACTTTCTCCAGGCGCAGCACGTAGATCCGTGCGATGCCGGAGGCGGTGCGGCTCAGGGAAGGCCTCCCTTCCCTGTACTTCAACTGGAGCCGTGTGGCCTCCCGCCGACTCATGGAAACCAGGCTGGCCCCGGTATCCACCACGAACTCAACCGCATGCCCGTTGATCTTGCCGCCATACAGGTAATGTCCCTGCCTGTCGGGTTCAATGCGCACGATAGGTTGTTGCTTTTGAGAAGAGCTGATGTGGGCTCCCAGGGCATAGCTCCTCTGGACGTTATGGATTTCCAGCACGGCTTCCCTGCTGTCAGCCGAGATGAGCCTGATGCCCTCCGCCGAGACCGGTTCCCCGACCTTCAGGATCCGCTGTGTGCCGTTGATGCTGAGGATCGCCCGGTCCTTGAACAGGCCCAGGATCTCGATGTCCTGGGCCGCGCCTGGCGCCGGCGCCAGGCTGAAGCCCAGCAGGAGCACCATCCAGCCCGGGACGCGCCTATATAGATTGACTGCACGCATTAAGGCGCCATGTTAACATTCAGCCGCCATCGGGTAGATGACTCCCTTTGAACAGGCCGTTTTCCCGCCGTGCCGCCGGGGGCCGCACCCCCCACACCTTCATCCTGGAGCAGTGACATGATCGTGGTTCTGCATCCCAACGTAGAGAAAACCGGCCGCGCTTACCGCGTGCTGTTGGAATACCTGGAGCGTCTCTCCGGGATCAGCGTACGTGTGCATGACGAGTCAGGGGCCACGGAGGTGATCACGGAACTCTACCTGATTGGCGATACCAGCAAGCTTTCCAGCGATCCGATCGCCGCCTTCGAGGTGGTCTCACGGGTCATCCGGGTGCACAAGGAATACCGCATCCTGGGGCGGCACGGCGCCAATGATCGCTCCTTGCAGTTCACCTATAACGGGGTTTCCTTTTCTCAGGATTCCCTGCATGTGTTTGCCGGGTTGTGCGCGGTGGACACGCGGGAGCACGTGGAGCAGACGTTCCGCGTGCTCCGTGAGCATGGTCAGAAGTGTGCGCGTGCCGGCGCTTACAAGCCGCGCACCAGCCCCTATTCCTTCCAGGGCCACGGTGTCGAGTGTCTGCCTTACGTGTTCGAGGCGGCCGGCAGGAATGATATCCGGGTATTGGCCATCGAAGTCACCCATGACACCCATATTGAAGAAATCACGCAAGCCCTGGAGGAGGCCGGTAATCCAACCGGGGTGATGCTGCAGATCGGCACCCGCAACACCCAGAATTTTGAACTGCTCAAGGCCGCCGGGAAACAACACCGTTTCCCCATCCTTTTCAAGCGGGGGTTCGGCATTACCCTGGAAGAGTCGCTGAATGCCGCCGAGTACCTGGCCAGCGAAGGCAACCCCCAGGTTATTTTTTGCCTGCGCGGCATGAAAAGCAATTTTGCCGATCCGCACCGCAACCTGGTTGATTTCGCCCACGTGTCCACCGTGAAAAGGCTCACGCGGATGCCGGTGGGCATCGATCCTTCCCACTCGGTGGGTACCCGTAGCGTGGCGCCGGATGGTATTCCGGAGCTTTTTCACGCCACCGCCCAGGGGGTGATTGCGGGTGCCTCCCTGGTACTGGTGGATTTCCATCCCGATGCCGCCAAGGCGCTCGTGGATGGTCCCCAGGCGCTGCCGATGGAGGATTTGCGCTGGTTTCTGGACGATGTCCAGCAGGCGCGCGAGGCCTACCTGGAACGCCGCAAGCTGGTGCCGGGCGCGCCGCATTAACTAGCTCACCACGGAAGCCGTGGCAAGGAAGCCGTGGCAGGGCGGGCGCGGGCCGCCGGCTAGGACTTATGTCGGTCCTGTAATTCGTCCAGGGTCTTACAGTCTATGCAGAGAGTCGCCATGGGCCGGGCGCGCAGGCGCCCAAGGCCGATTTCTTCGCCGCATTGATTGCAGTAGCCGTACTCTCCCTTGCCGAGGCGCAGGATCGCGTCGTCCAGTTTCATCACCAGGCGATGTTCCCGCTCCCGGGTGCGCAGCTCCAGGGAAAATTCCTCTTCCAGGGTGGCTCGATCGTGGGGGTCGGGTAACGACGGGGTGTCGTCCTGCAGGTGGTGCATGGCGCGCGCAAAGTCACGCAACAGCTGCTCCCGCATCTGGAGCAGTAGTTTCTGAAAGAGTTCCCGCTGCGTTTCATCCAGGTAACCCGCCGTGGCGGGCCGCTTCGCCGGAGAGCGGAGTTGCGTGGCGGCTACAGCGGTGGAGCGGGGTTTTGCTTTCGCGTTGACCCGAACGACACGCGAGGACGCGGCGGAGGCAGCGCGCGGCTTAGAGCTCCCGGAAGCCGCCTTGGAGGTGGCTGCGGCCGCCCGCCGCGAGCCGTGAGCGGTGTCAGCGGAGGACTTGGCTTTGGGAGTGGTCCGTGTAGCAGCTGGTCGCGAGGCGGAGCGCGAGGAGGCTGCGGAGGCAGCGCGCGTTCTGGAGCGCCCGGAAGCCGCCTTGGTGGTGGCGGCGGCCACCCGCCGTGAGCCGTGAGCGGTGTCAGCAGAGGACTTGGCCTTGGAGGTGTCCCGTGTGGCAGCTGGTCGTGCGGCGGAGCGCGAGGTGGCGGCGGAGGGAGTGCGCGGTTTAGCGCGCCCGGAAGCGGCCTTGATGATGGTGGAGGTCGCCCGTCGTGAGCCGTGAGCCGTGGCAGCGGAGGACTTGGCCTTGGAGGTGGTCCGGGCGGCAGCTGGTCGTGCGGCGGCGCGCGAGGACGCGGCGGAGGGAGTGCGCGGTTTAGCGCGCCTGGTTGAACCGGAGCTCTCTTTTCCGCCGGCGCGGGATACCCGCGCTCCTTTGCCTGTAGGCGCTTTTACCATGCTCGTGCCGTGGTCGAATCTGCATGGATACGCAGGAGGCAAGGTTTTCCCACCAGGCTTTGTCCCTGCCCGGGAGCGTCTTGGCCATGGAGTTCAGTCGTTTGCATTGATATAGAGGTTTCCTTTCATGTCATGCCGGTGCGGTTTAGGATTCTATATGGATCGAAGGGATAAAACCACGCTGCCCCCGGGCGGCGCTAACCGTTACATAAAGTGTTGATAGCCCAGGATCCCAGCCACCAGGCGTTTTTCACTACTAACAGAGGTTAATATGATACGAATAAGGCAGAAATCTACGAAGAGCTGGCAGAGCAGCAAGAGTTGCAGCAGCTGCTCGATAAGGTGCGGGAGAAAGCGAGCCTGTTGGGGCAAAAGGCCGCGAACTTGATGGTCATCTGGCGTGACAGGAAGGCTACCAAGGGCACCACCAGCGGAGAGCAGCGTAGTACCGACCCCAACCCCTGAAACCGGCTATTGTAAAAAAGCATCAACACTTTATGTAACGGCTGGCGGGCGGCGCTGCAAGCCCGGGAATGCCGACGGGGTTTACGGCTTGGGAAGGAAGCAATACGCTTTAGGGCGGAGGAACAAGCGGGGGAGCTTTTTCATCTCATACAGGCTTTAATCTCATGCGTCTGAAGGAAGTCAAACTTTCGGGATTCAAAACGTTCGTCGATCCAACCCGCGTGCGTGTTTCGCACAACCTGGCGGGGATCGTGGGTCCGAACGGCTGTGGCAAGTCCAACCTGGTGGAAGCAGTGAGCTGGGTCATGGGCGAGCTTTCCACGCGCCGCCTGCGCTCCGAGCACCTGGTTGATGTGATCTTCAACGGCTCGGGGACACGCAAACCGGTGGGACAGGCCACGGTGGAATTGGTGCTGGATAACAGCGCGGGCGACCTGAAAGGGCGTTACGCGGCCTTCCGGGAGATTTCCGTGCGGCGCCTGCTGGGCCGGGACGGCACGGCGGCTTATTTCCTCAACGGCGTGTCCTGCCGGCGCCGGGATGTGCAGGAGCTTTTCCTGGGCACCGGGGTGACACCGGGAAGTTACGCGATCATCGGGCAGGGCATGATATCGCGCCTGGTGGACGCTAAACCGGAAGAATTACGCCTGTTCCTGGAAGAAGCGGCCGGTACCTCACGCTACAGGAAACAACGCCGGGAAACCCTTTCCCGGATGCGCTCTACCAGTGAAAACATCAATGTAATCAGTAGTGTAAGAAACGAAGTTAAATCACAATTAAAGAAGCTGGCCACGCAGGCCAGGGCCGCGAAACGTTACCAGTTGCTGCAAAGCCGGGCGCGGGAACTGGAGGCGGCATTGTTGGCCCGGGAGCGGGAACAGCATTGGGAGCGGCTGGAGGAGCGGCGGCTTGCGGAGGGGAAAGCGAAGGCCGGGCTGGAGGAACTGAAATCGGTCTTGTCCGGGCTGGAACAGAGGCTGCGGGAGCAGCAGGCCGAGCGGGATCGGGGGAACGATGGTTACAACCACGCGCAGGCGGCTTTCTACGAAATCGGTTCCGGCATCAGCGAACTGGAACAGCAATTGAACTTCCTGAGACAGCGCCTGGAAGAACAGCGCACGGAATGGACCCGCGGCACGGAAGAGGAGCAACGCATGCGGAAAAGTCTCGAGCAGGAGCAGGGAGCGGCGCGCGAATTGCGCGAACTGTTGCAGCAAGAAGAGCCTGAGTTGAAAGCGGCGGGACGGGCGAGCGCGGAGTCCGAGCGGCGATTACGGGCCCTGGAGGAGGCATGGCGGAAGCAGCAGGATGCGTGGGGGCGGAGCCTGGAAGCGATGGCCCTGCAGGAGCGGGAATTGGAAAAAATGCGGGCGCGCCTGGAACACGTGGAGGCGGAGCTCGTGGACACCGGGGCGCGGGAGGAGGAGTTGCGCCGCACGTTGGAGGCCATCGATGTCGGTACGGGGCGTCGGCGGGTCGCCGCCGCCCATGCGGCCCTGGGCGTCGCGGAGCAGGGGCAACGTGATCAGGAGACGCGCCTGCAGGAACTCCGCGCAGAACTGCGGGAATCCCGGAGCGTGGCGGTGGAACTGGAACAGAAGCTGGAGCAGCGGCGGGCCCGGCTGCGTGGCCTGGAAGCCCGCTTCCATTCGTTAAACGCCTTGCAGGAGGTGGCCCTGGGACGCCGTGACGGTGACGCCGCCACCGAGGCCTGGTTGCGGCGCCATGGCCTGAAAGACAGCATCCGCCTGGGCGAATGTTTGCGGGTCGAGGAGGGCTGGGAAGGCGCCGTGGAACTGGTGCTCGGCCACCACTTGCGCGACCTGGTGGTGGAGGATCCGGCGGCCTGCGGCGCCCTCCTGCAGGAATTGGAGGAGGGGGCGGTCGGACTCTGCGCCACCGCCGCTCCGGAAGAACTGGATGCGGAAGCGTTGCTCTACTCCAGGCTGCGCGCGCCGCGGCCGCCGGCAGGGTGGCTGCACGGGGTTTACTGCGCCGCCGACCTGGAGGAGGCGCGCGCGTTGTTACCGCGCCTGGAACAGGGACAAAGCGTGGTGACCCGCGATGGGATCTGGCTGGGGCAGGGCTGGGTCTGCATGGCGCGCGGCGCCGTTGGCGGCCTCAGCGGCCTCCTGGAGCGCGAGGAAGAGCGGCAAAAGTTACGCGGCGCCGGCGAGGAAAGCCGTGCTGAGCTGAACACACTGGAAGCCGGCTACCGGGAAGCGCGGGAGGGGGCGGTGCTCCTGGAAAAACAACTGGACGCCATGCAGGAGCCGCTGCAGCAGGCGCGGCTGGAAAATTCCAGGCGGCTGGCGGAGTGGAACGTAGTGCAGGGCGGGCAGCAACAGCTGAAAGAGCGCCACGACCGCCTGGAGCAGGAACTGGCCGGGATTTCCACGCGCCGCGCCCGGCAGCGGCAGGAAGCGGAAGCATTACACGTGAAGTTGACAGCCGGTCAAAATGACCGGGAGGCCTTGGAACAACGTAGTGCGGGGCTTGTCGCGGACAGGGAAGCAAGTGCGCGCAAGCTGGATGATGCGCGCTCCCGCTGGCGTGAGCACAGCGCGGAGAGTCACCGTATCAGCCTGCGGGTGCAAGAGCGGCATTTGCGCATGGAGGCATTGGAGGGTGGCGTGGCGCGGGAGCGGGAACAGTTGGAGCGTTGGGAGAAACGCAGTGTGCAGTTGCGGGAGGCGATACGCCTGGATGAGGCGCACGCGCCGGAACTGCAAGGCCGCCTGCGGGAACTCCTCGAGGAGCGCGGTCGCCGGGAACAGGTATTGTCCGGACAGCGCCGGTTGCTGGAAGACCTGAGCGCGGCGGGGCAAACCCTGGAGCAGGAAAAAAGCCTTCAGGAACAGCTTTGCCGGGAGGCCGCGGACGTCTTGCAGCAGCGGGGCCTGGAGGTCGGGGAAGCACGTGTGCGCCTGGAAGGCATGGATCGGGAATTGCAGCGCCTGGAGACGACCCCGGAGCAGGCCCTGCAGGCGGTGCACGGGATCGAGCCGGAGCAATGGCCGCGGCGCCTGGAGCGGCTGCGGGTGCGCCTGGAGCGCCTGGGGGCGGTGAATCCGGCGGCGGTGGAGGAGGTCGAGCAGTTGCGCGAACGCCACGGGCAACTGGACAGTCAGCTGGGAGACATGGAGGAGGCGCTTGCCAACCTGCGCCAGGCCATCCGCAAGATCGATCGGGAAAGCCGCACGCGCTTTGAGAGCACTTTCCAGCGCGTCAACGAGAAACTTGGGAACCTGTTCCGGCGCCTGTTTGACGGCGGCGGCGCGCGCCTCGAGTTGCTGGGAGACGATCCCCTGGAGGCCGGTATCGTGATGCTCGCGCAGCCTCCAGGCAAGCGCAACCGCAACATACAGCAGCTTTCGGGGGGAGAAAAAGCCCTGGCCGCGCTGGCCCTGGTGTTTTCGATCTTTCAGCTGAACCCGGCGCCTTTCTGCATCCTGGACGAAGTGGATGCGCCGCTGGACGACATCAACGTGGCGCGGTTCCTGGTGCTCCTGCGGGAATTGTCCGAAACGGTGCAGTTTCTCCTGGTCACGCATCACCGGCTCAGCATGGAAACCATGGACATGCTGCTGGGAGTCACCATGCCCGAGGCCGGCGTGTCCCAGGTGCTCAGCGTCGAGGTGGAGGAAGCGGCCCGCATGGCGGCCGCGGGCTGAAGGCGCGTAGAGTGGCCGCCACGCGCTTTCCAGGCGTGAGCCTGCGCTTCGCGCTGTTCCTGTTCGCGCTCCGCGTGCCGGCGGGACTGTTTTTTCGGCCGCGGGAAGGACATGGCGGCGCCCGTGGGGAATGGGAGTGCGGCCGCGTGGGGGTGCGCCCGGAGCTTCGCGAAGCACCGCCCGCCGGTGCGGCGCACCCGGTTTCGGCGCTGTCATGAACCCGGAGGAGCGGGCCGCCGCCGTCGCCCGCTGCGCCGTGTTGCGCGAACAGCTGCGACGCTGGAATAAAGCTTACTACCAGGAAAGCAAAATGCTGGTGGCGGACGCGGAATTCGACCGCTGCATGCGCGAATTGCAGGAACTGGAGAAGCAATACGGCCTGCGGCAGCCGGATTCCCCCAGCGTTCGAGTGGGGGGCGGCCTGGACAGGAGGTTCAACACGGTGCCCCATGGTGTGTCCATGTTGTCGCTGGAAACCGCTGCCTCCCGGAAGCGGATGCAGCAATTTGACAAGAGTCTGCGGGAGCGCCTGCCGCGCGGCGACCCGGAGTTTGCAGCGGAGCTTGCGTATGCGGCTGAGCCGAAGATAGACGGTGTCGCCCTGAACCTGTGCTACCGGGATGGGGTCCTGGAATATGCCGCGACGCGCGGCGACGGCGTGCTGGGGGAAGACGTGAGCGCTAACGCCGGGAACATCAGCGGCGTGTGCGCGCGCCTGGAAGGTCGGGAGGCGCCGCGGCGCGTGGAGGTGCGCGGCGAGGTCTGCCTGGGGCGCGGTGCTTTCGAGGAATTGAATCGGCAGCGGCGCGCGCGCGGCGCCAAACTCTTCCTCAACCCGAGAAACGTTGCTTCCGGAGGTTTGCGGCAACAGGATCCCTCCAACACCCGCAAGCGGCGCCTGTCTTTCGTGGCCCACGGCATCGGGCTCCTGGAAGGCTTCCCGGTACCTGGGCGCTACTCGAAGGTCATCGATCTGCTCGTTGCCTGGGGGTTTTCCGTATCGCCGCAGTACCGCCAGGTGCGGGGTGTGGACGGTTGCGAAGCGTATTACCGGGAACTCGAGGCACGGCGTGAGGACTTGGACTTTGAGATGGACGGTGCGGTGTTCAAGCTGGAGCGGCGCGACTGCTGGAATCGAATTGGGAGCCATGCGAAAGCGCCGCGTTGGGCGATTGCCTGGAAATTCCCGCCGCGGGAAGTGATGACCGAGGTATTGGGGATCGATATACAGGTGGGTCGCACCGGCATGCTGACCCCGATGGCCAGGCTACGGCCCGTGGAGGTGGGCGGCGTGTGGATCAGCAACGCGACCCTGCATAACCGTTCGGAATTGCAGAGAAAGGATGTGCGCGTCGGGGATACCGTGTGGCTGCATCGCGCCGGTGATGTCATCCCGGCGGTTGTGCGCGTGTGCAAGGAACGGCGTCCCGGGCACAGCCGGTCCTTCAGTTTCCCGAAGCGCTGCCCGATCTGTGATAGCGCCCTGAACCCTCCCGACAAGCAGCCGGACGGGAACTATACCGCGAGGAGAAGGTCAATTCCTTCGGCCCTGAAATCGCCCGACAAACAGCGGGACGGGAACCAGGAGCGTTGCCAAAACCCCGCCTGCCCGGCCCAGCGGTGCGGTCGGATCGTGCATTTTGCCAGCCGGCACGCCCTGGATATCCAGGGATTCGGGGTAAAACTCGTACAGCGGTTGGTGGACGAAGGGTTGCTCCGAGAGCCCCTGGACTTGTTTCGCTTGAAGGTCGCCGAACTGGAACGTATGGACGGACTGGGCGAGCTCTCGGGCCGGCGGTTGCAGGAGGCATTGCGGCAGGCCCGGGAAACCACCCTGGCGCGTCTGCTGTACGCCCTGGGCATTCCGGAGGTGGGGGTTGAAATGGCCAGGCGCCTGGCGGGTTTTTTCGGTTCCTTGCGGTGCCTGGCCGCGGCGCGGCCCGAGACCCTGATGTACCTGGAAGGAGTCGGGCCCAGGCTCGCCCGGAGCATCCACGATTTCTTCCGGGAGCACGGGGACCCCGAGGGAGACCCCGGGGAAACGCGGCCGTCCCTGGAAAACCGTCTGTGGGATGCCGGACTGACTTGGCCCGAACGCCCGGCGGTGCTTTCCTCCAGGATCCACCGCCTGGAAGAGTTCAATGCCTGGTTGCAGCTGTTACACGAGGATGCCCGGTCAAGATGTGCTAAGCCCGCCGGGAAACCCAAACAGGACAAGCCAGACGAGGAATCCAAACAGGACAAGTCCGACGAGGAATCCAAGAAGGGTAAGCCCGCCGGGAAACCCAGACAGGGTAAGCCCGCCGGGAAACCCAGACAGGGTCAGTCCGCCGGGAAACCCACATGGGGTAAGCCCCACGGGGAAACGCTGCAAGCCGCCCTGAGGCGCTGGCAGAACCGCATGGGAAGCCTGCTGGAACTGGCTGACGAGCCCTTGAAAGAGCTCCTGTACGCCTCGGCGGCGAAACCTGTGACCGCCGAGAAAATGTTTGCGTTCCTGCGCGAGCCTGGGCTGCGGGAGTCGCTGGGGCAACTGCGGGAACTGGGGCTGGATTGGGAGGGAGGCGTGCTCCAGGGAGCGCTGGACCTGGGACAGGACGAAGCGGGCGTGTTGCGGCACGCGGGCAGGCTGGCGGGGAAAACCCTGGTGCTCAGCGGCAGCCTGCCGGGGTTGCCGCGGGAAGAGGCCGAACGGCGTATCCTGGCGGTGGGCGGGCGGATCGGCGCCGGGGTCTCGCGCGCCACGGATTACATCGTGGTCGGAGAGCGTCCCGGGGGTAAGCTGTCGCGGGCCGAGGCGCTGGGGATCCCCCGGCTTGGCGCAGCGGAACTCCTGGAACTGCTGGCCGATTAGCCGGCGCCGCTTTCAGGCGCCTTGGACCAGGGAGGAGGGACGGTGGTTGTGGAGCACGGTGGGGGAAACCGCGGCGGCCGGGCGCGGGCAGTCCAGGTTGTAATGCAGGCCGCGGCTTTCCCGGCGTCCGCGGGCCGAACGCACGATGAGTTCCGCCACCAGCACCAGGTTGCGCAGTTCGATGAGATTGCGGTCCACCTTGAAATGGCCGTAATACTCGTGGATCTCGCGCCGCAGCATGCGCAGCCGGTTCGCGGCGCGGCGCAGCCGCTTGTCGCTGCGTACGATTCCGACGTAGTCCCACATGCAGCGCCGCAGTTCGTGCCAGTTATGCCGGACCACGACTTCCTCGTCGGAGTCGGTGACCCGGCTTTCGTCCCATGCGGGCAGGCGCCCGGGCGCATCCCATGCGGGCAGGCGGCGCAAAATGTCCCGGCAGCAGGCGTGCGCGTAAACCAGGCATTCCAGGAGGGAATTGCTGGCGATGCGGTTCGCGCCGTGCAAGCCGGTGTAGGCCGTCTCCCCAATCGCGTATAACCCGAGCGGTCCGGCGCGGCCGTTCCGGTCCACCCGGACGCCGCCGCAGATGTAATGCGCGGCTGGTACCACCGGGATGCGCACGCGACTGATATCCAGGCCGCATTCCAGGCACCGGCGGTGGATATTGGGGAATTCACGCTGCAGGCGCCGCGCGGGCAGATGGCTGGCATCCAAGTAAACGCATTCCAGGCCCTTGCGCTTCATTTCATGGTCAATGGCGCGCGCTACGACATCGCGTGGGGCCAGTTCGGCGCGTGCGTCCAGCCGCTTCATGAAACGGGTGCCGTCCGGCAACAGTAATTTTCCGCCTTCGCCGCGCAGGGCCTCGGTGATGAGGAAGTTTTTTTGCCGCGGGTGATACAGGCAGGTGGGATGGAACTGCACGAATTCCATGTTCGCGATGCGGCAGCCGGCGCGCCAGGCCATCGCGATACCGTCGCCGGTGGCAACGTCCGGATTGCTGGTGTACAGGTACACTTTCCCGGCCCCGCCCGTTGCCAGCACCACGCAGCGCGCACGGTGGGTCCGCACCCGGCCGCTGTCGTTGTCCAGCACGTAGGCGCCCAGGACGCGCCGGCGGCGCCCGCCGGGGGCGCGCCCGAGCAGCAGGTCGATGGCCACCTGGTTTTCCAGCAGCGTGATGCGCGGATGGGCGCGGGCGAGCTGTTCCAGGGTGTTCTCAATGGCCATGCCGGTCTGGTCCGCGACATGGGCGACCCGGCGGTGGCTGTGACCGCCTTCGTGATGCAAGTGGTACGCTGCAGCGCGTTGCGCGGCTCCCCGCCGGCGGGCGAAGGGCACCCCGATCCCGGACAGCCATTCGATGGCGGCCGGCCCGCCCTCGATCACGAAACGCACCGTTTCCGGGATACAGAGCCCCGCTCCGGCCTGCAGGGTGTCGCTGATGTGCGAGGCCAGGGAATCGCGTGCGTCCAGCACCGCGGAAACGCCGCCCTGGGCGTAAAAAGTCGCTCCCTCACCGACCTGCTCCTTGGCCAGCACGGTGACCTTATGGTGTTCCGCCAGCTGCAGGGCCAGGGCCAGGCCGGAGGCGCCGCTGCCGATGATGAGCACCGGGTGCAGGGGCTGGACACTCACCCGGGGGCGCCCGGGCGGGTGGCGGAGAAGGAAATCGTCAGGTAGGATTCAGGGCGCATAGATGGTACAATTCCGGTATGGTCGGTTTGCCCATTGGATGGGCCAAAGGGAGCTTAACAAAGACAGGGGCCGGGAATAAGTCTTTACCCGATAGTCTTCTGGTGGAGTGCGCTCGCCGCGGTAGCCATCAGGCTTTTGAGCTGCTGGTATTGAGATACCGGCACCGCATCCGGGGTGTTGTAGGCCGTATCATCCGGAGCGAGGAGGATGCCTCAGACGTGCTTCAGGAGGCATTCCTGAAGGCTTACCAGGCCATCGAGAAATTCCGTGGGGACAGTGCTTTTTACACGTGGCTCTACCGGATCGCGATCAATACCGCGATGAACCATGTCTCCTCGCAGGCGGGCCGCCCGCTGTACGAATCCTGCTCCCAGGAGGAATTTGCCGGGAAGATTGATAGTTCTCCCGGCCTGGTTCATAATGAGAGCCCGGAACTGGTGTTGTTGAGCGAGGAGGTTAAGCAAGACCTGTCTCACGTGCTGGAGGGCCTGCCTGATGAGTTGCGTCTCGCTATTACCCTGCGTGAGGTGAATGGCATGTGCTACAAGGAGATCGCGAAAGTCATGGATTGTCCCGTGGGGACCGTGCGATCGCGCATCTTCCGGGCGCGCCAGGCCCTCAGGGCGTGCGGTTCGTCCGCTCGCTGAAGAGACTGAAGTGCAGCCTTCCAGGAAAGTTTTTGGGCGAATCTCTGCCTTTCTGGCCGCCTTTCTGGATGGAGCAGGCGGGAGCTTGCGTTCGGCGAGTTGCTGAGGTAGGCAGGCGAGGGGGCCGTGGGCCACGCGTTGCTCCGCACGGCAGGCCCTGGCAGGCCTTGGCCGGGAGTTCGGGGCGGGAGCTCGGGCCAGGACGGCGGGGCCGTTGCTTCGAGTTTTTGTATGGGCATGTGGGAACAAAGAACTGTCGAGGCTGACGCACCGGACTTAAACTTCGGTCACCTGGAACACCCGGTTTTCAGAGGGCGGGCTGCTTCGGAAGACGATCAGCAAATGAGGCGGCGGCTGAAAGACCGCATCCATATTTCGAGTAAAGAGGGACGGTGGCCCCGGCGCGGCGCCTGCCGCTCCTCCAGCAATCAGCATCCCCTGATCAAGCGCATTGAGAAACACACCATGATGTCAAAAAACCTTGGTTGCGCCGCCGCGCGGCGCCACGTTTTCCTCACGCCGTGCCTGTGCGCGGTTTTGGCTTTCTGGAGCGCGCCTGCCGCGGTCGCGCAGACGGGGAAACTGCCGGATTTCACCAGCCTGGTGAAATCCAACGGTCCGGCCGTGGTGACCATCACGACGACTCGCGAGCAGCTTCAGAAGTTGGGCAAAGACGGCCGTAATTTACTGCCGCAATTGCCCAAGGACCATCCATTCCGCGAGTTTTTTGAGCGATTCCTGGAGCCACGCCCTGAAACCGGGCGACCCTCGCCGCGGCCCTCCATCGGTTCAGGATTCATCATTGACAGCGACGGCTACATCATCACGAACAATCACGTGGTCCGGGGTGCCGATGAGATCTACGTGCGTCTGCAGGATCGGCGTGAATTTCAGGCGGAACTGGTGGGTAGTGACGCACTGAGCGATATCGCCGTGTTGCGTATTGAGGGTGAAAACCTGTTTCCGGTGACACCGGGGGATTCATCGAAGCTCGAGGTGGGCGAATGGGTGGTGGCTATCGGCTCGCCTTTCGGGGTGTTTGAGAACACGGTTTCAGCCGGTATCGTGAGCGCCATCGGCCGCAACCTGCCGAGCGAGAACTACGTCCCCTTCATTCAGAGCGATGTCGCCATCAATCCCGGAAATTCCGGCGGGCCCCTGATTAACCTGAATGGTGAGGTGGTAGGGGTGAATGCCCAGATTTTCACGGGCAGCGGTGGTTACATGGGGGTCTCCTTCGCCGTGCCGATCAACGTGGTCATGAGCGTTTACCGGCAGATTCGAGAACAAGGCAAGGTGGTGCGCGGCTGGCTGGGCGTTTACATTCAGGACGTGACCCAGGAGTTGGCTGAACTTTTCGGGATGGAGCAGCCCCGCGGGGCGCTTATCAACCGCGTGATGCCGGACAGTCCGGCGCAGGTGGCCGGCCTGGGACAGGGCGACATTATCGTTGCTTTCAACGGGCAGGAGATCTTCAGTTCACGTGATTTGCCGCCGCTCGTGGGGGTCAGCCCGGTGGGCGAGCGGATACCGATCGAGATCATCCGCAAGGGTGAACGTCAATCCATCGAGTTGGAGATCGGCGAGTTGGAAAGCTCTGGGCTCGTGGCGGGAAGCGCCGCTCCGCCGTCCCGGGATTGGGTCCTGGGGATGAAGCTCAAGGCCCTGGAGGATATGGACGAGGCGGAGCGTGAGCGGGACAGGCTGCCTGAATCCGGGCTGTTGGTGGAGGAACTGAAGGCCGGCGCGGCCCGGAGCGCCGGGGTGCGCAAGGGGGATATCCTGCTGATGTTCAATAACAAGGCAGTCAAAGACCTGCGGCAACTGCGCCGCCTGGCCCGCGAATTGCCCAGGGGCGCGGCGGTGGCGCTGCTCGTGCAGAGAGGAGATTTCTCCTTCTTCATGGTCTTAAAGACGGAGTGACGGCCCCGCGCCGTTCCAGAAGCACCGCCCTGTGGGAAAGCTCCCGGACGCCGAGCGGGTCCAGTCGCGGATCCGGAACTTCTGCATCATCGCCCACATCGACCACGGCAAAACGACCCTCGCGGACCGCCTCATTGAGCATTGCGGCGGCCTTGAACACCGCGAGATGCAGGAACAGGTGTTGGATTCCCTGGAGATTGAACGCGAGCGGGGCATCACGGTGAAGGCGCAGAGTGTGGCCCTGCAATATCGCGACCTCGGCGGCACCCGCTACCTGCTGAACCTGATAGACACTCCCGGGCATGCTGATTTCAGTTACGAAGTTTCACGCTCCCTGGCCGCCTGCGAGGGGGCCGTATTGCTCGTGGACGCCAGCCAGGGCGTGGAGGCGCAAAGCGTGGCCCATTGCATGACCGCGCTGGAGCAGGGCCTGGAAATTCTGCCGGTGCTGAACAAGATCGACCTGCCGACTGTTGAACCGCAGCGCACGCTGGCTGAAATACGGGAATTGATCGGCCTGGAAACGGAACAGGCGCTCCAGGTCAGCGCCAAGCTGGGCACGGGAGTCAGGGAACTGCTGGAAGGAGTCGTGGCAAATGTGCCTGCGCCCGGCGGAGACCCGCGCGCCGCCGCCAGGGTGCTCATCGTTGATTCCTGGTTTGACAGCTATTCCGGGGTGATTTCCCTGGTGCGGGTGGTGGACGGCGAACTGCGCACCGGTGAAAAGATCCAGGTCATGTCCTCCGGCCGCGTTTACAGCGTCCTGGAGCTGGGGGTCTTTACGCCCCGCCGCACCCCGGTTGAGCGTCTCGGTACCGGCGAGGTCGGTTTCCTGGTGGCCGGGGTCAAGGAGATCAACGGGGTGCCGGTCGGAGATACCATCACGCGCGCCGCTGCGCCGGCCACGAAGAGTCTGCCGGGGTTCACGCCAACGCCGCCCCGCGTCTTTGCCGGGATTTACCCAGGCCGGGCGGAGCAGTTCGAGGCGCTGCGGGCGGCGCTTGGGAAGCTGAGCTTGAATGATTCCGCCCTGTGCTACGAACCGGACGAATCCACGGCGCTGGGACACGGCTTTCGCTGCGGTTTCCTGGGCAACCTGCACATGGAGATCGTGCAGGCGCGCCTGGAGCGTGAATATAAATTGAACCTGATCCTCAGCACGCCCAGCGTTTCCTACGAGGTGTTGGACAGGGACGGGGAGACGCTGCTTGTGAGCAATCCTTTACGTTTGCCCGATGCCCAGCGTATCGTGGAATTCCGCGAACCCATCGTGCGCACAGATATCCTGGTGCGGCCCGAGCACGTGGGCGCGGTCATGTCGCTTTGCCAGGCGCGGCGCGGCGTACAACTCGGCCTGCAGTACGGCACCCGCCAGGCGCTGCTCGGCTACGAACTGCCGTTTGCCGAACTGATCGGCGATTTCCAGGATCGGTTGCAGTCGGTGAGTCACGGGTATGCTTCCTTCGAGTACAGTTTCCTGCGTTACCAGCCGGTGCTCGTGGTGCGCCTGGATTTGTTGATCAACGGGGCGCGTGTTGATGCCCTGTCGCTGCTCGTGCACCGCACGCAGGCCCAGGCGCGCGCCCGTGATTTGGCGGCCCGCATGAAGCGGGAGATCCCACGGCAGATGTTCGAGGTTGCGGTGCAGGTTGCGGTCGGCTCGCGCATCCTGGCCCGGGAAACCGTCAAGGCGTTACGCAAAAATGTCACCGCTAAGTGCTACGGGGGGGATGTCTCGCGCAAGCGCAAACTCCTGGATAAGCAGAAGGAAGGCAAGAAGCGCATGAAGCAATTCGGCTCCGTACAGATCCCGCAACAAGCCTTCATGGCCGTACTGAGCCGCGGGCGGCCCGCGTGAATATTGATTTCACCACGGTTTTTTTCCTGCTGCTGCTGGTGTGCGGTGTCACCCTGCTCTGCCAGCGCCTGCGCCCCCTGCACTTGCGCGGCTGGAATTCCTGGGTGGACCTTTCCCGGGTCTTCTTTCCGGTGCTGGTGGTGGTGGTGCTGCTGCGTTCCTTCCTTGTAGAGCCCTTCCGTATCCCTTCGGAATCCATGTTGCCGACCCTGCGGGCGGGGGATTTCATCCTGGTCAACAAGTTTGACTACGGGTTGCGGATGCCGCTGTTGCACCACAAGTTGACCCGCGGCGCAGATCCCAGGCGGGGTGATGTTGTTGTCTTCCGGTATCCCCAAAAACCTTCCGTCACCTATATTAAGCGCATTATCGGGTTGCCCGGCGATCGGATTCATTACCGGGACGACAAGCTCTACATTGCCGTGAACGGCGGGGACGAACAATTAATCCCGGTGCGTGAGCAAGGCACCTTCCGGGGCGCCTCGGGGGCCGGGGGGCACGGCAATATACAGCTGCTGGAAGAGTTGCCGGACGGCGCCGGGCATTCTATACTGCATGATCCGGCTCGCGGCGGAATGCGCCGCACGGCGCGGGTGCGGTGGGTCGTGCCGGAGGGACATTATTTCGTCCTTGGCGACAACCGGCACCATAGCAACGACAGTCGTTTCTGGGGCTTTGTTCCGGATGATAACCTGGTGGGAAAAGCGTTTATCATATGGATGCACTGGAATCGTAAGAATGGATTTTCCTGGAAACGCATTGGTTTAAAACTTTGATCTACGAGGAGGAAAAAGCGTGAAGATGAGCAAAGCTGGTTTTTACCCCGGGCAAAAGGGATACACCATGACGGGCGTGTTGTTTGTCTCGGCACTGATTATCTTCTTTACTTACTGCGGAATGCGGATATTCCCCCTGGTTTACCAGGCGAGCGTGATTACCCGAACCCTGCGGGAGCTTGCCGAAGTGCCGGGCAGCGGGAAAATCAAGGCCCCCGAGTTTCGCAGGCGTTTTCTAGACAAGACGGAGCTCGAAAACCTGGATAGCTTTAACACGGGTAACATGAATGAGGCTTTGTCAGTCGTGCGCCAGGAAAATAACCTGTTCATGGTGATGCAATACGAGGCACGCCAGCCGTTGTTTGGCAACCTGTGGCTGCTTTACGATTATGAGAAGCGGTTTCTTCTGAAGAAATAAGCATGGCCGCCGCATCCGCCCGCCGTCGCAAGGCGTTGTTTGTCGAGCAGAAGGTTCTAGGCTACGAATTTCGAGATGCCGCCTTGCTGAAGCGGGTACTGACCCACCGCAGCGCCTCCTCGGAGCATAACGAACGCCTGGAGTTTCTTGGGGACGCGGTGCTTGAACTCCTGGTGACGGAACTGCTTTATTGCGGGTATCCCCGGGCCTCCGAGGGGGAAATGACCCGCGCCCGCGCCCGGCTGGTGAACAATCAGCGCCTGACCGAGCTGGCGCGCGGGCATGGTGTAGAGGAGTTTTTACACTTGGGTCATGGGGAAAAAATGAAGGGAAAAGCGCCGGACTCGATCCTGGCCGGGGTATTGGAAGCTTTGCTTGGAGCGATTTACCTGGAAGCCGGCCTGGATGCTTGCCGCCAGGCGCTGCGCCTGCTTTACGGTGATGAGCTTCCCACCGGAGAGGAGGAGCTTGTCCGCGCGTTGCCGGGAGAGAGCACGGGGAACCAGGTTTCCGGAAAAACGGCCAAAAGCTTGTTGCAGGAGCGCCTGCAGGCGGCGTCTATGCCGCTGCCCGAATACCGTCTGCTTGAGACCCGGGGCGCGGGCCCTACGACCCGCCATGTTGTGATCTGCGAGGCGCGTTTAGGGGAGCAGTCTTGGGAGGAACGCGGCGTGGGGCAAAGCCGGCGCGAGGCGGAGCAGGCGGCGGCGGTCAGGGTGCTGTGTGCCATGGGGGTGCCTTCTGCCGCTGTGCCTCCGGTCGCTCCCGGCATCCCTGAACGAGCCTCCATGCAACCCCTTGCCGGCACCGGCGCCGCGCCGCCGCGGGCGGCACGGCGGAAAAAAGCCGGAAAAAAAGCCGGGAAAAAAGGCTTACCGGCGGCCGGAAAGACCACAGCCCCACGGGGAGCCGCGTGGGAACAGCCGCGGCACGGCGCTCTTTGAAGGAACATCGCTGCGGCCGGGTAGTCTTTCTGGGCCTTCCCAACGTGGGAAAGTCCACGCTGCTGAACCGCCTGCTCGGCTGCAAGCTTGCCGCGACCTGCCGTAAACCGCAGACCACGCGCCGTTCCCTGATGGGCGTCCGCTCGGGACCTGGCTGGCAGGCCGTCTGCCAGGACACCCCCGGGTTGCAGACACGCTACGGCGGTGCATTAAACCGGCGCCTGCGCAGGGAGACGGAACACAGCGCCGCGGGCGCCGACCTGGCCTTGTTACTGTGTGCCGGCCGCACGCGGAATACGGAGGAAGAGTTGCTCCTGGAGTTGCTCCGGCGGGAGCGGCTGCCCGCCATCCTGGTGCTGAATAAGATCGATCAATTGCGCGACCGGCGGGTGTTGCTGCCCCGCCTGCAGGAGCTGGCGGCGCGCCATGACTTCCTGGAGTGCGTCCCGCTGTCGGCGCGCACGGGAGACAACCTGGAACGCCTGGAACAGTGCCTGGCACGCCATTTACCGGTTTCTCCCCCCTGGTTTTCGGAAGACTTTCTGAGTGACCGCGATGGAGGGTTTTTCGCGGAGGAATTCCTGCGTGAGCAGTTGAGCCGGCGCCTGGGCCAGGAACTGCCTTATCGCCTGGCGGTGGTCGTGGAACACCGGGAGGAGGATAAGCGGCTGTTGCAGCTGGAATTGTCAATCTGGGTCGAGCGGGAAGGACAGAAACGCATCACCGTGGGGCCGGGCGGGCGGGTGTTGAAGGAAAGTGCCACCCGGGCGCGTCTGCATTTGCAGCGCCTGCTCGGCAAGCAGGTCATGCTGCGCACCTGGGTTAAAGTCGTGCCTCACTGGTCACAGCAGGAGTCAAAACTGTGGCAATTGGGCTTACACGCTTCCTGAAGGAGGGCCGGTGCGCGTTGCGGCTAATTCCTGCTATGTTCTGCGCGGCACCCGCTACCGGGAGTCCAGCCTGCTGCTCGAAGTGCTGTCCCGCGACCACGGCCGCCTTGGCCTGGTGGCACGCGGCGCCGCGCGCCGCCGCGCGCGCCCCTGGGCGGGTCTGCTCATGCCGTTCCGACCCCTGCTGCTGAGTTGGTGGGGCAGGAGGGAATTGGGGACGCTGATGCAGGCCGAGGCGGTGCCTGCGGCTGCCGCCGCGTGGGAGATGCTCCGGGGTCGGTGTTTCCTGTGTTCCTGCTACCTGAACGAATTGCTGCTGCGGTTGCTGCACCGGCATGATCCTCATCCGCGGCTGTTTGACGCCTATGCAAAGGCGTTGCGCGGCCTGACGTGCTCGCCCTCGCGGGACGCGGAGCAAGAGAGTGTGCTGCGCGGCTTTGAATTGTTCCTGCTGCAGGAACTGGGTTATCGGCTGTTGTTGGACCAGGAGGCCGAGGACGGCCCCTTGGTGCGCCCGGAGCATGACTATCTTTACCAGGTGGGCGCCGGACCGCGTGCAGCCGGGCCCGGCGGCGGCGGATTGCGTGTCTCCGGGAACACCCTGTTAGCCTTGAGGCACGGGCGGCCGCTGGGACTTCGTGAGCAGCGCGAAGCCCGGGATTTACTGCGCGCGCACTTACACCATTACATGAACGGCCGCCCGTTGCAGAGCCACGGGGTCTATCGTGACTACCAGCGGCTCCTGGCGCGGGGGAGCGTTGACGCAGCCCCGGCGGCCGGCGCCTGAAGCGCGGCGCCATGTTGCTGGGCGTTAACATCGATCACGTCGCCACCCTGCGCCAGGCGCGCCGGACGCCTTATCCTGACCCTTTAGAAGCCGCGCGGGCCGCAGCCCTGGGAGGAGCCGACCTGGTGACCGTGCACTTGCGCGAGGATCGTCGGCACATACAGGACGTGGACATCCCGCGGCTCATCGACGGGCAATCTCTGCCGCTCAACCTGGAGCTGGCGGCAACTCCGGAGATGCTGGCCCGGGCCGCGGACTGGCGGCCGCCCTGCTGTTGCCTGGTACCGGAGCGGCGGGAGGAACTGACCACGGAAGGGGGCCTGGACCTGGTGCGCGGGGAACGCGCGCTCAGCGCCGCCTGTGAACGTTTGGGGAGCCTGGGGATACGGGTTTCCCTGTTCATCGATCCGGTGTCGGAGCAACTGGAAGCCGCGGCCGCGCTGGGCGTGCCAACGGTGGAACTGCATACTGGCCGTTACGCGGATAGCCTGGAGCCGGCGCCGCGGGAACGCGAGTGGCTGCGCCTGCGGGAAGCCGGGCGGCGGGCCGCGGAGCTGGGTCTGCGGTTGCACGCGGGCCACGGTCTATACGCGGAGATTCTTAAACCGCTGGTGACGCTGCCAAACCTCATGGAATTGCATATAGGGCATGCCATCGTGGCCCGCGCCCTGTTCGTGGGTCTGCGCGGTGCGGTGGAAGAAGTCAAGCAAAACATGGTGCGGGACCCGCCTTGATCCTGGGTCTGGGACTGGACCTGGTGGAGGTGGAGCGGGTGCGGCGCATGCTGGAACGCCATGGAGATCGTTTCCGGAAGCGCCTCCTGCATGAACTCGAAATACCCGCGTACCAGGCGCTGAAAGGCGGCCCGGGCGCCGCCGCGGCCTTTTTGGCGAAGCGCTGGGCCGCCAAGGAAGCCCTGGCCAAGGCTTTGGGCCGGGGCTTCGGCGCCGTGGTGGACCCACGCCACATCATCCTTTACCAGGACTCCGGGGGAGCTCCCGGCCTGCGTTGCGTACAGAGCACCGCAAGCCTGCTGGACAAGTCCGGGGTGCGCCGCATCCATCTCAGCATCAGCGATGAGCGCCGCTATGCGGTGGTTTGCGTGGTTCTGGAGGGGGTTCCGGAAGATGGTTGCTGTTGAGCCGCCCCCCCCCAAATTTCGGGCATTTTGGGCATTTCGGGCATGTCAAGCGTTTTCAGCCCGGAGTTTGCGGCTCCCACGCGGCGGACAGCCCCGGGGGCGCAGGGCGTGGGACTGGACGCAGGCCCTGGATGGCTGTCAATAGCAGTCTCTAGAGACAGGAGACAATCACCCAAGGGAGTAACGAGCCATGAACCAACCAGGGGAATCACGACCAATTGAACGATTACACTGCAAAAAACGGGGAATGACGGCGCTGCTTGTCGCCATGCTGTTGCCCCTGTCGGGCGGCTGTCTGCCCGCGTTTCTCACCATCAACGAGGAGGACACTGCTGAGCGGCGCGCATTCAAGTCAGAGTGGCGCGCCATGAACTGCCTGGATGGCGAGTGGGTGCCCGACTCCAGGCATCCGGGCGAGCTTTACTACAGGTGCCACATGCCCGAGTGGCGGTTGAAGAGGGCGCTGCAATGACCGTACCCGGCGGCGAACGATGTCACGTCGGCTGATTGCTCTTTGGCTCCCTGATGAGAGGAAAAGGGATGAGAGGAAAAGGGATGAGAGGGAAAGGTGATGTCGGGCCCGCGCCGGCATTCGGCAGGTGCCGGCCGCCGGCAGATTCCCGGCATTTCCGGGGGTACCAAAACCACTGCATACAGCAGCGCCGAAACGCCGAAACTTATTCTATGGCTGAAGGTGCTTTAACCTGCTCCATCAAGTCATTATTCCACCCTCCATCTACAACAACATGTGAAAGCGCTCCAAACAGCACTGCTTCAATTAAATTGTGTGATAAGTAAACATAGGTTCCCAGTTGCCTGAATTGATAGATAAAAGTACCTGCTGAACCGGCGGCTATCACCCAGCTTTCCAATCCTTCCAGGGGAGGACCAGCTAAATTTCCCCTTTCCCACACGAAATCACCATGCCCGCCGATGAGGTGCGGGTAGGATTGTCTATTTGCCTGGGAATGAATAAACAGCACTGTCTCACCTACCTTGGCCCGCATTGCATTCTCACCCGTTAAAGCGCCCATTGTTCCACCAAAAGGAATATGTGTCGGCGCCAAGGTTTTCATCACCTCTAAATCATCAGCAAAGGAATTAAGAGGACCCGGATAGCGTTTAGATTTTCCATACCGCACCATTCATTCCATGAACAACATGCCAGGGAATCATGATTCCACCCGGAGCGCAGTGATAAATAAATGCCCCCGCTTTAGTAGCCTTAAAACGCAAAACAACCTCTTCTCCCGGTTTTATCTCTGTGAGGCTTCCTCCCCCTAAAGCCCCCGTTGAAGCGTGAAAATCAATATTGTGCAGTAGTTAATATGGTTTTTGGATTGACTAAAGTCAATTCAACATAATCACCTACATGAGCAACTATAATGGGACCCGGCACAGAGCCGTTAAAAGTAAAAGCCCACATAAAGGCACCAGGTTCTATCTCTATCTCTTATTTCTTCAATCACCATTCTAACCTGAAGGATTTTTGGTTCTCCCTCAGCGACCTGCTCGTGCCCAGGTAAAAAAGGCGGGGCGACTAATTTTTGAGTGACCCTTTCCAGGTTTTCAATTTTCGCGGGCGTGCCGACTTCGTAACCTTCAAGACCTCCGCCATAATTCAAAGCCTGGTTGATTGTGACCGGGAAGGCCAGGGCCGCCGTCACGCCGGCGGGGCCGGCCGAGTCCGTCACGATATAGGGCAGGGCCGCGGGAGCGGCGGCGGGAGCGGCGGCTGTTGCCGGCGTGCCGGTCAGAGTAAAGGCTAAGCCGTTAATCTTCGGGTAGTCGGCGGCGGGCTGCCGGAATGTTGCGTCGTACAAGAAATAGCAACGCTTTTCGTAACGGCCGGCGGCGCCGGCTTTACAGTTAGACGTCGCCTGGCCCGCCGCGCCCAGGCTTGATGTCGCCTGACCCGTCTGACCCGTCTGACCCGCCTGACCCGCCTGACCCGCCTGACCCGCCTGACCCGCCTGACCCGCCTGACCCGCCTGACCCGCCGCGCCCATCATGGCGTGAGCCGCCCGGCCGCCGCCGCCGCCTGCCCTTGCGCACCACGGGCGCGTCTTTTTCAAGTGCATCACCGCCCGAGGCGCTCTTTTCCAGGCGCGGCGCCGCTGCTCGCTCTCCGCTCCTGGAGCGCCCACCCCCACGTGCGCCGCGCCGGCGCGGGCGGTTTTCCCAATCCCGGCCGCCCCCGTGACGGCCCCCGTGACGGCCTGGGGAAGGGCCTTCTGGGGAAGCCTGGGTCGACGCGGGGGACTCCTCCCGCGCCTGGTCGCGTCCGCCGCCGAAGAGCCTGGCCAGCAGGCGTTTTATTTTTGCCCCGAAAGTTGCTTCCTTTCCGTCCGCCGCACGCGCGGTGCGCCGCCCCCCGGAAGCGGCACCGGAACGGCCTGGGCCCTCCGGCGCCATATAGTCCATGTTGCGTATCGCCGGTGCTTCCTCGGGCTTGCGCTGGGCTCCCGCCCGCTGACGCTGCCGGGATTCCTCGGAGCCTCTCTTGTCGGTTTCGGCGTCGCTGGAGAAGTTGTAGCTGACACGCTGTGATTCTTGCTGATCGCGGCTGCGAAAACGCTGTATTGAATAATTCGGCGACTTCAATTCCGGATCCGGCACCAGGATGATCTCAGTGTGACTGAGTTCCTGTATTTCACTGAGATTCTGGCGTTTCTCATTCAGCAGGAAGGTCGCCGTGTCCACCGGCAGGTGGGCCACTACTTTGCTCATGGAGTCTTTCAAGGCCGCCTCCTCGATCAGGCGCAGGATCTTCAGGGCCAGGGATTCCACGGAGCGCACCCTGCCGGAGCCCGCACAGCGCGGACAGGTCAGCAGGGAAGCCTCGTTCAGGGAGGGGCGCAGGCGCTGGCGCGACATTTCCAGCAACCCGAAGCGTGAGATATGACCGATCTGGACGCGTGCCCGGTCCGTGCGCGTGGCCTGGCGCAACTGGTTTTCCACGTCGCGCTGGTGCGCGCTGCTGCGCATGTCAATGAAATCGATGACGATCAACCCACCGAGATCGCGCAGACGCAGCTGGCGGGCTATTTCATCCGCGGCCTCCAGGTTGGTGGTCAGCGCGGTCTGCTCGATGTCGCTGCCTTGAGTGGAGCGCGCCGAATTGATGTCGATGGTAATCAAGGCTTCAGTCTGGTCGATCACCAGGGCGCCGCCCGAAGGCAGCCTGACGTCACGCGCAAAGGCCTCACTGATCTGACTCTCAATGCGGTAACGCATGAAAAGCGGCTCATCCTCCTGGTAGTACTTGATACAGTCCTCCTGCCCAGGCATCGCTCGATGCACAAAATCCAGCGCACGCTTATACAGCGTCTCGCTGTCGATGAGGACTTCCTTGATGTCTGATCTCAGGTGATCACGCAGGACCCGAATGATGTTTTCGCTTTCCTGGTGAATCAGGAAAGGAGCAGAGCGACGCGAGGCCGCGGCCTGGATGGCCTCCCATAATTGCAACAGGTACTCCATATCCCGCCGCAATTCCTCGCTGTCTTTGCCGATGCCGGCGGTGCGCAGGATGAGTCCCATGCCCTGGGGGATGTCGAGACCGCTCATGGCGGTGCGCGCTTCCTTACGCTCCTCGCCGTCGATCTGGCGCGAGACACCTCCGGCCCGCGGGTTATTCGGCATCAGCACCAGGTAACGCCCTGCCAGGCCGATAAAGGTGGTCAGTGCGACGCCCTTGTTGCCGCGCTCCTCCTTGTCCACCTGCACCACCACTTCCTGCTGTTCCCGCAGGACGGACTGGATGGAGACGCGTGCGCCGCTCTCCGCCGGCTGCCGCTCTCGAAACAGCGAGCGGGCGATATCCTTCATTGGCAGAAAACCGTGCCGGCTCCCCCCGTAGTCAACAAACGCCGCGTCCAGTCCCGGCTCAATGCGGACGACCCGACCTTTATAAATATTGGATTTGCGCTGCTGCCGTCCCGCCGGCTCGACATCCAGATCGTAGAGGGTTTGCCCGTCCACCAGCGCCACCCGCACTTCTTCCGGATGAGTTGCATTGACTAGTATTTTCTTCATATTGCTGTTCTTGTCTCCAGGTAAATCGCCAGGCAGGTCGCCGGAAGGTTCGCAAGGGTGCACATTGCGGAGGTACGCTCCACGGCCAGGCAGCCGGACCGGCGCCCCTGGGCCGTGCATGCCCGCTTACGTAAGGAGCGGCGATCGCGCCGCGGCGATTTTCAGATTCTGTTAAAGGGGTGTTCATGACTGAAAGTCTTGTCTCAGGCTGTGTCCCGGGGCCCACTTCAAACCGTTTCCAGTGCGTGTCCGGCGGGCAAGTGTGGAAAAGTGCATCACCGCAGAAAGGCCTGCCGAGACAGCGCCGTGACCGGGTTTGAATGACTGGGTAGGTGTGGGAGACAACTTTCGCCGATGCCCGACATTTCGTCGGTGCCCGACATGGAGGAGACTGGGTTGCGTCACCGCTTGAACCCGTATGCTCACCTGCTACTATAACAACAATGAAAGCGTTTAGCAATGAACATCCGCCGGGCGCCGCGCCGCAGGTCCGGCATGAGATCGTGGCGGCGGCGGAAGCCGGGCGCCGCCTGGATCACTTCCTGGCCACCCGCCTGCGCGGCCTGCCCCGCGCCCGTCTGCATCGCAGTCTGCGCAAGGGTGAGGTACGTGTCAACGGCGGGCGCGTCCGCTCGGGGTACCGTCTGTGCGACGGCGATCGGGTGCGCATCCCCCCCCTGCACCTGGAAGCACCGCCGAACCGGGGAAGTCTTTCCACCGCCCCGATACCGCGGCTTGAGATCCTCTACAAAGACGCCTCCCTGCTCGTGCTGAACAAGCCCGGCGGCTGGGCGGTACACGGCGGTAGTGGCCTGCGCTTCGGCCTGATTGAAGCCCTGAAGGCGCGGCTTCCCGAAAATGCTTTCCTGGAGTTGGTGCATCGGCTGGATCGCGAGACTTCCGGTTGCCTGCTGCTGGCCAGGGACGTGCACACCCTGCGCGGCCTGCACGAGTTGTTGCAAACGGGCCGCATCCAGAAACACTATTGGGCGTTGTTGCTCGGTGAGCGCCTGCGCCCACGGCGCCTGCGCGTGGAACTGCCGCTTGAGAGGTGCCACGACGGCCCGGGCCGCAGGCGCGTCCGGGTCAGCCCGGAAGGCCGGTCGGCACGCAGTGAATTCCGGTTCCTGGAAAGCCTCGCTCCGGACCTGCAATGGGTGGAGGTGCGTACCGGCACCGGCAGAACCCACCAGGTGCGGGCGCATGCCGCCGCCATCGGCCGCCCGGTAGCTGGCGATGCATTATATGGAAACAGGGAACGAAACCGCGTCCTGCGCGGCGCCGGGTTGCGCCGCCTGTTCCTGCATGCACATCGGATCGCATTCCGGTTGCCGGAAACGGAGCGCGAGTATCGTTTTGATGCGCCTTTGAGCGAAGACCTGGCCGCCGTGCTGCGGCGCCTGGGGCCGGTGCACGGCGCACCCGGCGTCGCCGCCGGGCAACTCACGGAGCCTTGTTGATGAACGAGCAGGAACAACAGGCGCCCGGGCGGGAAAACGGCGCGCCCCCGAACTGGGAGCAGCAGGTGATCTCGCGGATCGCGCTGGAGGGATTGCGCGAACAGCGGCGCGCGCGCCGCTGGAGCGTCTTTTTTAGACTCTGCATCCTGGCTTACCTGGCGTTCTTTTTCTGGCTGTATCTCTTCACCGACAGGGATGGCGATCCCTCTGGAATACTGCCTGGTAAGCACACGGCGCTCATCCACCTGGAGGGAGTGATCGGCAGCGATCAAACCCTGACTTCCTCCGAAGCGTTGATCGACAGCCTGCAAAGAGCCTTCGAGAACAAGCAATCGGTCGCCGTGATTCTGCACATCAACAGCCCCGGGGGCAGTCCCGTGCAGGCCGGCGAGGTACACGACACGATCCTGGAGTTGCGGAAGCAGCACCCTGAAAAGGCCATTTACACGGTGGTGTCGGATATCTGCGCCTCCGGCGGCTACTACATCGCCGCGGCGACCGACGAGATCTACGCGAACCGCGCCAGCCTTGTTGGTTCCATCGGCGTCGTCTATTCCGGCTTCGGCTTCGTGGAATCCCTGGAGAAACTGGGCATCCAGCGGCGCCTGCTCACCGCGGGGGCCCGCAAGGGCATTTTGGATCCCTTCTCGCCCCTGCAGGAAAGTGATGTGGAGCATTTCCAGGAGCTGCTTGACGACATTCACCACCAATTCATCGAGGTGGTGCGAAGCGGCCGCGGTGAACGCCTGCTGGGAGACGAAGCGGAGCTGTTTAGCGGGTTACTCTGGAGCGGCGAGCAAAGCCTGGAGCTCGGCCTGGTGGATGGCCTGGGCGATTTGCATTTTGTCGCGCGCGAAGTGATCGGCAGGGAGGACCTGGTGGATTACACCAGGCAGCGCAGCGTGCTGGAAAGTTTACTGGGCACCGCCGGAGAAACTTTTGCGCGGGGTTTCCTGGGATTCTTTTCCGAAGCGGCGGAGCAGGGGGAACTGCGCTGAGCGGAGCAGGTGGCATTTTAAGGATGTCTGCTTAAGGCGGCTCGCCGGCCGGAGGTTCCAGCCCCGCCGTGCGCAGCATCTCGCCCAGTCGGATCAAGGGCAGACCGACCAACGCGGTCGGGTCCGAGCTGCAGATGCGCTCCACCAGGCTGATGCCCAGCCCTTCTGATTTAAAGGACCCGGCGCAATCCATGGCCGGCTCCGCCGCCAGGTAGGCGCGCACCATGCGCTCCGTCAGGGGCCGGAAGCGCACCCAGGTGGGAACGCAGTCCAGTTGCAGGGAGTCATCGGCCTGGTGATACAGACACAGGGCGGTGAGGAAACAGACTTCACGGCCGGACATGGATAGTAGTTGCCGCACGCCGCGCTCCAAGGTTCCCGGTTTGTCCAGGCCCTGGTTTCCCAGGACGGCCACCTGGTCGGAGCCGATGACGTACGCGGTTTTGCCGCCCGGCGCCCGCGCCTTGGCGGCGGCCAGGCGCCGCGCCCGTGCCTCGGGGGTCTCACCAGGCAACGACTTTTCCGATATGCCGGGCGCGATGGCCCGAAAAGGCAGGCCCAGGCGCGCCAGGAGGGCGTGCCGGTAAGGTGAAGTGGAGGCCAGTAGCAGGCTTTTCGGAGACATCAGCAACGGCAAAGCCGGGGAAGCGGAGTCGTCGGTGGGGCGCCCGGGGCGCGGGGAACCTGTTGTTTTGACAAACTCCAAGCCGTCGCGCTAGAATATGCGGGCATTACGACCACGGCATCATAACACTGAATCTTACAAGCGCCGCTTCCATTGAAGAACGGCGTCCGATCTTTCTACTCCAAGGCTTTCGCCCATGCTTCCCGGGGGTTCCCATGCCCCGAGGGGCGGCTTTGTGAGGAAGTCCCACATCCACCACCAGGCGCCGCTTGAGGAAACACTCCATGGCTGTGCAGAAGAACCGCAAATCCCATTCACGCACGAAGATGCGCCGCGCGCATCAGCGGGCGCGCCGGGTCACCTTGTCCAGTGACCAGCAGAGCGGGGAAATACACAAAAGGCACCACGTGGCTCCCGATGGCTATTACCGCGGCCGTGAAGTCATCGCAAGATCGGTGGAAGAGGCTGAGGAGGAATAAGGCGAATAAGGCGGGACGCCTTGTTTCGGTGACACCGAGCCGACCTGCCCCCAACCCTGTCTTGCTCCTCCTGAACCGATGAATGGCCGAGCCGCCACGCGGGTCAACCGCTCCGGCGCCACCATCGCCGTAGACGTGATGAGCGGTGATCGAGGCGTTGCGGAAATCCTCCCCTCGATTCCATGGTTCCTGCGCCGCCACCCGGAGACGCGCCTGTTGCTGGTCGGTGACCAGGAGCGCATCCGGGGGTTGCTGGGCGCGCAGTGCGACGACGCGCGCCTGGAGATTTGCCACAGCACGGAAGTCATCGCCATGGATGAGCCGCCCGCGCATGCCCTGCGGGGTAAGCCGAACGCATCCTTGCGGGTCGCCGTCGACCTGGTCAAGGAAAAGCGGGCGGATGCCTGTGTCAGCGCCGGAAACACGGGAGCGCTCATGGCCATCGCCTGGTACGTGTTGCGTATGCTGCCGGGCGTCTCGCGACCGGCAATCTGCGCTGAAATGCCCGGCCTGCGGCAATCCACGCATATCCTGGACCTGGGCGCGAACCTGGACCCCAGCCCGGAGCAGCTGCTGCAGTTCGCCATCATGGGTTCCGAACTGGTGAGTGCGGTGGAGAACAAGCCGGCGCCGCGTGTGGCGCTGCTGAACGTGGGTACGGAAGAGACCAAGGGCAACAAGCGCATCAAGCGCAGCACGGAGCTGCTGAAAGCCAGTTCGCTGAATTACGTCGGTTACGCCGAGGGCGAGCATTTTTTCAGCGGTGATTTCGATGTCATTGTCTGTGACGGCTTTTCCGGCAACGTGGCCCTCAAATCGAGCGAGGGCGCGGCCAGGCTGATCCTGGGACTGGCCCGCGACACCTTCGGCAAAAGCCTTTACGGGCGGCTGGCGGCGGCTTTTGCCAGGCCGGTGCTGCGGCAGATGAAGCAGGTGATCGATCCGGCCAACTACAACGGGGCCACCCTGCTCGGTTTGCGCGGGATCGTGGTAAAAAGCCATGGCAACGCCGGCAGCCTGTCTTTCGGCCGGGCTTTAGAGGAAGCCCTGATGGAAGTCGAGAAGAACGTGCCGGGGCGTATTTTAAGCAGGGTGGACACGGGCGCCTCGGGACGGGGCAAAACCGAAGAGCATGTCGATTGATGTTCTCCCGCATTACCGCAGCGGGTTCCTATCTGCCTGCCAGGTGCATGGAAAACCGCGAGCTGGAGGATGCGCTGGAGACCACGGATGCTTGGATCCGCACCCGTACCGGTATCCGACGGCGCCACCTGGCGGCGGCCGATGAGCGCGTTTGCGGCATGGCCGAGCAGGCCGCGCGCCGCGCCCTGGAGGCGGCCCACGTGGACCCTGGGGAAGTCGATCTCATCGTGGTGGCCACCAGCACCCCGGACTGGATGTTTCCGAGTACCGCCTGCCTGCTGCAGGAGCGTCTGGGCGCGCCGGGCGGGCCGGCTTTCGACCTGCAGGCCGCATGCGCGGGCTTTCTCTATGCCCTGGACCTGGTCGACAAGTTTATCCGCGCCGGCACGGCCCGGAACGCGCTGGTGCTGGGTGTCGACATCATGTCACGGTTGATCGACTGGAAAGATCGCAGTACCTGTATTTTGTTCGGCGATGGGGCCGGGGCCCTGCTCCTGCAGGCGGCTCCGACACCGGGGGTGCTGGCTTCCCGCCTGCATGCCGATGGTCGGCGGCATGCCCTGCTCCGCGCGCCCCGACCCGGCGGTCCGGAAGCACCGGCGGGAGAGCCCGCTTTCCTGCGCATGCAGGGCCGTGAAGTGTTCCGGTTCGCGGTGACCCTGATGCAGCAGGCCGCTGAGGAATTGTTGCGGGAGAGCAACGTCACCGTGGAGCAGGTGGACTGGCTGATTCCGCACCAAGCGAACGAGCGCATCATTCGCGCGCTGGCGAAGCGCCTGGGTCTGCCCATGGAAAAGGTGATCCTGAGCCTGGGGGAGCATGGGAATACCTCTGCCGCCTCGATCCCGCTGGCCCTGGACAACGCGTGGCGGGAAGGGCGCCTGCAGCGCGGCCAGAAACTGCTCCTGCAGTCCTTTGGGAGCGGCCTCACCTGGGGCACGGCCCTGGTTGATCTTTGATGTCTTACGCCTTGTTATTTCCCGGCCAGGGTTCACAGAAACCTGGAATGCTGGACAGCCTGGCGCAGGAGTTCCCGATCGTGCGGGAGACTTTCGCCGCCGCTTCCGAGCGCCTGGATTATGACCTTTGGCACCTGGTGGCTAACGGGTCGGCGCAGGAGCTGAAGCGCACCAGCGTGACGCAGCCCGCGATGCTCAGCGCCGGTGTGGCGATCTGGCGCGTCTGGCGGGAGCAGGGCGCCCCGCCGCCGGCCTGGCTCGCGGGGCACAGCCTGGGCGAATACACGGCC
>JABAAT010000042.1 GCA_014238615.1 Gammaproteobacteria bacterium | reverse complement strand
GCCAAGGGCGAAGGCGACGGCTCCTGCGGTGAAGGTGCCTGCGGCGTAGGCGGCGGCGGCCAGGCCAAGGGCGAAGGCGAAGGCTCTTGCGGTGAAGGTTCCTGCGGCGAAGGCGAAGGCAAAGGCAAAGGCAAAGACAAAGACAAAGGCGAAGGCGAAGGCTCTTGCGGTGAAGGTTCCTGCGGCGGCGAATAACCACGCCAGCAAGGACAAAGACGGCCACGGCTAATCAGGGTTCCCAATATCAACCGTGGCCAGGCGCAACAAGCTAAAACCCTTGGCCACCGCGGTCGGTCTTTGTTTCGCGGTTTCCCTGGGAGAGGACCCGGCGGCAGGGATGCAGGATTTCGCGCCGCCAGGCGCTGAGTCCCACCCAACCCCTTGGCGTGCGCTTGGGCGCGCGCCAAGGGGAAATCCCTTCGAGTTGCGCCCTCGAGGGGTTGCCCCTGCCTTGGCCGGCGCTGGCGCGGGTACCCACGGTGAAGACACCGCCGAGGGACAATGCGGCGAAGGAAAGTGCGGCTCCAATACCGTCTCCACTGAAGGCAAGTGCGGCGAAGGAAAGTGCGGTGAGAGTAAGGGCGGCGAGGGTACTGACGCTGACGACACTGCCGAGGGACAATGCGGCGAAGGAAAGTGCGGCTCCAATACCGTCTCCACCGAAGGCAAGTGCGGCGAAGGAAAGTGCGGCGAGAGTAAGGGCGGCGAGGGTACTGAGACAACTGGCCACCGGCCGGACGCCGACGACGCCGAAGGACAATGCGGCGAAGGCAAGTGCGGAAGCTGACTCCCGTGGCCGCCTCCGGTTCCGGCAGGCAAAACTCCCGCAAAAGCGCACGGTCATCTTCCGGGCCATCCGCCGCCGACCTCAGCGGGGCGGGGCTCGGACTGCGGCGCAGTTTCTCCCGGCGCATCGCCGAGTCCGTTCCACCCGTTCTTTCCTTCATGGAACTGGCCCCGGAAAACTGGGTCGGCGTGGGCGGCGTACACGGGCGCGATCTGCGCAAGGTGGCTTCCAAGGTGCCCCTGGTCTGCCACGGCCTGTCGCTCAATCTGGGTGGCTGGGCCCCCCTGGACGAAAAATTCCTGCTGAACGTCCGCGAATTCCTGGATCGCTTCCAGGTGCGTTGTTACAGCGAGCACCTTAGCTACTGCGGGGACGACGGTCATCTCTACGACCTCATGCCCATTCCTTTCACGAGCGCGGCCGTGGAGCACTGCGCACGCCGCATCCGTCGGGTCCAGGAGCTCCTGGAACGCCGCATCGCTGTTGAGAACATCTCCTACTACGCGGCTCCGGGGCGAGAACTGGGCGAGTTGGAGTTCCTGCTCAAGGTGCTGGAGCAGGCCGACTGCGACCTGCTTCTGGATATCAACAACATCTACGTCAACAGCATCAACCATCACTACGATGCACGCGCTTTCCTGCGGTCGCTGCCGGCCGGGCGCATTGCCTACGCGCATATCGCCGGACACTACAAGGAAGCCGAAGACCTACGCATTGATACGCATGGGGCGCCGGTCTGCGATCCGGTATGGGAACTGCTGGAAAGCGCCTACCAGCACTTCGGCCCCTTCCCCACCCTGCTGGAGCGCGACTTCAATTTCCCGCCCCTGGATGAGCTGCTGGGGGAAGTCGAGCACATCAGGCATCTGCAGCAGCGCTTCCAGGCGCGCGTGGCATAACGGCGCTCCGCATGGCGACATCATCTCAACCCCCCTCGCACCTGGAAGTGCAGCGCGCCTTCACCCGGCATCTGCGGGACCCGGAGCATTGCGCCGCGCCCTCCGACGTGGAGGAGCGACGCATGCGCATCTACCGGAGGCTGTTCTATAACAACGTGGAAGGCCTCATGCGGCGCAGCTTTCCGGTTCTGCGAAACATGCTTGACGAAACGCGCTGGCACGCCCTGATGCGCGATTACTTTCGCCGACACCAGGCGCGCACCCCTTATTTCCCGCGCCTCGCGGGCGAATTTCTGAAATACCTGGAGGAGGGCTACCGGCCGGAGCCCGGCGACCCCCCCTTTCTGACAGACCTGGCCCGCTTCGAGTGGGCACAGGGTTCCCTGTTCTTCGACCCGCGGGAAGCGGCCCCGGCGGAACAAGTGGACGCAAAAGGCGACCTGCTGGCGGCCCCGCCCTTCCCCAACCAGGTCGCGTATCGCCTGGGCTTCCAATTTCCCGTACAACGCATCAACTCATCCTTTCGGCCCGCGACGCCGGGGCGGGAACCGACCTACCTCTGGCTGTTCCGGCGTCCGGACGGCAAAGTACGTTTCCTGAAACTGAACCGGGTCGCGGCGCGGCTCGTGGACCTGATAGACGAACGGCCAACGCTCAACGGACGCGAACTGCTGCGCATGGTCGCCGCTGAACTACACCACCCGGAGCCGCGGCAGGTCCTGGACGGAGGCGTCACCCTGCTCACCCGCATGCGCCGCGCGACGGCCCTGCTCGGAACCCGCCGCAGCCAACACACCCATTAAACGAGAACGCAATTATGGACGTAGTCAACCTCATCGAGATCATGGCGGCCCTGTTTATCTTCGCCATCGGCGCCGTGGTGCTGGTCGTGATCGTACTGTTTATCATCGACGTCACCCAAACCCAGCACGCGGTGCGGCGCAATTTCCCGGTCGTCGGGCGCTTCCGCTACCTCTTTGAACACATGGGCGAATTCTTCAGGCAGTACTTCTTCTCCATGGATCGCGAGGAAATGCCCTTCAACCGGGCGCAGCGCAGCTGGACCTACCGGGCCGCCAAGGACATCAGTAACACGGTGGCCTTCGGCTCCACACGCGATCTGAACCCCATCGGCACGGTGCTGTTCGTGAACTGCCCCTATCCGACCCTGGCCAGCGACGCCAGTCAGCCAGAAGAAATCACCCTCGGCACCGACTGCAAACATCCTTACACCACGAACTCCATCTGCAACATCTCCGGCATGAGCTACGGCGCCATCTCCAAGCCGGCCGTGCTGGCGCTCTCCTCGGGCGCGCGCATGGCCGGCTGCTGGATGAACACCGGCGAGGGCGGCCTGTCGCCACACCACCTGGCGGGCGGCGCGGACATCATCTTCCAGATCGGCACGGCCAAGTACGGCGTGCGCGACAAGGACGGCGGTCTGGATGATGACAAGCTGCGCGAAGTGGCCTCCCACGACCAGGTGCGGATGTTCGAATTGAAGCTCAGCCAGGGCGCCAAGCCGGGCAAGGGCGGTATCCTCCCGGGCGGCAAGGTGACAGAGGAGATCGCGCACATCCGGGGAATTACCCCGGGACATGATTCGCTCAGCCCCAACCGCCATCCGGAGATCAACAGCCATGAGGATTTGCTGGTGATGCTCGAAAGGGTGCGCAACATCACGGGCAAACCCACCGGGTTCAAGGCGGTGATCGGCGCCTACGGCTGGCTGGACGTGCTGTTCAAGGAGATCGTGGCGCGTGGACTGGAAACGGCGCCTGACTTCATCACCGTGGACGGGGCCGAGGGCGGCACCGGCGCCGCCCCCATGCCGCTTATCGACGCCGTGGGTCTGCCGCTCAAGGAAAGCCTGCCGCTGGTGGTGGATAAGCTGAAAGAGTATGGGCTGCGCGAGCGCATCCGGGTGATCGCCTCGGGCAAGTTGGTCACGCCCGCCGACGTGGCATGGGCCCTGTGCGTGGGCGCTGATTTCACAGTCTCGGCGCGCGGCTTCATGTTCGCCCTGGGCTGCATCCAGGCCCTGCAATGCAACAAGAACACCTGCCCCACCGGCATCACCACGCACAATCTACGCCTGCAGAAGGGCCTGGTGCCGGAAGACAAGGCGCAGCGGGTTGCAAACTACGCGCGCAACCTGAGCAAGGAGGTCTGCATCATCGCGCACTCCTGCGGTGTCCCCACGCCGCGCCGCCTGCGCCGCTACCACGCCCGGGTGGTCATGCAGAACGGCCTCTCGATTCCCCTGGACGAGTTGCACCCGGAGTTAAGCGCCGCCGCGCCAGCCGAGGCCACGCCCGCATCCCACCCGGGCATTTCGTAAACCAACCGCGGACACACCCGTATCCACCTTCGTACCCTGGGCCCTATTCACAAACCCTCATGAGAGAACCCACATGAAACTCCTGCTGAAGGCACAAGCATTACTGGACAGCACCCGTGGTGTTGACTTCCTGGCGCCCCTGGCGTTGCGCCTCTACCTGTTTCCCATCTTCCTGATGGCCGGCTGGCGCAAATTGCAGAATCCTGAAAGTACCATCCGCTGGTTCAGTGAGAGCCTGGAGCTCCCCCTGCCGACGCTGATGTACTGGCTGGCCAGTCTCACCGAATTTGTCGGCGCCTTCCTGCTGCTGGTGGGTTTCTGCACGCGCTGGATCAGTCTGCCGCTGATGTTCACCATGGTCATAGCCGCCTACACCGTGCACTGGGACAAGGGCTGGTACGCCATCGGCCAGACTCAGCCCAACCCGGTACTGATGCACACCGCGGAAGACGCCCAGGCCATCAAGGTTCGTACCGACCAGGGCAGGCAGGTCCTGAGACGCCACGGCAGGGAGTCCTGGCTGACCGAACACGGTCCATTCGTCATCCTGACCAACGGCCTCGAGTTCCCGGTCACCTACCTGATCATGCTGCTGACATTGTTCTTCTGGGGGGCCGGGCGTTACTGCAGCGTGGACCACTGGGTGAGGCGGTGCTACGCCGACCGCGCGTCACCCTGAACGCCGGGCCGCCGCCACCCACACAAAGCAGCGTTCCTGCTTGACTTCGAACACCCTGCTGTTCGCCTGCTGCCTGCTGCCGCTGGCGGTGCCGCTGGAACGGCTGGCGACGCGCTGGCGGATGCCCACGGGCCTCTTCATGTTGGCCCTGGGTTACGCGGCCGGAGAACTCTGCGTAGTGCTCGGCTGGGACACGGGCCTGCGCTGGGATCGCTTCAAAGATCTCATCACCCAGTGCGCGATTCCCACCCTGGTCTTCTACAGCGTCCTGGCCTTCCAGCCCCGCTCCGCACGGCACCCGGCGCGCGTCCTGCTGCTGGTGCTGCTGCTCTCTTTGCCCCTGACCCTGCTCGTGGCCGGCCTGACCGCGCTGCTGCTCTATTACGGCATCGGCGCCCCCCAGGGCTTCCCCTGGCTGGCCGCGCTCTTGACCGGGACCCTGCTCTCCTGCACCGATGCCTCTCCGCTTATCTCCACGACCCGGCGGCTGCCGGCAAAGGCGCGCATGCTGCTGGAAGGCGAAACCATGGGCACCGAGGCCTCCGCCATCGCGCTGTTCATGTTCCTGCTGGCCCTCCCGGCCCAACCGGGCCAGGCGGAGGCGGGGAGTGCCCTGACCCAGGCTGTCCCCTACTTCTTCTACTACACCGGCGGCGGCCTGCTGCTGGGCGCCGCGTTCGGACTACTGGCCCGGCCGCTGCTGGCGCTCGCCCAGAGCGCGCCCGCGCAGCTGTTGATTACCCTGGCGCTGGCCTACGGCCTGAACCTGTTCGCAAGCAACCAGCTGGGGATTTCAGGCGTGATGGCGGTAGCGGCCGCGGCGCTCGTCGTGCGCCCGCACCTGGAAGGGACGGGACATGGGACAGGAAATGAGGCAGGACAACGCATCCGTGACTGTCGCGGCTGGTGGAAGGCGAGCGAACACGCCCTGGAGCACCTGGTGTTCCTGCTGGCCGGCGTCACCTTCCAGTGGCTGATGTTTGAAAAGCGCTGGCTTGCGATCCTCATTGGCATCGGCGCCGTGCTGATAGCACGCGCCCTGGTGCTGGCCGCGTTGACGCCGACCCTGCCTCGGGGGCAACGCCTGGGCCTGCTGCCGCCGCTGTTCTGGGGCGGCAGCTGCGGCGTGATCACCCTGGCCCTGGCCCTGGCCCTGCCCACCAGGCTGAACTACTGGTTCACGGTACAATCCATCGCCTACGGCGTGGTGTTGTTCGGCCTCCTGGTGCAGGGCATCACCTTTCCACGCCTCTGTGACCGGGGGGCCGCACACCCCAGGGTCAATCCGAATACCTGAGTCAGGAGGGTGAGAACGTGCTGAAAGAACTCATTGGGGGCATCTGGAACAAGTTGCTCTTCTATTTCCGCCTGCTGTTCGGCCTGTTCCGCGTCTTGCGCTTTTTCAGCGGCGCGAGGCGCCTCAAAAGCGGGGGCGCCGCCGGACAAATGCATGAACTGCTGGAAAAAGACGACGCCGCCGGCCGCCGCAAACTCCTGGAGGAACTCCTGGGACACAACAAGACCCTGGGAAAGGAAGTGCAGGCATTGCGGCAACGCCTGCGCTGGTTTGCCTTGCTGGCAAGCGTCGCACTGCTGTTCGCCCTGGCGGCCCTGCTGGTGATGTTCTTCGGAGCCGCTTCCTAGGCTCAGGAGGCGGCGGCCCGCGCCCCGGCCTCGGCGCCGTTCTGGGCACGGTAATGGTCGCGCAGAATCGCGGCCACCTCCGGGCGCGCGAACTCCTCCGGCAGCTCCTCCCCGGCCGCCAGCAACTCCCGCACCCGGGTGCCGGACAGCAGAACGAAATCCTCCGCCTTGTGATCCGGCGCGTCGCGCATCATCACCACCCGCCCCAGGCGGCGTGACCAGGCCGTGTGATCCGCCTTGAAGATCTCGATCTGCAAAGCCCCGGGAGGAACGTGCTGTTCAAATACTTCCTGGGCCTCGAAAGGACTGTAGAAGCTCCCCACGCCTGCATGATCGCGCCCGACGATCAAGTGGCTGCAGCCGGCGTTCTGACGAAAGATCGCGTGCAGCACGGCTTCGCGCGGCCCGGCATAGAGCATGTCAAAGCCATAGCCGGCGATGAACGCCGAGTCCCGTGGGAAATACAACTCCACCATCTTACGGATGGCGGCATCGCGCACCAGGGCGGGAATATCCCCCGGCTTGAGTTTGCCGAGCAGCATGTGGATGAGCAGGCCGTCCGCGTCCACGGCCTGCATGGCCATCTTGCACAGCTCTTCATGCGCCCGATGCATGGGGTTGCGGGTCTGGAAAGCCACCGTGCGCCGCCAACCGCGTTCTTCCAGGGCGGTACGCAGTTGCGGCGCACTTCGAAAGGTCCCTGGGAAGTCCTCCTCGAAATAACTGCCGTCCAGCACGCGCAGGGGACCGGAGAGCACACGACTTCCCAGCGTACTGAATACCCGCACTCCCGGGTGCTCCCGATCCACGCTGCCGAAGATGCAGCGCGCCAGGTGTTCCAGGCAGGCGTCGGACAATTCCTCCACGGCCGCCAGATCCTGCACCGCCAACACCGGGTGTCCGAGGCGGTTCGGATCCCGCAAGGCGATGCGTTCGGCACCCCCCAGCTCGGCCACGGCCTCGGCGGTGCACAGGTTCAGGCAGGGCACGGGCCAGAACAGGCCCTCACGGGTATGCCAGGTATCAGCCACGGAAAGCGCATCGGCGATATTCATGTAACCCGGAAGCGGACTGAAGTAACCGGCCCCCAGCATCACGGCATTCGCCGCGGCGGCCGAATTCAGCAGCAGCGCGGGCAGGCCCTCGGCTTCCAGGCGCAACTCCTGGAGCTCCCGCGTATCGGTCACGCGAAGCGGCGCCAGGGGCCGCCCGCCATAAGGTGGAATCATGCAGTTCTCCCAGCCGAAGCTGTCAATCGCCTTTCTCCCGGAAAACACCCCCGGGGCACCCCCAGGAACACCCCCATAAACACGAACACGCGGACCCGGACCCGCGGGCACACTCCCGGAACGAAGCAACGCGAAGCCCGCCTGCCGCACCTGGAAACAAGGAGCGCCGTCCGCAAATGCCAGGGACGAAACACCCTCCCCATACCGACGCCATAGTATAACGGCCGCACACAACCGGCACGGTCTACAGCCATGCCGAGCGGACGCCTCAGGGAGAAACCGGAAAATGCTCGCGCAGCACCCAGTCCGAACCGTGCTTCAGGATATCGCCAACATGCAACTGGAAGCGCCCGGCGGAACGATCGGCGAAATAGAATTTGAGGGCCTGGGAGACGGAGGAAAAAGCGAGCTCCTCCCAGGGCACCTGCTGTTCCTGGAAGAGCCGCACGGCGCGGCTTTCCGGGCCGGGAGAGCAGGAGGGCGCGAACAGGCGTGCGCGGAACATGAGGTGCACCTGGTTGGCATACGGCACACTGAGCACACTGGAGAGTCCCTGCAACTCCACGTGCGCGTTGGCTTCTTCCAGGGTCTCGCGCTGCGCGGCTTCGGAGACGCTCTCATCGTTTTCCATGAACCCGGCCGGCAGCGTCCAGGCGCCGGCACGGGGCTCAATGGCACGCAGACAAAGCAGCACCCGATCTTCCCAGGCGGCGATGCAACCCGCCACAATGCGCGGATTCCGGTAATCGATGTAGGAACACTCGGCGCAGACCGCGCGGTTCCGGTTGTCACCCTCGGGCACGCACGCACGCATCGCCGCGGCGCCGCAACGGGGACAATACTTATTGTGCATCGGACATGGGCGGCTGAAGCAGTGCTTCCAATGACGGCCAGATATTCTCCAGGATGCGCCCCTGCACGGCGGCCGTGGGATGCACACCGTCGAGCTGGAAAGCAGACGCATCGGCGGCGAAACCAGCCAGCATGCGACCTCCCAGCGGCACCCCGGAAGCCTCCGCCACCGCATGGTAAACTGATTGAAAGCTCTCCCTGTAAGCCGCACTGTAATTGGGCGGCAAGCGCATGGGGAGCAACAGCACCTTGCTGCCGGCGGTCTGTAAACGCCGCACGACAGCGAGCAGGTTAGTGCGCAGGAGCCGCGGATCCCGGGCGCGCAGCCCATCGTTGGCGCCCAGTTCCACGATGGTCAGCGCGGGACGCACTTCAGACAACAGCGCATCCATGCGCGCCAGGGCGCCACCGCTGGTCAGGCCGACAATACTGGCGTTGTGCACCCGGTAAGGGTAGTCAAGGGCGCGCAAACGCCGCTCCAGGAGCGCCACCCACCCTTGTTCAACGGGCATCCTGTAAGCAAAGCTGAGACTGTCTCCCAGGATCAGAAGAGTCCTGGAAACTTCGGCGGGAGCCCCGCTGGCGGGCCCGCTCACCACCCACCACAGGCACGAAACAAACAGGACTCTTAAAAACATGAGGCACGCTCCGCAGGAGACTATGCTGATCGCCGAAGCTCTCTGTAAACAGGTCACCACGGCCAACGGCCGACTCAGCATTTTACATGAGGTCAACCTGGAACTGGACAAAGGGGACAGTGCGGCGGTCAAGGGAGTCTCCGGTTCCGGCAAATCCACCCTGCTCGGCCTGCTGGCCGGCCTGGACCGCCCCAGTTCCGGGAGGGTGCTGCTGGACGGCGTGGAGCTCGGCGCCCTGGACGAGAGCGGCCGCGACAGGCTGCGCGCCGGCCGCGTCGGATTCGTGTTTCAATCCTTTCAACTGCTGCCGACTTTCACGGCGCTGGAAAACGTCATGCTGCCGCTCAGCCTTGTAAACGATCCCGAGGCCCCCGAGCGAGCCAGGGAGGAACTGCGAAGAGTCGGCCTGGAGCAACGCACAAAACACTACCCACCGCAACTCTCCGGCGGCGAGCAGCAGCGCGTGGCCCTGGCGCGCGCCTTTGTCACGGCGCCACGCATGCTGTTCGCCGACGAACCCACCGGCAACCTGGATCGCACAAGCGCAAGGCGCATCGCCGAACTGCTGCTGGAGCTGAACGCGACGCACGGCTCCACCCTGCTGATCGCCACCCACGACTCGGACCTGGCGAAATGCTGCAAGCGCCAAATGCACCTGGAAGCCGGTCGGCTGACCCCGGAATGAATTCAGCCGCAAGGACGACCCAGCTCCGCATAGCGCGTATCCAGGCCATACGCCTGTTATGGCATGACGCCCGCAACAGCCCGGCCATGCGCCTGGTGCTCACCGCCGTGTGCGTTGCCGTGGCCGCCTGCAGCGCGGTGGGCTTCTTCATTGACAGCGTCCAACGCGGCATGCGCGGCGGCACGGCACAGCTGCTGGGCGCCGACCTGATCGTACGCGCCGCCATCCACCCGGTACCCACGGAGCTGGAACAAACGGCACGCGCGGCGGGCCTGGGCACGACGCGCGCCCTGAACTTCCTCACCACCCTGCCCCACGGCGAGGCTTTTCAACTGACCAGGGTCAAGGCGGTGGAACGCAACTACCCACTGCGCGGCAGACTGTGGACGAGCGCGGAGACAGACGCCCTTCAAACAACGCCACGCTCCAGGGGTCCGGCCCAAGGCGAAGCCTGGCCGGATTCCCAACTGGCCCAGACCCTGAATTTACAGGTAGGGGACACACTGCAACTGGGAACGCTAAGCTTGAGGATAGGAGCGATCCTGGTGCGCGAGCCCGGACACGGAAGACTGTTCAGGGTAGCGCCGCAGCTGTTAATGCACCTGGACGATACGCCACGCACCGGGCTGGGGCAGATCGGCAGCCGGGTTTACCACCAGTTACTGGTCTCCGGCCCACCGCACGCGCTACAACGCTGGCGCAAAAACCTGGACGACTACCCGGAACTAACGACACTGAGCATAGACAAGCAGGAGCAGACAGGCCTGCATGAAGGACTGAACGACGTCCGCCACCTGCTCGGCCTGTGTGCTTACCTGACCCTGCTCCTGGCCGGCCTGGCCATCGCCATGGCCTCCGCCCTGCACGCAAGGCAACGCCAGGACACCTGGGCCCTGCTGCGCTGCCTGGGGGTAGAGCGTTCCAGGCTGATGAAATGGCAGTTGGGACAGTTACTGGGTCTCGCGCTGATCGGCGGAATCCTGGGCGGCGCCATGGGTTACATTTGCCATTACCTCCTCGCCGGCCTGATCAGCGAGGTGTTAAAGGTCACGCCGGCACAGCCCTCGGTGCGCCCACTGGTCACCGGCATGGGCATCGCCCTGCTCATGCTGATCGGCTTCTCCCTGCCGCGCCTGGCGACCCTGGCGAAGATCCCGCCGCTCCGGATCCTGCAGCGCAACCTCCCCGTCCCTACGCCACCCACCTTGCTGCTCTACGGCGCTATCGCCGCAGCCTGCCTGCTGCTGGCCCCCTGGCGCGGCGCACGCCCGGAACTCCTGCTCTACCTGTTACCGGGACTGGCGGCGGGAGCAACCCTGCTGCTCATCCTGATCTTCATCGGCCTGCGCCTGGCGGCCACGGTACGGGCGCGCCCCGGCTCAGCCTGGCGCCACGGCCTGGCCAACCTCAGGCGCGGCAACGAAACAGGGCGCGTCCTGGGCCTGGCCCTGGGACTGTGCACCCTGTTTCTGCTTTACCTGTGTCGCACCGACCTCCTGGAAGCCTTCAGCGAACGCCTCCCACCAGGGGCTCCTAACTACTTCCTGGTGGACATCCAGGAGAAAGATCGCAAACCCCTGGAAGCATTCCTCAACCAGGGCCTGGGGCAGACACCGCATTTTTATCTCATGACGCGCGCCCGCCTGACAGCCATCAACGACCGTCCCATACAGCCCCTGGAGCACCCGGAGCAATCCAGCGCGCGCCACCTTTCCGAACACCAGTTCGGCCTGGTAAGAGACACCCTCCTGCCCTCGGAGAACCGCATAAGCGCCGGACGCTGGCACGGCGAGGCCGCGCCGCAACAACCCCCGGAGATCTCCATGGAGGCGGAAGCAGCGGAGGCTTTGAACGTCCAACTGGGAGACCGCCTGAGCTTCCTCGGACTCCGTACCTTTACGGGCCGGGTCAGCAGCCTGCGCGAAGTACGCTGGGACAATTTCCTGCCCAATTTCTACGTCATCGGCGGACGCGGCTGGCTGGAAGAAGAACCATACACTTACATCACCGCCTTTCACGTTCCCCAAAACCGCCTGGATTTCCCGGCGGAATTAAAAAGAAACTTTCCGGAGCTCACCGTACTGGACATCGCCCACATGCTGGAGCAGAGCCGGAGCATCATGCAGCGCTTATCCAGGGCCCTGGAATTCCTTTTCAGCTTTTCCCTGCTGGCCGGATTGCTGGTGCTGTATACGGCACTGCTCGCCACCCGGGACGAGCGGCACAGGGAGGTCTCCCTGCTGCGCGTCCTGGGAGCCGGGCACGACTGGCTGAGGCGTGCCGCGCTGGCCGAATTCTGCTGCCTGGGCATGGTCACCGGCAGCGCGGCGGGTCTCGCCGCCGCCATCGGAGCCTGGTCCACGGGACGCTACCTGTTCCAATTACCCATCACATTCAACATGGCCATGCCGGCCGCCGGCGCGCTCCTCGGCGCCCTGCTGGTCACAACAGCCGGACTGCTCGCCACCCGCGGCCTCACCAAAACTCCACCCCTGGAGATCCTGAGACGCTTCTGACGAACCGCCAGGCAACAGGCCCCAGGCGCCGCATGTCCGCCCAGGCCTGGGGGCGGCCCCCTGGGGCGGCCAGAAAGATTCGAATGATGGACTGTCTGCCTGACACGGGGAGACGCCCGCCGGTCGGTTGATGCTTTCTTACAACACCCTGGAGCGGCGGATCGCCCTCCATGCGCCTGGTTAGCAGGGGCTGGTCCGCTTCACAGGTCTTCCGCCCCGGGGACGGGCTGTTTGCCCAGGCGGGCCGGGATCAGGCCGTGGAAAGAGGGTGCTCCCTGGAAATACCAGCCCAGGTGTAATGCGCACTGCCAGGAGCAGCCCGGGAACCAGCTGTGCTCGGAATGAGCCTCGCCTGCCAGTCGGCAGCCGGGGGCCTTGCGGAAGCAGTCGATGTGGTAGGAGACGCCCGCCGGGTTGATGCAATCGTGGTAATGGCGGCCGGTCATTTCTATGCGGTGCCGGTCGGCGCTGATCCAAATTTTGGCAATTTTGGCAACTGATACAGCAGAGGCGGCTGGGCCGAATGGGGCGCTCTCCGGTTTCCCGGAGGGTGACGGCGGCGGGCACCTGGCCCGAGGCCGGACGGCGGGCGTCCCGGGTGACCAAGGGGATCGCGGGCGACTCGTTCAAGCCAGCAGCATGATGGCTCCCACCACCATGAGGAAAACAGCAAACAACCGCTTCAGGGTGCGGGTGGACAGGCAATACGCCAGGCGAACGCCCAGAAGGGCGCCCGGGACGGCACCCAGGGCGATGCAGAAGATGGCTGGCAGGTACAGGTAGCCCAGGGCAAACGAAGGCAGGTCGGAGTGCTTTCCTCCGACCCATATCATGCCGCCGGCGCCGGCGCCGGCGGCCAGTACGCCACAGGCGGCGGAGATACCCAGAGCGCGTCTCATTTCTTCCCCTCTCCAAAGCAGGAAAGGCACCGTGAGGGTGCCGCCGCCGATGCCCAGCAAGGCTGAGAATGCGCCGATGCCGATGCCCGCGAGCGGCAGGCCGGTGGGGCGCCTTGTGGTGGCCGCGGGGGTGGGTTGCAGCCACCCTGGATGCAACATCTGCGCGGCCGCGAACAGGGCGAATACACCATAGCATGCGCGCAGCACCATGCTGGACAGCCAATCGGCCAGCTGGGCACCCAGCAGCCCTCCCAGCAGGACGCCCGGGCTGAGCAGGGCGACCGTGCACCAACAAACCGCACCCCGCTGGTGGTGGCCCCAGGCGGCGGCGCTGCCGGTAAAAAGGATCGTGCCGAGGGAAGTGGCGACCGCCATCTGCATCAGGTGCCCGGCGGCCAGGTCCTGGTACAGGAAAATGGCGTACAGGCAGGGCACCACGACGAAACCGCCGCCCAGGCCCAGCAGGCCGCCGCTCAGTCCCGCCGCCAGGCCGGTCAGCAGGTAGAGCGTGATGACGCCGAGGTCAGCAGGCATGGGGGCGGGGGCTCGTCAAGTTTCGGTAGCGACGGTGCAGGCGGTGCACCTGGGAGGCCAGGGCGCTTTGCGGGCCGCTGTTGTCGATGATTTCGTGGGCCGCGGCCAGGCGTTCCGTGCGTCCGGATTGGCGGTGTATCAAGCGCTCCAGCCATTCCGCGTCCAGTCCGGGACGGCGCCCGGCGCGGGCGCGCTGGAGCTTTACCGGGCAATCCACCACCAGAACGCGATCCACCCGGAACCGCGCGTTGCTCTCCAGGAGCAGGGGGACAACCCAAAGGCAGTAAGGAAGCACCGTGGACAGTTCTTTCCAGGCCGTCTCCAGGCTTCGGTAGATGCGCCTGTGCAGGAGTTCCTCTAACCAATCCAGTTCCTCATCGCCCGCGGCGCACAGATGCTCCCTTAGCCTTGTCCGCGACACGCCGCCTCCCGGTTCCAGGAGCCGCGCGCCGAAGCGTCTCCGTATGGCCGTCCTTACCTCGGCGTCCCCGGCCAGAATGGCATGGCATGCCTGGTCTGCATCCAGCACCGGGACGCCCTGCCCGTGAAACAGCCCGGCCACGGTACTCTTGCCGCAGGCCAGGCCACCGGTCAGACCGATGCGCAGGGGGCGGGCGCGCCGAGTGCGCTCTACCCCTGGACGGGAAACTGCAGGAGCGTTACCCATGCCTCCACAAACAGGCACAGCAGGGCGCCGCCGGCGAGAAAAGGACCAAAAGGTAACGGCTGGTTGCGACGTACACGACCGCAGAGCATCAGGCCGCCGCCCACCAGGCTGCCCACCAGGCTGGCGCTCAGCAGAACCGGCAACAGGGCCTGCCAGCCCAGCCACGCGCCTATCAGCGCCAGGAGCTTGAAATCTCCTCCCCCCATTCCCTCTTTACCGGTGATCCATTTGAAAAGATGAAATACGCTCCAGAGCACCAGGTAGCCGAAGACGGCGCCGAGCAGGCTGTCCCGTAATCCCACGAAGATGCCAAACAGGCCACACAACAGGCCCAGCCAGAGCAAAGGCTGGGTGACGCCATCCGGCAACAGCTGCCAGTCATAGTCGATGACGGAAAGTCCCAGCAGCGCCGCGCAGAAAACCATGGCCGCCAGGCACTGCGGGCTAAATCCGAAACGCCACACGCAGGCCAGGAACAGCAAGGCGGTGGTTGCCTCAATCATCGGGTAACGCGGGGAGATCGGACTGGCACAACCTGAGCAGCGTCCACGCAGCAGGAGGTAGCTCAGTATGGGGATATTTTCAAATGCCCGTATGCGCTTGCCGCAACCTGGACAGCAGGACGGCGGCCACCACAGACCCAGACGTTCCCGGGCAGGCAATCCCTTGGGAAGGCCCTGCAACATGTCATGCGCGTCCGCCTCCCAGTCACGCCACATGCGCCTCGGCAGACGGAATATCACTACATTCAGGAAACTGCCTATACAGAACCCCAGCAGGCCCGCCCCCAAAGCCAGTCCGAGAAGATCGCCATCCATCTACGAGGACGGCGGCGCCGATAAAATCATGGGTGGGAGGCCTGGAACCCCCCTCCGGAGCTCAGACGACCTGGCCGAGTTGAAAGATGGGCAGGTACATGGCAATCACCATGGTGCCCACTATAACGCCGATCATCACAATCAACAGGGGCTCCAGGATCGTAGATAACCCCTCAACGGCGTCATCCACTTCCTGCTCGTAGAAATCAGCCACCTTGTTGAGCATGTTGTCCAACTGGCCGGACTCCTCGCCGATGGCGATCATTTGTACCATGAGCGGCGGAAACAGCTGGCCCTGACCGCGCAGTGCGACCTGCAGCTGGGTGCCGGCCGCGATATCCTCCCGCAACTGGATGGTGGCATCTTCATAAATCCAGTTGCCACAGGCGCCGGCCACCGAAGTCATCGCCTCCACCAGGGGAGTACCGGCGGCATACATGGTCCCCAGGGTTCGGGCAAAGCGCGCCAGGGCGGCCTTACGAGCCACCTCTCCGAAAACCGGCATTTTCAGCAGCACGGCATCAAACCCGATTTTGAACTTCTTAGAGTGTCTCAGAACATGTAAATAAAAGGGGACAATAAAAATCAGCAGGCCGATCATCGCCCACCCCCACGGCCCCCGGACAAATTCAGAGAAGTCAATCACCAGGCGCGTCAGGAACGGCAACTCGGCACCGAAATTATTGTACAGTTCTTCAAAAGAAGGGATGACAAAAATCAGCAGCACAGCCACGATAACGACCATCGTGAGCATCACGATGGTCGGGTACAGGGCGGCCTTTCTCACCTTGCTCTTCAGAATTTCCACCTTCTCCAGGTAGTCGGCGATCTTGATCAACAGGCTCTCCAGGGTACCGGACTTTTCACCAGCCTGAACCAGGCTGACGTACAAGGGGGAGAACTGCCTGTCATGCTTGGCCACGGCGTCCGTCAGGTTGCCGCCCGCCTCCACATCCGACTTGATGCTGTCAATCATCTCGCTCATGGAGGGATTGTCGTGACCGCGCGCCATGATATCCAGGGACTGCACCAGCGGTACCCCGGAACTCAGCATGGTGGCGAACTGGCGCGTGAAATCCGAAATATTCTTCGGCTTGATCGGCTTCTTGCTGGAAAAGAGCTGAAGCTTTCTCCTGACCTTCACCGGCCGCACTCCTTCGCGCCGCAGCTTGGCCCGCACCAAGGCGTCAGAAGAGGCGCTCATCTCGCCGTTGAGCTTCTTACCTCGACCATCCACTCCCTCCCAGAGGAAAAGAGCTAACTTCATCGTTCCGGCCATATCTCAAAAACTCCCATTGATGACGGGCGGCAGGATAGGTGGCGCGAGTCTCATTCTATGGTGATCCTGTTAATCTCGGTCAGGCTGGTCATTCCAGCCATGACCTTCCTGAGCCCTGAACGACGCAGATCCGCGATCCCTTCCTTATTGGCCTGTTCGGCCAGTTGCGTGGCATCCCCGCCGGCAAGGATCAGGTGACGGGTCTCATCCGAGATCGGCATCACCTGGTAAACCCCGATGCGCCCCTTGTAACCGCTTGGGGCATCCGCGCCCGCGCCAGGTTCGTAAAGCTCAAGGCCCTCATCGATGTCTTCCTGGGTAAAGCCTTCTTCCAGCAACTGTTCTTCCGGCAAATCCGACGTGACCCGGTATTCGGGGTGCAGGCGCCTGGCAAGGCGCTGGGCGGATATGATATTAATGCTGGTAGCCACGGCGAACGGCGGCAGGCCCATGTTCTGGATGCGCATCAGGGTCTGCGGAGCATCATTGGTGTGCAGGGTGGACATCACCATGTGACCGGTCTGGGCCGCCTTGATCGCGATGTTGCCGGTTTCCAGGTCACGAATCTCGCCCACCAGGATAATGTCCGGATCCTGGCGCAGGAAAGCCCGCATGGCCTTGGCGAAAGTCATACCGGTACGCTCATCCACATGCACTTGGTTGACGCCCGCCAGGTTGATCTCCACCGGATCCTCCGCAGTGGAAATATTCACCTCGATCTTGTTCAGGATGGCGATCCCGGTGTACAGGGACACCGTTTTCCCGCTACCCGTAGGCCCGGTCACCAGGAACATGCCGTAGGGCTTCATCAGGTTCTTGAGAAAGACCTCCTTCTGGACATCATCGTAACCAAGCTGATCGATCTGGAGCTTGTCCAGGTCCGAGTCCAGCAGGCGCAGCACGCATTTTTCGCCGAACAGCGTGGGACAGGTGCTGACCCGAAAGTCGATGGCCTTCTTATTGCTTAACCTGAGCTTGATGCGGCCATCCTGGGGAACGCGCCGCTCGGACACGTTCATGCGTGACATCACCTTCAGGCGCGCGGCGATTTTCGTCGACAGGATCAGCGGCGGCTTAGCCATCTCGCGCAGCACGCCATCCACCCGGAAACGTACCCGGTAAAAACGCTCGTAGGGTTCAAAATGCAGGTCAGAAGCGCCTTTCTTGATGGCGTCCAACATGACCTTGTTGACGAAGCGCACCACCGGCGCATCTTCCACGTCAACGTTCTCATCTTCTTCCTCTTCATCGGCGATGGTCAGGGTTTCCAGGTTTTCCAACTCGTTCTCGTCCAAATCCTTGAACAGGGCATCCACGATCTCCAACGCGTCATCCATGCGCTGGAGCAGCTTGTCCTCTTCCACCAGGATCGCTTCCACATTCAGGCCGGTGGCGAACTTCACCTCGTTCAGCGCCTGCAGGTTGGAGGGGTCGGAGATGCCGACAAACAGGCGCTTGCCGCGCTTGAAAAGCGGCAGCAGGTGATGCCGCTTGAGAGTTTCCTTTTTCAGCAACTTAACGACTTCCGTATCCAGTTCCAGGGCTCCCAGGTCCAACAGGGGGGTGGCGAACTGCTTGCTGGCAAGGCAGGCGATATCGCGCGCCTTGAGCAATCCATTCTCCACCAGGTGGCTCACCAGCGGCACACGCGCCTTCAAGGCGTTTTGGTAGGCCTCCACGGCGACCTCTTTTTTTAGCAGTCCCGCGGTGACCAGATGCTGCCCCAGGCCGGACAACCTCATCTTGGAATTACGTGATACGGCCATCATGCCGCCCCAGGTTTCCCGCCTCGAACAACCACGGGACGGTCCCCGGCTGCCATCGAAAAAATTTCGCGGATTTCGCAAGTTTTCACTTTTTGTACCATCAGCTCACAGAACCATCAGCCCGGTTTTTCATGTACCAAGTATAACGCGGTTTCCACGCTTTCCAGGCCCGATAAACGGCCTCCCGCACCCACCTGTCAACCGAACGGTGCCTCAGGGAACCCTAGCACAGAACCACCTGGGGCTGCAAGCACGAAGCCGCGCTGTCACGCGGCGGACGGCGGCTCCGGAACAGCGTCTACAAGGTCGCTGCCGCAACGCTGAATTCGGCCGCCGCGGACGGCTCAGCGCTCTTCGACCGGGCCGTGGGCGGCCCGGGTTGCCGAGGCGCGGCGCGGGCGGCTTTCGTCCTGATCCGTCCGGCTGCCCGACCCGGGCGCGGCGCGGCGCGCACCCGGCGCGGCCTGCAACCGCAATGCCCCATCGCCACGGCTCACCTGCACGACATCCCCCGGCTTGAAATCTCCGGCGAGCAGGTTCTTGGCCAGGGGCCCCAGCAGGCGATGCTCAATCGCGCGCCGCAAGGGCCGCGCCCCGTACACCGGGTGGTAACCGACATCGACCAGCATATCAATGGCTTCGGGCGCCACCTCCAGCCCCAGTTCCTGGCCCGCCAGGCGCGCACGCACTCGATCCAACTGCAACTCCACGATGCGGCGCAACTCCGCGCGTGCGAGCGGCTGAAACACCACGCACTCATCGATCCGGTTCAGGAATTCCGGGCGGAAAAACGCCGTGGCCGCATTCAGCAGCTTGCTCTGCATATCCTCCGGTGTGAGCGCGGCAGCGCCGCGCAGTTCTTCCGCGCCCAGGTTGGAAGTCATGATGATGATGGTATTACGGAAATCCACGATGCGGCCGTGGCCGTCTCCCAGGCGGCCGTCTTCCAGCACCTGCAGCAGCACGTTGAAGATCTCCGGATGCGCCTTTTCCACCTCGTCCAGCAGCAGCACGCAGTAAGGTCGCCGCCGCACGGCTTCGGTCAGGGCGCCGCCTTCCTCGTAGCCGACGTAGCCGGGCGGCGCGCCGATAAGCCGGGACACCGAGTGCTTCTCCATGAATTCCGACATGTCAAGACGCAGCATGGCTTCTTCGCTGTCAAAAAGGGTCCAGGCCAAGGTCTTGCAGAGTTCGGTCTTGCCCACCCCGGTGGGGCCCAGAAAGAGGAAGGAGGCATCCGGCCGGTTCGGGTCCGCCAACCCGGCGCGCGCCCGGCGCAGTGCGTCCGCGAGACGCGACACGGCCTCGTCCTGGCCCACGACGCGGCGCTGCAGGTCTTCTTCCACGTGCAGCAACTTCTCGCGCTCACCGCGCAGCATCCGGGTCACCGGGATGCCGGTCCACTTGGAGACTATCTCGGCGATCTCCTCGGTGCCGACACGACTGCTGAGCAGGCTGTCCGCGCTGTCCTTGTCGTTCCGCCCCGCCTCCTCCAGGCGCCGCTGCAGGTCCGGGACGACCCCGTGCTGCAATTCCGCCACGCGCTCCAGATCACCGGCGCGCTGCGCTTCCTTCATGCGCACCCGCGCCGCCTCGATCTGCTCCCTGAGCTTATAGGCATCTTCCAGGCCGGCCTGCTCCCGCTCGCGGATCACCTCCAGGCGGGCACGTTCGCGCTCTGCCTCGGCGATGCGCTCATCCAACTCCAGCAGGCGCCGGCGGGACGCCTTGTCGAAATCCTTGCGCAGGGAGTGACCTTCGATCTTGAGTTGGATCAGCAGCCGTTCCAGGCGATCGATGGCTTCGGGCTTGCTGCTCAGCGCGATGCGCACTCGACTGGCCGCCTCATCGATAAGATCAATGGCCTTGTCCGGCTGCCGCCGATCGGAAATATAACGCTGCGACAGGGTAGCCGCGGCGATGACGGCCGGGTCGGTGATCTGCACGTGATGGTGCAATTCATAGCGTTCTTTCAGGCCGCGCAGGATGGCGATGGTGTCTTCCAGGCCAGGCTCCCCCACCATGATTTTCTGGAAGCGGCGCTCCAGGGCGGCGTCCGCCTCGATATGTTTGCGGTACTCATCCAGCGTCGTGGCACCCACGCAGTGCAGTTCGCCCCGCGCCAGGGCCGGTTTCAGCAGGTTGCCGGCGTCCACGGCCCCCTCCGCCCCGCCGGCCCCGACCAGCGTGTGGACCTCGTCGATGAACAACACGTAACGCCCGGCGCCCCGGGAAATGGCGGCCAGGAGGGCCTTGATGCGCTCTTCAAAGTCCCCCCGGTAGCGGGTGCCGGCCAGCAACGCGCCCAGGTCCAGGGCCAGCAGGCGTTTCCCGCGCAGGAACTCCGGCACTTCGCGGTTCACGATGCGCTGCGCCAGGCCTTCCACGATGGCGGTCTTTCCGACCCCCGGCTCGCCGATCAACACGGGGTTGTTCTTAGTGCGGCGCTGCAATACCTGCATGGCGCGCCGGATTTCCTCGTCGCGGCCGATGACCGGGTCGAGCTTCCCGGCCTCGGCGCGTTCGGTGAGATCGATGGTATAGGACTCCAGGGCGCGGCGTCGTTCCTCGGCTTCAGGACTTTCCACGGCTTGGCCGGCGCGCTCTTCCCGTACCGCCTGTTCCAGCGCCGTGCGCTGCAGGCCGGAATCCCGCAACAGGCCCGCGGCGGCGGTGCCTGTTTCCAACAGGGCCAGGAGGAAAATCTCGCTCGCGATGTATTGATCGCCGCGCCGCGTCGCGTCCCGTTCCGCCTCGGCGAATACCCGCTCCAGTTCCCTGGATGGCCTCGGCTCGCCGTCGCCGCTGACCTGCGGCAGACCCTCCAGGCGTTTTTCCAGGCGCGCACACAAGCCTTCCACATCCACTGCGGCGCGCGCCAGCACCGCGCCGCAGGCGCCCTCCCGATCCTTAAGCAGCGCCGCCAGTACGTGCTCGGGTTCCAGGTAGGCATGGCTGCGCCGCAGGGCGGCGGCGCGCGCCGTCTGCAAAGCCTGGGCAAAACGCCTGGTAAAAAGCTCCGACTGCTGCATGTAGCCTCCATTCGGGGAAAGGATCGGACCATCCGATCCGTCCGGGTAGTATCAAGGGAAACAGGCCGGGAACAGGCCAGAAAAAATAAGCGCCCGGGGAAAATAAGCAATATAGATAAAATGCGCGCACCGGCGCGGCTTTCAAGGGGCGGCGCGGGGACGACGCGCGGCGGCGTTACCTGCCGCATGGGCTTCAGACATGGAAATCCCCATGCATGACGGGGCACGGGATGGATGTCGCCGGTCAGCAGGAGGCTCGGGGGACGGTCCGGGGGACGGTCTGGGAAGCTTCGGCCAACCAGATCAAGCCGGCCATGCGGCCGGTGCGGGCGCCGTCCCGGCGATGCGAATAATAGAGTTCCGGGTGGCAGGCGGTGCAACGCGCAGCGCTGTACACCGAGCCTACTCCCAGTTCACGCAGGCGCAGGCGGAGCAACAGCGGCAGGTCCAGGCGGGAGCGCGGGCGACCACGGCGCAAAGCCCGGCGCCCGGCGGCGGAGAAACGCCGAAAGGCCGTCGCCACTTCCTCCCCCACGGTAAAGCAGTCGCGCCCGATGCAGGGGCCGATCCAGGCCAGCAATTCGACGGGCGCCGTGCGCATCGCGCGCAGACCCGCCTCCGGTGCGCCGGCCAGCAGGCCCCGCCAGCCGACATGCACGGCGGCTACCCGGGTGCCGGCGCGGTCACAAAGCAGCAGGGGCGCGCAATCCGCCGTCAGCACGGCGCAGACCCGCCCGGGCAGCCGCGTGTAACTGCCATCGGCGCGCGGCGGAACGCGCGCGGCATGCGCCTCCACGATGCGCCGGCCATGCTCCTGGCTGAGCCAGCAGGGACGGTTAGGTAACCCCAGGAGCCGGCGTAACCGGGCCCGGTTGGCGCGCACCCGGCCGGGTTGATCCCCGCACCCCCCGCCCAGGTTCAGGCTGGCGTAGGGAGCGCCGCTGTACCCGCCAAGGCGCGTGGTGCAGCCCGCACGCACCCGGGGCGGCGCCGGCCAGGCGGCGGCGATCCAGGAAACATCAGGCATCGGCCGCATCCTTGCGCAACAGTTCCAGCAGCCGACGAAAGTCCGGCGCCAGCGGAGAGCGAAACAACATCTCGCACCCGTGCGCCGGGTGTTCCAGCTCCAGGCGGCAGGCGTGCAGCGCTTGGCGGCCGAAGGTCGCCAGGGCCGCGGCCGGTGCCTCGCGGCTGCCGGGAGGATGGCCGGCGCCGCGCCCGTAAAGCGCATCCCCCGCCACCGGGTAACCGAGATGCGCCAGGTGCACGCGCAGCTGGTGGGTGCGGCCGCTGCCCAGCCACAACCGCAACAGGCTGTGACAGCGAAAGCGCTCTAACACCCGGTAGTGACTCAGGGCGGAGCGCCCGTCGGAGGTGACCGCGCGCCGGCGGCGCCGGCGGGGATGACGCCCCAGGGGCGCCTCCACGCGGCCGCCGGCCACCGGCACGCCGTCCACCAGCGCCCGGTACTCGCGCCGCACCCGGTGCAACCGGATGCGCCGGCCCAGGAAGGCGTGGGCGGCGGGCGTCTTGGCCGCCACGAGCACACCGCTGGTGTCTTTGTCCAAACGCTGCAGCAGCCCTCCCTGGGGCAGGTCCCGGTTCCCCGGCAGATAGTGCAACAGGGCATCCAGCAGGGTGCCGTGCGGACGGCCGGCTCCCGGATGCACTACCAGGCCGGGCGGCTTGTCCAATACCAACAACTGCTCGTCTTCGTAGAGAATACGAAGCGGTGGCGGGGAGACGGGCTGGAGCGGCGGCGCGGGTGGCGGCGGCGTCAGTGACAGCCGCTCGCCGCCCCGCAGGCAGTGCCCCGGTGTGGTGACCGGCACACCCCCCAGGCGCACCGCGCCATCCCGGATCCAGCCCTGCAACCGGGAGCGGGAAAAAACCGGCAATAAGCCGACCAGCAGCTGGTCCAGGCGGCGACCGGCAGCCTCCGACGGCACATGCGTGGGCAACGGACCAGGCAATGGAGTGGACAACGGCTCCCGCCCTTAAGGTACTTGCACAGTGGGTGCTGGATGGAATACTCTGCTTTGCATGCGAAAGAGCACGCTTCTAACACTGGGAACGATGCTGGTTTGGACCTTGTTCGCCATGGGTTGCGGCGCCGGCAAGGACATCGAGGACACTTGGCCGGTGGAGAAACTCTACCGGAATGCGCGGGACGCCATGCTCGGAGGCAACTACACCAAGGCTGAAGAATACTACGAAAAGCTCGAGGCGCGCGCGCCCTTTGGCGCCTATGGCCAGCAAGTGCTGCTGGATTCCGCCTACGTCAAATACAAAACCGAAAAGACCGACGCGGCCATTGAAACCTGCAAGCGCTTTGTCCAGCTGTACCCACAGCACAAGTACGTTGATTACGCTTATTACCTGCATGGGCTGGCCGACTACCAGCGCGGCCGCGGCCTGGCCATGCGCCTCCTGGACCTTGATCTTTCACAACGCGACCCGGGCTCCTACCGGGCGGCTTTCCAAAGCTTCTCCGAACTCGTGACGCGCTTCCCGCAAAGCCGCTACACGGCCGACGCGCGGCAACGCATGCTCTACCTGCGCAACCTGCTGGCCGAGCATGAAATCGAGGTGGCGCACTATTACATGCGGCGCAACGCCTTCGTGGCGGCGGCCAACCGCGCCCGTTATCTCATCGACCATTATCCACGTACCCCCTCGGTCCCGGAAGCACTGGCCGTCATGGCGCGCTCCTACCGGGCCCTGCAGCTGGAAGAACTGGCCAACGACGCCCTGCGTGTGCTGCGCCTGAACTACCCCGGGCACCGCCAAATCGCCGAAATCGAAAGGATTCGCTTGAAAGAATAGGCGAGGTGCGCGTCCCCACCGGCAACGAGTGCACCCCTCAGCCGGCGCGGCCTGAAACCCGGGTCATCAGACGCCCCATGCGACCCGGCTTGCCTCCCAGGTAACGCATGTTTTTGCGTATGTTCCGAAACTGCTTGAGCAGGTGATTCACGTCCTGAACCCGGGTCCCGGAGCCGGCCGCGATGCGCCGCTTACGCGAGGGATTGATGATTTCCGGATGCCGGCGCTCTCCCGGGGTCATGGAATCTATCACGACGCCCATGCGCCGTAGCTCTCCCTCCGGCACTTTCGCCGCCGCGGGAGCCATGCCCGCCGGCAGCTTGTCGAGTACCGACTGCACCCCGCCCAGCTTCTGCAGTTGCCGCAGTTGCTCGCGTAAATCTCCCAGATGCATGCCCTTGGGCTTTTTGACTAATTTAGCCGCCCGGCGGCGCTGCCCGGCCGCTCCGTCCTGATCCTCCAGAACCTCCAATAATTCCCCCAGATCGCCGCCGCCCAGGAGCCGGGGAACCAGGCGCTCGGGACGGAACACCTCCAGTTTTTCCGGGGTCTCACCTACACCAAGAAACTTGATCGGACACCCGGTGACCGCGCGCGCCGAGAGGGCCGCGCCGCCGCGCGCGTCACCATCCACCTTCGTCAGCAACAGCCCGGTGAGCGGCAAAGCCTCGGCGAAGGCACGCGCGGACTGGAGCGCGTCCTGGCCCTGCATGCTGTCCACCACCAAGAGAGTCTCGCGCGGCTGCAGCGTCTCGCGCAGTTCAACGAGTTCACGCATCATGGGCTCGTCCACATGCAGGCGCCCGGCGCTGTCCACCACCACGAAATCATGCAGGCGCCGCCGCGCCGCCTCCAGGGCGCCGCGCGCGATCGACGATGCGGACCCGCTCTCCTCCTCGGAACCGGTATAACACTCCACCCCGACGCGCTCGGCCAGCAACCGCAACTGCTCCATGGCAGCCGGACGATGCACGTCCACTCCGGCCAGCAAGACCCGTCGGCCGTGCTTTTTCTTCAGCCACGCCGCCAACTTCGCGGCGCTGGTGGTCTTTCCGGAGCCCTGCAGACCGGCCAGCAGGAACACTCGCGGCGGGGGTCCCCCGAGGCGTAGTTCCTGCGCCGGACCCAGCAATTCCAGCAATTCGCGCTGCACGACCCCGAGCAGGGCGCGCCCCGGATCCTGACCCGGCACCACCTCCAGGTTCGCACCGCGCGCCCGCACCCGCTCCAGGAAATCCTGGCACACCGGCAAGGCCACATCGGCTTCCAGCAGGCAGCTCCGCAGTTCCTCCAGGGCGTCCCCCATGCGCTCCGGGGACAGCCGGCCGCGACCGCGCAGCTGCCGTGCGAACTCGCTCATGCGATTGCGAAGCTGGTCAAACATCAGGCTATAAGACGCTTCAGGCGCGGGTTTAAAGACAACCCGGAGGCGTTGAGCAAGAGATAACGCGTTAGAATTGAAATGACCGAATTCTCCGGAAATCCCCGGCTTTTGCGAAAGCTTCCCGGGAGCGTGTTGTCAAATGTCCGAAAGCCGGTGAGAATAAGCGGCATGGGCATATCCGGCAGAATAAACGGGCCGCTATCCTAACATCCTTTCATGGACACCCTGATGCTCAGCGCGGAGGCAGCGGTGGGTGACTCTCCGTCCGGCTTGGAACTGCACTTGCTGCTGTCGTTCCTGGCGCTCATCCTGTTTAACCTGGCCGCACTCCAGGCGCTGGTGCTGGCGCTGCAGGAGCGGCGGTTGCGCAGCTGCAAGCCAGGCTGGTTCCTGAACCGGCTGCCCCCCCTGCGACACATGGAAAAACTCCTGTTCCAGTTGGTCGCAACGGCTTTCTTCGCGCTCAGCCTGAGCCTGGTCACCGGCATGATGTTCCCGCGCGATCTGTTCCTGCCGCCCGTGGCACACAAGACGCTGCTGGCCTTCCTGGCCTGGCTGACCTTCGGCGGGCTGCTCCTGGGGCGCCGCCTGCGCGGCTGGCGGGGGCCCCAGGCGGTACGCTGGACCCTGGGCGGCTACGTCGCGCTGCTCCTGGCTTACTTCGGCTCGAAACTACTCCTGCAACCATGAGCTCCCAGGCCGCTCCACCGCGCACCATGCGCCGGAGCCTAACCGGTACCCCTGCTTGAACGACATTCCCCTGCTTATCCTGTGCGGCGCGTTGCTCTTCCTGGTGTTGTGCTCCGCGTTCTTCTCCAGCGCGGAAACCGGCATGATGGCCATCAACCGTTACCGCCTCAGGTACCTTGAACAACAACGGCACCGCGGCGCACGGCGCGCCGCGCGCCTGCTGGAACGGCCGGATCGGCTCATCACCCTGATCCTGCTCGGCAACAACGTCGCCAACTTCACGGCCGTGTGGTTCGCTTCCCTCATCGGCCTGCGGCTGCTCGGCGAGGCCGGGCAACCCACCTTCATCCTGCTGCTCAGCATCGTGACCGTGGTATTCGCCGAACTATTACCCAAAACCCTGGCCGCGCTGTACCCGGAGCGTTTCGCCCTGACCTCGGCGTACGTGCTGTCGCCCCTCATGCGGTTGCTGCATCCCCTGGTGCAACTGCTGAACAACACCACGAGAGGCATCCTGCGGCTCTTCGGTAAATCCCGGCAGACAACGCACACGGGCCTGACGCCGCTCAGCCAGGAGGAATTGCGCACCGTGGTGCGTGAGGCCAGCAGCATCATCTCCGGCCGCCACCGGGACATGCTGCTCCGGATCCTGGACCTGGAGCAGCTGGGCATCGAGGAAGCGATGGCGCCGCGCAAGGAGATAGAAGCCCTGGATCTGAATCTCTCCACCGATGAACTGAGGGAACAAATCCTATCCAGCACGCACTCCCGGTTGCCGGTGTACAGCGGTGAACCAGACCGGATCGAGGGCATCCTGTCCCTGCACAAGGCGCTGCACCTGCTCGCCAACGGCGAGGAACTGGATGGCGCGCGGCTGCGCGGCCTGGCGGAGGAAGCCTACTTCATCCCCGAGGGCACCCCGATCTTCCGGCAACTGCAAAACTTCCAGAATCACCGGGAGCAGCTCGGCCTGGTGGTGGACGAATACGGCGCCCTGCTCGGCCTGGTCAGCCTGGAGGACATCCTCGAGGAGGTCGTGGGGGAATTCGACAGCGGCTCACCCATCCAAGGCGACACGATCCAGCCGCGCCATGACGGCAGCTACCTGGTGGACGGCTCCAGCAACGTGCGCGACATCAACCAGGAACTGGGCTGGCAACTGCCTACCGGGGAGGCGCGCACCCTGAACGGCCTGATCCTGGAGCGCCTGGAGCAGATCCCGGCGCCGGGAGTCAGCCTGCTCATTGAGAACTACATGTTCGAGGTGGTGCAGATCAGCGCTAACGCGGTCAAGAAGGTGCGGCTCATGCAGCTGAACGGAAAAGACGCGAAGCCGCAACAGGCAACGAAACCAGACGACAAACCCTGACCCCCCGGCGCCGCACGATTAAGTGTCTTTAGGCCGAAGGTCATTTGCGGCTGGAAGACCAGTCAACCTACCGGACTTTGGATGCGGCGGGGAGCAGAAGGAGAAATCTTATGAATAGATGCATATTGTTTATTGTCCTTGGCTTCGTTCTAACTGGTTCCGCAGCGGGCCAGGATGAAGCCGAAGAATATGCTGTTATAAGCGTGCCTGAAGAAGTAATCAAGGTGAGGATCGAAAGGGACCCTTTCAGGAGTATCATCATATATCAAGGTAGTGTTCTAGAAACAGGAAAAACTTCAGAATGTGAATTCAGCCTTGCTTTTCTGATATCAGAACATCACATTAAGGAAGACAGCACGATTTATGTACTGGCTTCTTTTGTCCAATTATGAAGATGTAAAACCAGAGGAGCCGGCAGCGTATGATGAATATGGTCATGAGCTAATCATAGCCGGCCATAGCAGCAAGTTAGATTTCGATACGATGCCTTGTGCACACAAAGAGGCAACTTCAGTCGCTCTTGATCGTGAATACCTGCAGAAATATGCTGACTCAGGGATTAGAATAAAGGTCATTGGAGGACATGATGATGTCATCATTAATTTACCTTCAGGATACATTCAAGGTTTCCTGGAAGCCGTTCCAAAGTAATAGGCATGCACACGGTGCCACACCGGACTTTGGGTGCGGCGCGGAGGCGGGGAGGCAGAGAGGCGATCGAATGAGAAAGGATGCCGATCTTTACGGTTGCGGGGTGCCTTCCGCCGCGGAGGGGGATGATGTGACGGGAGACTCGGGGCGCCCGAGGTGTTCCTGGATGCGGGTGATTTCCCGGTCGGCCTCGGCGCGTTGCTCCTCGGTCAGGGAAGCGGAGACCTCCACCTGAACCTCGGCGGCCTGGCTGAAGCCCCCGGCCCGCGCCAGGGAGAGCCAGATGTAAGCTTGGTAGGGGTCCCGGGAGACGCCGTCCCCCTGGTGGTACAACAGGCCGAGCTTGTGCTGCGCCGGAACGAAACCGCCCTCACCCGAACGGTGCAGCCACTTGCGGACTGCGGCCGGATCGGGCGCCGTGCCCCGACCGATGCGGTACAGCACGGCGAGATTATGCTGTGACTCGGCATGGCCCTGGAGGGCCGCCTTGCGGAACCACTGGAAGGCCGCTTGCGCATCCTGTTCCACGCCGCCGCCGCCGCTGTTGTAGAGCCCGCCCAAGTGGTACTGCGCCTGGGCTAAATTCCGCTCGGCGGCCTTGCGGATCCAACCGAGGGCCTCGGCCTCATCACGTCCCACGCCTCGGCCGCCGGCATACATCAGGCCCAGGTAGTACTGCGCCTTGGGGTGGTTTCCGAGCGCCGCCTTACGCAGCCACTCAGCGGACCTGGCGTCATCGCGCTCTACGCCCCGGCCGTCGGCGTAGAGTCCGCCCAGGTTGCTTTGCGCATTCACATTGCCCTGCTCCGCCGCCTTGTGGAACCAGGCGGCGGCCTGGGACTCGTCCTGGGCCACGCCTCGGCCCCGGGCGTACAACTCGCCCAGCTTGTTTTGCGCGTCCGCATTCCCCTGGTCCGCGGCGCGCCGCAGCCAAAGCAGGGCCTTGTCCGTGTCACGCGGGATCTTGTCGGCGCCCTCGGCATACAAGATACCGAGTACGGACTGGGCCAATGCGTAGCCTTGTTCCGCGGATTTCCTCCACCACCTGATGGCCTCTTCGTCACTGGCCTCGGCGCCCCGGCCGATCGCGTACATGGAACCAACGACATACTGCGCATGCGCGTGGTTCTGGTTGGCCGCGAGCCGCAGCCATTTCAAAGCCTCAGCATCATCCTGCGGCACGCCCAGGCCGTCCGCGTACAGGGCACCGATGGCGGCTTGCGATTGAGCGTGTCTCTGGGCCGCGGCCCGCCGCCACCACTTGAGCGCTTCGGCGTTATCGCGCGGCACGATCTCACCCTTGATATACATGGCTCCCACCAGGTACTGGGCATCCGCGTCTCCCGCTTCAGCCTTTTCCTCCACGGCCTGCCGGGCCGCCTCAATCTTTTCCCGCGTCGTTCCGACAGTCTCGACATCGATGTCCCCCGCGGATGGGGTCGCCGCCTCGTCCTGGGCGACCGCCGCCGGACTCAACAGCAAGGCGAGTAAGATCGGAAAGCGTCTCACTCGCCCCGCTCCGCTATAGCGTGCCGGCCGGGCGCCCCGGCGTCGGACCCGGCGCGGCGCGCAATCTCTCGGCGCGCCTCGGCAAGTTGTCCAGGAGTAAGCAGCTCCGCTGCCTGATCCAGCACCTTGACCGACTTCTCGTAACCGGCGCCGGCCGCGAGCCCGAGCCAGAGATACGCCCGATAGGCATCACGTTCCACGTCCCTTCCCCGGTAATACATCAGGCCGAGCTTGTGACGCGCCGGGCTATTCCCCCGCTCCGCCGCCAGGGTGTACCACTGCAAGGCCATGCCTGGATCCCGCGGCAGACCGCCCTGGCCGATGTAGTACATCACGCCGAGTAAGTACTGGGCCCGGGCATGGCCCAGGCGCGCCGCGCGCTGAATCCAACGCAGCGCTTCAGTTTCGTCGGGCTTCCCGAGCCGCCCGGCGGCATACATCTCACCGAGCAGGTACTGCGCCGGGGGATAGTCCTGGCGCGCTGCTTCCTGGAGCCAGCGAAAGGCCTCGTCATCGCCAGGCCCCACGTTCTCCGCGCCGCCCTGGTAATGCATCAGGCCGAGGTTGTACTGGGCCTCGGCATGACCCTGGCGCGCCGCACGCAGGTACCAGTCAAGCGCCGCCTCGGCGTCCCGCTCCACACCCAGGCCCTGGTAATGCATCAGGCCGAGGTTGCTTTGCGCCCCGGCATGGTCCTGGTGCGCCGCCAAACGATACCAGCGCAACGCCTCCCTGAGTTCATGCTCCCTGGCTTCCTCCCGGACGCCGTCCGCAGCACCGCCCTGGTGATACATCAGGCCCAGCCTGTATTGAGCGGAGGCATGGTACTGGCGCGCCGCCTGCTCGAACCAGCGCTTCGCCGCACCGTCATCAAGCGGCACGCCCACCCCGGCGAGATGAAACAGGCCAAGGGCATACTGCGATTCGGCATCCCCGGCGCGCGCCTGCCGCCTCAGTAACGCGACCTCCATCCTGGGCACCGGGGCGGAATCCGGGCCGGAAGGACGGCTTAGCTCCTGCAGGGGCGAAGCCGAGGGAGCCGCCGCCGCAACGGCGCCTGAGAGCATCAGCAACAACACGAACAGCAATTTTCTCACTTGATCCTTTTCCTCCGTCCGCGGACGATCCCGAGGCGTCCCCTGGTCGGCGCGCGGCCCGCGCCGGGGCACTGGGTGGGGACGTGCCCGGATACTATATGATAAGCGCGCGCGATACGTAAGAAACCCTGAACACCGGCGCCCGCCCAAACCCTGCCGTGCTCCCCTGCCGTGCTCATGCTTGAAAAGCGACTCCATCCTCCCCGTCCCCGCTGTGCCGCACCGCTGTCCGGCGCCCGGCCTTGAGGTCTTAACTGATGTTTGACTTCCCGGGACAGCTTCCGGAAATCCGGCTGCATGGGAAACCCCCCTCGGAAACGGCGCTGAACCGCATGCAGGCCTGCATGCTGCTGCTCGCGCAAGACGCCGCCTGGGAGCAGTTACCTTTCGGGACGCTGTTGCAGCAGCGCTGGCGGCGGCGTGCGCCGGGGAATGCCCTGCTGGTCACGGAGCTGCCCAACGCACGCGGCACACGGCTCTCCGTGGCGCGCGTCGGAGAACTTTCCACCTTCGCGTTGCTGGAGTTATGCCGCAAGCTGTGTGCACTGCAACCGCCTGATTCGGGGGCGCTGCACCTGGTGCCTCTCGGCTTCCAGGGGAACGCCCTGCGACGGGTAGCGGAAGCCCTGCTGGCGGCGACGCTGGCGCGCTCGGTGCACCTGCCAAGCTACAAGAAGCGGGCGGAACCCGCCCCGGCACCCCAGGTATTGCATCTGTATGGACTGCGCGAGCGGCGCCTGGCAGCCCGGTGCCTGGCTGAAGCCGCGGGCAACGGCCTGGCGCGGGCGCTCTGCACCACGCCGGGAAACCTCTTGACCCCCCGCATCTACCTGCGGCACATACGGCGCCTGGCACGGCGTGCAGGCTGGAAACTGGAGTTCCTCGACATGGCCGCCCTCCGCCGCCGCGGCGCCGGCGCTTTCACGGCAGTGGCGCAGGGCGCCCCGGACTCGCAGTCCGGCATCGTGCATCTGCACTGGGAGCACGGCTCCGGCAAAGCCCGCCCGCGTATTGCGCTGGTCGGCAAGGGTCTGTGCTACGACACCGGGGGCGTCAATCTGAAATCGGCCCGGCACATGTTCGGCATGCACGAGGACATGACCGGCAGTGCGGTGGCGCTGGGCGTGTTGCACGCGCTGACACGGCTCAAGGCGCACGCCTCGGTGGATTGCTGGCTGGCCCTGGCCAGCAATGAGATCGGGCCGCGCTCCTACAAACCGAACGATGTCGTGAAAGCCCTGAACGGCAGCACCATCGAAATCGTGGACACGGATGCGGAGGGACGCATGGTACTGGCCGACACCCTGACGCTGGCGGCGCGCGCCAAACCGCAACTGATGCTGGACTTCGCGACACTCACCGGGGCCTGCATCCACGCCCTGGGCCCCGCGTACAGCGGGGCCTTCACCAACCGGCCGGTGTTCCTGCCGGAATTGATCGCGGGCGGCAGCGAATGCGGAGAACGTGTCTGGCCGTTCCCCATGGACAAGGATTACGACACGGCGCTGCAGAGTCAAATCGCCGACCTGCGGCAGTGCGCCCGGGACGGCAGCCTGCCGGATCACATCCTGGCGGCGCGCTTCCTGCGGCATTTCGTACCGCCGGAGGTGCCCTGGATCCACCTGGACCTGGGCAGCGCACGGCACAAGGGCGGCCTGGCCCACGTGCCGACCTCCAGCACCGGCTTCGGGGTGCGCCTGGCCCTGCATCTGCTCCTGGATCGCCGGCTGATCGGCCTTGACCGGGCCGGAGCGCGGCGTGCGCAAGCACCCTGAAGCGGTCGCAGAGCGATGGCGAAAACAACACCGACCGGGACCGACAATCTCTTCGTGATTTCGGCGCCATCCGGCGGCGGTAAAAGCTCCCTGATACGCGCCCTGCTGGAAGCTGAACCAACGCTGCGTTTTACGATCTCACACACCACGCGAACGCGCCGCCAGGGGGAACAGGACGGCGTGGAATACCACTTTATCGACTGCGCGGAGTTCCTGGAACGCGTGCGCCGCGAGGAATTCCTGGAACACGCCGTGGTACATGGCAACCACTACGGCACCAGCCGGAATGTCGTGCTGGAGCACATGGACACCGACCGGGGACTACTGCTGGAACTGGATTGGCAGGGCGCCGCGGCACTGCGGAAGCATTACCCGCAAACCACCTCCATCTTCATTCTGCCGCCCTCCCCGGAAGAACTGCTGCGGCGATTGCACAGCCGCAGCCAGGACAGCGAAGAGGTGATCCTGGAACGCATGCACGACCTGGAGACGGACCTGCGGCACGCCGCGGACTACGACTACCGCGTGGTAAACGATGACTTCCAGCACTGCCTGGAAACGCTGCAACGCATCGTGCGGGCACACTGCGCCGGCGGCCGGGCACACGTGCCGGAAGAGCCGGCCCTGCTGCGCCGCCTGCTACGGGAAGCAACACAATACCGAAAACTTGACCTGAGCAGGAAAGACCTGAGCGGTGCCAATCTGCGCGGGAAAAACCTGAGCGGAAAAGACTTGAGCAGTTCCAATCTGCGCAAAGCCCATCTGGAAGGCGCCAACTTGAAAGAGGCCCATCTGGAAGACGCCCATCTGGAAGAGGCCCATCTGGAAGGCGCCAACTTGGAAAAGGCCCATCTGGAAGGCGCCAACTTGAAAGAGGCCAACCTGGAAGGCGCCAACTTGAAAGAGGCCAACCTGGAAAACGCCAACCTGAAAGAGGCCAATCTGCGCAAAGCCCATCTGGAAGACGCCTGGCTGCTCGGAGCCGACCTGCGCGGAGCCAAACTGGAGGGAGCCAATCTCAGCCGTGCCCTCTTGGGCCGTGGAGCCGACCTACGCGGGGCCAAACTGAACAATGCCATCCTGCATAAAGCTAACTTGATGGGTTTAGCTCCACAAGACCGCTGCGCCAAGCTGAGTCGTGCTGACCTGAGCGGAGCCGACCTGCGTGGTGCCTACTTGGGCGCCTCCGTTCATTACGGCAAACTGCCTGGTGTCACCGGTGTAGCCGATCTGAGTGGAGCCAACCTGAGCAAGGCCATCCTGAGAGGGGCCATCCTGAAAGGGGTCAAGATGTCCGGTGCAGACCTGCGCGCCGCCGATTTGCGCGGTGCCAAACTAAGCGATGTCGATCTGCGAAAAGCCAAGGTGAAAAAAGCCAGGCTGTATGGCGTAGACAAAGACAATATGACCAACTTGTCCGAGAGAGATCTGGAAAAAAGCGACCCGGAAGGTGCCAACCTGCGTGATGCTAACCTCTGCGGGGCTAACCTGAATAAGGCCGACCTGAGTAGAGCCCAGCTTTGCAGCGCCGACCTGCGCGGCGCCCGCTTAGATGGAGCCGACCTGAGTGATGCCAACCTGGGCGACGCCCTCCTAGACGCCAAAGGTCAGGCCAGCATCATCGATCAGCTTAAGAAGTCGACCTGAAGAAAATCGCACGGCCCGGCTCCCGATGTGTGGTAAAAACATCAACACAACTTCGTGACAGGCGCGACTAGCCG
>JABAAT010000061.1 GCA_014238615.1 Gammaproteobacteria bacterium | reverse complement strand
TTTACAGCAGGCTGAGCTGGGCGCGCGCGGGGACGCGCGGCGCCTGGAAGAGATCGTCGCGGAGCGGGCGCCGACGCGAGGATTCCGGGCCTAGACCCAGGCCCCGGTTCAGCTTCAGCCGCCTGCAGGCGGCGTGGAAGCGCGTTGCCGTCAATTCGGCGTAATTCCCCGTGCCGCGCATGCGGGCGCCGAAACGCGACCGGTACAGGGCTCCGCCGTGCAGTTCCCGCACCATGCGCAGAACGCCCTCGCAACGTTCCGGGTAATGCTGCCGCAGCCAGTCCTCAAAGAGCCCGGCCACCTCCAGCGGCAGGCGCAGCATGACGTAGCCGGCACTCTCCGCCCCGGCCTCCGCCGCCGCACTCAACACGCCTTCCAGTTCGTGGTCGTTGATGGCCGGGATGACCGGCGCGAACATCACTCCCACCGGGACACCCGCCGCCGCGATTCGTTGTATCGCCCGCAGGCGGCGCCTCGGGGCGGTGGCGCGCGGCTCCATGCGGCGCGCCAGCTCCACGTTCAGGGTGGTCACGGAAAGGGCGACCCGCACCAGGCCGCGCGCGGCCATGGGCGCCAGCAAGTCCAGATCGCGCTCCACCAGGGCCGACTTGGTGACGATGGTCAACGGGTGTGAGCATTCGTGCAGCAACTCCAGGATGGAGCGGGTGACGCGCAGGCGGCGCTCCACCGGCTGGTAAGGATCGGTGTTGGAGCCCAGGGAAATGGGGCGACATCGGTAACCCGGGTGCGCCAGTTCCCGGCGCAGCAGCGGCGCGGCCCGATCCTTGTAATACAACCGGGTCTCGAAATCCAGGCCGGGCGAGAGGTCCAGGTAGGCATGCGTGGGACGGGCGTAGCAGTAGATGCACCCATGTTCACAGCCGCGATAGGGGTTGATGGAGCGGTCGAAGGGGATGTCGGGGGACCGGTTGTAGCTCAGGACGGTGCGCGCGCCCTCCGGGCTGACGCTGGTGCGCGGTGACGGCGCACCCTCCCAAAGCGGCTCTTCCTCCCCCGCCTCCTCCGGGAGCGGCGCCTGGTGCGTGGACAGGTAGCGCGGCGGCGGGTTATTCGCGGCGCCCCGTCCCTTCAGCGGGCTTTTCATGCCAGCCGTTCCGGGCAGGGCAGGGCCGCCGGCGGGTGTGCGCTTCCAAGATCAGGCATACCGCATATTCGGACGCGGGAGGCGCCGGGTCAAGCCCCCCAGATAAGCCTCCTAGCCGTTACGTTAAGTGTTGATGCTTTTTTACAACAGATTGGGCGTCCCTTAGTTCCTTGGCCTTCCGCCTCAGTTGCTTGGTCCTCCGCCTCAGTTCCTTGGCCTTCCGCCTCAACAGGTCCGCCCTCTCCCTCATCTCGCGGGCGATCTCCCTCCCCTTGGCTGCCGTTTCCCGCAGCAAGCCCATGCAAGCGCCTACGCTCCGCCACATCCTGGGTGGATTTCTGCCTTTTCTGCATCCTATCAACCTCCGTTAGCTCTTTCGCTGTCTTGCACCCGGCCTGTGGCTAAATCAACACTTAACGTAACGGCTAGATAAGCCTCCGGCGGCGGCAGCGCCGACGCTTCGTATCGTGCGGCGCAGCATAAACGCAAGCTAGACTTATCAATACCTAAGGTTTATTATGCTCTCTTTTGGGAGAGGAATCTTCGCTATGTATCTGAAGGGGCTTATCTTTGACGTGGATGGAACCTTGGCGGAGACCGAAGAACTGCATCGCAGGGCCTTTAACCAGGCTTTTGAGGACTTCGGCACCGGCTGGCATTGGAGCGCCACGCAATACGCACGTTTGTTGAGCATCACAGGAGGCAGGGAACGTATCCAACACTATGCTCGGGAACAGGGCCGGGAACAGGGCCGGCGGCCCCCGGAGGGCGATCCGGAAGAGTACTTCCGTTCCCTGCATCGCTGCAAGTCGAAACACTACCTGTGCCTGCTGCGCAAAATCGACCTGCTCCCGCGCCCGGGAGTGAAGCGGCTGCTGGAAGAATGTCGTGGGCTCGGCCTGCGCCTGGCGCTGGCCAGCAGCTCCGCGCGCGCCAACGTCCAGCAGCTCTTGCGCCTGTCCCTGAAAATAGATCGCCCCACGGATTACTTCCAGGCGATCGTGAGCTGCGACGAAGTGCCCGAAAAGAAGCCGTCGCCGAAGGTCTATCGGCGGGCGCTCGAACTCCTGGGGCTAACGCCGCGCCAATGCATGGTACTGGAAGACAGCGTCAACGGGCACCTGGCGGCGCGCCGCTGCGAACTGCGCACCCTGGTGACGGTCAACGCACTGACCAACGGGCAGCGCTTCGAGGACGCTTCCCTGGTGGTCGATCAACTGGGCGAGCCGGGACAGCCTTTCAAGGTGCTGGCCGGCGCCGCGCACGGGCACAGCCTGGTCACCCCGGAACTCCTGGAAATCCTGCTGGGCGCGGCGCCGGAAAAGACAGCACACCCGGTGCCGGAACAACAGG
>JABAAT010000064.1 GCA_014238615.1 Gammaproteobacteria bacterium | reverse complement strand
TGTTGGAGCATGGCCCTGCTGGAGACTGACCCTGTTGGAGCATGGCCCTGCTGGAGACTGACCCTGTTGGAGCATGGCCCTGCTGGAGACTGACCCTGTTGGAGCATGGCCCTGCTGGAGACTGAGACGAAAGCTTCGCGACTGGTCCCGGGAAGTGTTTCCAGGCAGGACTTGCGCGAGAGAGACATCCTGCCGGCTGGATGCCAATCGCTCTCTCTACTCATGGTTCTTCTTCCCAGGGGCTTGCACCCTTGTCCTCCATGAAACGATGGCGCGTATTGAACGACAGGCGCCGGAAATACTCAGGAGCGGGCTTTACGGGCGTTAGCAAGCCGCGTGCCGCCGGAGTTCCCCCCGTCCCGGAACCGGTTGGAGTTCCGCGCCACCCATGGTAAAATGCCGTTTTCCGATGAGCAGGATGAGGGTGAATATCCCTTGAAGAGGGCGACTGGTATGGCTACAGGCGACGAATATAACGTGTTTTCCTTCGAACAGGACCTGGTGGAGTACCTTAGGAGTAAGCAACCCGAGGGAACGGCGGACGCCCGCGTAGGCAAACCTGCCCTGGGGTCCATGGGCGGAGATGCGCAGAGGTCTGACCAGTGGTGCGTTTATCCCATGGATGAAACGATGGATGAAGGGTCACAGAAATTAAAATTGGAAGTCCATTACCTGTTTCCCTATGATGAGAATCGTGTCGGCAGGTATGAAGAGCTGAGAAAGCTGTTGTGTGGGTTTTCGCCTGCTGGTGTGAAACATGGTGCTGGTTACAATATCTCGAAGGTGGAAATTCTTTATCCGAGGTCGCCGGGGAACGACCCGGAGTTTGTTCCAAAAGGCAGAAGCAACCCTGCCACTCTTAGAAACAATGTCACTCTTGTCTTCTCGCTTGAGGTGTCAAGGTGAAACATGGGGATGGGAGACGAGAAACTAAACGAGAGCGAATGAACAGCCTCCGAGGCGGGTTATCAGCATAAGAGCGCGGTCCCAGGTGAGAGCCGCCGCGCGGCGGAATGACATCGGCCCGGCCCCAGTTGCCGGAACGTCCGCGGCAAAAAAGCATCAGCACTTAACGTAACGGCCGGCTTCAAACCCGGCGCGGCTTGACAGTCGGTGCGCCCATTTGCTACCCTGCGCTTCTCTCCAGGCACACTGCGGAAGTAATCATTGGTCAATGCCGCGGAAGCAATCACTCCACCCGCCGAAGTTGATCGTGCAGGATTTACTCAAAAACCGCCTCCATGGGGCTCCCGTCCGCGCGGAATCAGGGTAAGCAGGATGGCTACACGGGAAAACACCCCCGCACAAAGAAGCACCCCCCAGGCGCCCTCTGCAGCCTCTTCCGGAACACTCCCCAAGACCCCGCCCGGGAGCCCGCCCAAGCCCGTGCGGAACACCGGCCTGCTCGCCGCCGAAGCGGAGGATAAGACTCCCGCTGAGAAAATGCTGGACAGCGAGCGGCCGACCATCAACATGGTGCGGCTGTTGGTGCACCGCGCACTGAAGACGCGCGCATCAGATATCCACCTGGAACCTTTCGAAGAACAGCTGCTGGTGCGTTTCCGCATCGATGGGGTGCTGCATAAGGTCGAGGAAATCCCGGTGAGCGCGGCGGCGCACATTGTCTCCCGATTGAAAGTGATGGCGGGACTGGATACCGCCGAACGGCGCCTGCCGCAGGACGGCCATATTGAAATGCAGTTTGAGGACGATGGGCCCCTGGACATGCGCGTGGCCACCTTACCCACCGTGTTCGGGGAAAGCATGGTGCTGCGCCTGCTGCACCGCACGCAGGTCAGCTTCGATTTTCGCAGCCTCGGCTTTGACATGTCCGCGCGCGCGCTGTTTACGGCCATTCGCCGCCCACACGGTATCCTCCTGGTGACCGGCCCCACCGGCAGCGGCAAAACCACGACGCTCTACACGGCCCTGCAAACGCTCAACCTGCCGCGCAACAAGGTCGTCTCCGTGGAAGACCCGGTCGAGTACCAGATCAAGGGGGTCAACCAGGTACAGGTCAAACCTCAGATCGGACTGGATTTCGCACGCTCGCTGCGTTCCATCGTGCGGCACGACCCGGACATCATCATGATCGGCGAGATGCGTGACTATGAGACCGCTTCCATCGCCGTGCAGTCGGCCCTGACCGGACACATGGTGTTCTCCACCCTGCACACCAACGACGCCGGCAGCGCCGTCACCCGACTGCTGGACATGGGGGTGGAACCCTACCTGCTGACCTCCACCATCAACGGCATCCTGGCCCAACGCCTGGTGCGCCTGTTGTGCCGCAAGTGCCGACAACCGTCGAACCTCTCCGTGCTGAAGACCATCAAGGGCCTGCGCCTGCCGCCGCCGCCGAAGAATTGGCAGTACCGTTTCTTCAGGCCCCGGGGCTGCCCGGCCTGTGTCCAAACCGGCTACCATGGACGCACGGCGATCTACGAATTTCTGCCCATGGTTGAGAAGCTGCGTACCCTGACCCTGAATCGCGCCGACGGCGCCACGATCCAGGAGGCGGCCCTGCAGAACGGCATGCTGAGTATGCGTGAATCCGGTATCTACAAGGCCCTGCTGGGTAAAACCTCGCTGGAGGAGGTCATGCGCGTCACC
>JABAAT010000040.1 GCA_014238615.1 Gammaproteobacteria bacterium | reverse complement strand
GGTTTCCTCGGGCAACGGTCGCCCGGCCTCCTTGATCGCCGCGCCCCCGATGATGGCATGCTTGCAGCGCAACTTCAAAGCGTAGCGATCCCGCACCGCTAACAACACGTTCTCGGCCTGGGTGATAATCTCCGGGCCAATGCCATCGCCCGGCAGAATCAGTACTTCTTTCGTTGTCTCTTTTGGTTCTTTGCGCATTTTCAACCTCGGCTTGAACACGGCAACGCCTGGAAGCAAAACCGGCGAAGCCCCCGGCGGCGCCCTGCAGCGGGCGCGACATGCGACGTTTCCTGAAACCCCCTGGCCAGGAAACTCCCTCGGGGGGAACCGATTCTATAAGAAACAAGGTGCGGCGCCGGCCCGCCAGCAGGCCGCTTACCCACATGACGCCCAAAGTCAGGATGCGGAACGCGCTGTATCGGGAGCCGGGTTCAGCCAGATTCTACAGGAATCGCTTCCCGCAGCTTAAGATCCCGTTGCACGTTGGGATCCCAGGATCGGCTCCAAGAATCCCACACGCCCCTTGTTAATCAAAGTTATTCAATTAAAACAATACATTATAGCATGATAGTTAAAGTATTTTATATGTTTCCGCGCCTTCCTCGCAAGTGAGGCGGGCCGGCGCCCTCACTCACCCTGTGCACAACGCAAGGCACCGGCGACGGATGGTTTTTCAGGCAGTGGCGCCGCTACAATGAATCCCGGGAGGCACGCGGATATGCATCGCCCCGCGTGGAACCCTTGGAGCACCGCCCGGAGACGGTCCGTTTCCGCCGATCAATCCAAACCTGAAACCAGCGGTGCAAGCAACCCGAAGAGGTCACCATGCCTGACAACACCGCACGCGCCTTGATCGAAGCGGCCTATGAACAGTGTGCCTCCTTAAACCCCGAACAGGCCGATCCCGCCCTGCAGGCCGCCGTGGCGGAAACCCTGGCAGACCTGGACAGCGGCCGGCTGCGCGTCGCCGAAGCGCGGGACGGCGCCTGGATCGTGCATAACTGGCTAAAAAAAGCCGTGCTGCTTTCCTTCCGCCTGCGGGCCGGGCAACGCCTGGAGGGCGCCTATACCAATTATTATGACAAGGTCGGACTGAAATTCGCCGGTTGGGAAGCACCGCAATTCGCAGCCGCCGGCGTGCGGGTGGTGCCGCCGGCGCTGGCCCGCTACGGCAGCTACATCGCTCCGGGCACAGTCATGATGCCAAGCTACGTCAACATCGGCGCCTACGTGGACAGCGGCAGCATGCTGGACACCTGGGTGACGGTGGGCTCCTGTGCCCAGATTGGCAAAAACGTGCATCTCTCGGGCGGTGTGGGCATCGGGGGGGTACTGGAACCGCCGCAGGCGGCCCCCACCATCATCGAGGACAACTGCTTCATCGGCGCCCGCTCGGAGATCGTCGAAGGCATCGTGGTCGGCACCGGTTCAGTGATTTCCATGGGGGTCTATATCGGACAGAGCACCCGCATCTACAACCGCGCCGACGGCTCGATTTCCTACGGGCGTGTGCCCCCCGGCTCGGTGGTGGTATCCGGCTCCCTGCCAGCCCAGGACGGCAGTCATAGCCTCTATTGCGCCGTGATCGTGAAACAAGTGGACGCCCGCACCCGATCCAAGGTCGCCATCAACGAGTTGCTGCGCGATCCCTGAGCGCCGCGGCGGCGATTTCGTCCGCCAGCGCCTGCACCAGGGCCGCATCCTCCCCCTCCACCAGCACCCGCAGCAGCGCCTCCGTGCCTGAACGACGCAGCAGCACCCTCCCCGTTCCTTCCAGGCGACGCTCGGCCGTGCGCACCGCGGCCTTCAGGGCGGGCAGGGATTGGGGTTCCAGGTGCATCGGCCAAGATATGTTCAGCATTTTCCGCGGGCACTTACATGGCACTGGGAGCAACCCGGCCAACCCCGCGCCACCCGCGCCGAGCAGGCAATTCAGCACCAGCAAGGCGCTCAACAGGCCGTCACCCGTGGCGGCATAATCCAGGTGCACGATATGCCCCGAGCTCTCGCCGCCCAGTTTCAACCGATCACGCCGCAGACGATCCAGGATATGGCGGTCCCCCACCGGAACGCGGTGGAAATCCAAGCCCAGCGC
>JABAAT010000062.1 GCA_014238615.1 Gammaproteobacteria bacterium | reverse complement strand
ACTTCATCGATCTCCCGGCTCTTTTGAGAGAGTATCTCGTTCTCGTATCGCTTGAGCAGGAGCTGATACGAATCGTAGCCGTTCAGCCTTCTACGGAGGCTACTGGGAATGCCAAGGCTGGGAATATTACGGTATCCAAGCTTCAACTTCCGCGCTATGTCACGGAAAAGTCTATACGAGAATCCATATTTACGGGAGAACGGATTGGCCCGCACGTCAAGAATAAACTTGATCCCTTTACTTAAGAGCTCGTTGAAGAAGGCGTCAACCGACTGCCCCTGGTAGCCGGATGTGTACACGGCGAGAGGAGCAGTGACATCATGGTCCCCGGGTAATTCGTTGTTGTTCGAATACCATGGATTATGATCATCGACCTTCTGCTTCAGGTTCTTGTTACTCATGTGCCCATAGTCATCCACAATGGACGATACAGCCTCGTGCACCGGGGCTTGGAGTTTCGCGGTCTTTTCCCTGGCAAGCTGCTCACAACGAAGTGTGATCGAGCCTTCTTCCGGCGTTAGGTAATCGGCCCGCCTGAGGATGTCAAGCTCCCTGTCTAGAGAAAAGGAGAAAGGCCCGTCGCGATAAGGGAGGAAATCGTAGAAGGTAGGATCCTTTTTCAGCACGGATTCATGGCGCAGTAGAAACATCAGCTTCATAAACACGGTACGTTTGATCGGTCTTCCTCTTTGCGTAAGGAAGCGGAGGATGATCTTCTGCCGGGTCAGCATAAGGTCTCCTTTTCAGGCCGATCGATCAGCTGATGTACTGATCGCTGGGTCCCTCCGGCGGCGACTCACGTAATGCCGCGGCGGCGCGGCGCGAGGCAAGTCCTCAGCTTGTGGGTTTTTCCATTGCAGCAGGGGATACGACCACTGCATTCGTGAGAGGCTGAGGTTCTGGCTTTACTGGTTGCTTGAGTGGGTATTTGCCGTGGGTATGGTTCCCCCGATTGTAACAATATTCGACGCGGCCGGGGACGGGACGGTCCCGAGGCCGGGTTCCACATTGTGCATATCTCCATGAAGCCCCGCGGCGGCGACCCCCGTGGCTAATTGCCGGGGCTACCCGGAGACGCTGCTGGGAGCGGAAGAGGTGCGGCTGCCGAATCCAGAACGTGCCCTACGGACGCTGGCGGCACTATTCTGAGTTCATCCGCCTTTATCTTGCGGTTCCTTCAATCGTTTCGGGAGGGGGGGCCGGCTCCCGCGCCAAGCGCACGCTGGCGCAGCGGCGCTTGCCCACCTGCAGCAAGGCCTCCCCTGCTTCCAGGAGGCGGGCGCCGTCTGTCACCCGTTCGCCGTTCAGGCGCACCGCGCCCTGGCGCAGCAGGCGTCGCGCCTCGGCGGCGGAGGCGCTCAGTCCGGCCTGGTGCAGGACGCGCAGCAGGGTCCAGGGGCCCTGCCCGGGGTCCAGGCATACCTCGGCGAGTTCGCTCGGCAGACCACCGTGCCGGAAGCGGGCGATGAAATCTTCGTGGGCGCGGCGCGCCGCGGCGGCGCCGTGAAAGCGCTCCACCAGTTCGCCGGCCAGGGCGTGCTTGCTGTGCACCGGGTTCGCACCCTTTTCCACCGCGCGGCGCACCTCTTCCAGTTCGGGCCGCGGGCGCAGACTCAGGAGTTCCAGGTAACGCCACATCAATTCGTCGGAGATGGACATCAGCTTGCCGTACATCTCTTCGGGCGGGTCGTTCAGCGCCACGTGGTTGTCCAGCGACTTGGACATCTTGCGCTGCCCACGCAGGCCCTCCAGCAGCGGCAGGGTCATGATCACCTGGGGAGGCTGGCCGTATTCCTCCTGCAGCTTGCGTCCCACCAACAGGTTGAATTTCTGGTCGGTGCCGCCCAGTTCCACGTCCGCTTTCAGCACCACCGAGTCATAACCCTGGATCAACGGGTAAAGGAACTCGTGCAGGGCGATGGGGCGCTCGGCCGCGTAGCGTTTCTGAAAGTCGTCGCGCTCCAGCATGCGCGCCACGGTGTGCCGGGCCGCCAGGCGGACCAGGTCGGCGGCGGTGGCTTTCCCCATCCAGCGTGAGTTGAATTCAACCCGGGTGCGCCCGGGATCCAGGGTCTTGGCGATCTGCTCCCGGTAAGTGCGGGCGTTCTCGCGCAGCTGTTCCGGGTCCAGCGGCGGGCGCATGTGGTCGCGCCCGGATGGATCACCGATGAGCCCGGTGAAATCACCGATCAGGAAGATGACCTCATGGCCGAAGTCCTGGAAGCGGCGCAGTTTGTGCAGGATCACGGTGTGGCCCAGGTGCAGGTCCGGCGCGGTCGGGTCAAAGCCGGCCTTGATCCGCAGGGGGCGGCCGGCGGCCAGGCGCTCCACGAGTTCGGGGCGCCGCAGCAGTTCCTCAACGCCGCGCTCCAGTTCAGCCAGTTGGCGGTCGGCCTCGGCGTTCACGGGCGGAGCGGGCGGGAAGACGGGGTGAGAATCATCACGGGCATTGCGGGTGGTGGGGGCGCTGCTTCCGCGCCTGCGGCCGTCCGAAACAGGATGCAGTGCGCGGCGCACAGTGCGAAGTATGTAGAATGACTTGTTCCAAGGCAAGTCCGCCTGCTCCATGCAGACTCCACAAAACACCATGGGACTTTACATAGGCTTGATCTCCGGCACCAGCATGGACGGCGTGGACGCGGCCTTGGCGCGGCTGGAAAACGGTCGGCCCCTGCTGCTCGGCGCGCTGACCCAGCCTTACGTACCCGAACTGCGCGAGCGGCTGCTGGCCGCCGGGCCGCAGACCAGCAGCGAGGAGTTGCTGCGCCTGGAGGGGCTGACCGCGCGGGCCTTCGCCAACGCCGCGCTGGAACTGTTGGCGGCCCAGGACACGGAAGCCGGCGCGGTCACAGCCATCGGCAGTCATGGGCAAACCCTGTTGCACCAGCCGGACGCGGCGCCGCCGGGAACCCTGCAAATCGGGGATCCGAACATCATCGCGCAACTCACCCGCATCCCGGTGGTGGCTGACTTCCGCCGCGCCGACCTGGCCAGCGGGGGGCGGGGCGCGCCCTTCGCACCGTTGCTGCATGACTGCCTGCTGCGCCAGCCCGGCGCCGCGCGCGCGGTCGTGAACCTGGGCGGCATGGCCAATCTCACGTTGCTGCCGGCGGCAGCGGAACAGCCTCCGCTGGGCTTTGATACCGGGCCCGGGAACGCCCTGCTGGACGGCTGGTGCTCCAGGAGGCGCGGCCTCGCCATGGACAGGGAGGGGCGCTGGGCCGCCTCCGGGCGCGCCGACCCGGCCCTGCTGGAAGCCTTGCTGGGCGATGCCTATTTCGCAAAACCTCCGCCGAAAAGCACCGGGCGCGACTACTTTCACCTGGACTGGCTGCAAAAACACCTGGAGCGCTTACCTGTTGCGGAGCCATTGACGGAACGGGCCGCGGCGGACGTGCAGGCGACCCTGCTGGAACTGACCGCGGCCACGGTGGCGGACGCCGTGCACCGCCACGCGCGCGGCGCGCGGGAAGTCCTGCTGTGCGGCGGCGGGGTACACAATACCGCCCTTGGCGAGGCCCTGCGCCGCAGGCTGCCGGAGTACCGCCTGGACAGCACCGCGCGCCACGGGCTGGATCCGGACGCGGCCGAGGCGTTGCTTTTCGCCTGGCTGGCCTACCGGCGCTGGAAAAAACTGGCGGTAGAGCTCAAGCCGATCACCGGCGGGGCGACGGCGGCGTTGCCGGGAGCCGTCTACCTGCCGCCCGCTTCCTGAACGCCGGGGTTCAGGCCGAGAAAGAAGAACCGCAGCTACAGGTGGTGGCGGCGTTCGGATTGCGGATCACGAACTGCGAGCCCTCCAGATTCTCCGTGTAATCCACCTCCGCGCCGAGCAAATACTGCAGGCTCATGGGATCCACGAGCAACCGCACCCCCCCCTTGTGCATCAAGGTATCCCCCTCGGTGAGCTTTTCGTCAAACGTGAACCCGTACTGAAACCCGGAGCAGCCCCCCCCGGAGATAAACACCCGCAGCATCAACCCGCGGTTGTCCTCCTCCTCAAGCAATTCACGCACCTTGCGCGCCGCCGAGTCGGTGAAATTCAGCGGCTGCGACTCATGTTCCGGGATTTCAGTGTGCTCGGGTTGCGCCGCGCGCACCGGCTCCGACGCCCGTACTTCCTGCGGCTGTTCCCGCGGCTGTTCAGATGCTGCATTCCTCATCGCCATAACCTCTAAGTTTCATCCTGACCGCCCGACTCAGGCTCCTTCTTTGCGGAGCCCGCTTTCGGGAGAACCTTCCAGTTGTCATCGTAACCGACACTGTGCAATAACCTGCCATTCACCTCGGCTCCGGCCTTCATCTCGAACATATTATAGTGCACATTCCCCTTCACGTGGGCCCGGGCGCACAACTGCACGCTCTGGCTGCCGTATACATCTCCTTCCACGCTGCCGTTGATCGACACGTAGGGAACACGCACCTCTCCTTCCACGATACCTGTTTCGCTCAGGCAAAGATAGGAAGTTTCGTCGTTCGGGGCCATGATATTGCCTTTGATCGTACCATCTACGTGCAGGCCGCCCTCAAAATTGAGACTCCCGGTGATCAGGGTGTTCGACCCGATCATGGTGTCAATGCGCTTGGTTCTGCGTTTTTTGTGTTTAAACATCGGGTGATTCCTCATCTTCAGCAAACGTCGGCGATTCCAGGGGCCAATCGAAGAATTCCTCCAGGGGCTCCCGCCCCCGGCCCTCGGGTGTTAATTTGACCTGGATCCGGCGCGGCTGGAAGCCTTCCGGCAGGAGCAGGTGCCCTTCCCAACTCAGGAAGTCGCGGAATTCGTAGTTTACCGCCGCCTCATCCCCGGGCAACAACTCCGAATTTTCCAGCCAGGCCGGAACCCCGGCCCGTTCTCCCTCGATCCGCAGTTCCAGAGAGCCCTTCGCCAATTTAGCACTTTTAACCAAGTGCGTTAAGAAGATCTTGCAAAGGTAACGGTCTTCGCCGTCCTCCGGCTCGATGTGGAGGCCATGCAGCAGCAGGCCGCTGGCACCCTTGGTATTGCTTGTAATGGACTGGTAGAAGCGCAGTTCCTGGTCCTTGCTGTACAGCTTCTCCTGTAAAAACTGCAGTTCGGTGCGCAATTTCCGCGCGGTGACGGTGGCGGTGAGCTGGGCGCGCCGCAGGCGTTGGTTGTCCAGTTCCAACTCCAGCAGCCTGCCTTCCCGGTCGGCGCTTTGGGTCAACTCGCTTTGGTGGCGGTCGTTGTTCTGCAAGACCTGCTGCACGCAGGCGTTATGCCGCCCGGTGACGATCTGCCAGACGAGCACCGTGAGCAGCACGTTCAGCAGCAGCAGGGCAACGCAGACCAGCAGCCAACGCCGCCGCAAGGAAGCAAGGTCGACGACAAGTAGTTTGCTCAAGGAATTTTCTCCCGGTTCAATCCAGGTGCGGGCTTAAGGATGGCAGGCGGCGGCTTCCAGGCCGCTGGATTCATCCAGGCCAAGCACCAGGTTCATGTTCTGTACCGCCTGCCCGGCGGCGCCCTTGACCAGGTTGTCCAGGGCGGACAGCAGCACCAGGCGGCCGCCGGGCGCCGCATGCACGGCCAAGTGGCACTCGTTGGAACCGCGTACCCGGCCGGTGGCAGGGTGCGCTTCGGGCCGCAACAGCCGCACGAAAGGCTCCTTCTCGTAGTACTCAGCCAGGCAGGCACGTGCCTGCGCGACGTCCGCGCCGGCGTGCGGGCGCAGATAGATGCTGGCCTCGATGCCGCGCGTCATGGGAACCAGGTGTGGCACGAAAGTCAGGCCGGCGCCGGCCCCCGCCGCGATTTCTTCCAGCACCTGGCACAGTTCAGGCTGGTGGCGATGGCCGGAAGCGGCGTATGCACTGCAGGAATCCGCCGCTTCCGCATACAGCAGGTGCTCCGCCGGGCGCCGCCCCGCCCCGCTCAAGCCGGACTTGGCGTCCACGATGATGGAATCCGGTTCAATCAGCCGCGCGCGCAGCAGCGGCAGCAGGGCCAGCAGGATCGCGGTGGGATAGCAGCCGGGATTGGCGATCAGGCGTGCCTCCCGCAGTTCCTCCCTGTACCATTCGGTGAGTCCGTAAACCGCCTCATCCAGCAGTTCCGGGCTGACATGCTCTTCCCCGTACCATTCGCGCCATTCCCCGGAGGAACGCAACCGGTAGTCGGCGGACAAGTCAATCACCCGGAGGCCGCGCTCCAGCAGGCCAGGCGCACGGCGCATCGCCTCACCCGAGGACAACGCCAAAAACACCACCGCGCAATCCTCAAAGTCGGTTTCTCCGGGTGCCACGCATACCACCTCCCGCACCCCCTGCAGGTGCGGAAACAGCTCGGCCGGACGCTGCCCGGCCAACGAGATTGAAACCACGGGCCCCAGGCGCACACCGCCGTGCCGCCCCAGGATCCTGAGCAGTTCCAGACCGGTATAGCCGGCGGCGCCGCAAATACCTACCGTATGCATAAAGCCCTCATCAATTAGTTCCCCCGATGACTTGCGCACCCCAGGGAGCGGCGGGGAACGCATCGATCTTACAGGCTTTTAAGGCGCGATCCAGGTTTGCACCGCACATTGCAGGCTTTACGGAGCCGTCCATGGCGCCGGGGGCTGGCCGGGGGCTGGGAAAACCACGCAGAGCAGGGCCTCCGCGCGGTGGTAAATCGCTTTTTTCTGCTAGAATTCAGGCGAATTGGGGGTCCTTTGCATGCTTGTTGACCGGCGTTGCCGGGGATGAAGTCAGATCATGCGCAATACACGTCGCTTACTATGCCTGGGGGCGGTCGCCCTGGTCGTTGGCGCCCTGGCCTGGCCGGCGCCGCGCGTTCCGGACTTCAAGTTGGAGCCGGTGGGCGACGAAAGTCTTTGGTTAAAAGACCTGCAGGGCCAGGCGGTCCTGATCAAGTTCTCCTCTTCCACCTGCGGGCCGTGCCTACGTGACATCCCTCGCTTGCAGGACTTCCTCGACGAATGGAGGAGTCATGGAGAAAATCAGGACATCGCGTTCTACAGCGTCTTCCCCTGGGACGATAAGGCGACCCTGCGCCGCATGGCGGAAAAATACACCATCCGCTACCCGATGGTCCCTGATCAGTCCATGACGGTGAGCCGCTCCTTTGGGAAAGTGCGCACCACCCCCCATTATTTCCTGATCTCCCCGGGAGGTCGCCTGGTCTGGAATCACCATGGCAGTCTGAATCTCAACGTTCTGGGCCGAAAACTCTTCGGGATGTAAGGCCGCCGGACAGGGATCTTCATGCCGCGGCACCCGCCGCGCCCCAAGCCCCCTGGTCCTCCCACCGGAATTTCCACTGGTTCAATCACCTCTTCCCAACCTGCATGGTCCCATGATGTGCGGCGCCGCCATGGATCGATCCCCGCGGTCTCCACCCCGGAGCAGCTCCCATAAAGCCCTAAGCCGCCCGCGGCGGGACTCTTAACCCTTGCCCCCTCTCATCGAATGGGTCAAGGTCTTCCACTTGGTCTTCGTCGTGACCTGGTTCGCCGGGTTATTTTACCTGCCCCGGCTGTTTGTGTATCACGCGGAGGCCACGGATCGGATCAGCCTGGAACGCTTCAGGATCATGGAGCACAAGCTGTTCTGGTACATCATGACTCCCAGCGCGTTGCTCACCGTCCTCAGCGGCGCCTGGATGACACTGGATAACGCCTCGTTGTTGTTCGGCCGCGCCCAATGGTTGTACTGGAAGCTTGCGCTGGTCCTCCTGCTCATCGGCTACCATGTCTATTGCGGCCGCCTGCTACGCCTGTTTCGGGAAGGGCGCAATCCTTTCCCGTCGGTCTTCTATCGCTGGTTCAATGAGCTGCCGACCCTGGTGCTCATCGCGGTGATGATCCTGGCGGTACTCAAGCCTTTCTGAGCAAATCGCGGCGGGCGCGCTTCAGATCTCCACCATTTCGAACTCGCCCTTGGTGGCCCCGCATTCCGGGCAGACCCAGTCTTCGGGGATATTCTCCCAGCGGGTCCCGGGAGGAATGTTCTCGGCCGGCCATCCCTGCGCTTCGTCGTAAACAAAGCCGCAGATCACACAGATGTATTTTTTCATGGACTCCTACTCTGAAAATTTTGGCGACATGCACCGGGCGGGCCGACCCAGAAGACGCGAGGTGTCCCGGTGAACGACGCACCGCCGATCATCTGGGTCATGGCGGCCCAGGATCCCACCGGGGGCGCAGGCCTGCAGGCCGACCTAGAAACCATCGCCGCCCTGGGCGGCCATGCCGTCTGCCTGCCCACCGCGCTTACCGTACAGGATACCCGCAGCCTGCATGCAGTGCTGCCGCTCCCCGCCTCCTGGCTGCGCCGCCAGGCACAACTGCTGCTGGCCGACCTGCCGGCGCAGGCCTGCAAGATCGGTGTCATCGGCAAGCCCGCCATGGCAAGAGCGATCCGCTGGGTGCTGGAGCGCCTGCCGGGGATACCAGTGGTGCTTGACCCGGTATTGCGAGCGGGCGGCGGCGGCGAACTGGCCACGGCGTCAACCCGCGCCGCGCTGCTGGAACACCTGCTGCCGCGGACGACTCTGCTGACTCCGAACCGCGCCGAAGCGCTCTTTCTGAGCGGCGCAGCCAACGTGGACCGCGCGGCAGCCGTGCTGCGCGGGCGCGGCGCACGCGGAATACTCATCACCAGCGCCTCGGCCAACCGCCGGGAGATACGGCATAGCCTATACCAAAACGGCGACCGACATGACTTCCACAGCCCGCGCCTGGCCGGCAAATACCATGGCTCCGGCTGCACCCTGGCCGCGGCACTGGCCCTGGAACTCGCCCGGAAGCGGTCTCCGCGCGCGGCGGTGCAACGCGCCCTGGACTACACCGCGGCCGCCCTGGGGCGCTCCTTCTCCCCGAGCCGGGGACAACGCCGGGGACAACGTCTGCCCGGCCGCCTGCCGCGGCCCTGAAACTTGCGCTGTCCGGCACACGGCCTGTACGCCATCGCCGATACCCAGGCCATCCGGCCTGCGCACCTGCCGCGCTTTGCCGAGGCCGTGCTGCGCGGTGGCGCGGTCCTGCTGCAGTATCGCGACAAGCAGGGCGATTTCCGGCAACGCACACGGCGCGGAACCACCCTGCTGGAAGTCTGCCGCACCTATGGAGTTCCACTGATTATCAACGACGATCCTGAACTTTGCCTGCAGATTGGCGCTGATGGCGTGCATTTAGGGCGCACAGACCCTGCTCCGGCCCGTGCCCGGGAACTCTTGGGCACAAGCGCCCTGATTGGGCTCTCATGCTATGCTGATTTCGAGAGGGCCGTGGCCGCGCAGGATGCGGTGTTGGATTACGTCGCTTTCGGCGGCTTTTTTTTCTCCGTCTCCAAGCCCCACGCCGTGCGCGCCACGACGCACCTGCTACGGCGCGCGCGGCGGCGCCTGGCCCTGCCGATCGCCGCCATAGGCGGCATCACCGCCGCCAACGGTGCGCCGTTGCTCGCGGCCGGCGCCGGGCTCCTGGCCGTCATCAGCGACCTTGTCAAGGCAGACCCGGAACAGGCCGCCGCCGCCTACCACGAGCTTTTCACCAGCGCAGCTGCGCAGTCCTCCGGCTCCCCCGCCCCTGGGTAACCAACACCATCACGGCCTACTTGCCACAGATGCCTGAAACACGCGATTTATACGAAGAAGCATGCGCCTGCATTCCCGGTGGCGTAAATTCGCCCGTGCGCGCCTTCCGGGCCGTGGGCGGCTTCCCCATTTTCATCCGCTCCGCCGGCGGAGCGTACCTGCACGACCACCAGGGACGGAGCTACATCGATTACGTGGGCGCCTGGGGGCCGATGATCCTCGGCCACGCCCACCCGGCGGTGCTGGAAAAACTGCGCGGACAACTCGGGCGCGGCCTTGCTTACGGCGCCCCCACCGAACTGGAAACGGAATTCGCGCGCAAGCTCTGCGAACTGGTGCCATCCCTGGAGCAGGTGCGCCTGGTGAATTCCGGCACCGAGGCGGCGATGAGCGCGGTGCGCCTGGCGCGCGGCTATACCGGCCGTGACCTGATCATCAAGTTCGATGGATGCTACCACGGGCACACCGACGCATTGCTGGTAAAGGCCGGTTCCGGGGCCTTGAGCATGGGAGCGCCCGACTCCGCCGGCGTCCCGGCGGCCCTTGCCGAGCTGACCCTGTGCCTGCCCTACAACGACACGCACGCGGTGGAGCAGGCATGCGCCGCACACGGCGCGCGGCTGGCCGCGATCCTGGTTGAACCGGTGGCGGGCAACATGGGCCTGGTCCCGCCGCAACCAGGCTTTCTGGAAAAACTGCGCGGCCTCTGCGACGCGACCGGCAGCCTGCTCATCTTCGACGAGGTGATGAGCGGCTTCCGGGTCGCCCTGGGCGGCGCCCAGACGCGTTACAACGTGACGCCCGACCTCTGCCTGCTGGGCAAGGTGATCGGCGGCGGACTGCCGGTGGGTGCTTTCGGCGGCCGCGCCGAGATCATGCAACTGCTGGCCCCGGACGGCCCGGTTTACCAGGCTGGCACCCTGTCCGGCAACCCGCTGGCCGTCAGCGCCGGCCTGGTGACCCTGGAGTTACTGCAACAGCCTGGTTGCTACGAGACCCTGGAACGCTACGGCGCGGCGCTGACCCAAGGTCTCGCCGAGGCCGCCGAAGAGGCCGCCCTGCCCTGGGCGACCGCACACGTAGGCGGCATGTTCGGCTATTTCCCAGGGCTGGAAGGACCCGTTACCCACTTCAAGCAAGTGGCGGCCTGCGACCACGACTTGTTTCGCTGCTTTTTCCACGGCATGCTGAAACGCGGCGTTTACCTGGCTCCCTCCCCCTTCGAAGCTGGCTTCATTTCCCTGGCTCACGGCGACGAAGAACTGCAACAGAGCCTGGAAGCGGCCCGCACCGTACTGCGGGAGTTAAGCCGGGCGCCCCGCGCCGGGAAAACACCATGAACCAAAAATCACGCCGCCTCTACGGCGTTATCCTCTCTCCCTTCGTGCGCAAGGTGTTGCTGGTCCTGGAGCTGAAAAGCCTGGATTACGAAATGGTGCCGATCGACCCCTTTAACAAGCCGCCCGACTTCTCACAGATCAGTCCGCTCGGCAAGGTCCCCCTGCTGGAAGAAGGAGATTTTCGTCTGCCTGATTCTTCCGCCATCTGCCAGTACCTGGAAGCAAGCCAACCTACACCGCCGCTCTATCCGCGTACTCCGAAAGATTTGGGCCGGGCCTTGTGGCTGGAGGAGTATGCTGATACGCGGCTCATGGGGCTCATCTCCAGGGTCTTCCGGGAACGCGTGATATTCAAAATCTTTCAGAAACGGGAGACCAACGAAGACCTCGTGGCCGAGGCCTTGCAGGAACTGTCTGGAGAGTTGGACTACCTGGAAAAACAGCTCCCCGAGACGGCCTTTTTCAACGACGAGATTCCGGGGATCGCGGATATCTCGATCTGCACCAATTTCTTCAACGCCGCGCACGCGGGCTGGGAGCCGGCTCCATCCACACACCCCAGGCTCAGCGCCTACCTGGCACGCTTTCGGGCCCATCCCGTGGCAGGCGCACGCCTGCGGGAAGAACAGCAGCGCCTGAGGAAATGGGCAGCGCCTGACTAATGCCCGGCGTCCCTCCCGCATCCTCCACCATTCCCGCTTTCCTCGGGCTCATGCGACATGCGGCCGCCGCGCCGGCGGCCGGCGTCAGCACCGATTTCGCGCGGCCCCTGACGCGGCTCGGACGCCGCCGCGCCGCGGAGGTGGGCGCGTGGTTGCGCTCCACCGGCCTGGTGCCCCGGCAGATACTCAGTTCCTCGGCCGCGCGCGCGCTGGAGTCGGCCGGGCTGGTAGCGGCCGCCCTGCAGCTCGGCGCTGACCGGTTACGCTCCTCCGACGCCCTCTATACAGCACGGCCGGCCGACATGTTGCGCGAGATCCGTGCCGCCGCCGGTGATCGCCTGCTTGTGATAGGGCACAACCCCACGATCCAACTCCTGCTGGAAGAACTCTGTGAGCAACCGCCGCGGCCGGACGCGGAAGGCAAAATCATGCGGCCCGCCGCCGTCGCGGTGCTTACGGGAACCGCGCTGGAAACGACGGAGGACTGGACGGGAAAACTTACCCTGCGCAAATTTTTCCACCCCCCGGGCTCCACCCCGCTGGAAGAACCGGTCGCGCACACCCAGCCCCGTTAAGCTCTCCCGCCGGGCTTCCGGCTGCACTTCGGGCGGGCCCGGCGCTCCGCCGCCGGTAACGCCTGGATCCCGGACCTAAGCCCCGGACCTAAGGCCCGGGATTCTCAGCCACCAGGTAGGCAATCCAACTGGCATCCGGCGTGCCGCGCTCCACGGGAGTGTAGTGACCGTCGCCCTCCCCGGTGCGCTCATCGGTCCCCTCCCAGTAAACCGTCATCCCGCTGAACCCGGCTTCACGCAGCAGTTCCAGCAGTTCGGGCAAAGACCACATGCGCCATTCGTAACTGAAGGCGCGGCGTAAACGTGAACCGTCCTTGAAATTGAAATGGATATGGCAGCGCATGCGGCCACTGATCGGATCGTAATCTTCCTGCTCCCATATGTACTTATAGTTGCGCACCTTCGAGACTTCGCGGCAGACCTTGTTGCAGTCATAACCGCCATAGGCGTCCAGAAGCAGTAATCCCCCCGGTTTCAGGCCGCGCCGCGCCGCGCGCAGATAGCGCTTCAAAACGGTTCGCTCGCTGAACAGCCAGTAGCTGAAGTTGAAAGCCACCAGGACTTCCACCGGGGGCAGGGAAGCCGTGCGCACATCCGCCTGGACAAGGTGGATGCGCTGCCGCTGCGCGGGGGCCATCTTCGCCAGGTGGTGGGTTCTGGACCATTCCAGAACCTCCGGGGCCAGGTCCACGGCATACGCGGTATGGCGCGGGTTTTTCAGCACCCAGGTACAGGCCAGCGCGGCGGTGCCGCAGAAATCTTCGCGCAGGCTGCCGGGCGCCGGCCGCCCGCGCTCCCGAAAGACCTGCCGGATGAAGTCGATTTCGTAGGGGGGATCCTGCACCGACTCCTCGTAGAGTCGGTACTTGTCAGCACGCGCGGCTTGTTTTTCCGGGCGGCGCCGGGGTTTCATATTTTGCGGCATGCATAAGCTCCTCGCTGCTTCCTCGGAGAAGGAAACGGCACAGGCGAAACCATAAGGGCCGCCGCTACGGGGGAAATCACACATGGAGCCCCGGGCGGGAATCGAACCCACAACTGATGATTACAAATCATCTGTTATACCGTTTAACTACCAGGGCCGGCAAACACCGCTTCGGAAGGGGCACCCGGGGGGCTGTTTCGGGCCCGGACCCACCCAGTATAACCCCGCGCGGACGGGACGGCAGCGCCCGGAGCGGCGCTGCTGTCACAGGCGCCGAAGCGCAGCCCCACGGCCTGCAGTTCGGTATGCACGGCTTCCGGCAGTTCGGTGGAGCGCGGCATCTCGAACCAGTATTGCAACTCGTCAAGGTAGGGCGTCATCAAGACCGGGTAGTCCATCTCCAGGAATTCCTCCAGCTTAAGTGCGGCGACGCGGTGTTCCTGGTAGATACCGAGCGAAATGGAATTGCGCAGTTTGCCCTGGTTCATGACGCGGTATTCCAGCACGCCGTCTTTTTCCAGGTTTTGCGTGGTTTCCAGTAGCTGCTCCAGGCTTTCGATGGGGCCGAGATAGAGCAGATACTGCCTCGATTCCTCCGGTGGATGCCGCCGCAGGCGGGTGAGCACGCTCAGGACGGACAGGCGCTTGCTCCAATCCAAGACCTGCTCCACGCCGGGGAAGGGCCCGGCAACCAGGCAGTCGCTCCACTGCTCCGGCCCCGGCTCGACTGCATCGAGCGACTCCAGGGTCATCATCTCCACCTCGGAGCGGGCTGTCTCCGCTGCTTCCACGGGCAACCCCGGTGTGTCACGCGCGGGCGGCGGCGGGTCAGGGGGGGCGTCCGATTCGGCGGGTTGGGGCTCGTCATCTACAGCAGGTACAGGCCGTACCTGGACGGCGGTGCGCAATGCCTGGTTGTAGGCGGCGACCTGGCGGTCCCTGCGCAGCTCCCAGCCAAGATAAAGCAGGTTCGCTAATATCAGAACCACGGCCAGCCAACGCATATCAGCTTGTCATCTCGGCCAGTCCCCGCAGCACCAGGTGCGGTTCGTGGATCGCCCCTGGGCCGCAGGCAGGCAGGAAATCGGCGGCGTCGCCGCCCGTCAACAACAGGCGCGGGGAAGACTCCGGCTGCCCCCGGGGCGCTTCCTCCCGCAGCACTTCAAGCGCCTGACGCAACACCCCAAGGACGGCGGCGGCGGTGCCATGCGCCACCGCTTCGGCGGTCCCGGTTCCCGGTTCCACCGTGATGCGCGCAGGCAGCGGCGGAAGCGATGCTTCGTCCCCTGTATGTCGCGCCAGCCATGCCGGCGCGGCGCGGCGGCCGGGCAGAATATACCCCCCCAGGTGGCGGCCGTCGGCCGTGATGAGATCCAAAGTGACGGCACTCCCCAGGTCCAACACGCAAGAGGCGGCCTGGTATTTTTTCCAGGCGGCAATCATGGCGAGCCAGCGATCGACTCCCAGTTCGTCCGGCTGCCGATAGCCGTTCCGCAGCCCGCCGAAATGGGAGGCGCTGCACGCGAAACAGGGCTTCAGGCACCATTGATTCCACACCCAGGCGGCCAGGGCGGAACCGAGCGCCTCGCCGGCAACGTTGGCAACATACAGTGCGGAGGGGCGCGGCAATTCGCGCCACCGCTTCTCCAACACGCTGTCCAGGCTGCTCCCCACATGCACCTCGGCACTGACTTGCAGATCACGCCCTGCACCGCTTGCGTTCCGCTCTTCCAGGTAAGTCCACTTGAGCCGGGTATTCCCCAGGTCCAGCAGTAAAGGCTTCAAGTGACGCCACCCGACCGGCCGAGCCGGACCCGGCCTGTCCGGACGCGGTACCAGCGGCCGCCGGACGTTTTCATCCGCAGGGCGCCGGCGGCGTCTATGCCGGCGGCGATCCCACGCCGGATCACTCCACCCGGATGCCGCACCTCCACCACGCGACCCGCCAGGAAGTCATGGGGGGCAAACTGCTCCGGCAGGGCGGCCAGGGCCGAGCCGGAAGCGCGCCGCAGCTCGGCCATGCCTTCCAGAAGTGCGCCGAGCAACGCCCCCGCAACGCGGCAACGCCCGGGCAAAGCCGGGTAACATTCGGCAAGTGAGACTTGGTCCTGCTGGATCAGCCGGCGTGCACTCCGATCCAGCGGATAGAAATCCAGCCCCACACCCAGCACCATCCGCCGCCGTGTCCGCAGGTGAGCGCCAAGTAAACCGCCGAATTTACCGCGCGCATGCACGAGATCATTCGGCCACTTGACGGTAAGCCCGGTCAAGCCGAGTTCCGCCAGCGCCCGCAGGCACCAGAGCGCCGCCCGGAGCGTCAGGGAGTCGGGCTCTACCGGTGGTTCCTCCCAGCCCACTGACAGGTAGATACCGCGTCCGAAAGGCGAAATCCAGGCGCGCCCGTACCGCCCCCGTCCGGCCCACTGTTGCTCGGCCAGCACGGCCATACCGTGTATCTCGCTACTCCGTGGGAGGCCCTCCAGGTAGTCATGGGTGGAATCAAGCCCGGGAAAGATGCGTAATTCCCTCAGCAGGGAAACGGCGCGGGTGCCGAGGGCAGCCGTGACACCATCCCGGTTCAGCAAGGCGCCGGGCGCCCCCGCCGCAAGTGCCCGGGAGTCGACATGCTCAAGAGGAGCGGCCATCAAGGACTACCGTGGAAGAGCTAAAGAGCCAACGACAGGGACGACATCAGGGAACTTAAATGCGTACGTAAAGCATGACCGGAGCATCAGCGCGCGGGCTCCGGGGTGACGCACACAGCTATTCGATACCGTCGTTGCTTATAAAGTTATCCAGCGAGATTTTTTTCTGGGCGCCGGCTTCCGGCGTTTCCTCGGGCGGCGCATCGAGCTCCACGAACTCTCTGCCCATAACCACCGTGCCTTCAACCATCGCTTCCGCACCATCGGCCAACGTGGTCTGATCGCTATCCTGCTCCACGGCGGGTATGTGTACCCTGAGCTTGTACTTGTAGAGACGCAGGATATCGCCGTCCTGAAGCATGACCCGCTCCTTCACCCGCTTGTCATTGATAAAGGTGCCGTTGGCACTGCCCTGATCGATGACCCAAACCTTGGAATTAACACATTCAATCACAGCGTGACTGCGGCTGACGGTTTTGGATTCAAGTACGATGTAATTGAATGCAGGATCCTCTCCCGCGGAGCGGCCCAATACCGTGTGCGCCCGGGAACATTCATACCGCTCGCCTTTCCCGGTATCTTCCAGATCTTCCAGCAGCGCCTCGGGCGGCGATTTGGCTTCCGGCTGTTCCTCAGCCATGACCTGCTCCCTGCGCCAGCGCAGGTAGGATACCAGGATCAGCAGGATCACAAGGCCGACCAGCAGCCCGACCACCGCCCAAAGATTGATTGCCCAAAGATTGATTGAAGTAAGGCTCATCTAGAGTACCCCTTCCCAGGCAGCCTGCATCCGGGTGCGGCCTGTTTCGTCTGTACGCATCACTCGCTCCAGGAACCCAGGTCAGGAACCGTTATCGGCCTTCTCGTCACCGCGGACCGTCAGGCCCCCCAGGCAGAACGTCACGCCTGAACCATAGTAGGATACTTTATGTCCGGTGGAAACGCACGCCGGACCCTGCTCCAGCTGCAGGCACAGGGCTTCGCGCGGACGCAAACGGTCATCCGCACCCGGCTCTTTCCGCCAAGAGAGCTTCCCGCCAGGATAGGGGGCAGGGCCCAGGGAGATGGCCCACGCGTCGGTCTATCGGTTCAAGCAACCCAAACCCATGGTAGCGATCCGGTTCCCAAACCCCCAGCCAACCTCTCCAACAACCCCTCCAGCAACCGCCCGGCCCTGCTGAGTGCCGCCGTTTAGCAAAATCGGCGCCGGATGACCCATGCAACGCAACAGCTGACAGCATCGTAGCAACCCGCGCGGGTACCGACAACGCCAAACCGGGTGATAGGGAACGTAGAGGGAATGCGCCGGCGCCATGACAGCCTGCAACACTTTGGACGCGCGCCCAGCCTGCGAATCCCTGCGAGCCCCTGCGGGTCACACAAATCAAGAAACGCCGGTCCAGCACCTACCTGGCACCGCTCCACGGGGCGGCCCGCGGTTCTTCGCACCCAATCAGCACGGTAAGGATCAACACGGAAGGCAGCACAAACGGCGATCAGCATAGGCGGCCGGGCCGGCTCACCTCACGAAGAAGTCTCACGGATCCGCAAACCGACCGACCAGAAGCCGACCGGGGCATCCCTCGGACGGCCCCCGTCAAAGCTGACAAAAGCCCGGCAGCGACCTACTTTCGCATGGGTAAACCCACACTATCATCGGCGCTAAGTCGTTTCACTTCCGAGTTCGGAATGGGATCGGGTGGTTCCAACTCGCTTTGACCGCCGGACAAACCAGTGGTTCTCGGGGAACTGAACTCTTATGACACAGGATAATCAACGAGATCGTACACCCCGAAAGACAGGGGTGTTATATGGTCAAGCCGCACGGGCAATTAGTACCGGTCAGCTCCACGCATTACTGCGCTTCCACATCCGGCCTATCAACGTGGTGGTCTACCACGGCCCTTCAGGGGCCTTACGGCCCGGGAGACCTCATCTTGAGGTGGGCTTCCCGCTTAGATGCTTTCAGCGGTTATCCCTTCCGTACATAGCTACCCGGCAATGCCACTGGCGTGACAACCGGAACACCAGGGGTACGTCCACTCCGGTCCTCTCGTACTAGGAGCAGCTCCCCTCAAGTCTCCAAACGCCCACGGCAGATAGGGACCGAACTGTCTTACGACGTTCTGAACCCAACTCACGTACCACTATTAAATGGCGAACAGCCATACCCTTGGGACCTGCTTCAGCCCCAGGATGTGATGAGTCGACATCGAGGTGCCAAACTCCGCCGTCGCTGTGTTCGTTTGGGCGGAATCAGCCTGTTATCCCCGGAGTACCTTTTATCCATT
>JABAAT010000058.1 GCA_014238615.1 Gammaproteobacteria bacterium | reverse complement strand
GACCTGGCCGAGGCGGCCCGGGAACTGGGGAAGCTGCTCGGCGAGCAAGGCACCGAGGAGCTGCTGGGCGAGATCTTCTCCCGTTTTTGCGTCGGCAAGTAGCAGGAGAACCGCGGCCCGGCGCAAGCCGTTACGTTAAGTTTTACAACACACTGGAGCGGCGGATCGCCCTCCGTGCGCTTATTCAAGCACGAACCTCGCCCCTTCCTCCAGAAGCATCTTGTAAGGTCCTTTGTACTGAACCCTGAAATAATCGCAGGCATCAGGGGTCTTGATTTGCTGCTTCTTCCACCCCGCTGTCTCTCTACTCATAGCGTAACGGCCAAGGCACGGCGCAAGCCGTGTTGCGTCGCAGCATCTAAATGGCGTAGAATATGCTTTTACTTATGTAGTTATCTAAGCAACTTCCAGGCAGCTTGACTCGGCAGATCTATATATAGTAGTAGGCCTTCCGGGCTATTGAAGAGGAGCGCTAAATGTGTTGGGGTAAGATCAGCGAGAGGTGGCGGGGCCAGCTAGGGAAAGGGCCTTAAAAACAGGCCCAGGCGGCAAAGGCCCAGGCGGCAAAGAGTTACAGAGGGGGTGCGGATGCACCCCCGTACCGGCCGGGGAGGCGGGAGCAGCCTCCACCGGCGCGGAAATTGTTTCTTGTTCCTCCTTAATGAAGCGTGGCCTACATGGCCACGCTCTTTTTTACGGCCACGCTCATGGGTTCCGCGGTCCTTACAAGCTGAGCCGCGCCCGGCAACCGCCGGGAAGTCGCTGCCCCCGCCCCGTTCGAAAATATGGAAATCCTGTCACCATTCCGCCGCAGGCTGTCGAAAAAAAAGCAATCAGCGATCAGATCAGGAGCATCCTAGCACTTACTCCGCAAGCTAACACTTACTCCGCAAGTTCTTTAGACGGAAGCTCCTCGCTCAGGCCGTCTCGCGCAGCCAGCGGGCCGCATCCAGTGCGTGGTAACTCAAGATGGCGTCGGCGCCGGCGCGCTTGCAGGCGGTCAGCAGTTCCAGTACGACCGGCCGTTCTTCCAGCCAGCCACGGGCGGCGGCCGCCTTCAGCATGACGTATTCGCCGCTGACGTTATAGACCAGCGTGGGTACGCCGAAGCGCTCCTTGATCCGGTGCACGATATCCAGGTAGCCGAGGCCGGGCTTGACCATGACCCAGTCCGCTCCCTCCCGCAGATCCAGGGCGGTCTCACGCAGGGCCTCCGTGCTGTTGGCGGGGTCTATCTGGTAGCTCTTTTTGTCGGCTTTCCCCAGGGTCGAAGCGGAGCCCAGGGCGGCGCGGAAAGGGGCGTAAAGCGCGGAGGCGTACTTGGCGGCGTAGGACAAGATCAGGACCTGGTGCAATCCACGCTCCTCCAGGGCGGTGCGGATGGCGCCGATGCGCCCGTCCATCATGTCGGAGGGAGCAAGCACATCGGCGCCGGCTTCCGCCTGGCAAAGAGCCTGTTTGACCAAGGCCTGTACGCTGGGGTCATTCGCCACCTCCCCACGCGAGTCCAGCAGTCCGTCCTGTCCGTGCCGGGTATAGGGGTCCAGGGCCACGTCCGTGATCACGCCCAGCCTGGGGCACTCACGCTTTAACAGGCGCACCGCGCGCGGCAGCAGGCCGCGTGGGTTCCAGGCTTCCCTGGCGCTGTTGCTCTTGCGGCGCTGGTCGATCACCGGGAACAGGGCGAGTGCGGGAAGGCCAAGCTCGATCAGTTCAGCCCCCAGGACGGGCAGCTCGGGCAACGTTCGGTAGGTGATCCCGGGCATGGCCGCCACCTCCATGCCGGCGCGTTTAGATTCCCTGACGAAGATCGGGTAAATCAGGTCGGCGGGCGCCAGGCACGTTTCCCGGGCCAGGGTCCGGAGAAAGGCAGTGCGGCGCCCGCGCCGCAGGCGCTGGGTCGGGTAGGAACCTGGGAAGTCTGGGATCATCGGGTTGCGTGGATACCTGGAACAGGGCCGGAAGCTTCCATGCCGTGCCTTGAGGTTATTATATTCACGGTATCGCCGGGATGATGGAACTGGTAGACATGCGGGTCTCAAAAACCCGTGGCCTCGTGCCGTGTGGGTTCGAGTCCCACTCCCGGCACCAATGCCCCGGGGCGGCGTGTGGCCCCGCCCCTTCAGCTTCCAGCCACGCATGCTTTGCAGCGATTTCCAGTATGAGTTGCAGCCGGATCGGATCGCCCGTTACCCATCGCGGCAGCACGGCGACAGCCGATTGCTATGCCTGGACCTGCACGGCGGCGCGCCCCGCGATGCGCACTTCTCGGAGTTGCCGAAGCTGTTGCGCGCGGGCGATCTACTGGTCGTCAACGACAGCCGGGTGATCCCGGCGTGCCTGGAGGCGCGGAAGAGCTCCGGCGGGCGTGTGAAGATCCTGCTGGAGGGTCAGCAGGAAGACGGCAGCGCCCTGGCCTTGTTGCGTTGCAGCCGGCGTCCGGCGTGCCCGGCGCGGAACTGCGGCTGGTGGACGGCGCCGGGACCTGGGAGGAGCTGCTCCGGCGCCACGGCAGCGTGCCCCTGCCTCTTTACCTGGGCCGTGCCGCCGAACCCCTGGATCAGAAACGCTACCAGACGGTTTACGCGCGCCACCCGGGCGCGGTGGCGGCGCCCACCGCCGGCCTGTATTTCACCTGGGAGTTGCTTGATGAACTACGCACCGCCGGCCTCGAGATCGCTTATGTCACGTTGCACGTGGGGTTCGGCACCTTCCTCCCGGTGCGCGCGGCGCAGCTCGCCGCCGGGCGGTTGTATCCGGAACGTTACCAGGTGAGCGCGAAACTCTGTGTCCAGGTGCGCGCGACGCGCGCGTGCTGGCCGTCGGCCCGACGTCCCTGCGCTGCCTGGAAGCGGCGGCCGCCGCCGGCCTGTGCCCCGGCGCCTGCGAGACCGAGCTTTTCATCCAACCGGGTTATCACTTCCTGGTGGTGGATGGCCTCATCACCAATTTTCACCAGCCGCGTTCTTCCCTGTTGATGCTGGTCTGTGCGCTGAGCGGCCGCGCCCGGGTGCTGGCGGCCTACCGACATGCGGTGCGCGGCGGCTACCGCTTCTACAGCTACGGCGATGCCATGCTGCTGGCCCCGGGCCTGCCCGGGTGAAGGCCCCACGCTTTGAACTCCTGGCGCGGGACGGTGCCGCGCGCCGCGCGCGCCTGCGGCTTGCGCATGGCACGGTGGAGACGCCCGCCTTCATGCCCGTGGGGACGCGCGGCGCGGTGCGCGGGCTGGGGCCGGGGGAGTTGTACGACCTGGGCACGGAATTACTCCTGGGAAACGCGCTGCACCTGTTACTGCGCCCGGGCCCGGAGGTACTGGAAAAGCATGGCGGGCTGCATGCCTTCATGGGCTGGGACGGGCCGCTTTTGACCGACTCCGGGGGGTTCCAGCTGTTCAGCCTGGCCTCAGCCTGCCGGCCGACGACCCCGGAAGGCGTGGAATTCCGGTCGCCGCTGGACGGCGCACGCCTGTTCTTGACCCCCGAGAGCATGTTGGAGTGGCAGGAGCGCATGGGGGTGGACATCGCCATGGTGCTGGATGAATGCATCGCCTGGCCGGCGACCCAGGAACGCGCGCGGGCCGCTGCACGGCGGACGCTGGACTGGGCTGCGCGCAGCCTGCGCGCGCGCCGCGCCGGCGCCGCCACAGCCGTGTTCGGCATTGTCCAGGGGGGCACCCACACCGCGCTGCGCACCGCCTGCGCGCGGGCGCTGGCCGACCTGGAGTTTGACGGTTATGCGGTGGGCGGACTGTCGGTCGGTGAGCCGCGGGCGCTGATGCTGGAAATGCTGGAGGTCTCGCTGCGGGAGCTGCCGGGCACGCGTCCGCGCTATCTCATGGGCGTGGGAACGCCGACAGAACTTTTGGAGGCGGTGCGGTGCGGCGTGGACCTGTTTGACTGCGTGCTGCCCACGCGCAACGCTCGCAACGGTCAGCTGTACACCTCTGCCGGGGTCCTGCGTTTGCGCAACGCCGTGCACCGGGAAAGTCTCCTGCCCCCGGACCCGGAGTGCGCTTGTCCGGTCTGTCGCACCCACAGCCGCGCCTACCTGCACCACCTGCAGCGTTCCGGGGAACTCCTGAGCGCGCGCCTGAACTCGCTGCACAACCTGTATTACTACCAGAAGCTGATGCGCGGACTGCGCGCCGCCATCAGCACCGGACGCCTGGAGCAACACACCGCGACCCTGTACGCCGGGTGGGAGCGCGGCACCTTATGCTAAGATGGCGGGCGCTGTCTTCATCCGGTGCTAAAGTGCACCGGGTCAAGCCGTGCGACCTTGGTCAAGGCCAAGGAGGGCGCGCACCGGGGGGCCTTTTCTCCATAGCCATGACGAACCATGGTCCTGGTTGATGGTTCCGGCCGCCGCGCACCCGGCGCGCGCTGACGACCCGCCTTCCTGAACATTTCACCCTGATCGAGTTTAAGTGTCATGATTGAAAAACTTTTGCCCGTCGGCGTTGCCTGGGCTCAGCAAGGGGCACAGCCGGGCGCCAGCCCGGGCGGCGGCGTTGCACCCCTGATCTTTCTCGTGATCTTCTTCGGCCTCATGTATTTCATGTTGCTCCGGCCGCAGATGAAGCGCGCCAAGGAGCACCGCGAGTTGCTCAAGGCCCTGAAAAAGGGAGACGAAGTCGTGGTCAACGGCGCTTTCCTGGGCAGGATCATCGACATGGGCGAGAACTTTCTCCTGCTGGAACTGAACAAGAATATGGAAGTGCGCGTGCAGAAGCAGGCGATCTCCGCCGTGCTGCCCAAGGGCAGCATGAAAACACTCTAGCCTGCCACCCCAGCACTGCCTCCGGGCCCGCCCGATGCAACGCTATCCGCCTTGGAAGTACGCACTCATTGTGCTGGTGCTCGCCGCCGGGGCACTGTATGCCCTGCCCAATGTGTACGGCACCGCCCCGGCCCTGCAGATTTCCGCGCAACGCGGCAGTCCCCCGGCGGATGAAGCGCTGCTGAAGCGGGTCACGCGGGAATTGCGGGACGCGGAGCTGGTGCCGGCGCTGCGGCGATTGGAGGAGCAGCGGCTGTTGCTGAGCTTCCAGTCTGGAGAAGATCGGCGGCGCGCCCGGGAACTGCTCGGTGAGAGCCTGGGGGAAGGATACGTGGTCGCCTTGCACCTGGCGGATCGAACCCCGGACTGGCTGCGCGGCTTATCCGCCGAGCCCATGAACCTGGGGCTGGATCTGCGCGGCGGGGTGCACTTTCTCATGGAGGTGGACGTGGATGCCGCCGTCCAGCGATTCCTGGAAGGCTATCGAGGACAGATTCGCGAGTTGCTTCGCGCCGAGGGAATCTACTATCGGGAGCTGCGGACGCACGCGGATGGGTTCGTACGCCTGGAGCTGGTGGAGGAGGTGGACGTGGAGCGCGCGCTTGCCTTGATCGAGAGCGCCTCCGGCGTCCCGTCGGAGTTAGAGCTACGCACGGACGAGGCCACGCCGTTGGTGTTCGACGTTTTCATCACCGCGCAACGCGCGGCTGATCTCCGCGACCAGATCCTGGGCCAGAACGTGCTCACCCTGCGCAACCGGGTGAACGCACTGGGGGTGGCCGAACCCATCGTGCAGCGCCAGGGCGAGCAGCGCATCGCCGTGCAGCTGCCCGGGGTGCAGGACACCGCGCGCGCCAAGCTGGTGCTGGGCGCGGCCGCGACCCTGGAGTTCCGCATGGTGGACGAGGAAGGAGACGCCGAGGCCGCGGCCCGGGAGGGGCGCCGCGCGCCGTCCGGGAGCCGACTCTACCAGCGCCCTGGAGGCGCGCCGGTGCTGCTGAAGCGCGACATCATCACGACCGGGGAGCATGTGGCCAGCGCCAGCGCCGGCCTGGCCCAGGACGACGGAAGCCCCGCGGTTTTCATCCGCCTGGATGGTACGGGCGGCGGCGCCATGCGCCGCACCACGCGCGAAGCCGTGGGGAAGCTCATGGCGGTGGTTTACAAGGAGACCAAGACGGAGATCGTGGAGCGGAACGGCGAGCAGGTGTTGCGCAGCCGGGAGATCGAGGAAGTCATCAGCGTGGCCACGGTGCGCAGCGTGCTGGGCCGGGATTTCATGATCAGCGGGCTGGATTCCATCGGCGAGTCGCACAACCTGGCCCTGCTGCTCAGCGCCGG
>JABAAT010000055.1 GCA_014238615.1 Gammaproteobacteria bacterium | reverse complement strand
TACCGAGGAGCAGCCCGGCCTGCCTTACGCCGGCGACAGCCTGCCGCTCAATCTCAGGGAGCAACGGCTCCTGGTGCGCCGTCACCGCCTGGCCGATCTACTGCCCTACGAGCAGTGGGATGCAGAGCACGAGCTGTTTATTAACGCCGATGGAGGGCGGGGGTTTATCCTGGAAGCGGTGCCGCCTACCGGCCTGGACTCTTCCTCCCTGAACGTGCTCTCCGGCCTGTTCAACGTCGGCCTTCCGGAGGGGACCTGCGTGCAAATCATGCTCTACGCTTCGCCGGATATTCAGCCCGTACTGGATCGCTGGCGGGCGTTGCGCGGCGAGGGAGTGTACGGCGATCTGGCCGAACATCGCCTGCGCCGCCTGGCACCGGGCAACTGGGAATCGCTGCTGGCGGACCATCCCATGCCGCTCAGGGATTTCCGCCTCTTCATCTCGCTGCTGCGCCCTGCGGATCGCGAGGATCCGGAGACGGCCTTTGAGTTGTTGCGGCGCTGGCGCGGGGCTTTTTCCGGAATCCTGGAATCGGCCGGTATCGCCTGTCGCGGCCTGGACGCCGCCGCCTTCCTCGGCCTTCTGGACACCATGCTCAACCCACGCGCCGCGCGTTGTCCGAAGTTGCTGTGGGATCGCCGCCGGGCCCTGCGCGAGCAACTGGGGGATGGCGAGACCCTGCTGTCCGTGGGCCGCGATGGCCTGGAGTTCTCGCGCGACGGTTTGTCCCTTGCCGTGCGTCCCTACTCGGTGCGCCAGTACCCGGAATCCTGGGCCGGGTGGCAGTCAGGAGAGTTGATCGGCGATCTGTTCAGCAACAGCCTGCGTCTGCCCTGTCCTTTTCTCTACACGCTGAACGTGACCGTGCCCGAGCAGGCCGATGCCCAGGCGCGGGCGCAGCTCAAGGCCCTGCGCGCCACCCAGATGGCCGACTCCCCCATCGGGCGGTTTCTGCCGATGTGGGCGGATCGCCGCGCGGACTGGCGCTTTGTGAACCGCATGGCCCAGTCTGGACATCGCATGTTGAGCGCGCAGCATCAAATCGTGTTGTTCGCGCCGCGTGTTCAGGCGGAGTTCGCCGAGCAACGGCTCAGCGCGCTCTTTGAAAGCCGCGCCTGGTTATTGCGTCGGGATCGTTTCATTGCCCTGCACGCATTCCTCAGCGCCCTGCCCCTGAGTTCGGTGGAAGGCCTGTCCCGGGAAGCGCAGGTGCTGTCCCGCTTCCGCACCATGCTGACCTGGTCGGTGGTGAATACAGCCCCCTGGATCGCGGAATGGAAAGGTACCGGAACGCCGCTCCTGCTGTTGGCCGGGCGGCGCGGGCAGCTCATGGAGATCGATCCGTTTGACAACGATCAGGGCAACTTCAATTGCGCCGTGGCCGCCGCCTCCGGGGCGGGTAAGAGCTTCTTCACCCAGGAGTTGCTGGTCAGCCTGCTGGGCAGCGGTGGACGCTCCTGGGTGATCGACTCCGGCCGCAGCTACGAGCGTCTCTGCCGCCTGGCGGGCGGCGCTTACCTGGATTTCGAGAGCGCCGCGGACGTGAACCTCAATCCTTTCTCTTACGTGCGGGATATGGAGGTTGAGCTTCCCATGTTGAAATCCCTGTTGGCACGCATGGCGGCCGGGAACCAGCCCCTGAACAGTCTGCAGGCGTCCCACCTGGAGCGTGCCCTGCAGGCGGCCTGGCGCGCCCATGGGCGGGACGCCGGGGTCAGCGCCGTGGCCGACCATCTCACGGCGGCCAAGGACGAGTCGGCCCGGCGCGTCGGTGACATGCTCTATCCCTTCACCCGGCGCGGCAGCTACGGACGCTGGTTCGAGGGGAAGGCCGGTTTGTCGCTGGACAACGACCTGGTGGTCCTGGAACTGGGGGGATTGGATGACAAGCCTGAGCTGCAGGGCGTGGTGCTGCTGCTGTTGATGCTGCGTATCAACCAGGAAATGTGTCATGGGGATCGGGCGCGTCGCAAGCTTTGCATCATCGATGAAGCCTGGCGCCTCATGGCGGGCGGCGACGCCGGGCGTTTCATCGAGACCGGGTATCGCACGGCGCGCAAATTCGGGGGCGCCTACATGACCATCACCCAGGGCATTGATGATTACTACCGTACACCCACCGCGCAGGCCGCTTTCTACAACAGCGACTGGTTGTTCCTGATGCGGCAGCGCCCCGAATCCCTGCGCGCGGCCTCCAAGGGCGGGCGTCTGCATCTGGACGAAAGCCTGATACGCCTCTTGTCCAGCCTGGAGACGCGGCAAGGCAAATACTCCGAACTGGCCGTGCTGGCGCCGGGCGGCGGCGTGGCCCTGGGGCGTCTGCTGGTGGATTCCTTCAGCGAGAAGCTCTATACCACGCGCGCCGAGGAATACGCCGCCCTGGAGCGCCTGCGCCGCCAGGGACGCGGCCTCGTGGAATCCATCGAACAATTATTGGTGGAGCAGGCCCGGTGAGCAGGGAAGAGGTGGAGCGCGGAAGCGGCGGCGGCGCTGTAAAGGTCTGGCTGTTGGCCCTGTCCTGGGTTTTGAGTTCCCTGTGTGGTGTGGTTGCCGGCGGTGCCCTGGAACGGCGGCGCGCCGCGCCGCCATGGGTGGTTGCCAAGGTGGATCTGTCCGCCCTCATCGGTGAGCTGGCGCGGAGCGAGGCGGTGTTACCCGGGAGGGACACCGCCGCGAAGCGCCGGCGCGCCGAGCATCTGGGGCGGTTGCTGCGCGAAGAGTTGGCGCGCATGGCGCACGCTGCCCCGGAGCGGGTGCTGGTGCTGCGTGCCTCCGCGGTGTTGGCCGGCGCCGAGGATCGCACCGGGGAACTGCGGCGCCGGGCGCTGCGCTCCACGCCGGGCCAGCCACCGTGAGTAGTGGGTGTGTGGGCTGTTTCCGCGGGTGCGCGCCGTTTTTTTCTGTTGCTGGTGCTGACCGCCGCGCTCATTGCCGGACCGGCCCAATGGTGGACGGCGCGCTATCGTTTCTGCATCAATCTTGCGGCGAGCGTGCCTGGCCGCGTTTACCTGCTGCGCTTCAGCGACGCGGCGCCGAGGCGCGGCGAATTGGTCGCCTTCCGTGTGCCGTCTTCGGTGGATTATCCTCCCGGCGCCTTGTTCCTGAAATACGTGATCGGCGTTCCCGGCGACCAGGTGCGCCACGATCCAGCGCGGCGCACCTGGTCGGTGCGGGGGCGGCCGCGCGGCTTCGTGAAGCGCCGCGATCGGCGCGACGCAGAGCTGCGGCGCGGCCCCGAAGGCCTTGTGCCGCCTGGTTTCTACGTGCTCTGGGCCCCGCACCCGGACAGCTATGACAGCCGTTATGCATCCATCGGCTGGATCCCGCGCACGCGCATTGTGGGTCGCGGCCTGCTGCTTTTTTAGCACGACCGCCTTTCCCGCCGTCTTTCCCGATGGAGTCTCGGACGCGGCGCCGGGTGTGGGGCAGGGTATGGATTTAGGTGTGTGGGGCAAACTTTATCCAATCGCCGAACCGGATCTGGCCGCATCCATTGAAGAGCGTCTCGCCGCCTTGGATATGCACAGCTTGCGCCGGGCTGCCCGTGCGCGTGCCCGTGCCTACCTGGAGCAGGGGCCGCCCGGCGTGGAATTACCGCGCGCGCGCCATGGGAGAGTGCGTTACCTGGATCCCTCCGTGTCCCTGGCGCACCCGCTGCATGATGCTTCGGGTCGGCTCCTGGCGCCTGCCGGGACGCGCGTGAATCCCTTGGATTACCGTCCCTTCAACCGTCGCCTGCTGTTTTTTGACGCGCACGATCCACGGCAGCGGGAGTGGGTGCGGCGGCGCCTGGCGACCCGGGAGCATCGCGCTGATTTGAAACTGGTGTTGACGGCCGGGGCGCCGGCGCCGCTCCGGCAGGATTGGAAGCAGCCGCTGTATTTTGACCAGCATGGGCTGTTATGCCGACGCCTGGGAATTCAGGCATTGCCCAGCCAGGTGACCCGGGAAGGCCGCCGCCTGCGAGTCGAGGAGTTCCCGCTTTGAAGTGGGCGCCGAAGCGGATTTTACCGGGGTGTCTCGTGCCGTTGCTGGTAGCCGCGATCCTGACGGCGCCGCGCTCGGCCCCCGCCGCGGCGCCCTGTCACGGAAGCTTCCCCAATCCGATCACGGACATCTGCTGGCGCTGCATTTTCCCGCTGCGCATCGGGCCGTTGCGCATCGGCTTCGGCCAGGAGGATGCCGGCGACTCCCCGCCGCTGCTCTGCACCTGTCCGGCACCTCCTCCGCTCTTCCTGCGGGTCGGCATCGGCGTGTCTTTCTGGGAGCCTGCGCGCGTTTCCGAAGTGGTGCGGACGCCTTTCTGTGCTCCGCTGCTGGGCGGCTTCCGGCTGCCCGGCCCGGATCGTCCCCAGGGCGGCGGCGCCAGTCATTCCGACGATGCTTTCTACCACGTGCATTGGTACAGCTATCCGGTGCTTTTCTGGGTGGGATTGTTGACCCAGGGCGTTTGCCTTCAGCAGGAGACTTTGGACCTGCTGTACATGTCGGAGTTGGACCCGCTCTGGCAGGACGACGAACTGAATTTCCTGATTAACCCGGAGGCGGCGCTCTTCGGCAACCCGGCGGCACAGACCGCCTGCGCCGCGGACTGCGTTGCCGCCACGACGGCGTTCCCCGTGGATCGACTGTTCTGGTGTGCCGGTTGCCAGGGTTCCATGTATCCCCTGACCGGCAGCGTGGATCATCATAGCGGCGGCGTGGACAGTTCCCTGCTGCTGACCCAGCGCGCGGCTTTCAAGATGCACAGACAACTGGTCGCGCGTGACACTTCAACGCGGGCGGCCATGTGCGGGCCGCAACTGCAGGCCACCCTGCGCAAAGGGCAATACAAGACCCAGATGCTGTGGCCGCGGCCCTTGCCTTCCCGTGCCGACCCCTTTGGCCGCCTGTCGCTGCCCTGGGCCGCCGGTCGCGAATATCCCGTGCGGGGTGAAGACTGGGGCTACCTGTTGTTTCGCAGGCGCATGTGCTGCGCCCTTTAGGCGGCGATCGACAGGGAAGCGGACGCTCATGAGAGATAAGGATGAAACGGTTTAAGGTGCCGGCCGTGTGTTTTCTCTGGCTGTTCTTTCTGGGTGTTTGCGGGGCGGCGGACCTCCCGAAACATCCCCGGGAACTTCATCCGGCGGTTTCCCCGGGGACGCCGGGAGATGGGCCCTTGTTGATCTTCGTGAGCTTTTCGTTGCCTGGGACCTCGCTGCGCCGCATCCTGCGGGAGGCGGCGCGCACCGACGCGGTGCTGGTGCTGCGCGGCCTGGTGGAAGCTTCTCTGCCGCGCACCGCGGAGCGCCTGCGGGAACTTCTGGAGCGGGCGCGACCGGAACTCCCTGTCGCGGGAGAGCCGGCCTGGGTGATCGATCCATTTGCTTACCGGCGCTTTGCCGTGACCGGGGCGCCGCTCTTCGTGCTCTGCCTGGAGCCCCTGGCGACCTGCCACGAGGAGCGCTGTCCGGCGCCCCGGCACGTGCGCCTGGCCGGTGACCTGCACCTGGACGAAGTCCTGAAGCAGTTCGCCGCGATCCCCGAGGCACGCTCCCGGGCCCTCGTCTTGCGGCGGCGCCTGGAACGGTCGCCATGAAGCGCGGCGCGCACCACGCGGCCGACGCGGCGTCCTGGTGGGGCCTGGTGCTGGTTCTGGCGCTCTGCCTGACGTGGATGGCGCCGCGCGCCGATCCTCCCGGTGAGTTGCCCAAAGACGCGCGCGCCGCCGCACGCGCCGCCCTGGAGGAAGGTCGACGTTTCGGGCGTGCCCAGTCCCGGCGGGTGGAGGCCGCGGCGACGCACACCGCCCCGGATACGGTACCCGGTTACCAGGGTCTGCAGGTGCCCCAGGGCGATCTGTACGAGGAGGGGCTGGAATTACAGAATACGGCGCGGCACCGTTTGCAGGAGTATCCCGTTGGTGCTTTCACCCGGGACGCTGCTCTCCAACGCCCGCAATTCAGGATAGACCCCGGGAACGATCCCCTGCTGCTTCGCGGGCGTGACCTGCAAGCTGAGCCGGGCGCGCAGCTCGGTGCGCCGGACAGCCCTTACCAGGACTGTATCGCCCGGCGTCTGGGCAGCACGCCGCGTTTTATCGAGAGGCGCTGTACTCGCTGGGGCGCGCGTGAACAAAGCTGCGAGCGCCGCCTGGAGCCGCGTTGCCTGCGGCGGCGCAGCTGCCCGAACGATCGGGCCGCCGTGGAATTGCTGGAGCTGGCCTCCGACATGCGCTGGACCTACCGTTATCCGGTCCTGACCTTGGGCACTATCGCCGATAATTACTGGAGCGGCCGCTGCACTTCCTACGAGCGCAGCACCACTTTTAACATTTCCAACCTGGAACGGATCGCCGAGTTTCGCCTGGTCGCCGCAGGCTGGGATGACCATATGCGCATCGTACTGAACGGCCGCCAGGTCTTCATCGGCCCTTACCAGGGCGAAGTGCTGCGCAGCAACGGCTCCAAGGTGAGCTACGGCGGCCGCAGCGCCGCCTGTGAACTGAGCGTTTCCTGGCGGCGCGACGCCCTGGACATCGATCTCAGGCCATACCTGCGGGAGGGCGAGAACGTGCTTGATATGCAGGTGATCGTCGCCGGAAAGGGGGAGGGTTGGATCCGCGTCCGGGCCGAGCGCCACTGCGCCTGCGAGGAGTGGGAGGAGCACTGGGAGGGGGAGACCTGTGACGATTTAGGGCGCTCGGCGGAGCAGCGGCGCTGTTTGCTCTCCACGCGCCGCTGCCTGGAGCGCGGCGTGAGGCAGGTGAGCGGCGAAGACCTGGAGCGCGCCTGTTGGCGGGAGCGACTCAGTTACTTCTGTGATTCCGCTTCGTCTTTCATCGACGAGCCCTATTGCGCGCAACTGCGCGCGCGCGGTTGCACCCAGACGGATTCCGCCTGCGTGGATCGAGATGCGCACGCCCGTTGCCTTGAGTACGAGCAGCGTTATCGATGCCGGGAAGGCGGGGATGACGACGGGGGCGCTGTCAACGTGCTGGACTGCGGAGCGCGCTTGTACTGCCTGGGCGGAGATTGCTTTGATACGGATTACCAGCCCTCCGGGGATTTCGGCGCGGCCGCCGCGCGGCTCGGAGTGGTGGAAGAAATCGCGCGCGATTTCGATGTGGAGAAGCTGCTCATTTTCCAGGGAAGCGGTCGCAAGTGTGGGAAGAGCGTGCTGGGCTTCTCCAATTGCTGTAAGGACAGCGGCTGGGGAGTGGATCTCGGCTTAAAGCGCTGTTCCGATGATGAGCGCCTGTTGGCCGAGGAGCGCGGCGCCGGGCGGTGCCACTACGTGGGTTCCTACAAGCGGGGAAGCTTATTACTCAAGCGCCGCTACCAGTCCTATTGCTGCTTCAAATCCAAGCTGGCGCGCATCGTCCAGAAGCAGGGCCGGGAGCAGCTCGGGTGGGACTGGGGCGAGGTTCGGCAACCGCAATGTGGGGGCTTCAGCCCGGAACAGCTGACCAACCTGGATTTTGAGTCCATGGATTTCACCGAGTTCTACGAGGATGCCTTGCGCGCGGCGCAGGCCGCGGAGCGCCCCGAGGGCGCGGACATGCGCTCGCTGCTGGAGCGCCGTATCCGGGAGAGGCTGCGGCCCTGAGGGCCGCGCGCCTGAAGCAGGGATGTCGCTCCCTGGGCTGTCGCTTGGACCGTGGTGTCTCCCGCGGTGTGTCGTCCCGTGGAGCTGCCTCTGGGGCTGCCTGTTGGCGGTCGTTCATGTTGCGGCGGCGCCGCGGGCGCCGCCCGTGTCTTCTCCCGCCCGGGATCGCGAGATGACAGGAGATGACGTGGACAGCGGCGTGGACGGCTCCGCTTTTTTCTCTGACCAGGCGCGCGGATGGTTCTGGTATGAGCAGCCGTTGCCACCCGCCCCGGTGCCTCCGTCCATGGCCGCCGAGTCCGTGGACAAGCCCATAGACAGACCCGTGGATGGGCCCCTGTCCGGCGAAGATCCGCGCCTTGCCCTGGAGCGCTTACGCGAACGCCTGCAGATCAGCCTGGCGCGGGCGTTGCTGGAACCCACCCCGGAACATCTGCGCGATTATCTGCGCGTCAATCAGCAGGAATTGCGGCGCGCGGGTGCTTTCGCCGGTGCCTGGCAGCGGCTCTTGTGGAGTGAGCCGGACCTGGATTACCGGTTGCGCGCGCCGGTCAGCGATGCGGCGGTGGCGGCCCGCAACCAGGCCAGGGCGGCGACGACGGACCAGGCCCTTGCGGCGCTCGCGCGACACCAGGCCCTGTGGTTCTTTTTCCGCGCCGACTGCCCGGTTTGTCACCGCTTCGCCCCGGTGCTGCGCCGCTTCGCCGTACGCCATGGGTTCCGGGTGCTGGCCGTGAGCCTGGACGGCGGTGCCTTGTCGGCTTTTCCGCGGGCGCTACCCGATCAGGGCGCCGCCGGGCGTCTTGGTGTGCAGGCCGTTCCGGCGCTGTTCCTGGTGGAGCCGCGGGCGCGCCGGGCGCGCGCCGTTGGCTACGGGTATCTCAGCGCCACCGAACTCGCGCGCCGCTTGCTCAGCATGGGTGACGCGCCCATTCCCCGCACCGGCGCGGCCGCCGCGCGTCCTCTCCCCCGCCCGCGCACCGCCTTGTTTTTGACCGGGGCCCCGACCGGGGCCCCGACCGAGGCAGGGCCCTGCGGCGCCGGGCCTTGCGCCGGGGCTTCCGGATGAAAGGTTCATGGTGCATCCCGGCCGCGGCCGGCCTTTGCGTTTTGTTGTTTTGCTCCACGGCGCGTCCCGTGAGCGCCGACCTGCAGCAGGACATGAATCGGTTTTTCAACGAACTGAACCTGTCCGGCAACGTCACCCGGCCGGGCGTTTACCAGGGCCAGGCCGCCGGTTACTACACCGGCGGCAGTCTCTTCCTGCGCGTTCCGCAGCGCAATTACGATCTATTTTCGGTGCAATGGCCGCGTTTCCGGGCCGGCTGCGGCGGCATCGATCTGTTCAGCGGCGGCTTTTCCCATATCAACGCCGACGAATTGGTGAACATGCTGCGCAATATCGGCTCGGCCGCGGTGTCGCACGCCTTTCTGTTGGCCCTGCGCACCATCAGTCCGCAGATCGCTTCAACCATCGAGAAGCTTCAGGACTGGGCGCAGCATTTCAACATGGAGAACATCAACAGCTGCGAGGCGGGTCGCCGCCTGCTGGGCGGCGCCCTGAAGCAGGTGGGCCTGCAGGCGCACGCCTGCGCCATGGAGCGGGTCGAGTCGCAGGGCGAGACCTGGGCCGAGGCGCGCCGTGCCTGCGGTACCGGCGGGCGGCGCGCCGAGTCCCTGAACCGGGCGGCGCGGAACCCTGAACTGGATCAACTGCTGCTGGAAGGTAACCTGGCCTGGCGCGCCCTCATGCGCAACTCCTTCTTCCGCGCCGATCCGGAGTTGGCCGAACTGATCATGAACCTGTCCGGTACCCTGCTGGTCAACCGGCTCAACGGCGACTCCGAGGATTCCCCGCTGGAATACCGCCTGGTGCCTTCCCTGTTCACGGACGGCAGGGGTGCGCGGTTGTTGCGTTTTCTGATCGAGGGAAGCGGTGATGAAAGGCTGCGCATCCTGCGCTGCGCTGCGCCTCCGCCCGGCCTGCCGCGTACCTCCGGGCGCGCCTGTACGCGGCTGGTGGAGGACGTGTTGCAGGTCGAAGCCGCGCAAAGTCTGCGGCACCGCGTGCAGGCACTGTTGGAAGATGTGCTGGCCCGTATCCGTACTCCGGAGAATGAACTGACGGCCGCGCAGCAGGGACTTTTGGAAAACACCCGGCTTCCGGTGCACAAGTACCTCACGGTGCGCGCCGCTTACCTCTTCAGCAATTCCGGGGCCGATGAGGAGCGCTACGCGGGCCTCATCGCCAGGGACCTGGCGCTGGCTTACCTGGATCAACTGCTGGGAATGTTAAGCGCCGGGCTGGCGGTGCTCGGGTCGCGTGACGACGCGAAGCTGCGTGGGTTCCGGGAGCAGTTGCGGGAGGCACGGCTTGAATTGCGGCACATGGGCGGCGAGTTGCGGCGTACTTTTGAGGAGGTCCTGGAGTTCTCGCGTACGGTGCAGTTGTATGAGAAGGCCCTGGTTTCCCGCCTGGCTCCGGAGTTGTCCGGGGGGTTTGGTGTGCGCCCGGCGCGGAACGCGGCGGGGCCGCCTTAAAGACATCTTGAAGCCACCGTAAAGCCTGGGAGCGCGTGCGGCTGTGGACTGGGAGGTTTTCGCCTACGGCAACGGCGAACTGCTGCGCCTGGTGCTGAACGGCGTGACCGCCGTGGTGGGCGCCGACGACTTCAACGTGCTGCTGCGTGCCGTTGCCGTCCTGGTCCTGATCTGGGTGTTGGTGGAAGGCGCCCTGCGCATGCCGCGCATCAATTTTCAGTGGCTGTTCCTGCTGGTGCTGGTGTACCTCACCCTGATCCTGCCGCGCACCGACGTGGTCATCACCGATCGAGTGGATCCCTCGAACAGCGGGGTGGTAGGCAACGTGCCGCTGGGGCTGGCCGTCTTTGCCGGTATTTCCAGCAACGTCGGGGATTGGTTGACGCGGCGCTTTGAGACTGTTTTCAGCCTTCCGGACGATTTCCGTTACCAGCGCTCCGGGGCCCTCTTCGCGCATCACCTGATCGAGTCGGCGGCGCATTTTGAAGTCACTGATTCACGCCTGCGCGAAAACCTCAACGAATTCTGGCGTCAGTGCCCCTATTACGACATGCTGCTTGGCTTCTATCGCCTGGACGAGTTGAGCCAGGCCGTCGACGCTTGGGAATTTCTTCGCACCCGCACCGCGCGCAACCGCTACTTCACTTACAACACCGCCGCCGGCACCCGCACCCTGCTGCGTTGCCGGGAAGGAGCCAACGGCCAACTGCAGAACGATCTACAGGCGGAGCTGGAGCGCGCCCGGCGCTTCTACGGTCAACGTACCGTGCGTGGCGCCACCCCCGCTGCCGCCGTGGCGCGCTTTTCCACCGCCATGCCCCTTGCTTACCAGTACATGGCCGGGATTTCACGCAACGCCCGCCAGATCATGAGTCAGCATATGCTGGCCAACGCCTTTTCCCAGGGCATCCTGCACAACGCCGGCCGGGTCGGCAACGAGGCCATGGTGCAAGCCTGGACAGCGGCGCGCGCCCAGATCGAACGGCGCACTACCTTCACGGCCCTGGGCCGGGTCGCTTCCCGCAACCTGCCCCTGCTGCGCGGGGTCTTCGAGGGGCTCATCTACGCCTTGTTTCCGGTGGTTTGCCTGTTCCTGATGCTGCCATCGGCCGGTCGGGTGGTGCTGTTTTACTTTAAGGCGACCTTTTGGGTGCAGCTTTGGCCGCCGCTGTACGCCGTCCTGAATCTCTTTGTCACCTGGTACGCGCGTACCCCCGAGGTTTTCGCGTTGCCGGGCGGCGGCACCGCCCTGACCCTGGCCAACCACAGCGCCCTGGCCGCCGCCATGGCCGAGACGTCCGCTTTCGCCGGTTACCTGTTTTTGTCGATCCCGGTGTTCGCCTACCTCGTCGTTTTCGGCGGCAGCGCCGTGGCCGCGTCCCTGGCCACGCGGGCGATGCAGTCTTACGAGGGCCCCGTGACGCGCGCCTCCGAAGAAGCCGCCACCGGCAACCTGTCGCTGGGCAACACCTCCATGGGCAATGCTTCCTGGTGGCAGCAGAACAGCGCCCCCAGCCTGTCCCGGGGTCACCTCACCCAGACCGGTTCCGATGCCGTTACCGAGACCCGGACCGCGGGCGGCGCCACGATCACCCGGATGCCGCTTTCCAGCCTGCCGGTCTCCCTGGACGCACAGGAACGGGTTGCCTCCAGCATGGAACGCGGTGCGGCGCAACGCATGGAAAGCAGCCGGCGGCAGAGCGAGGCTTATGAGGACAGGCTCTCCTCCACCCTGAGCGGGGTGGCCTCGTACGGCGAGCATGTTGAACGCGGCGGTGGCCTGAGCGAGCAACTCGGTGTCGGCCAGACGCGGGAAGTTTCCGAGGCGGCCGGGAAGCTCTCACAGTTCACGCGGGAGATGCGTGAGCAGCACGGTCTGGATGCCGGCCGCTCCTTCCAGGTGGGGTTGAGCCTGGGTGGTTCCATGGGCAAATCTTTAGCGGGAGCCCGGGGGAATTACCAGGCCCAGGTGGTCACCAGCGAGCAGTCCTCCGAGATCAGACAGGCCGCTGAACGCCACGGCCTGGAGGAATCTTTCCGGACCGTGAACCAGGCGCGCCTGGAGCAGCGTTTCAGCGAGCAGCACACGGAGCAGGCCAACCTGGGCGAGAGCCGCGGCGCCGGCCTGGCCGAATTGCGCCAACAATCCGCCGAGGTGCAGGCCGCGCGGCTTGAAGCCCGGAGCTACCAGGAGGCGACCCGCCAGGTGCGCGAGGGCGCCCTTGGTTCCCAGTCCAACCTGGATCAGCGCCTGCTGAATATTCTGTCCGGGCAATCGGGCGGTCGTGAAGCCGCCCTGCGCAGCTTGTCTGTCGCGGCCGGTAATACGCCCGGAGATACCGGGGAGGCCACGGACCGGATCCGCCAGGCCGTGGCGACCCTGGAGCAGGAATTGCTTCCGGGCGGGTCCGCCGCCGCCCGTGAAGAAGCGGTCGGGGAGCAGTGGGAGAAATGGCGGGGAGAACTCCCCGGCATGGAGGCGGCGCGGGAGCACCATGCGGCCGGGGCGCGGGAGTTACGCGCGGCGGGAGCGGCCGCGGGTTTGGAGGAGGCGCCGAGCCCGACCGACCCGCGTCGGGAGGCGGAGCGCATTGAGGAAGAGCAGGACTCGGGCCGGAACGAATTGAGTCGGGAATTGCGCCTCCAGCAGGTACGCGGTGACGCACGCCTGGAAGCCCGTCTCGGCGAAGACGCCGAAGGTCACGCGGCGCACGCGCTGTCCCTTGCGGTGAAAGACGGCGCGAACATCATCGGAGGGGCGGGGCAGCGTCTCACCGAGACCTTGGACCATGCGACGGAGGACGGTCTGCTGGGCGCGGCGCGGGATGGTGTCAGTACGGGGATGGAGAAGGTCGCCGGTTTTTGGCAGAAGAACCTGAATGACGGCGGCTGGCGCGGCCCGCCGCGGAACTCGGAGGATTAAACGGACCCCGGAAGCGCGGACGGTAAATGGGGAGATTGCGTTTTCCGCGGCGGCCGACTCCGGGCTAAGATACAGCCCATGGAAGACGATCACCTGGTGCGTACGGCGGCTTTTCAATGGCTGCGGGAACAATCGGAGATCCACGGGGACAGGCTGCCCAGGAAATTACTCGCGGAAGGATTTCCATACCGGGGCCGGCGCGTCTATCTGCTCGGTGCTTCCGGCATATTCAAACCCAAGATCATGGACCTTCCGCTGTCCATCACGACCGCCCCCTCAGGTCCCTACGACGATCACTTCTCAGCCGGCGTCGCTGAGGCCGATTGCATTATGTATCAATACCGGAAGCAGGGCGGCCCCGGGCACCGGGACAACGAGGGCCTGCGCGAAGCCCTGAAGCGGCGGGCGCCCTTGATTTATTTCTTCGGCTTAAGCCGGGGATACTACCTTCCCTGTTGGCCCGCTTACATCGTTGGGGATGATCGCGGGCGGCGCTGCTTCAAAATCGCCTTCGGCATGCAGTCGTTGTTCACGGAGGCGCGGCCCCACGGGGACAGGGTTGCCGAAGCAGGGGAAAGGTCTTATGCAACATCCATCGTTAAAGCCAGGCTGCATCAGCGAAGTTTCAGGGAGAGAGTGCTTGCCGCCTATCGAAGGCAATGCGCGTTCTGCCGTCTGCGCTTTGAAGCCCTGCTGGATGCGAGTCACATTGTTCCGGACAGCGAGGCGCACGGCAAGGCCACGGTGAACAATGGGCTGGCGCTCTGCAAACTGCATCACGCGGCCTTCGACAAGTTCATGCTGGGCGTTGCGCCCGATTTCAGGATTCACGTCCGCGCGGATATCCTGGATGAGAAAGACGGACCCATGTTGCAGCACGGATTAAAGGAACTGCACCAGACAAAAATCATTCTGCCGCGTACCGAATCGGAAAGACCTGATCCGGCCGCCTTGGAATGGCGTTTTGAAAGGTTTGTGAGCAGTGGCCCCTGAGCAGTGGCCCATGAGCAGTGACCCCTGAGCAGTGACCCCTGGGCAGTGACCCCTGGGCGGGGGATGCTCACTCGGCCGCGTCGGGCTTCGCGTTGGGAAAAAACAGCTGCTGGCCCTGTATGCGATAGTCGGCGATCAGCGCCTGTCCGCGCGGCCCGGTCAGCCAGCGGATGAAAGCCTGCCCCTCCGGCAGCCTGGTGTGGGGATGGCGTTCGGGGTTGACCAGGATCGCGCTGTACTGGTTGAAGAGCAGGGAGTTGTCTTGGTCCCGTAGGGAGTCGTCTTTGTCCTGCACCAGGATGCGGAAGTCGCGCTTATTGCGAAAGCTGATCCAGGTGCCTCGGTCGCTCAGGATGTAAGCGTTCATAGCGACGGCGGTGTTCAGGGCGGCTCCCATCCCGGAGCCGATCTCCCGGTACCAAGAACCGTCCGTCTCCCTGGGGGCAAGACCCGCCGCGCGCCACAGCTGCATTTCTTTCTTATGGGTGCCGCTTTCGTCGCCGCGCGAGATGAAGGGGGTGTGTGTCTCGGCGATGCGGCGCAGCGCCGCTTCTATGCGCAGATCACCGCCGACGATGGGATCGGCGTCGGGTCCGACCAGCACGAAATCGTTGTACATGACGGCGTGGCGCTTGAGCCCCCAGCCCGCGGCCACGAATTCCAACTCGTCTTCCTGGGAGTGCACAAGCAGCACGTCGCCGTCGCCGTTGCGGGCGTTCTTCAGAGCCTGCCCGCTGCCCACGGCGACGACCCGCACCTTAATGCCGCTGCTTTCGGTGAAAGCCGGCAGGATATGGTCCAGCAATCCGGAATTCTTGGTGGAGGTGGTGGACTGCAGGAGCAGGAAAGAGTCCGCGCCCGGCGCGTGGCTCGGGACGGCGAGGCCGCTGACAGCCAACGCGAGCAGGAGCATGCCGCGCGCCGTCATGCGGAGTTGGGGTGGCCGCTTCAAAGGATCAGTCCTCCCGCCAGGAACTCATGGGCGCGCGCCGATGCCGGCTTTTTGAAGAACAGTTTGCCGGGACCCTGTTCCTCAAGCCGACCGCGATGCAGGAACAGGATCTGCTCACCCAGACGGCGCGCCTGCCCCAGGTCGTGGGTGACCATGATGATGGCGGTGCCTTCGGCATGGGCCTGCAGGATCAGCCGTTCGATTTTCAAGGTGGAGATCGGGTCCAGGTTCGCGGTCGGCTCATCCAGGAACAGAATATCCGGCAGACAGCTGAGCGCGCGCGCCAGGGCCAGGCGCTGTTGTTCGCCCACCGAGAGTTGCCGCGCCGGATGGTGGGTGTATTCGGATAATTCCGCGCGCTCCAGCCAGCCGGCTGCGCGGCACCGCAGCGGTGCGCCGCGCAGCCCCCGGTGCCGCAATGCATGCCGCAGGTTCGCGACCGCGGAACGGCGCAGCAGGATGGGACGTTGAAACACCATGGCCTGACGATCGCGGGCGGGCGGCGCGGGTGCGCATTCGCCCCACCGCAGTTCGCCCGAGGTCGGTTGCACCAGCCCGTGCAGCAGGCGCAGCAGCAGGCTTTTTCCGGCCCCGTTCGGCCCGAGGATCAGGGTGCGCGGGCCTTCCTCCAGGACCATGCTGATGTGGTCTATGAGGCAGCGCCCGTTTGCCCGGAACACCAATTCCCGCACCCGCAGCGGGAACAGGCTGGGGGGCGGCGTCTCAGGCATAAGCCGAGCGCGCCGCGGTGGCGCGCAGGCTGATGACGCCGAGGTTCACCAATAGCGAGATGCTGAGCAGGATGATGCCCAGGGCGAGCGCCAGCTCCAGGTTGCCCTTGGAGGTTTCCAGGGAGATGGTGGTGGTCATGATGCGGGTCACGTGGTTGATGTTGCCGCCGACGATGAGCACCGCCCCCACCTCGGCCACGGCCCGGCCGAAGCCGGCCAGGGCCACGGTGAGCAGGTTGTAACGGCAGTCCCAGAGCAGGGTGCCGATCACCTGGTACGTGCGTAAATCCAGGGAGCGCAGTTGTTCATCGTATTCGTTGTGCAATTCGGAGATACTCTGCCGGGAGAGCGCCGTCACGATGGGCGTCACCAGGATCACCTGGGCGATGATCATCGCCCAGGGCGTGTAAAGCAGTTCCATCACGCCGAGCGGCCCGCCCCTGGAAAGCAGCATGTAGAGCAGCAGGCCGACCACGACCGGCGGCAGTCCCATGAGTGCGTTTACCAGGACCACGAGCGCCGTCCTGCCGGGGAAGCGCAGCACCGCGAGCAGGGCGCCGGAGGGCAGACCGATGGCACAGGCGATGAGCACCGCCAGGCAGTTCACGCGCATTGAGAGCAGCACGATCTCCGCCAGGTCCCGGTCCCCGGAAAGAACCAGCCTGAAAGCCAGGTCAAGGGTGTCCATGAAATCTTGCATGATGTTCTCTTTATAAGAACACGCCCCGGGTTGTGCTGGACGCGGCCGGTGCGGCCGGTGGGGCGGGGAACGGCTGACCGGTTGCTGCACCAGGATGCGTGTCGAGTTTCATGACTGGGCGAACCAAGGGGGACGACCGTGTGCCCACCTGCATTTTGCGCCCTCCCCGCGCCGGTACCCGATTATAGCTTTCCCCCGAGACAGGAAAGCCCGGGCCAGGCTATTCCAGGTTGCAGGATTGCTCCCGCAACTGTTCGGTCCGCACCTTCGCCTTGACCACGGGGTCGCTGAAGTCGCCGAGGTGCGCCAGTTTCATACCCAGCGTATTCAGTTCCCGCTGGGTCTCCTGCAACAGGAAATCCAGGTGTTTGCCAATGGGTTCGGCGGCTTCCAGTAATTCGTCGATCCTGGCGAAGTGCGTCCGCAGCCGATCCAATTCTTCCCCGACATTGGATTTTTGGCTCAGCAGGAGCAGGGCCTGTTCCCGCGGCTGTTCAGACAGACCCTCCTGTTGTTCCAGCTCCCGGAGCTGATGGTGGAGTCTCGTGCGTGCGCTGTCCAGGGCCGTGGGAATGCGTTGCTCGATTTGCTCCAGCAGGGCACGCAGGCGCACCAGTCTCTCCCGCAGGAAGGTGCCGAGCAGGGCGCCTTCGCGCCGGCGCTCTGCAAGCAGGCTGCCGAGGGCCTCCTCAAAGCTTTCCAGTACCACGGAGTGCAGTTTTTTCTCCAGGGCGTCGTCGCCTGGGGCGGTGGTGCGGATGCCCGGTCGGTTCAGCACCGCCAACGGGTCGATTTGCAGGCGGGCCGTGGGGAAGGCACGCGCCACCTGCTCCACGGAGTGCGCCAGGCGTGCCAGGGTGCGCTCATCCAGGGTTTCTTTTCTTTCTTCTTCGGCCAGGGACAGGCTGGTGTCAATGCGGCCCCGGGTGAGGCGTGCGGCGATGCGGCGGCGCAGCTCCGTTTCCAGGAGCCGCAGGTCGGGCGGGAGGTTGCAGATCACGCTGAGAAAGCGGTGGTTACAGGAACGCAGTTCGACCCGGATCAAGCCGCCACGGGGGTCGGGGCGTTCCACCCTGGCGAAGGCTGTCATGCTGGCAGGCATTGCGTGTTCCAAAGGTCTCGTGGGGAAGATGGTGTGTGGATCGGGCGGCGCCCCGTGTTTCCGGGGCCGTGGGAAGTTGGTGGGCCCGCCAGGATTCGAACCTGGGACCTGCCGATTATGAGTCGGTTGCTCTAACCGCTGAGCTACGGGCCCGGAACGTTCCGCAGATGCCCCCCACTGCCTTCATCTCCCCGCTGCCTTGTGCTTTGCCCCGGCCGTGTTGCCCGGGGGGAGCCCTTGCGTACGTAACCGCCGGGAAAACTCGCTTTTGCGGTGCGCGGCACGGCGCGCCTATTGTCTCACACCCGGATGGGAATGCGGCTGTGCCGGTGCGCCTTCAGGGATCGTCGGACGGTTTCCCGGTGATCCTGGAAGCAGCGCCGGGATCACTGCCGTCTTCGTTCTCGAGGAGGGAAGTTCATCATCGGATATGCCGCCGGATTCGCCTTGGTGGGGCTTTTCAGCAGCTTTTCAGCCGGAGCGCTCTTTTCAGTCCCGTGATGGGGCTACGGATGCGGTTTTTCAACCAAGGCTGCCTTTTCCAAGGCGATAGGCTGACCTTACTCAGAGAGGACTTTACTGGGTAGGGCGGCGTGTCTGCCGTCGCTTCCAGCCTTACTTTTCCTGGTTTTGTCCTTGTCCGGGGAGGGGTGCGTACCACTCCAGTTTTCCTGCGGCGCTTCGCTCAGGAAAGTGCGCAGCCGGGAAGAGCGCCCCACTTGCCTGAGTTTGCGCAGGCCCTTGGCCTCGATCTGGCGAATGCGTTCGCGCGTCACGTTGAATTGCTTGCCTACTTCTTCCAGGGTGTGATCGGTCTTGGTGTAGAGACCAAAGCGCATACGGATGACTTTCTCCTCCCTCTGCGAAAGCGTTGACAGCGATTCTTCCAGGACATCACGCAGGCTTTTGGATTCAGTGTGCTTGATCGGTGACTGGGCCAGTGGGTCCTCAATGAAGTCGCCCAGCCGACTGTCCTCGTCGTCGCCGATGGGAGTCTGCATGGAAATCGGTTCTTTCGCGATCTTTTGCACCTTACGCACCTTGTCCTCTGTCATTTCCATGAGCCGGGCCAGTTCTTCCGCCGAGGGCTCCCGGCCCTCCTCCTGCAGGAATTTGCGCAGCACGCGGTTTAACTTGTTGATGGTCTCGATCATATGCACCGGGATGCGGATGGTGCGCGCCTGGTCGGCAATGGAGCGGGTGATGGCCTGGCGGATCCACCAGGTGGCGTAGGTGGAGAATTTGTAACCCCGCTTGTACTCGAATTTATCCACGGCCTTCATGAGGCCGATGTTGCCCTCTTGGATGAGATCCAGGAACAGCAGCCCGCGCTTGGTGTATTTCTTGGCGATGGAGATGACCAGCCGCAGGTTGGCCTCCACCATTTCCTTTTTGGCCCGGCGCGCCTGGGTTTTGCCCTGGGCCATGCGCCGCCCCAGTTCTTTCAGCCGGCTGATATCGGGAAATTGCCTGTCCCGCAGCAGGTGGGTCAGTTTCCTCTGCAGGCGTGCAATTTCCGCCTGCAGGAGGGCGGGCTCCTGGATGTCGTCGCCATGCTCCCGAAACCACTGTACGTACCACTGGGACTCGGTTTCGTTGCCTTGAAACTGGCGGATGAACGTCTTTTGCGGCATGCCGCCCTGCTGCACGCAGATCTGCATGATGCGGCACTCCAACTTGCGCACCTGCTCCAGGGTGGTGCGCAGGCCGTGGGCGCTGTTGGTCAGTTTATCCAGGAACTTGGGGGGCATGCGCAACTGCATGAAAGCCTCTGAAAGCTGTCCCGCTAGTTTCTCGGTGCGCGCGTGCTCCAGGCTTTTGCGTTGGATGGAATTGATGTAACTCTTGTGCAGGCGCTGGACCTTGCTGAGCTGGCAGCTGAGACGCTCCATGCGCAGTTTTTCGCCGGAGGACTGGATGGCGGCGGCGTGCGCGGCCCGGGTCTTGTTCTTTTCCTCCCGATTCTGGGCGGCCGTGCCCGGGGTGGTCGGTCCGGGTGGTGTGTCGCTTTCCAGGCCCAGAAGGACCTCGTTCAGCTTGCACTCCCGGGCCTGCACCCTGCGGAAGGCGTCCACCACTATCGGCACCGACGACGGGAACCTGCCCAAGGTGGCGCGCACCGTGCGGATGCCGTCCTCAATGCGCTTCGCGATCTTGATTTCGCCCTCGCGCGTCAGCAGGTTGATGCTCCCCATTTCGCGCATGTACATGCGCACCGGGTCGGTGGTGCGGCCCAGTTCCAGCTCGTTCGATGGAACCGGTGTGCTGGCGGTGCGTACGTCTTCGTCTTCGTCTTCCACGGAGGCGCCCGAAATCAGGGACGCCAGTTCGGGCGGCGACTCGCGCACCGCGATGCCCATGTCGTTGATCGAGTTGATCAGATCCTCCAGCTGCTCCGGGTCCATGATGCCGTCCGACAGGTAGTCGTTGACTTCGTGGTAGGTGAGGAAGCCCTGTTCCCGACCTTTTGCGATGAGCAGCTTGAACGGAGACTGGTCTTCGTTGGTTTCGTAGTCGTCCATAGTTTCCCTTCAGGAGGTAGATTAGGTGTTCGGCGCAGCCTGGATTTACTTTCTGCCGTGTTGATCGCAGTAGGGCAGGAGCGCCAGGAAGCGGGCCCGCTTGATCGCCAGGGTCAGCCGACGCTGGTACCTGGCCTTGGTTCCGGTCAGGCGGCTGGGCACGATTTTCCCCATGTCCGAAATCATACTGCGCAGTAACGACAGATCCTTGTAGTCAATCTCGCTGGTGGCGGCGGCTGTGAAGCGGCAGTAGCGGCGTCGCTGGTTTCCCCATGCCATGTGATTAGACCTTATCTGGAGCGGGAGGTTCAGAGTTCCCGGTTTTAGTGTTCTCGCTTACCGGCTCGGGCGGGTCAGCGCCGGGTTCCGGCGGGCTGTCGGCGGACTGGTCCGGGGCGGCTTCGGCCGTGTCTTTCGGGGCGGCTTCGGCCGTGTCTTTCGGGGCGGCTTCGGCCGTGTCTTTCGGGGCGGCTTCGGCCGTGTCTTT
>JABAAT010000054.1 GCA_014238615.1 Gammaproteobacteria bacterium | reverse complement strand
CGTTGAAAAAACAGCGGGGAGGAAGGCGGGCAGCATGGCGAGCCACAAACGCCAGGAGAGTCGCCTGGTCCAAGCCGGGGAACTATACCGTAGCTTAACAGGTTGCTTGTAGTTCTTAAGGGCTTGGTTCATTGCGATGAGGCTCCTATAGGACCAGTCGCCAAGAGCGACACCCACGTCAAGACACCCACGTTGGGATTCAGAACGTCGAAATGTAACCTTTAAAGCGCAAAATAGTACCTTGGATCGTAGGTAAATTCAAGCGCTCCGGCCGGAAAGGTGAGCCGTTACAAGAGGTATTGATGCTTTTTACACGGATTCCGACCGAGTCACCCAGGCGGGACCTTTCTATTCGCCCTGCGAACACCTGGGGACAGGGGGTCCTTGGCGTCTCTCCGTTGGGGCGGCTATTCGTAACAGACGGTCTACCGGTCGAGAAACGGCAGGCCGCGCGTGCTCGTGCCGTTGGGGATCGAAACCAGCGCATGCACGGCTTGGCGGCCAGCAGCTTTTTGATCCGCGATTTTCTTCCGCCGCCGATACTATTCTCGGCCCACCTTCAGGTTACAGATGATCTTTCCCGGCGTAGCTAACCGGGTAGTCATCACCTTTTCCGGCAAGGCCGAAAATCAGCAGAAGGACGTACCCACGTATGCTCAAAACAGTCAAAGAATGTTTTTAAGGCACCGGACCTGCACGCGAGGCCACCGGACACTTCCGGAGACGAATAACTTCCTAGGAAGTGGACTCCACGGCGGGGGCCAGGCGGGTGCGCAGCAGGACACCAAACTCGTTCAGGGCCAGGATACCGCTGAGTTCGGCGTTGCGGCACCAGTCGCGCAAGGCCTGCAGGCGCTGCTCGTGGTGGGTGTAGCGGCTTCGCCAGAGATCCATCAGCTCCTGCTGGCGCAGGTAGACTTCGCCCAGTTCCTTGTTGTTTTGCAGGAAGCGGCGCAGCCAGCTTTGCGTGCTGTCGTCCAGCTGGGCGTGGTTGAGCTTGATGAGCTTGCGAGCCCGACGCAGGTAATGACGTTCGGCGGCAGGCGTCACGGAGTGCTGTTGTCGCCAGACCCGGTCCACCACCTCGCGCGCGTAGCGTGCGAGCACGTGAAAGCGCGCCTGCAACATGCCCTGTACGGGGCCGATGTCGGTGAAGACGTCGCGCAGATCGGCGCGTGGGGCGACACGCTTCACGCGCGCCAGGCCCAGCCGCTGCAGTAGGCGGATGTACTGCCAGCCCAGATCGAATTCCCAGGGCTTGATGGAAAAACGGGCCGACTTGGGGAAGGCGTGGTGATTGTTATGCAGCTCTTCACCGCCGATGAAACAGCCCACGGGGGTCAGGTTGGTGGAGCTGTCCGGGCATTCGAAATTGCGGTAGCCCCACCAGTGGCTGAGACCGTTGATGACGCCAGCCGCGAAGAAGGGGATCCAGGCCATCTGGATGGCCCACATGACGAGCCCGGGCCAGCCGAACAGCAGCATGTATAGCACGAGCATCAGGCCCACGCCGTAACGATCGTGCGGGGAGTAAACATGGCGCTCCAGCCAGTCGTCCGGGCAGCCGTGCCCGTAGTCGCGCACGAGATCGGGCAGCAAGGCCGCCTCGCGGTACAGCTCAGCGCCTTCCCAGAGCACCTTGCGGATGCCCAGTACCTGCGGGCTGTGCGGGTCTTCCGGGGTTTCCACCTTGGCGTGGTGCTTGCGGTGGATCGCCACCCAGTTGCGGGTGCGCATGCCGGTGGTCATCCAGAGCCAGCAGCGAAAGAAGTGCGCTACCGCGGGGTGCAGGTCCAGGGAGCGGTGCGCCTGGTGCCGGTGCAGGAACACCGTCACCGAGACGATCGTGATGTGCGTCAGGAATAGAACCACCAGTAGGTAGCCCCACCAGGGCAGGGGGAAGAGGCCGTAGACATACCACATGTGCTGTTTACCAAGGGGTGTGATAAGGATTGGCGGCACCGACGGGTGATGCCCGCGTTACTTCCCGTCCGCCTGCGGGGCGGGCCCATCTTAAGACTAAATGTACCAACATCGCATTCTAGCACCATTAGAGCAGGACGGCGGAGCAGAAGCAGACCCTTTGTCGGGTGGAGCGCCGCGCAAGAGCTTAGGAGCCGTCATGGTCCGGGGCGGGCGCCTGTTGCGCTTCGTCCAGCAGGACGACGGCGTGGACGGCGATGCCTTCGCGGCGGCCGATGAAACCCATGCTCTCATTGGTTGTGGCTTTTAACCCCACGCGCCCGGGTGGCAATTCCAGGAGGCCGCCCAGGCTTTCGCGCATGGCCGGCAAGTGGGAGGCTAGCTTCGGCTCCTCGGCCAGGATGGTGAGATCCACGTTCAGGATGCGCAGGCCGCGCGCTTGCAGCATGTCGCGTACCGCACGCAGAAACTCGCGGCTGTCGCGATCGGCGTGCCGCGCATCGGTGTCCGGGAAGTGAATGCCGATGTCGTCTAGGGCGGCGGCGCCCAGCAGGGCGTCGCAGAGGGCGTGGAGGAGCGCGTCTCCGTCAGAGTGCGCTGCCAGGCCGCGTGCCTGGGGGATAAGCACGCCGCCCAGCACCAGTGCGCGGGCGTCGCTGAAGGGATGGGCGTCGTAGCCGTGTCCTATGCGCATTGGGATGTTGCTCCGAGCAGGCGTTCCAGCATGGCCAAGTCGTCCGGGTAGGTGAGCTTCAAGTTACCAGGGTGGCCGCGCACCAGCAGGGGCCTGGAGCCGCTCAATTCCATTGCCTCGGCCTCATCGGTGATCCTCAGGCCGCGCGCCAGCAGTTCTTCCAGGTTCTCGCGCAGGACGCCCAGGCGGAACATCTGGGGGGTCAGGGCCTGCCAAAACCCTTCCCGGTTCACGGTGACCGTCACTTCCCGTCCATCTTCACTGTGTTTCAGGGTATCGCGCACGGGCAGGGCCAAGAGGCCGCCCACCGGGTGACCGGCGCAACGCTCCATCAGCAGTTCCAGGTCCGTGCGCCGCAGCAGCGGTCGTGCGGCGTCGTGCACCAGCACCCAGTCGTCCGCAGCGTCGGTTTCCTCGGCGGCCAGCAGGCGCAGGCTGTTTAGCACCGATTGGCAGCGTTGCGCGCCACCCGGCGCGCGGCGCACCCGGGGCTCCCGGGCCAGCGGCAGACGTTCCCAGTAGGGGTCGTCGGGAGCCACGGCCACCACCACGCCGGCGATTTCCGGGTGCCGCAGGAAAGGCGCGATGCAGTGTTCCAGGACGCTGCGCCCGGCGATCCGCAGGTATTGCTTGGGCCGGGAGGTGGTGCCCATGCGGGTGCCGCCTCCCGCCGCCGGTATCACCGCCCAGCAGCGTGCGTCCACGCGGTGCGACTCAGTCAGGGGACGCCCCGGGCTCCGGGTCGGGAACCTGGTAATAGACTTCCCCTTCCCGGATCAGCCCGAGTCGGCCGCGGGCGTGTGCTTCCACCGCCTCCAGACCGGTCTTCAGTTCGCGCACTTCCGCGGCCATGTGCGCGTTGCGCTCCTTCAGCTTGTGCAGGCGCTGCTGCTGTTGCTGTTCGGTTTGACGCAGGTGGCGCAGTTCGGTGAGACCGCCGGAACCCAGCCAGAGGCGCTGCTGCAGCACCGCGAACAGGGCCAGCAACAGCAGGATGAGCAGGCGCCCGATCAAACCGGCTCCCGGGGGCGGTCGGCGGTGCCGCGGGCCAGCCTGTCGCGCCCGGCGAAACGCGCTTCCCGGCCCAGTTCACCGGCGATGGCGAGCAGCCGGTTGTACTTGGCGGTGCGCTCGGCGCGGCAGGGCGCGCCGGTCTTGATCTGCCCGCAACCGGTGGCGACCGCGAGATCGGCGATGGTGGTGTCCTCGGTCTCGCCCGAGCGATGCGAGAGCACTGATGCGTAGCCATTGTTCCGGGCCAGCTCCATGGCTGCCAGGGTTTCTACCAGGGTGCCGATTTGATTGGGCTTGATGAGAATGGCGTTGGCGATCTTTTCATCGATACCGCGCTTGAGGAGCTCGGTGTTGGTGACGAACAGATCGTCGCCCACCAGTTGTACTCGTGCTCCTAACGCCTGGGTCAGCGAGGCCCAGCCTTCCCAGTCGTCCTCGGCCATGCCGTCCTCGATGCTGACCACGGGGGCGCCGGCGATCAGCTGCTCCAGCCAGCGGGCGAACCCCTCGGAGTCCAGCTCCAGTCCCTCGGCGCGCAGGCGATAACGACCGTCCCGGTAGAATTCGCTGGCCGCCACATCCAGGCCGATGCAGATATCCCGGCCGGCTTTCAGGCCGGTCTTCTGAATGGCTTCAAGCAGCAGCTCCAGGGCGGCCGCGGCGCCATCCAGGGCTGGCGCGAAGCCGCCCTCGTCGCCTACCGCGGTGGTGGCGCCGCGCTGCTGCAGCAGGGACTTGAGCGCGTGGAACACTTCAACGCCCCAGCGCAGCGCCTCGTGGAAATCGGGTGCGCCGACCGGCAGGATCATGAATTCCTGCAAGTCCAGGCCGTTGTCGGCGTGTGCGCCGCCGTTGATGACGTTCATTAACGGCACCGGCAGCAGGTGCTTTTTACCCAGCAGGGCATACAGCGGCAGGCCGCGCTCGGCGGCCGCGGCATGCGCCGCGGCAAGCGATACCGCCAGCAGGGCGTTGGCGCCCAGCCGGGATTTGTTGGGCGTGCCGTCCAATTCCAGCAGGCGTCGATCCAGGGCTGGCAACTCGGCCAGTTCCAGGCCGCGGAGCGCGGCGGCGATGGGCCCGTTGACATGGCCGACGGCCTTCAGCACCCCGCGCCCGCCGTAGCGACCCGGGTCCTGGTCGCGTAACTCCACGGCTTCGTGGGTGCCGGTGGACGCGCCGGAGGGGACCCGTGCGGTTCCCAGGGCGCCGGAAACGGCGCGTACCCGCGCGGCCACGGTGGGGTTGCCGCGCGAATCCAGGATCTCCCAGGCGTGAATGTCTGCGATGGCGGACATGGTGTCAGGCCGAATGGTGTGCCGCCCGAGGCGCGGTGGCCGCCGCGTGCACCTCCGGCCTGGCTACCCGATCCAGTTCCAGCAGGGTCTCCAGCAGCTTTTCCATGCGCCCCAGCGGCCAGGAGTTGGGCCCGTCGCTCAAGGCGCGATCCGGGTCCGGATGGGTTTCCATGAACAGGCCGTCCACACCCACCGCGACCGCGGCCCGCGCCAGCGCCGGGACGAATTCACGCTGCCCGCCGGAGCGCCCGTCGTCGCCGCCCGGCTTCTGCACCGAGTGGGTGGCGTCAAATACCACCGGGCAACCGGTCTCGCGCAGCACCACCAGGGAGCGCATATCGGAGATCAGCTGGTGATAGCCGAAACAGACGCCGCGCTCGCAGACCATGAGCTGCTCGTTGCCCGTGGCCCGGGCTTTTTCCACCACGTGCCGCATATCCCCGGGGGCCAGGAACTGCCCCTTCTTGAGGTTGACAGGTAAACCCTGGCGCGCCACGTTCTGGATGAAACCGGTCTGGCGACACAGGAAAGCGGGTGTCTGCAGCACATCCACCACCGCCGCCACCTCCGCCAGCGGCGTGTCCTCGTGGACATCGGTAAGCACCGGGACGCCCAGGCGATCGCGCACTTCCTCCAGGATCGCCAGCCCGGCCTCGCGCCCGGGTCCGCGGTAGCTGCCGCCGGAGGTGCGGTTGGCCTTATCGTAGGAGGACTTGTAGATGAAGGGGATATGCAGCCGGGTGGTCAGCTCGTGCAGGCGTCCGGCGGTTTCCATGGCCAGCTCGCGGCTTTCGATGACGCAAGGGCCGGCAATCAGGAAAAGTGGAGCGCCCGCGCCCGCCGCAAAGCCGCAGAGTTGCAAGCTTCGGCCCCTCCCGCGCCTTCAGGCCTGTTCCATGGCGGCTTTCACGAAGCCGGTGAACAGGGGATGGGCGTGGTGTGGCGTCGAGGTGAATTCCGGGTGGAACTGGCAGGCCAGGAACCAGGGATGCTCCGGCAGTTCCACGATCTCCACCAGCTTTTCGTTCACCGAGGTGCCGCTGATGCGCAACCCGGCCCGTCCCAGGGTTTCCAGGTAGCGCTCGTTGAACTCGTAGCGGTGCCGGTGCCGCTCGCGGATGCGGGTTTCGCCGTAGAGTCGCGCCGCCAGGGAGTTCTCCTCCAGTAGGCAGTCCTGGCCGCCGAGCCGCATGGAGCCTCCCTTGGCGCTGTCCGGCCCACGTTCTTCCAGTTGCCCCGTTGACGAACGCCAGTGGGTCACCAGGTCGATGACCGGATGCGGTGTGGCGGGATCGAACTCGGTGCTGTTGGCGTTTTCCAGGCCGGCCGCGTGGCGCGCGAACTCGATGACCGCGGTCTGCATGCCGAGGCAGATGCCCATGTAGGGCACGGCGTTCCGCCGCGCGTATTGGATGGCGCTGATCTTGCCCTGGATGCCGCGCTGTCCAAAGCCGCCCGGCACCAGGATCGCGTGCGCTCCGCTCAGCTTACCCAGGTCGCCGCCCTCCAGGAGCTCCGAGTCCACGTAGTCCAGCTGTACGTCGGCGCCGTTGCGGCACCCGGCGTGCCCCAGCGCGGCGGCCAGCGAGATATAGGAATCGGGCGAATCCAGGTACTTTCCCACCAAGGCCACCCGCACCGTGCCCGTGGCCTCCCGCCGCGCCCGTACCAGGGCTTCCCAGGACTCCAGGTTGGCCTCCCGGGCCTGCAGCTCCAGTAAATCCAGGACGATGCTGTCCAGGTTTTCACGGTGCAGGTTGAGCGGGATGCGGTAGATGTCGCTTTCGTCCGGCGCCGAGATGATGGCCTGCTCCTTGATGCTTGTAAACAGCGCCAGTTTGCGTCGCTCCGGGTGGGGCAGCGAGCAGTGCGTGCGGCACAACAGGATGTCCGGTTGGATGCCGATGGAGCGCAGTTCCTTGACCGAATGCTGGCTGGGCTTGGTTTTCAGTTCCCCGGAAGGGCTGAGCCGCGGCACCAGGGTCAGGTGCAGGAAGAGGGTACGCCGCGCGCCCAGTTCCAGGCGCAATTGCCTGATGGCTTCCAGGAATGGCTGTGACTCGATGTCACCCGTGGTGCCGCCGATCTCGATGATGGTGATGTCGGCATCCCGCGCGCCTTCCAGAATGCGGCGTTTGATTTCATCGGTGACATGTGGGATCACCTGCACCGTCGATCCCAGGTAGTCGCCGCGCCGCTCCTTCTGGATTACATCAAGGTAAATGCGACCGCTGGTGTAGTTGTTACGCCGCGACATGGGCTTCTGCACGAAGCGTTCGTAGTGGCCCAGGTCCAGGTCGGTTTCGGCGCCGTCGTCGGTGACGAACACCTCGCCGTGTTGCCCGGGATTCATGGTGCCCGGATCCACGTTGAAGTAAGGGTCCATCTTGACCATGGACACGTTGTAACCGCGTGTCCCAAGCAGGGCGCCCAGGCTGGCCGCGGCGATGCCCTTGCCAAGGGAGGACACCACGCCGCCCGTGACGAAGATAAAGCGGCTGTCGGACACCGCTGCCGGCTCTCCGGCTGGTGGCTGGTGGTTGGTCGCTCCGCTGTTCCGGTGCTCGCGCATGTGGATAGATTCCTACAAGTGCGTGGGGATGATTCCCGTTGCGCCGCCGCGCGGGTTCGTCCGCGGCCGCAGGCGCCTCTCCGATGCGTCTGCAGATTATACGGGAGCGGCAAAAAATCCGCGCGCCCGCAGCCGCGTGAGGTCGGAGCAGCGCTCCCGTAAGTACGTGGAGATGACTTCCGTTGCGCCGCCGTTCGCCGCCGGGCCGCCTGCGTGTTGTGCCCGTGGCCGCCGGGGTGCGTCGATGGTCCCCCGGCGCGCCTGCAAATTATAATGGAGCGGCGGCATTCCAGGGCCGCGAGCAGGGTGCAGCAGGCTTCGGCCCGGCGCGCCTGAAACTATAATGGAGCGGTGGCAGGCTGGGAGTCAGGAGGTTTTATAGACAGCAAATGAGCGCGGAGCGTTAGGGCGTGGTGACCGGGTTGCGCCGGATGGGGGCTGAGGGCGCGCCGCTGCGCGCGTGCGCTGGGCCGCTCGGTCTCTACTTGCCCGGCGTCTTGGCCTTGTTGTGCGGTGCGGCGGTCGTCGGGTTGCCGGATGGTACGGCCCGTGCCGAGACCCCTCCCTCCGCCGCCGAGTGGTCCCCGGCGCCGGCGCCCCGGGAGCTTTCGGGGGTGCCGCCCGAGTTGCGTCGCTGGCGCGACTGGATCCTGGACGGCCACGAAATACGGCGCTGCCCTTTCCTGTACAACGATCCGGTGCAGCGTTACTGCGCGTGGCCCTTGAGCCTGCGCCTGGAACTGGATGAGCAGGGTGGGAGTTTCAGCGCCGACTGGATGGTGGAAATCCCGAGCCTGGTTTTACTGCCCGGAGGCGTGGGGCAGTGGCCGCGCCGGGTAGTGGTGGACGGTGCAGCGCGGCAGCCGCTGCAGCAACGGCAGGATCGCCCGGAGCTCTATCTGGAGGCTGGCTGGCATCGCCTGGAAGGTCGCTTTGAATGGGCAGAAAGGCCGGAGGTCCTGCTGGTGCCGCCTGGCAGCGGACTCCTGGAACTGCGCCTGGATGGCGTGTCGACGCCACGGCCGCGCCTGGAGGAGGACGGGCGCCTGTGGCTGCGGGAGCCGGACGTGTCAGCTCCACGGGTTGCGGAGGCACCGGAGCAAGGCCTGGACCTTGCCGTGGTGCGCTTGCTGGGTGACGACATCCCACAGCAGTTGCTGACCCGCCTGCTACTTGAGGTCTCCGGCCCGGAGCGCGAGGTGCTGCTGGGGGAGTTGCTGCCCGCCGGGGCCTTGCCCATGGAGGTAAGCGGCCAGTTGGCGGCGCGCCTGGAGGAGGACGGCCGGCTGCGGGTGCAACTGCGCCCCGGCAGCTGGCGGCTGGACATCCGCTCGCGGCAACCGGGCCCGGTGCAAAGCCTGGTGTTGCCGGACACCGAGGCGCCCCTGCCCCGGGAGGAGACTTGGGCTTTTCAGGCACACCCGCAACTGCGGCAGGTGCGCCTGGAGGGAGCCGTGCCGGTGGACGCCGGACTCACCCGTGCACCCCCGGACTGGTGGGGCTTCCCCGTTTACCAGGTGCAGGCCGGGAGCGAACTGCGTTTCGCGCCGATCCTGGAGGAGAAGCCGACACCAAGCGGCGCCGGCCCCCCCGCTGAAATCCCTCCCCGTCTGGGCCTGGAGCGTGAGATGTGGCTGGACTTTGACGGTCAGGGCTTTACCGTGCTGGATAAGCTACGTGGCGGGAGGGGTCAGTCCGGGCGTCTGCATGTCACTCCGGAATTGCGTCTTGGCCGGGTGCAGCTCAACGGCGAACCGCAGTACGTCACGCGGCGGCGCGGCTCCGAACGCTGGGGCCTGAACCTGCGAGGCGCTTCCCTGGACCTGCTGGCCGAAAGCCGCTACGAAGGGTCCCCACGGCATTTCCCTGCCGGGGGATGGGAGCAGTCCCTGCAAAAGATCGCGGTCCTGCTGCACCTGCCGCCGGGCTGGCGGCTGTTTACCGTGACGGGCCCGGACCAGGTCCAGGCGGGAGAGGACTGGGTGCGTTTCTGGAACGTCTATAAGCTGTTCTCCGTTTTGTTCGCCACCGTGGTGGTGAGTTGGATGTTCAACTTCCGCTGGTCCCTGGTCACGCTGCTCGCCATGGTGCTGTGCTGGAATGAGTTCCGCGGTTTCCAGGGATCGGGGTGGTTCTTCGTCCTGGCCGGCCTGGGACTGTTGCGGGTGCTGCGCGGGGATGCCTACCCGACCCTGAACCGGATCGTGCGGGGTTATAGCTGGGCCGCGTGGTGGTTGCTCGTGTTGTTCCAGTTGCCCTTCGTGCTCGGGCAGTTGAGCGATGGCATCTACCCGCAATTGAAATACCCCGACGTGCTCGTGCAAGCGCCGTCTTCCGATGGGGTGCGGCACGAGAAGGTGGGAGTCATCGCTCTCCAGGCCGCGCCGCCTGGGCTCGACGGTCTTGATGTGCGGGGTGCCGCGCCCGCGGCCCTGGAGGTGGACCCCGAGTTACGCCTGGGCACCGGTCCGGGGCTGCCGACCTGGGACTGGCGGAGGGTGCGGATGAGCTGGGATAACCCCGTGCGCCAGGGACAGCGTATGTCCCTGTGGTTGATCTCCCCCTCCCAGAACCTGTTGCTCTGTGTGGCGCGCGTGTTCTTGGTGTTGGCGCTGCTGTACCTGCTGCTGCGGGCGTTGCTCCCCCGCGGTGATTCCTCTCCCGGTGCGTCTCCGGCACAAGCGCCGCCAGGCGCTTCCGTCGCGTCACTCTGGCTGGTGGGCCTGTTGTTGCCGGGGTTGGTCGGTGTCCCCGACGCGGCCCGGGCGGAGTTCCCCTCCCCAGAACTCCTGAATGAATATGAGAAACGCCTGCTGCAAGCGCCTGAATGCCTGCCGGAATGCGCCCAACTCCAACGCCTGCGGGTTTTCCTGCGGGATGAGCGCCTGGAACTGCGCCTGGAAGTGCATGCCCGGGAATGGGTGGCGGTGCCGCTGCCGGGAGGACGCGATGCCTGGTTGCCGGCCACGTTGCTGATTGCCGACGAGCACGTTCAGGATGACATGGAGGGGGCCTCCCGGCTGGTGGATAACCGCCTGTTGATGAGGATGTCACCCGGGGTGCACCAGGTGCTGGCGGCCGGCCCGGCGCCGCCGGAGGCCGTCCTGAACCTGCCCCTGGCCTTGCGCCCGCAGCGCCTGGAGCTGGATCTGGGTCCTGGATGGAAACAGGATGGCGCGGTTCTGGATACGCCGCAAGGCCCGCTCCTGCGTCTGCGGCGCACGCAACAGTCGGAACAGGAAGCCGTTCCCGGCGGCCTGCGGGAGACCGCCTCCGTGTTGGAGCCGGAGGACTTCCCGGTGTTTCTGAAGGTGCGGCGGCGCATCTCCCTGGATGCGGCCCAGTGGCGCGTGCACAGCTGGGTACGACTGGAAACGCCCGCCGCACTTGGAACGGTGCGGCAGCGTGTCCCGCTGCTGCCGGGAGAATCCGTCCTGAGCGATTCTGTGACGGTGGAGAATGGCGCCGTGTTGGTGGACCTGGGAGGCTTGCGGCGGGAACTGGAGTGGGAGTCGATACTGGAAGAACGGGAGCGCCTGGAACTAAAGGCTTCCGTGCAGAATTCCTGGGTTGAAAGCTGGGAGCTCATCAACCGCTCCCAGGTGGAGGTGGAGCACCAGGGATTGCAGCCCCTGCCCCAGGAACAGCAGCCGTCTGGCACGGGCCTGTACTGGCGGCCCTGGCCTGGAGAACGTGTGGAATTGCGCATGATCTCCCTGCAGTCCGTGGACGGCCCCGAGCTAACCATCGAAAGCGTACAGGCCGAGTTGCGCGCGGGTGCTGAACTCAGCAGCCTGGATCTGGATTTGCAGCTGCGGGCCGGGCGCGCCGGAGAAGAAAAACTCCTGTTGCCTCCGGGCATGCAGGTGCGGAGCGTGTGGCGTGGTTCCTCCGCGCTGCAGGTCCTGCAGCAGGATCGAGAACTGCTCTTGGAATTGCTTCCAGGCGAACAGCATTTCAGGATCGAGGGAGAAATCGCAGAAGGCATCGGCGGCTGGTTCCGTTTTCCGGAACTCCGCCTGCCGGCGCCGGCCGTCAACGTGGACTGGGTGCTAGGCCTCGGTCGTGAACGCTGGAGCGTGCTGATGGGAGGCCCCCTGCTCGGCCCGGTGGTCCTCTTCTGGCCGGTCCTGCTGGTCATCATCCTGCTCGCGCTGTTGTTGGGCGGGAACCTGGGCGTCCGTCGCTTTACTCCGCTGCGTAGCTGGCACTGGCTGTTGCTGGGTCTCGGCCTGACCCAGTGCGGCGGTTTCTTGGCGGGGCTGGTGATCGTGTCCTGGTTCTATGCCATGGCACTGCGCGAGCGCTACGCGCAACGCCTGGAGCCCGGCCACTTCAACATCGTGCAGTCGTCCCTGGTGCTCCTGACCCTGATTTTCGCCTTCACGCTGCTGGACGTGATTCGCCTGAGCCTGCTTGGTCAGCCCGAGATGCAGATCGCCGGCAACGGCTCCACGGCCGAAGTGCTGCGCTGGTTTCAGGATCAGGGCGCGGAGCAGTTACCCAGGCCCTGGGTCTTGTCTTTCCCGATGTGGAGCTACCGGGCGTTGACGTTGGCCTGGGCCCTGTGGCTGGCCATTTTCGTGGTGAAGCATAGCTTGGTCTGGGGCTGGCGCTGCTTCAGCACGGGCGGCCTTTGGCACGTGCCCGGCTCCTCCGGCAAGATGCCCGACCCGGAAGAAAAAACACCTTGAATCAGGGCAGCCCTCCAGGCGGCTTCCCCTGCCCGTCCGCCGCGTACGCCCCGCATGGCCCGCATGGCCCGCATGGCCCGCTGGAATTGTAGTATACTGCCGAGGAAGCCCGGTCTCGCTTGCCGGGTTGAAAAGGGGAAGCCGCTTCGGACCAGGGGTCCGTTTTCCTGAAGCGGCTGAGCGTGGGATCCGCCATGACGTAAGTTTGGTCTGGTCCATGGCTGGCAATGATGTCGGCCCGCGGTTTTTGCAGGAAGCGTTTATGCCGTCAGGTAACGGCGCCGTGCTGAGAATGCGCGGTCTGGTTTTTAAGGAAAGGAGAGGACGAGCCGCACTCTGTGGCCTGTTGCTTTGTTTGCCGGGCCTGTGCGGCGCTCCATTGCGGGCGGACGAAGTTGCCGGGGAAGGCGCCGATGTCTTGTCTGAACGGTTTCCGGATGCGGGCCGTATTTCTTCCTCGGCCCTCCTCGCGCCAGGCGCTCCGTCGGGCGCCCCGTTGCGTGGCCCATCAAGTAGCGTAGCGCGCTCCATTGGCCGCGAGCGCTCCGATTCCCTTGGCCTGCCCGGGCTGGGCGTGGAGTCCGCCGGACCGGACGAAACCGTCGAGGACACCCTGTTCGCCGCCCGCGTGGCCGCTCGGATCGGTGAGCGGATATGGGCCGTCGGCCGGGAAATACTGACCCCCGACGCACTGCTTTCCCTGGCGGGCGCCCTCCAGGAAGGAGCGCTCCCGAGGTACGGCGCACACACCGCAAGGCGGCTCCAGGACCAACTACTGGGCGCCGTCATTGACGCTGGCATTGACGAACTGCGGCGTGGGGTGGTGGGGAGGCATCTGCGCAATCTGGAACTTCGCTACCAGACGCCGCTGGACGGCCGTCGCGGCTTGCTCCACGCGCAAGCATTGTTTTCCCTCGTGGACTATGAACACCGATCGCTCTTCGGGCAGGTAGGGGCGTTGTTCGGGAGGGATGAAGACGGGTTCAACGTCGGTCTGGGTTACCGCCACCTGCTGCCGAACGAGCGACTGCTGCTGGGTGTGAACCTGTTCTACGACCACGGCACGGATGTGCACCTGCGCCGCGTTTCGGTAGGGATGGAGGCCAAGAGCACGGCGCTGGATCTGTATTTCAACTGGTACCGGATGATCGGCGGGGGCGTCGCTGTCGCCGGAGGCCTTGAGCAATATACGCCGGATGGTTTTGACGTGGAACTGGCGGGGCGCCTGCCGGCCGTACCGTGGGTGGAGGTTGCGGGGCGTTACTACCGCTGGTTCCTGGACGACAACGATGCCTACAGGGAACAGCAGGGAGGTAGCCTGGACGGCCTGCTTTACAGCTTGAGGCTGCAACCCGTACCGCTTATCGGCGTGGATTTCGAACTGGAGGATCCCGAGGGTGGAAACACCCGGTGGGCCGTATTCGCCAACCTGAAGTATCGTTTCGGCGTGCCGCTGTGGGAGCAGCTGCGCCCCAGGCGCGTCAAGGCGCACGCCCCCCTGCAGCGGCGCTTTGAGCGCGTGCGGCGGGAATACCGGATGCCCCTGCGCCTGCGGGGGGCGGCGGGAAAGCCGGGCTCCGTATTGCCCCCGCGTGCGGGGCTCATCGCCGGCATTGAATTCCTGGCTACGGAGCTTACCGAGGGAACCGGCTCCACCCCCGGGGGGAACGGCGCTGACGGAAGAGCGCTTTCCCCGCGCCAGGCTCCTCCCGCGGGGCTGGGAAACACTGTCACCGCCAGGGTTGTCCTCCGTTGCCTGGCGACTCTCGGCTTCGAGTGTCCGGGACTGACGGAGTCGGTTCCCGTGCACCTCTTTTACCGGGAACCGCCGCCGGGGGTGCAGGGCTCCGGATTGGCGAAGTACGGCGACGCCGGTGACGCCAACGGCAACCGGGACGGGGACTATACCGCCGAACTGCATACGGGGCCCTCCTCCGGGTTGGGAGCGCCGAGGACTTCCCCGAGCGCCGGGCATGTGCGGCTTGGAGAGTTCCAGGGCGTGGGACCGGGCCGGATGATGGAGCAGACCCTGACGATTAGAAGTTCAGTGAGGGACGGCTCCGGAGACAACAGGTTCGAAGGTCCGGAAACGGCCCGCTTCCAACTTTGCGTCGGGCACCTCAATGACCCGGGAACCCCGGGCAATCCGGAAGATGACAGCTGCCCCCCCGAACGCCTTGCCGAGAATGTCGACTACCCAAGGGATGCCGAGCCCGACTCCCCGCGCAGGCTTCATGAACTCCGGATACACGACGCCGTCGAGGACATCCCTGCCTTGGGCTTCTCTTTCAAGGACTCGTCTTGCTCCATAGCGAGCCGGGCGCGTTCCGAGCCGGCCCGGGACTACACGCTCTCCGACGATAGTGGAAAGATCGTGCTGCATTTCAAGCTGTCGGACACCTCGGCCGATATCCCGGAGACCGGCGCAGCCCGGAGTGTGAACCGATTTTTCACCTGGCAGCGCACCGGGGACAGGAACTTCACGCTTACCATGGAAATCAGGAACGGCAGCGCCGGTGCCTTATTCGGCGCGAACCGTGCCTATCCCGTCGCCTCCTGCAGCGACGCTGCGAACCGTGCCTACACCGTCCTTCCGTCCGTCCAGAACCTGTGTGATTTTCTCCCTGGGGAGGCGGTAGTCCAATGGGAGTCCGACCCCGGGGCGCGTCGCGCCCACTACCAGGTAGCCTCCGATCCTGGTTCGATCCGATGTCCCCTGCGGGAACCTGTTTTCTCCCTGGTACAACCGGAAGTGTTACAGGAGGGCAACGCCCCGGTCCTGGTGGAGATCGGATACCAGACAGCGGCTGAGCGCGATTTCAGGGTTCCGCTCCTCGTTGACAAGACGGTGGGCGGCGAGACCCCGGAAGGCTCCTTCAGGTTCGCCGGCAACGCCCAGGGCGCGCCCCTCCCAGCCTGCAGCGACTCTTTTGAGAATACGGGGATATGCAAGGATCCAAACACACCGGATCGCTACGAACTCCAGGTCGAGAAAGACCACCCGGTTCCACAGAGCGGAAGACTCCAACTCCTGTGGATCTTCGCCGAGCAGGATGCCGACGCACGGCACGAACAACTGGGCCTGCGTTTTGAAAGTGGTGCAGGGTACCGCCTGGAGCCCAACGCGCCCCCTGTAAACATCTCGATCCAGGATGATGACGGCCTCCCACAGCTGTTTTTCACCGTCACTGAAAATAACGTTGAGGAAGGAGCGGGGGTAAACGCGCGGTCCGTATTGTTGGCGAACGGAAAAAATTGTGGTGAGTTGAGGGCCCTCACCTTCAACTACTCGCTTACACCGGCGGGGTTAATCGATCTGAGCTGTGCGGATTGCCAGGAGCAGGATCTGACGCAGGTTGTGTCTGGAGATACGGGGCGGGGGAGTTTTCAGTTGGCGCTGCGGGATTGTCCAGCTGAGGCAAGGCCGATCGCGCTGGAGATCGATCTAAGAATGTCGTCACCGGAGGATCAGGAGCCGGAGAACGAGCAGTCGGTGGTACTCCGTCTTCAGGGTGGGAACGGTTATGAACTTTCCGATGCGCCGGCCTTCACGCTCAGGATAGAGGACGACGACAGGGAGTCCCCCGAGCTGAGTTTCAGTGCGTCGACAAGCGAGCTGACAGAAGGGCAAGCGGTAGAGCTGGAAGCGGCCCTGGTGCCGAGGGGAAGCAGCTGCGATACGCTACGAGGAGTCGACTTCGCCTATGAGATCACCCCTGCAACGTCGCTGACGGTGACCTGTGACGGCTGTACGCCAGAGACCTTTGCGCCGACCGTTTCCGGAGACGTCGGCACAGGAAGTTTCCGCGTCCAGTTGCCGACGTGTGCTACAGGCACCACCCCGCCGGTGAGTACCCCGCTGGGGATCAGTCTAAGCGTGACCACGCCAGACGATGCGGTTCCAGGAGACCCGAGGAGCGCGACGCTAAGCTTTACGGCCGGGACCGGTTATACCGTGGGCACCCAGTCGACGCACGAAGTGCGGATAGAGGACGACGACAGGGAGGCCCCGGAGTTGAGTTTCAGTGCGTCGGCAAGCGAGCTGACAGAAGGGCAAGCGGTAGAGCTGGAAGCAGCCCTGGTGCCGAGGGGAAGCAGCTGCGACACGCTGCGAGGAGTCGACTTCTCTTATGAGATCACCCCTGCAACGTCCCTGACGGTGACCTGTGCCAGCTGTACGCCAGAGACCTTTGCGCCGACCGTTTCCGGAGACATCGGCACAGGAAGTTTCCGCGTCCAGTTGCCGACGTGTGCTACAGGCACCACCCCGCCGGTGAGTACCCCGCTGGGGATCAGTCTAAGCGTGAGCACGCCCGACGATGCGGTCCCCGGTGACCCGAGGAGTGCGACGCTAAGCTTTACGGCAGGGACCGGTTATACCGTGGGCACCCAGTCGACGCACGAGGTGCGGATAGAGGACGACGACAGGGAGGCCCCCGAATTGAGCTTCAGTGCGTCGACAAGCGAGCTGACAGAAGGGCAAACGGTAGAGCTGGAAGCAGCCCTGGTGCCGAGGGGAAGCAGCTGCGACACGCTGCTGGGTCTGGATTTCAACTACTCAATCGATAAGGCGGCGTTGCTGACAATGACCTGCGGCAGTTGTATTCCACAGACCTTCACACCAACGCTTATTGGAGCAAAAGGCACGGGCAGCTTCCGCTTACAGCCGAGCCTCTGTCCGATGGGGAGCACACCGAAAGTGAGCGAGCCCCTGGCCTTTAGCCTGAGTGTAACCCCCCCGAACGACGGCATCGTCGGGGAAGACCGGAACGCGGATATTTTCTTTGAAGTCGGAAGTGGTTACGAGCTGGGCGCTCGTGCGTCGCACCAGGTACAAATCCGGGAGGACGATTTCCCTCTCCCCGAGCTGCATTTCAGGGAAGCCTCCAGTCGACTGAAAGAGCTTCAGACAATAGCGGTTGCCGCCGAGCTTCTCCCCAGGGGGAATAACTGCGATACCCTGCGCGGCCTTTCTTTTAACTACCTGTTTGAGCAGCCGGAGAGTATCCAGGTGACCTGCGACACCTGTAATCCGGAGACTCTAGGCACGACCGCTCCCCTCATGTCGGGTAAGGCGGAAGGCAGCTTTGCGTTGCAACTGGAAAATTGCCCGGCCGGACAATCCCCCGCCACGGAAGACCCCATTGGTTTCACTTTCCAAGTCAGCACCAGGGGAGTATTAGGGTCAAACATCCCGCCGCCGCTTAACCTCGAATTCGGGACCGGGACCGGCTATGTTTTAGGTACGCAGGCATCTCATCGCATACAGATTCTAGAACGCCCAACGTTGCGATTTGAAGAAACGCCTGACCCCAGCGATTTCAAAGAAAACCAGCAGATGATCTCCGTGCAGGGCGGCCTGATACCCAGGGGGAATGATTGTGATGAGCTGCGAAGCCTGTCCTTCGAATACCGGATTACGCAGGCGCGGTTTGTCAGGACGACCTGTAGTGACTGTAACCCGGAGGCTATAGGCCCAACCGTTGATTTAGCAACGGGAGCGGCGCAGGGGCGCTTCGCATTGAAGCTGGAGAATTGCCTGTCCGGGCAGACACCACCCGCCATGGATGCCATCGGCTTTACCCTGCAGGTCGCGCCCGGTGAAGCAGGGTTTCCCGGGAACCTGGTGGACGTGGAATTTCACTTCCTTGATGACAGTACGGCTTACTCCCTGGGCGATGCCCGCCACGATGTGCGGCTCGTGCCGCTGCACAGGCTGGGTTTCAAGGAAGCCTCCTCCACCAATGCTCCAGGGAGCAGGTTAGCGATATCCACGCTTGAACTCCTTCCCAGGGGGTGTACCACGCCGAGACAGATTACCGTTAATTACTCGATTACCCGCGCGCATACAGGCTTAGTAGCCTGCCGCGGCTGCAATCCGAGTAATCTGGGTCAGCCTAATGTGAGGGATTTCACAGGAAGCATGATCCTTAATCCGACTTCTTGTTCCCGGCTTATTCCATTCAGGATTGAGGTGGCTTTCCGGACAAATCTCCGGCCAGGTGTCACAATACTGGGCCCTGTTATTACCATTAATCCCGGCGATGATTACATTCCAGGTGCGATCCCGACGCATGAGGTTACTTTCAAAGGGCCTTGAGCAGGTCTTCAAGTAAAAGAGCCCCGTGCGAGCCCCGTGCGGCAAGGGGCTCAGAAGATGAGAACAGTCTGACGCCAGCCCCCCGGCTTCCATCCGCCCCCCCGGCGCCCCCGGGAGTTGTACCTTTTAGCATCGGTTACAATACAAGGGCCGACTTCCCCCGGGAAGGGCGCGAAGCCTGAAATCCCTGGCTTTAAAGGTGCTTTGATATGCATGAACAAGGCAACACGCAAGCAAGTCGTCCCGGCAATGGCGGGGACCATGCCCCGGGCGGCCCTCCGGCCGGGGATTCCGGAAAAGCGGTCGGACCGACCGCGCTCATCACCGGCGCCTCGTCCGGCATCGGGCTGGAATTAGCGCGCCTGCTGGCCGCCGAGTCCGGGCGCCTGGTGCTGGTGGCCCGCGGCGAACAGCGTCTGCGGGAACTGGCCGAGGAGTTGAGTGGCACGGCACAGTCTCCGTCCGTCACCGTGCTGCCGCTGGACTTGTCGCACCGGGACGCGCCGGAGCGTCTCACGAAAAACCTGGAAGATGCGGGCCTGCAGGTTGACACCCTGATCAATAACGCCGGCTTCGGTCTGTGCGGCAACTTCTGGGAGCTGCCAGCCGCGCAGCAGGAGCAGCTCATCACCGTGAACATACAGGCGCTGGTCGGTCTGACTCGATTGCTGCTGCCGGGTATGATTCAGCGGCGCCGGGGCGCTGTCCTCAACATGGGCTCCCTGGCCGGGTTTCAGCCGGGCCCCGGCATGGCCGTGTACTTCGCCAGCAAGGCATTCGTCAACTCCTTTACGGAAGCCCTGGCTGAAGAGCTGCGGCCCTACCCGGAAATCCGCGTGAGCTGCCTTTGCCCGGGGCCTACCGCCACCTCCTTTGGGGAGCGCTCGGGGATGGATAATGCGCTCATCTTCAAGTTCGGAACGATGGACGCGCGCAAGGTCGCGGAACAGGGCCTGCGGGCCTTGCGCCGCGGGAAAGCGATACATGTCAGCGGCCTGCATAACTGGGTGATAGCCAATTCCAGCCGCTTCACGCCGCGCTTCCTGATGCGGCGCATCACCGCGCGGTTGAACCAGCCCCTCTAGAGCATGCACCCGGCTCTTGCCGGCGTGCCGGAGCCCCCGATGTCGACCGCCGTCTCCCCACATCCCGCCCCGCCCTTGCGCCTGCGTGGCGAGTTGTGGAAGTTGCTGCGGCCTTATCCCGGCACCTTGTGCCTGGCGGGCGTTTCGCTGTTGCTGGCCTCGGCCGCCACCCTGGCCATCCCGGTGGCCTTGCGCAGGGTGATTGACGCCAGCCTGGAGACACTCCCCGGGACGCTTGGGCCGGTGCCGCCGAACCAGCATTTCCTGGTCCTGCTGCTTGTGGCCTTGCTGCTTGCCGCCGGTTCGTCCATGCGCTACTACCTGGTCAGTTGGCTGGGAGAGCGCATCGTGGCCGATCTGCGCCACCGTGTTTTCAGCCATCTCTTGAACCTGGACGCGGGCTTCTTCTCCCGCAATCCTCCCGGTGAGCTGCTGTCCCGCATCAACACCGACACCACCCTGGTGCAGGGCGTGGTGGGCAGCAGCATGTCGGTGGCGCTGCGCAGCCTGATCACGCTGACCGGCGGCGTCGCCATGCTTTGTGTCACCAGTCCACACCTGGCCCTTTACATCCTGGTGTTGGTGCCGCTGGTGATTGCCCCGGTGCTCATCATCGGCCGCCGGGTGCGCCGACTCTCCCGGGCCACCCAGGACAGCATCGCGCACGGCAGCCGGCTGGCCGACGAATTGCTGGGCGCCGTGCCGCTGGTGCAGGCCTTCACCCGTGAGGAGGAGGAGAGCCGGCGTTACGTCCAGGCCATGGAGCGCTCTTTTGTCATGGCCCGGCACCGGGTGCGAGCCAGGGCCTGGCTCACGATGATCGCCATCAGCCTGGTTTTCGGCGCGGTCATCCTGGTGCTTTGGCTGGGCGCCAGGGACGTGCTTGCAGGTTACATGAGCCCTGGGGAGCTGGGCCAGTTCGTGCTGTACGCTGTCCTGGTGGCCGGTTCAGCGGCCGGACTGAGCGAGATATGGGGAGAGTTGCAGCGCGCCGCGGGGGCCGCGGAGCGCATCCTGGAACTGCAGCGTACCCGCTCCAGCCTGCGCCGCCACCCCGACCCCGCCGATCTGCCCCGGCCCGTGCGCGGCGATATCAGCTTTCGGGGTGTCTGCTTCAACTACCCGGAAACGTCCGCCGCCCCGGCCCTGCGCGACTTATCTTTCAGCGTCAGGGCGGGGGAAACCGTGGCCATCGTGGGCCCTTCAGGGGCCGGCAAAAGCACGGTGTTTCGCCTGCTGCTGCGCCAGTACGACCCGGACCAGGGCGAGCTCAGCCTGGACGGAGTGCATCTGGAGTGCCTGGAGCCCAGGGAACTGCGCCGCTGCTTCGCCTACGCTCCCCAGGAAGCGACACTCTTCTCCATGGCGATGGAGGAGAACATCGCCTTCGGCCGCAGCGACGCGACGACAGGGGAGGTACACCAGGCGGCCCGGGCGGCCCGGGCTGACGCTTTCATCGCCCTGCTCGCCGAAGGCTACCAAAGCAGCCCCGGGGAAGGAGGCGCCAGGCTCTCCGGCGGACAAAGACAGAGAGTGACCCTGGCCCGCGCCTTCCTGAGAAACGCCCCGGTCCTCCTGCTGGACGAGCCCACCAGCGCCCTGGACGAGGAGAACGCCCGCCACGTGCGCGACGCCGTCGCCAGGCTCACGCAAGACCGCACCACCCTGATCATCGCCCACAGCCTCGCCACCGCCCGCCGCGCCCACCGCATCCTGGTCATGGACCAGGGAAGCCTTTTGGACCAGGGCAGCCACGAAGAGCTCATGCAGCGCTGCCCCCTGTACACCCGCCTGGAGCAACAGGGCTTCCGCGACCCCACCCCCGCCAGGCTGGCCCCCCAAGCCACATAGAGCCGCGTTCGCTTCAATAAGTTGTTGATAAAAGTGGTGCGGCGCAGCATTCGCAAGGAGAAATTCTGGCGGGGGTGCACCCAGCGGGCCAACTCTTAGCAGTCGCGGCTGGACGACAGGCTCCGGCTACGGAGGCCGCACTTCTGGTGCCGCCGGGAGGCCCCGCTCCAGAAGCGTTTCGTGGTTCAGCAGCCGGACGGCCAGACCGGCCCGCATTGCGGGTGTACTCCCGCCCTTCCCCGCCACGCTCCAGTCATGCCATAGGCAGAAGATCGATAGTAGGGTGGGCCCCCGCTTTGGATTGTACGGATGTAGATGTTCCAGACACGCCCGACTGAAGTCGTCTGTCGGTGCCGGCCTAAGGCGCTGACCTTATAGCGAACCTGCAGGAAGAATCGATCTACCGTGTGCAGGGAGCATGCACGTCGGCAGGATTACTCCTTTTCCGGCCTTTCTCCTTGCCGCTTGGTCAGCCGACAGCCCTCTTTGGCCGGTTCAAACACCGGCGGGTACGGATGGCGCAGCTAACGGTCCCGCTAAGGGCTGCGCTCTTCCAAGTGCTGTTTTTCCAGTGTCGCCCACACCAGCAGCCGCCTGGCCTCCAGCCCGTCAAAGCTGCCAAGTGCGTCCAGCGTACTGCTTAGTGGATGTATGCAAGCGGGCGAAGAGAGGTTGGCGGAAGGGAAAGCTAACGTTGAAATATCTCCCGGTGTCATAGATAAACCTGGTGTTTTGAGGAACTCGGAAAAAATCCACTGTATCTTCTATGCTTCGTGGTGGGGAATGAGTATGCTGGAAAGTTCGCATTGAAGATTGCGGGTGATCTGTTTAGGGGTATGCACTGATGGCTTTAGGCTCTGAGATTGAGTGGACCGAGTCCACCTGGAATCCAGTAACGGGCTGTACGAAGATCAGCCCGGGCTGTAAGTATT
>JABAAT010000039.1 GCA_014238615.1 Gammaproteobacteria bacterium | reverse complement strand
TTAGACCAAGGTGTTTCTGTCGCGACGCTCCAGTTTCCTCTGTCACCATTTAGCCGCTTCATTCAGGTGCTCTCCTTATGAGCATCTCGAAGAGACTCTCCATGATGCCGCAGATAGTCTCGCAGGCACGTTTTAGTTCGTCTTGATGAATCGGATCATCTGCCGTCTCATCATCTTGCGATACACCGTTGCCATGCCTGTTTGAAGCGATGAAAGCATAATACGATATGTGTTCAAGATAAAAATCCTTTAGTGTCTCTACGGCAGAAAGATCACGCCGCTGCGCGCGAGATATCAGCTTGTTCAGTCGCTTGTTGGCGACAGACACAAAAATATCAACGGAATCTTCTTGCGTTTTGACACTAGCGACCGATTCCGGCGTCCATCCATACGCTCTCCAAACTTTATCCCCTTGTTTTACCCATTGCAGTCTGACGTTGGGTGTCGGAATTCTGCCCTTACCAGTTCCAACAGGCTCAGGCAGTGGCACAACCTTGACTTCGACCGAAGCATTCAATTCGGCAGACTGACTGGGCCGAACCTTGAGAGTAAGCTTAGCCTTTGTGCCGACCTCCAAGTCCTCTGCCGCCTGAAAGTACGCGGTGCTGTGCCCCTGCTGGACGTTTGTCTTACCAGAGTAGTTGCCGATCGAAGGCGGGGTCAAGACCGTAAGGAACAATTCTGGCTGCTTGAAGTACCTGGGGGCAGCGTCCGTCCGGAAACGTATTGTGAATCTCCGGCCTGCGTATATCTTGCGGGGATTGGGGCTCGTGATTTCCAAGAATGTGGGCGGCTCCTGCACTGGGATCGGCAGTTTCTGTGGAGGCCGTTCATCGTTACCTGGTGGGAGATAGCGTGGACTCTTACCGCCTGGGCCACCCCCTGTAACAGCCTTGATACGTTTCGCCAATCGCCTGCGAATATTTTCGACGGCCGCATCATCGGTCGCTCAGATGAGACGCTTCTGGCGCTCTCTGTTCAATCGGTCGAGTTCGTCATCTCCCTTGAGTGTGTCAGTAACAAGCCGACGGAGATCCTCACCGCGTGGAGTATCACGGATTGACTCGCGCGTCATGGGAAATAGCTGGCGGCGTGACTCTGCATCGAGCCTGTCGCAGTCCACATGAACGATGAGGTATCTCTCAAGATACGGCCATTTCAAGTCGGTTTTAACCACCGAATTAGGGAAATCTCCCTGCTTTTGACCATTGTAAGTAATTACGATGGACTTCGGCGCCATTGTGTAGTTTGTGATTCGGTTTCGCGGATTGTTGCCCTCTGCCGACAGCACCCACCATTTGAGCGTGACTTCTCCGCTGTGGAAAGTGAGCGTTGCATCTCGCTGGTATTCAGTGTGGATACCTTTCGTCAGGCGACGGTGGTTGCCCGCGACTATCCGTCCCTCACCTTTACTTTTGTTCTCTCGTGCTTCTTTGATCCTGAACGGAAGTATGGCATCAAACAGGTAATTATGCGTCAGCCACCATAGCGAGCCTGTTGGCACCGTCATCACAGCTTTGTATTTGCCAAGTTCCATGGAAACATGACGAACAAGCGTTCCAGCCGGAAACTCTTCCTCCGGAATTTCCAGGGCAAACGGATGGCCAGTCGATTGATCGAGCATGTATTCATAGACGCCGTGCTTATCTGTCTCTGGGTCGCCATGGTTGAATCTGACAACAGTTGCGCCCACCAGGTTTGATTTTCCGTTGTTCCGTACAGCCCGGGACAGAATGACGGTGTAGCACGAGTACGCCAATGCAGTTGAGCCGCCTTGGCCGAATGCACCCGCCAGAAACAGCTTCTTTAATTTCCTATTTTCATTGAGGCTCAAAATCGTGCTGCCAAAATCCTCCGGTAACAATCCTGTTCCATAGTCACGGATATCAACGGTCGGGCGATCAGGTCGATCAGAATCATGAATTGTGACCTGCACTTTCTTCGACAACTCCACAATAGACTTGTCGCGAAAATCTTCAACATTCGACATTTTGCCGCCCTCGATGCCCCACCACTGCTCCACTGCCTCACGTGGTGATTTGAGGGCCGGGCGTCCGCGTTTCTTCCACTCCAAATCAAGAACGGAGTCGATCGCGTTGGTAACGCGCTCAATGACTCCTGCTGCCGGATCGCTGCCGATATTAATGTTTGCGTAATTATTCCGCCTATCGCCGACAGCCCGCCACTCGATGCGTTCTTCGCTCTCGAGTTCGACAAGCAAGCCGGTAACTTGCTTGACTGAAGTTACCTCAAGGAGTTTTAAAATTTCTGACACCAAAGTTCTTGCGGTTTAAGAATGATCTGATCGCCAGCTGTATGTATCATGAACCGGCGTTTAGAGTTTCCTGCCTCGTCATCCAACGCGGCAATGATTTTTAACGCCGTAGTCCTTATTAAAGGGTAGCATACCCCAGCCTGTTCCCGCGCACAGACCGATCTGCTGTTGGCCCTGTAATACCGTCGGGCGGGGTTCCCAGGGTGAGAGCTTCCCAAAGACCGGCAGTACGACCCCCTCAGACAGCCCAGATGCAGGTCACATGGTGTTGCAGAAAGAGCATCAACCGAATTCGTGAGATGGCCAGGTTGCCTCGTCTATGTGGCGGAATCGTTTCCAGTCGGCCTGAAGGGACTGGAGGCGGGCGCGGGGCGGGGCCAGGGTTCTCCTGGGGGTTCAGTCGGCGTGGGCCTGGGTGCCATGCACCGGCTTCCCAGGGGCATTGTGCTTGGTGCGGATGTGGGCCCCGCCGGGTCCATGTCCTTGCGCGGGCGCCGGGGACGGTGCAGCGGCCGGCGCGTGGGGAGTGCGCAGGCATTCGGGTGGTTTGCTGGTATAATGCGGGGGTTGTTAACAAGTCGACTAGGAGGCTTAAGACGTGAAACATGATGATGACACATCGTATGCTTTACAGATTCATATGGTGCTTGCGGAGTGCCTATGCCGCCTGGAAACCATTCAAGACAAGATGGGGCAGCCTCTTGCGCCTGAGCTTCAGGAATTCCTGAAAACGGCGAAGAGGTTGTGCCAGGCGGACCTGAAGGATGAAGCGGGAATGGTACAGGCGGACATGCCGGATGAGCCTCAATCGCTTGAGCAGGGGGTGCAGGACGTAAGGCAGGAGTTGTGTCTGCAGATTCCCGCCTTGCATGCCCTTGTGATAGGCATGGAGCAGGCCTTTGAAGCCCTGGGGGAAAGCGATCTGTCCACTGAACTGGCGGGTGTCACCATCCACTAGGCGGCCCGCGCCTCGCGTTTCCCCGGCGGGGGAGCGCTGATTCCTGTCCAGTCGGTCTATCCCCGCGCTTATCCACCGCGTCTAGCCCCGCAAGGAGGTGATGGCCGCAAGGAGGTGATGGCGAGGTGTAGCTGCTCTTCGTCTATGCGGTAGGATTGGCCCCGTTGGCCCGAGGGGGCTGAGGCCGGGCACAGTTCGGCGGCCAGGGTTTCCCTGCGGATCCAGTCGGCGTGGGCCTGGATGGCCTGCCCCAGCTTGCCGGAGGCGTCGTACTCGATGCGGATGCGGTCCGTAAGGCCCAGGTCCATGTCCTTGCGCAGCTGCTGGATGCGGTGCACCGATTCACGCGCCAGGCCGGCGGCCAGCAGTTCCGGGGTGAGCTGGGTGTCCAGGGCGACCAGGAATTCCCCGGCGTGGGCGACCAGGTCTTTTTCTGTGCTCTCGGCCTTCACCTCCAGGTCCTCGGCATCCAGGGTCAGCTCACGGCCCTGCAGCTTCAGTTCCAGGCGGCCGCTCTCCAGGTAGTTGCGTATGGCGGCGTTGTCCAGTTTCCGCAGGGCCGTCTCCAGGCTTCGCATGAGGGAGCCGAGCCGGGGGCCGAGGCGCTGGTAAACCGGGCGTACCCGGTACTGCAAGGCACCGGAGTCCGCAGCCTGGTATTCGATCTCACGCACGTTCAGTTCGTCCAGGATGAGGTCGCGCATGTGTTCAATGGCGGCTTTTTCCTCTTCTCCCCGGGGCGCCACCAGGATACGCCGCAGCGGTTGGCGCACCTTGATCTGCCTGTGGTTGCGTAGCAGCAGCACGGCGCTCACCAGGTCACGCGCCACGCTCATGCGCTGCTCCAGCTGCTTGTCGATGAGTTCTTCCCGCGCGCCGGGGAAATCCTCCAGGTGCACGGATTCCGCTTGTCCCAGGCCGCAGCCCCGGCGCAATTCGCGGTACAGCCATTCCGAGAAGAAGGGGCTGATCGGCGCCATCATGAGGCTGATGCCGTGCAGGCATTCGCTGAGGGTGTGGTAGGCGGCCGGCTTGTCCCCGCCGCCGCCCTCATCCTTGCCCGCACTCCTGCCCTCATCCCTGCCCTCACCCCCCTGGGCGTCCACGCGGCCGGCGCTCCAGAAACGGCGCCGGGAGCGGCGCAGGTACCAGTTCGAGAGCTCCTCCACCAGTTGCTCCAGGGCGCGCGCCGCATGCGTCGCCGCATACTGTTCGTAGGCCTCGTTGACGCGCCGCAGGGTGCTGTGCAGGCGGCTCAGGATCCAGCGGTCCAGTTCGCCGCGCTGCTCCGGGGGCGGGGGCGCGCCGGCGTCGTGGAAGCCGTCGATGTTGGCGTAGGCGGCGAGGAAGGCATAGAGGTTCTCCAGGGTGCTGTAGAACTTTCGGCGGGTCTCGCCCAGGGCCTCGGTACGGAAGCGCATGTTCTCCCAGGGCAGGGAGTTGCTGATCATGTACCAGCGCAGGACGTCGGCACCGTGCTTGTCGACGATGGCCAGGGGCTCCACGGTGTTGCCCTTGGACTTGGACATCTTCTCCCCGCGCGCGTCCAACACCAGGCCGTTCACCATGACGCGCCGGTAGGCGGGCTGGTCCATGGCGGCCACGGCCACGGCATGCAGGGTGTAGAACCAGCCGCGCGTCTGGTCCAGTCCCTCGGCGATGAAGTCGGCCGGGAAGTTATCCCTGAATGCTTCCTTGTTCTCGAACGGGTAGTGCCATTGCGCAAAGGGCATGGCGCCGGAATCGAACCATACGTCCAGCACCTCCGGGACGCGCCGCATGGTGCGGCCGTCGGGGCTTTGCCAGTGCAGGCGGTCCACCCACGGGCGGTGCAGGTCCGGGGTTTCTCCCCGGGGCATCTGGGCGCCGCACTTTCCCCTGAGTTCTTCGATCGAGCCGATGACCTCGTAGTATTCCTTGCCTTCCCCGCCTTCCCCGCCTTCCTTGTCTCCTTCCGTCTCGGCCTGCCAGATGGGCAGGGGGGTGCCCCAGTAGCGGCGGCGGCTCAGCGCCCAATCGACGTTTTGCTCCAGCCAGTCGCCGAAGCGGCCCCGGCCGATGGACTCCGGGAACCAGCGCGCGGCGCGGTTCAGTTCGAGCATGCGGTCGCGGAGCGCGGTGGTGCGCAGGAACCAGCCCTGCATGGGATAGTTCATGAGGGGGGTGTCGCGCCGCCAGTCGTGCGGGTAGTTGTGGCGGATGACGGCGCGCCGGTAAAGCAGGCCGCGCTGCTTCAGATCGCGCAGGATGATCGGGTCGGCGTCCTTGAACCATCGCCCGGCGGCGAGCTTGAAGTCATCCTTGAAGCGGCCCTGTTCGTCCACCGGCAGCAGCACCGGCAGGCCGTGCTCCCGGCCCAGTCCATGATCGTCCGCACCGAAGGCCGGGGCGATGTGCACGATGCCGGTGCCCTCGGCGCAATCCACGAAGTCGGCGCACAACACGCGCCAGGCACGCGTCTCGGCGGCCTCCCCGCTCTGCGGCGGCGGGTAAGGCGGGTGGTAGCGGCGCTCCACCAGCTCGGCGCCGAGGCAACGTCGCAGCAGCTTGTAATCGCCGGTCAGGAGTTCCAGGCGCTCCTCGGCCAGCCACATCCTGGCGCCGCCCTGCTCCACCTCAACGTAGGGGGCCTTGGCCTGTACGGCCAGGGCGGCGTTCGCCGGCAGGGTCCAGGGCGTGGTGGTCCAGACGAGCATCGAGCTCTCCTCGTCGCACAGTTGGAAACGCAGGAAAACGCTGGGATCATCCACCTCCCGGTAGCCCAGGTTCACCTCGTGCGAGGACAGGATGGTGCCGGAGGCGGGGCTGTACCATTGGATCTTGTGCCCGCGGTACAGCAGGCCGCGCAGGTGCAGTTGCTTCAGCAGCCACCACACGCTTTCGATGTAGTGGCTGTCCATGGTGAGGTAGGGGGTTTCCAGGTCCACCCAGTAGGCGATGCGTTCGGTCAGGCGATCCCAGGTGCGCTTGTAGCGCAGCACGCTCTCCCGGCAGGCCTTGTTGTAGGCCTCGATGCCGTAGGCTTCGATCGCCTGCCGGTCGCGCAGCCCCAGTTCCCGCTCCACCTCGATCTCCACCGGCAGGCCGTGGGTGTCCCAGCCGGCGCGCCGCTGCACCCTGCAGCCGCGCATGGAGCGGTAACGGCAGATGGTGTCCTTCAGGGCGCGGCCGAGCACGTGGTGGATGCCTGGAGCGCCGTTCGCGGTGGGTGGGCCTTCGTAGAAATTGAAGGCCGGCCCCCCGGCCCGGGCGGTGGTAACCTGCTGAAAGATCTTCCGCTCTTTCCACCAGGCGAGCAGCTGCTCTTCCATGGCGGGGAAGTCCAGGCTTCGGAGTTCGGTGAAGCGCCGGGTCATGGGCGTCCCGGGCAGTCGCGGGGGAAATCCAGTGCTGTCCCCGCGGTGCAAGGCCAGGCATGGGGGAACCAGCCTCTCACAGAAGTTGTTGGTTTTCCCGGTGCGGCGCGGTATTCCAAACGCCGCACCTCGTTAACCATGCACCCGCCTTCTATTCGGTCCATGCCTTAAGAGCGACCTGGCGCGGGCGTGTCGGAACGCCGGCCCACCTACCATCTCGCCTTGTGCAGTGAAAGCCGCCGCCGGCGTTGCTGCCTCTTGAGTCGCCGCCCCAGGTCACCCATCGTGCCCGTGCCCTTGGTCGAGTTGCAGTGCCCGCACAGGAGTTGAAGATTTTGAATGTCGTCCTTCCCGCCGTGATGCCGCGGTATCTTGTGATCGATGTGCAGGTCCATGGATTCGTAGTGCTTGTCGCAGCCCGCACAGTGGCCGCGTTGCCGGCCGTACAGGAAGTCGATGTTCTCGCTGTTCCTGTACTCTTTGTTGCCCCTCCGCCGCGGACGGGAGCTGCGAATCAAGTGCCGAATCCCGAGCTTCAGAAATGTCAGAAACACGATCACCAGCGCAAAGATACCCACGGGTTGAAGGACGAGCGTCAGGTCAGGGGCCGGGATACCCGCCGCCTCAGCCAGTCCCGCCGTCACAAGAGCGCACGCGCAGAAGAGCGTCCGCGAAGCGGGTTTCCAGGCATTCATCATCAAGACCTCCTGATTCAGGGCAGCAAGAACACGCCAGGCAGTCCAGCGGGAACCAGCCTCTCCCGCCTTGTCTTTATGACAGCCTGGGTGGGGCCTGGGTGGGAGGATAGGCGCCTCCCCTCCCCGGGGGAACCGGCCGTATTCAGAACGGTGGGGCTCCAGCCACCAGGGCCGGGTCCAGGCGGATGTCGAGAAGGTTGATGCGCCAGTCCAGGTGGGGGCCGGTGGCACGGCCCGTGGCGCCCACTTCGCCGATGACCTGGCCGCGCTCCACCCGTTCGCCCGGCTCCACCAGGAGCTTGCGCAGATGAATCAACGTGGAGGAGACGCCATGGCCGTGATCCAGGATCAGGGTGCCGCCGGTGTAGTACATGTCCGTCTCGGCCAGGGTGACGACGGCGGCCGCCGGGGCGCGCACCGGGGTGCCGGCCGGGGCGGCGATGTCGATGCCGTAGTGGGGGTTCTTGGGTTGGCCGTTGAGGATGCGGCGGCTGCCGTAAACGCCGGAGATACGGCCGCCCTGCAGCGGCCACTCGAAGCCCTCGATGAAAAACGCCTCGGGGCTGTCGAGGCGGCGCGCCGCGCCGATCCTGCGGTTATCGTCCTTGATGCGCTCCCAGTCCTTTTCACTGGGCGCCACCATCCTGGAAGGCAGGCCGTCGATGCGCTGGGTCTCGTACTCACGCTGCCTGATTTGCATCATCAGGCTCTCGTTGCCCCCCTGTGCGGAGCGCAGCTGCAGGACAACCTCCGGGGGCGCATCGCGCCCGAAGCCGATCACGAAGAAGCCGTCCGGAGCGATGCGCAGGCGCCGCTTGCCGAAGTGCAGCTGCACACCGGGCGGCGCGTAGCCCTGCACCATGCCGCCCTGCTCGAACTGCCCCTGCATGCGCAATTCCTCGGGGGAGATCGCCGGCGCGTGGGTCGGCGCCAGGGCGAGCAGCAACAGGCATGCAATGCCGTGCCTGGACAAGGTGTGCCGGGACAAGTGATGCCTGGAGAATTGAAGCATGACGGTGCTGGCGTGGAACATGACAACTGCCTGGGGGACCTCCGGGGGATTTCTTGTAGCGACATTTCTTGTAGCGCCCATTTCTTGTAACGACTACGCGCCACCGCCCCAATTATAGAGCCATGGGCGGAACACCGCCGCAACAGGTGGAAGCTGCCTCGGACGCCGGGGCGGCTCAGCCGCGCACCGTGCCGATGGCACTGCCGGTGGCGCCCAGGTTATCGCGCCAGCTGACCCGTACCTCGTCTCCAGGCTTCAGGAGCTTGCTGTTGAAGCGCAGGAAGGGATGACGCGCCACGCCGCGCCCCCAGTCCGCGCGCACCAGGCTTTGTCCCCGGTGGCTGCATTCCAGTTCGGTGATGTGATGCAGCGGCACGCGGCGGCCGCTCTCAGGGTCACGCCGCGCCCCGGTCTCCATGGGGTGCCGGATGAAGATGCGCACCTCGGTGCGGCCGGCGCGGTAGCTGCAACGCATCCGAATCGTGTTCTCCGCCTGTTGCTCCGTCTTCATGGGTCGCCGCAGCCTCCCACTGCCACCTTGACGACGCGCCGGTTCATAAACAGGCCCTGCTCCGTCTCCGCGATCACGGTGACCGGGGAGCTCTGCGCCATCTTGATACGCAATTCCAGCAGGGGCTCAACGCCTTCGCCGAGGCGGTGTACGGCGAGGAGCGGGCTGGGATTATCCCGCACCAGGATGGTCAGGGCCCGCACCCGGGGAAGCCCGGCGTGGATCTTGAGCGGCACCAGGGCACCGTCCTCGGTCAGGTCGAAGGCTTCGATGCGGATCTTCGGGGTCATGCGCGGCGCCACACCCGGATACAGCTCGGCGAGGGCCTGTTCCTGGGTGGCCGCCGCAAAGCCGGGCCGCCGGGCCGCCGCGGCCGCCTTGCGCCAGGCCGGCACCCAGCACATGCAGAGCAGCAGTTTCAGGAGGCTTCTACGTCGCATCGGGGGTTTCCGCCCGGCGGCGCCCGGAAGCTTGCTGCGTGCTGGTTCGAGGCATGGCCATGTCCGCCTCCTCAGAAGCGGAGCTTCTTATCCAGTTCCATGATGCCGCGCAACTCGGCGAGGCGGGCGCGCAAACGCGCATCCTGGTAGCTGTTCAGGTGCTTCTGCTGCAGGGACAGTTCCAGCAGTTCCACGGCCTTCTTGGTGGAGCCCTGCAGGAACAGCACCTGGGCGCGGGCGATGTCGGAGTCGGTCTTGAAGCCGGCCTCCGCCTCGGCCTGGGCCAGCAGGCGGTAATGGAACACGTCGCCGCCCTGCTTGCGCCCGTAGTCGCGCAGCACGTGCTGCGCTTCGGCGGGGCGCCTGGCGCGCAGCAGGGTGCGGGCCTGCGCCTGCCACGGCAAGGCGCTGTCCGGGTGCAGCAACGCCGCGCGGCCCAGGATCTCCAGGGACTCCTCCACCCTGCCGGTAGCACTCGTCAGTTCGCCCAAGGCCAACAGGTAAAACAGCGAGGTCTTATCCATGCGCTCCAGAAGACGCAGCTCAGCCAGGGCCTGCTCAAGATGTCCCATGCGGGCCAGGACCAGGGCGTAGCCGTAGCGGGCGGCCTGCTGCGACACCGCACCCGGGTCGGCATCCGGCCGCAGTTGGTCTTTGAAGCGCTGCAGGACGGCACCTTGATTCGACTCCGTGGCGGCGCTCAAGCGGGCGCGCACCAGTTGGAAATCCAGTTCCGGCAGGCCGCGCGCCTGATCGTAGTTGGCCGCCAGGCTTTTGGATTCGGCGATGCGGTTCACGGTCAGCGGGTGGGTGCGCAGGTATTCCGGGATGTCGTCCTGGCTGTGTAGCCGCGACTGCTTCAACATGCGGCCGAAGAAAGCCGGCATGCCATGCGGGTCGTAGCCGGCGCGCTGCAGGTATTGCATGCCGATCCGATCGGCTTCCTGCTCGTTGGCACGGGTGAAGTTGATGTGCTGCTGGATCTGGCTGGCGGCCGTGACGGCGACGGCGGCCTGGCCCAGTTCCGGGTTATAGGAGCCGAGCAGGATGGCGGCCAGCAGGGAAGCGGTCAGGGGCAGGCGCAATCCCTGGCGGGTATGCTCCGAACGCGCGATGTGCTTCTGAGTGACGTGCGCGATCTCGTGCGCGGTGACCGCGGCCAGTTCATGGACACTTTCCGCGGCCAGGATGGTGCCGCTGTTGATACCGAGCACACCGCCCGGCGCGGCGAAAGCGTTGATGCGGTTGTCGGCGACCACCAGGAAGGTGAAGTCAGCGGGGCTGCGTCCGCTCCGCAGGAGCAGGCGGGACCCCGTGCGCGTCATGTATTCCTGCACCAGCGCGTCGTTGATGACGGCGTTGTTTCCCCAGAGGTGACGCAGCAGCTGCTTGCCGATGTGCCGCTCCAGGTAGGGCGACAGCGTGCGATCCGCCGCCGTGCCCATGTCCGGGAGGCCGATGTCCTGCACCGCCTGGGCCTGTCGCACCGCCCCGGGCGCGGCCGCGCCGCCCAGGACAGCGAGCAACGCCGCGCCCAGCAGCACGCCGAACCCCGGGGCACCGCGCGACGAAACGCAGCGCCTGGTGGTTTTGGATGCCTGCCGCTTTAGCTGCACGATGATACGAAGCTCCCACCTGAAAGCGCCGCCACGCCCCCGCCGGGCCGCGCCGACCGCCCATGTGCCTGGCTGGCCCTGCCAGCCCATGTTCCCGGGGAGCGGAAGCCCGGGACAACTCCGATTATAGCCCGCTTTGGGCTTCCGGCATCCTCTCCAGGGGGACCGTCCGGGATGCACGATGCGGCCGCGCGTCAGAACCCGAAGCCCCACCCTCGTGAAGGTAAAGAGCCCCGTGCGACTACATCCAAGGGCCCATGGTGGCGCATTTCCCGCATGGCTCCGGGAAGACCTGGCGGCAAAAACCAGGAAACCAGTATCTCCTGACTCTGAAGGCACATCCCTGGCTTCCGTCGTTCAGTGCACATGGCCGGCTTAACCCGGCCATGCAATGATCATGCTGCTTCCGACGCGGTGCCGGCTTTGCCTGGATCCTCCGCTATGTATTCCGGCAGCAGCTTCTTCACGCATCGATCAATCCGCGCGTAGATCTGCATCAGCGCCTCATCCCGCCCCGGGGTCTTCCCGGCCGCCTTTTCCGCATCCCGGCAGCATGTCACGAGTTCCTTGTGAATCCGGCTGTTTTTATCAAAGCGTGGCACGGGGATACTGCGCAGTGGGTTCAGGTCATAATCAAGCTTGCTCGTCTTATAGGTATTCCATGCCGCCCTTAAGCAGGGCGCGTTCAAGATCGCGGTCAAGTAGGCTGCTGCTTCCCTTGACGGAAGAACGGCATAATAAACCTTGTCATTCACCGCTATATCCAGCCGAATCCGTGCCGCCCTGAGGGTATTGCCGGACTTGTTGTAAACAACTTTTCTCAAGGCGCCCGGGAGAACCAATCCTTTTGCGTATTGCCGGGTAAAGGTCCGCTTCCAATCAATGTTGCCCAGGAGGGTGAGCGCGGACTTCTCACTTCGGTATTTCTGGAAGACCTTATCGTGCCGTCTGAACCATTTCTCGGCGAGAGGCAACTTATCCTTCGGCCAGGTTTTCAGAGCGGCGATCTTCACGCCGTCAAGCGGCGCAAGCAGTCGTGCGTCCGGCTTTGCACAAAAAGGCCCAAGCGTCTGTGAGCGTAACAAGGCATGCGTCGCTTCCGCTTCCATTTCTCCTTCGTATTGTTGTCCTTTCCAAGGTTTCTTGGTCGAGCGATAGGTCTTAAAGGAAATCCGATCGCCCTCTTCCCGCCAGTCCACTGTAATGGATAAGCAAAGGGGCTGCATCATTGCCCCGCGTCTGAAATCTTTCCGGTATATGCTCTCTTTTCTTCCCGGCAGGGAACCATGTATGGGGCGCTCCAGGCGATTAAGCCCTCGCCGCATGCTTTCCCAATCCTGGTTCGGTTTCACATCATCCTTCTCCCAGAATTCAACTTTTTCGGGCATGGCCCTGGCTTCCCCCTTCTCCCCGAGGACCACGCAGGCACCGTTAGGTGCATGCGGGAAGGGGTGCTCCCGCACACCGTCCAGGTTCCACGGAGCTTCGAAGGCAACGGTGATTTGGTGTTGGGGTCCTCCCCACTGGCCTTTTCGAAAAGGCTCCCACACCTGGTTGACCAAGGCCGAACCGGGAAGCACAAAGGCGAATTTTCCTTCCTCCGCAAGGTACAGGGTAATCGCCCGACAAGCGAACAGGGCGGCAAGATCCCCCTTCGCCGAACTCGTCCGCAGCGCCGAGCCGCGAGCGGACAACCCGTAGGCTTTTTTCATACCCTCAATCGCCTGCTTACGTGTCCCCTCGGCGGTATCGTTCGCAACCAGCCACGGCGGGTTTCCGACTAACCGATCAACGTCCATATCCGCCAGCTGCATGAGCTTAGCCGTGTTCAAGATTCTCCAGGCCCAAACGTGATTGCCTTCATCCTCGCAGATCTTCGTGAGCTCGGAGTGGGTCTCCTCAAGCCGCCCCTCAAGCTCCCGGCCCAAGCCGAACCCCTGCAAATGGAGAGGCTTCCGCCGCAGGGCTGAAGAGACCAGGTGCTTAATGACCGGTGAGAAATCAGGCAGGTCGATTAGTTCTCTCGGAATATCGATGCGCTCGTTCCGGGTCGAAAGTATGGAGATATGATCCCCCCCCCAAAGCGCTTCTGTACGGGACATACCGGTTTGCAGGGAATCCCCCACATAGACATTCAAGCGGTTTTCGGTGTCCTTTGCGTCCAGGTAAGGCAAGGCGGTACGCAATACCGCCCGGGACATCTCCACGGCCACGGGGTGTATGTCCACCCCGTGCACCAGGGCGGCCGCAGCGTGACAGGCATCCTGCCGAGAAAAACCGCGCTTCCCAAACGCATGACTGACGATCCGGCGCGCCGCATGGAACAGGAAGGTTCCCGAACCGCAGGCGGGGTCCAGCACGCCCATGCCTTTTAAGGGAGCCCCGGAATCCTTCACCGCGTCCAAGGCACGGTTCATCCAGTCGACATCAAGCACCCTTTCACAAACAGCCGCCGCCAGCCAGTCGGGAGTGTAGTATTCACCAAATTCCTTCCGGTCCTCCCGGTCGATCAGCTGCTCGTAAGCGGTGCGCATCACATCCCGGGTTGCATCCGACCATTCGTACCCGGAAAGATCCTTGAAGAGCTCTTTGTAAGACTGCTCCCCGCCTTCCACCTCCACCAGCCAGGAGATAAAACCATCATCCAGCGCGGGCTCCACCGTTCCACCGCCACTGGCGTAGAGAATGCCTTTAGCCGTTACCACGAGCGCCGTGTGCTCCCTGAACAAGCGTCTCGTCTTAGTCTCCATTCTTTCCGGCGGGAGCATGCCCGCGCTGCCCATGATGCTTTTCCAGACCTTCAGCTTGGTCTCAAAGTACTGGTCTTCCTCCGCCTCTTCCGCCAGGCCGCGCAATTTCTCACTGAAGGGCTTGAGAATCGATATGCCGAGATCATGCGGCGGCGCGGGCTTCTTCAGGCGACTCTTGGGAGCGAAGTAGAGGCGGTATTTCGCTTTGAAGGTATTGAAATCCTGCTTCCCCCCCTGCAAGCGGAAATCGCTCACACTCGAGAGCTTTCCCCCGCCGCTGGAGACTTCCTTGCGCAGGTAATCGTAGACATGCCAGGTGCGGCCGTCGGTCAACACCCCCCTCCAGGGAACCTCGTCGGCAAACAGACCATCATTCTCGGTTAATTCGCGGAGGTAGCGGGCCAACTGTTTCTTCTGCGTTTCCCCGGGGCCGCTGCCCCTGCCCTTGGGGTCCAGCTTGCCCTGGGCCTTGGTTTCAATAACGAGCTTCGCTGAGAAGGACAATATGTCCACAGAACCCCTGCCCGCCCGCTCCTCCAAGGAAACATCGGACAGGTCCATCAGCCTGAGGAGATCGCGGATTTCGTTCTGGACCTCGGCCTCGTTCTTACACGAGACCAGGCGCTGGAGGCAAGACGAAACCTCGGCGTTTTTCGGCTTCTTAATGGACGTCTCAGGAAGAATTTTCCGGGGCATGGGGCTTTTAGTCCTGGCTGAGATTCCACTTGGCCACTCGCCGCCGTGTTGCGGATATCCCTGGTAACCGCCTCATCGTACCACCTCGGCGCCCCCGCCGCATCCCGCTCCACACCCCAACCCTGCGCCTCCGGGGCTTCAATAACAAGCCGCGCCGAGAAGAAACCCATGCCGCGGAATCCCTGCCCACCCGCGTCCCCAGGGAAATACCACGCAGGTCCATCCACCTGGGAAGCTCACGGCTTTCAGCCGGCACCCTGGCCGCATTCTCAGCATGGAGCCAGGCATTGAAACAGGACAATCCCGGATTTTTCGACGCGCCGCCGGCGGCACGAGTGGAGCAGCTTCCCGAGAACAAAAAAAACAGGGACAGGGGTGCCCCTGCTTTCGTGTCTTAAGGAAACCTGTCTCAGTTAAGTGACAGGATGAAGTTTTTCAGTCTTCGCCAAAATCCCGGGCGCGCGCCGCGCTCGTCCCGCCGTTGCGCCAGTACATGGTAAGCCTGCAATCTGTAGTCCTCGAAAGAGATAGAATTCATCGACAGGAACAGGTTGAAAATCCTGTAGTTCCTCTCTCCGACAAGGGAGACGTTCCCGGCGCGGTTGGCGACGAAACGCCGGTGCCACTCTCTTGCGGTAAGCGCATAGTCTCTGCGCTCGTTTTGTACGCGCAACAGCTCGAAGCCGTGATAGAGCAGCTCTGCGACAAAGTCTTGCAGGCAGACGAAGCAATGGCCCCCCGACCACACGTAGTCGTGCGTGAAACGGCTGGTCGAGTACTTGAAAATCGCCGACGAAAAGTCAAAAAATATCTTCGCCTGGGGTTTCAGGACGTTCCACAACAGCGGCATCACTCTCCTGTAGCGCGGCAGGTGTTCCATGACGCCGAAGTTGACGAGCGCATCGAAAGGCTGCTCGGGGTGATAGTCGAAAAAATCCTTCTTGATGACACGTGCGTTCTCGTAGCCTTTCTTTTCAAACAGACTCTTGATGTAGTTGTAAGATTCGTCTCCGAGGGTCAGTACCGTCACATCGATGCCGCGCGGGCAACAGTACTCGGGGACGCATCCCCATCCGCCGCCGAGATCGAGCAGGCGCATGCCGGGCTTGAGCTCGAGGGCGTTCACCATGTTCTCGAGCTTGACGACGGCCGCCTGTTCCAGCGTTTCCCTGCCCGTCGGATAGACACACTGCGAATAGACAGGATATTTCCTTGAGATAAAGTCGAGTTGAAAGCCATTCCCGATGTCGTAATGACGCGAGATGGCGGCCTTGTTGAGCTTCCTCAACCTCCTCAAAAAAAAGTTGGCCAGCAGGTTCAACCCGTACAACGGGGAAGGAACGTTCAGCAAGGGGTCGCGCAAGGCCGACAGCAGGTGAAGATCGCCTTCGATATCGATTTCGCCGTCGATGTAGCCTTTCGCGAAGCGATACTCGCTGAAAAATCCCTTGAGCGGCTTCCAACTGTGAAAAACAAGGGTCAGATCGGGTTTCCCATCGCCGAACCTCATGCGCTCTCCGTCGGGAAAGGTCAGCAGCGCATGGAGCGCCGAGCCGGCAAAAACCATCCTCATGCGCTCCTTCGGCGGCGCAAGGAGAAATTTCAGATAAAGCGTCAATGCTTTCATGCTCTTCTTCCTTCTGTCCATGTGACCGATTCTTGGTTCGCCTATTGTCTGTGACAATGTATTGCAAGGCAAGCAGGATCTTGTGACTTCCGCAACTCCACCTTGGCTCTCCCTGGTGGCCGGCATGACCTCCATCGAGGTCCACATGGCCGCCATGGCCCGGGCGCGGGCGCGGACGCAAGCCGGGGGCGCCGCGTGCGTCTTTCCACCCGGCTGTGGCAACCTCATGCGGCCGCGGGAAGGCGTACGCGCAAGCCGTTACGATGGCCGGGCCGAGCGTCGGAGGCAGGACAAAATGCCGCGTGGGGCGCGCTGAATACCATAATGCCCGCGGGCGGGACGTCGTGTGCCGCTGAACGACTGCTTTGACCTCCGCTCTCTCCGAAGGCACTGACCGCCCTGCTGGAGCGCGGCGTCCCGGCGGCCCTGGCAGTCCGTTCTCCCGTGTTCCCGGGAGCAAAGAGCATGCCTCGATATCCATGCCGGCCGCGCGCCGCCCGGGGTTTCCGACGCCGCCCTGTCCGGGGCGGTTTTCCCCCGCCTGGCTGTCCCGTAAAATGCTGTCTCGTAGAATAAAGCGGCAGCGCGGCGGTCCGGGCGGGGCGCCGCCTGGGATCGTCGGCCCCGCACCTGTATGGGAGTACTTATGAATCACATGTTTGCGGAAAGAGACTCCGGAGCAAGCGCTTCGAGGGTTGCTCCGGGGATGTCCCTGGGGACGGCTTGGGGGGCAGATTGGGGAGCACACCCCGGATGAGCGGCGGCGCAGCCGGGACGGCGGTCTATGCGCAATCCGGCGGGGTCACCGCCGTCATCAACGCCACCGCCTTCGGTGTGCTTGAGGCCGCGCGGCGACATCCGGATCGGATCCGCGCCCTGTATGCCGGGCGTAACGGCATCCTCGGTGTGCTGCGCGAGGAGCTGCTGGACCTCGGCGACATCCCCGAGTCCGAACTCGCCGCCCTGTTGCACACCCCGGGCGGGGCCTTCGGCTCCTGCCGCTACAAGCTCGCCGACCCGGAGCAGGATGCGCGCGAATACGAACGCCTGCTGCAGGTCTTCAGCGCCCACGGGGTGCGCTACTTCTTCTACAACGGCGGCGGCGACTCGCAGGACACGGCGCTTAAGGTGGCGCGCCTGGCGGCGCGGCGCGGGCTGGCGCTGTCCTGCATCGGCATCCCCAAGACGGTGGACAACGACCTGCCGCTCACCGACAACTGTCCGGGCTTCGGCTCGGTCGCCAAGTACGTGGCTGTCTCGGTGCGCGAGGCGGCGCTGGATGTCGCTTCCATGTCCGATACCTCCACCAAGGTCTTCATCCTGGAGGTGATGGGGCGGCACGCGGGCTGGATCGCGGCGGCCGCCGGACTGGCCGGACAGCGCCCGGAAGAGCCGCCGCAGATCATCCTGTTTCCCGAGGTGCCGTTTGAGCCGAAGCGTTTCCTGGAGGCGGTGCGGCGCACGGTGCGCGGCACCGGTTACTGCGTGATCGTGGTGTCCGAGGGCGCACGCGACGCGGCGGGGCGCTTCCTGGCCGAAAGCGATGAGCGGGATGCCTTCGGGCATGCGCAGCTGGGTGGCGCGGCACCGGCCGTGGCGGCCTTGGTCAGGCGGGAGCTGGGCTACAAGATTCACTGGGCGGTGGCCGACTACCTGCAGCGCTCGGCGCGCCACCTGGCGTCGCGGGTGGACGTGGAGCAGGCCCGGGCCCTGGGCCGGGCGGCGGTGAAACTGGCGCTGGAGGGGCAAACCGGTGTGTTGCCGATCATCCTGCGGCGCTCTGACGATCCCTACCGCTGGGAGATCGGTAGCGCCCGCCTGGAGGAAGTGGCCAACCGCGAGCGCAAGCTGCCGCCCGAATACCTGCGGGAAGACGGTTTCGGCATCAGCGCCGCAGGGCGCCGTTACCTGGAGCCGCTCATCCGCGGTGAGGATTACCCGCCCTACGCGAACGGGCTGCCATGCTACGCGCGCCTCACGCCGCGCCGGGTCACGCCGCTGCTGCCGGAATCCTTCGTGCCGCGCTCCTGAAGCACGCGGCCTCGGATGCCGCCGCGGGGGTCTTGCGTGGCGCGTGCCCGGGGGCGCCGGGAACGGCCCGGGCGCTGCTTCTGCTACAATTTTCCGCGCGTGGTGGTCGTGCGTGCGGGCCATCCGTCAAGCCCCCCAGAGTCCTCTTCTGCAAAAAATATTAAGGGAGATCGCAAACCATGCTTGTACTTTCCTTCGCGTTATTCTGCGCCCTGCTCGGCATCGGCTACGGCGCCTGGAGCGCGCACTGGGTGTTGCAACGCCCACAGGGCGGCGAGCGCATGCGCGAAATCGCCGCCGCCATACAGCAGGGCGCCGCCGCCTACCTGAACCGCCAGTACCAGGCTATCGCGCTCGTGGGCCTGGTGCTGTTCCTGGTCCTGGGCTTCGGCCTGGGCTGGAGCACCGGCTTCGGCTTCCTCATCGGCGCGTTGCTCTCCGGCGCCACCGGCTACATCGGCATGCACGTGTCGGTGCGGGCCAACCTGCGCACCGCGGAGGCGGCCCGCTCCGGCCTGGACCCGGCATTGGCCGTGGCCTTCCGCGGCGGCGCCGTCACCGGCATCCTGGTGGTCGGCCTGGGGTTGCTCGGCGTGGCCGGCTACTACTTCTATCTCCTGCAGGCGTCGGACGGCGGCCCCGTGGATCTCAAGCCGCTCATCGGCCTGGGCTTCGGCGGCTCCCTCATCTCCATCTTCGCGCGCCTGGGGGGCGGCATCTTCACCAAGGGGGCCGATGTGGGCGCCGACCTGGTGGGCAAGGTGGAGGCCGGGATCCCGGAAGACGATCCGCGCAACCCGGCGGTGATCGCCGATAACGTGGGCGACAACGTCGGGGACTGCGCGGGCATGGCCGCCGATCTCTTCGAGACCTACGCGGTCACGGTCATCGCCACCATGCTGCTCGGCCAGTTGCTGCTCCAGGACAACACGGCGGTGCTGTACCCGCTGGCCCTCGGCGGCGTTTCCATCCTGGCTTCCATCGTCGGCGCCTGGTTCGTGCGCAAGAGCGGCTCCGGGGGCCGCATCATCCAGGCCCTCTACAAGGGACTCTACATCGCCGGCGGTCTTTCCGTCCTGGGCTTCCTGGCCTGCACCCTGATGCTCATGGGCGATACCGCCAACCCGGGGGGGCCCTGGGGATTATTCGGGGCCTCCATCATCGGCCTGCTGCTGACCGGCGCCATGGTGCGCATCACCGAGTACTACACCAGCACCGACTACTCTCCCGTGCGCCGCATCGCCGAGGCTTCCACCACCGGGCACGCCACCAACATCATTGCCGGGCTGGGCGTGTCCATGAAGGCCACCGCGTTACCCGTGCTGGCCGTGTGCGTGAGCATCGGCGCTTCCTTCCTGCTGGCCGGGTTGTACGGTATCGCCGTGGCGGCCACGGCGATGCTTTCCATGACCGGTATCATCGTCGCCCTGGATGCCTTCGGCCCCATCACCGACAACGCCGGCGGCATTGCGGAAATGGCCGACCTGCCGGAGGATGTGCGCAAAATCACCGACTCCCTGGACGCCGTGGGGAACACCACCAAGGCCGTGACCAAGGGCTACGCCATCGGCTCCGCCGGACTGGCCGCGCTGGTGCTTTTTGCGGACTACACTCACAGCCTGGAGGAGCGCGGTATTCACGTGTCTTTTGACATCAACGAACCGGCCGTGATCATCGGCCTGTTTATCGGCGGCATGGTACCCTACCTGTTCGGCGCCCTGGCCATGGAGGCAGTGGGCCGCGCGGCCGGCGCGGTGGTGCACGAGGTGCGGCGCCAGTTCCGTGAACTGGAGGGCCTCATGGAGGGCCGGGTCAAACCTGAATACTCCCGGGCCGTGGACCTGCTGACGCGCTCGGCCATCCGCGAGATGATCGTGCCCTCCCTGCTACCGGTGCTGATCCCGGTGCTGGTCGCCTTCGGCATGAACTGGTTCATGGGGGAAGGGGCCGGCGCCCAGGCCCTGGGCGGCCTGCTCATCGGCACCATCATCACCGGCATTTTCGTCGCCGTTTCCATGACGGTCGGCGGCGGTGCCTGGGACAACGCCAAGAAGTACATCGAGGATGGACAGCACGGCGGCAAGAACAGCGAGGCGCATAAGGCCGCCGTCACCGGCGACACCGTGGGCGACCCCTACAAGGACACCGCCGGGCCGGCCATCAACCCGCTCATCAAGATCATCAACATCGTGGCGCTGCTGATTGTCCCCCTGTTATAAGCGTTCCCCTGTGATAAGCATCCCTCTTTTATAAACGTAGGAAGCACCGAGGTGTTCAGAGCTTGAGCGCGGTGATGGAAGGCGCATTCAGCCTGGGCTCCGCGGAGAAGCCCTGCACCAGCAGGATGAAATCGCCCGGCCGCGTGAGTTTCAGCCGGTCGGTCACAACGCGCGCCAGGGGGCTGAAATTCCGGGTCTGAGCCTGCTCCGTGAGCACCGGGAGGGCGCCCCAGTACAGGGCCATTCTGCGATGCGCGCGGCGGTCGGCGGTCAGCACCACCACCGGCGCATCCGGCCGCGCAGCGCAGATGGTCGCCGCCGACATGCCGCGGCGCGACACCACCACCAGGGCGTGCGCCTTCAGCTGCCCGGCCAGCTCCAGGGCCGCCTGGGCGATGGCGGCGCCGACGCGCGCGGTTTCCCCCTCGGCGCGGAGAAACACCGAGGTCGGTCGCAGCGCCTGGGCCGAATTGTAGGCTTCGGTCTGACGCAGAATGCGATCCATCATGTGCACGGTTTCCACCGGGTAGCGCCCGACCGCGGTTTCGCCGGAAAGCATGACCGCATCGGCGCTGTCGCCCACGGCGTGCGCCACGTCCGTGACCTCGGCGCGCGTGGGACGTTGGTTCTCGGTCATGGACTCCAACATCTGGGTGGCGACAATGGCCGGCTTGTAACGCAATCGCGCCTGCAGAATCAACTCGCGCTGCGCCACCGGCACCTGCTCCGGGCGCAGTTCCACGCCAAGGTCGCCGCGCGCCACCATGATCCCGTCAGCCGCATCCAGGATGGCGCCGGCGGTTTTCATGGCCGCGGCCCGTTCGATCTTGGCAATGATGTGGATTCTCTTGCCCGAAGCGCCGCGCAGGCAGGCGCGCAAGTCTTCAATGTCCGCCGCGCTGCAGGCGAAGGATAGTGCGATAAAATCCACCCCCAATGCAGCGGCGAAGGCCGCGTCACGTCGATCCCTGGGGGTCAGCGCCGGGAGCGGGAAAGCGCCGCCCGGCAGGTTCACCCCGTTGTGGTCACGCAGTTCGCCGCCGCGCAACACTTCGCAGCGTAGTTCGGCGGTGCCCAGGCGCTTCGTGACACGCAATTCCAGGAGACCGTCCTTGAGCAACAGCCGATCGCCCGGCTTGAACGCCTTCAACAGGACCTTGCGCTGACAGGGGATCAGCCCCGTCCGCCCCAACACCCCGCGCGTGCTCAGTGTCACCTGCCCCCCACGCTTCAGCTGGATGCCCCCCTCCCGGAAGCGCCCGACACGGATCCTGGGTCCGCACAGGTCGGCCAGCACGGCCACGGGAGTCTTCAGCTTCGCCGCCGCCCGCCGCACCCGCCCATACATGAGCCGGTGCTGTTCGTGGCTGCCGTGTGATAGGTTGAGGCGAAACACATCGGCGCCGGCCTGGATCAGGTGCCGGATGGTGCCGGGAGCCTCGGAGGCCGGACCCAGGGTCACCACGATCTTGGTGCGACGCTGCTGCAGCAACGGATAACGAGTACGGATACTCATGACCTTCCAACCCTATCCTCCGGAACCACCATGCAACCCTTCCTGAGCCGGCGTTTCCTGCCGTTCTGGGTGACGCTGTTCTGCGGCGCCTTGAATGACAACCTGTTCAAGACCGGGTTCGTGCTCTTCGTGGCGTTCCAGGTTGCCGGGGGAGACTTGCTGACCGTAAGCATCGGCGGCGTTTTCATCCTGCCCTTTTGCCTGTTCTCGGGCCTGGCCGGACAACTCGCCGACAAGTACAACCCGGCCCGCCTCACCTACCTGATCAAGATCGCCGAGATCGGCATCATGGTCTGCGGGGCGCTGGCTTTCCTGCTGAACAGCGTTCTCGGGCTTTTCGCTGTACTGTTCCTGATGGGCACGCAATCCGCTTTCTTCGGCCCCATCAAGTACAGCATTCTACCGCGCTATCTCGAGGATCATGAACTGGTCGGGGGCAACGCCCTGGTGCAGGGCGGCACCTACCTGGCCATTCTGCTGGGCCTGCTGCTCAGCGGCTTTCTGCTGCGGGAGGCCGACCCGCGCCTGGTCGCCTGCTCCATCCTGGTGGTCGCGCTGCTGGGCTGGGCCGGCAGCCGCGCCATGCCGCCCCTGCGCGGCGGCGACCCCGGGCTGCGCGTGTCGGCGAACCTGCTCAAGGGCATCATGGAGATCCTGCGCTCCTCGCTGAAGAACCCCACGCAGCGCCTGGTGCTGCTCTGCATCGCCTGGTTCTGGTTCATCGGCAGCTGCTACATCAACATCTTCCCGATCTTCGTGCGCGACCTGCTGGGCGGCGGGGAAGTACTGGTCTCCGTGCTGCTGACCTGCTTCGCCCTGGGCATCTGCGCCGGCTGCTACCTCTGCACCCTGCTCTCCGCCGGACGCATCCGGACCGTCCTGTCCATCCCGGGACTGATCGGCATCAGCCTGTGCAGCCTGGAACTGTTCTTCTCCAGCGCCCCCGGCGCCATGCTGCTGAACGACGGATTCATCGCCGACACTCCGGACGGTTGGCGCCTGCTCCTGGGCCTGGGCCTGCTGGCGGGTGCCGCCGGCCTCTACATCGTGCCGCTATACGCGCTGCTCCAGCATCGCGTCTCCACGGCCCAGCGGGCCAGGGTGCTGGCCGCCAGCGGCATCATTGACGCTCTCGCCATCATCGCCTCCTCGGCTTTCTGCGCCCTGGCGACCTACCTCTTCCAGGCCTGTCGGATCGACCTGAACGGCATCTTCCTGCTCTTTGCGGCGGTCAACACCTGCTTCCTCCTGGAACTGCTGCGCCGCGCCCCCGGATTCTTCCATCCCCGCCGTCTCCCCGACTTCTAGCCGGCGCGTGCTTCCCCCCTGGGTCGCCGCCCCGGACACTTTCCCCGCAGCGGCCCGGTCGGTAAGGAACACGACACCGGCGACGAGACTAGGGCTAGCGGAACGGACGCTGAACCCCGAAACCCTGCTGGAGCAGGGGCACCGACGGCGATGGAAGCGATGGGTATCCCGCTGCTGCCGCTGAAACCCACCTTTCGGCCGAAGCCTAACCCTCCTCCGAGGCCGTTGGAGACGAAGACGACAGCAGGTCAGCAAACAACCTCTGGTGGTGGACACCAGTCCGGAGGTAAAGCTGTCCCCCTTGAAAAATGGCGCGGTGTACCCGTATAGTAGGTTTTCTGTATAGCTTGCTATATATAGTAAAAGCAACCCCTCCCAGCAAAGGATCCTGCGGACAACAGGGCACGACGCAGACACTGAGTCTTAGAATCTAAACTTGGAGTTTTCCTGATGAGTGATCCAGACTTTGATACTTATCGCGTCGGTACCAACGTAGGTGCCAAACTAGACGGGAAACTCTTGCGCAAGGCCGACTTGACAGGTGCCGACCTGAGCAGGGAGGACCTGAGCGAGATCAACTTGCACGGAAAGGACCTAAGCAATGCCAACCTGTATGAAGCTGATTTGGAGGGTGCCGATCTGAGCGGTGCCAACTTAAAGCGAGCCAATCTGATCGGCGCTGACCTGCGCAAGGCCGACCTCAGCGGTGCCGACCTGCGCGAAGCCAAGCTGGAGAATGCCTACCTGAGCTTAGCCAAACTAAAAGGTGCCGACCTGCGCGAAGCCAAGCTGTATCGTGCCAACCTGGTCGGTGCCGACTTGAACGAAGCCAAGCTGAACGATGCCGACCTCACATATGCCAACCTCCGCAAGACGAACTTGAGCAATGCCGACATGAATCGAGCCAAGCTAAACGAGGCCGACTTGCGCGAGGCCGATCTGCGCCGAGCCAAGCTGTTTCAATGCAATCTGTACGACGCCAACCTGTCGGGTGCCAAATTGGATGGAGCCGACTTGACCGGTGCCGATCTGAGAGAAGCCAATCTGATCGGAGTCGACCTGATGAACGCCAGGCGAGACGAAGACGACCTTGATGATATACAGAATGCCTTCCCGGGGGAGAGTATTCCATTCTGAAATCGCCACGGATCCTACTGGAAACTGTCACGGCACTGATCTTATTTTTTTTGCTACGCCGCCCCAAAAATCCGCCCAGTTGCGCTCGATATATGGTAAAAAAAAGCATCAATATATTTTATGGCAGGCTAGGCCCTGCTCGTTCCATGCTTTTCGAATAAATGGTCAGCAAAAGTTCGGAATCATCAATGAGTTGATACTCCGGTTGCTTACCGGAAAGTTCTTCACTCTTATCTAAAATGATTGGAACGCCCTCGCCCCGTTTCTCTACATAGAACTGACGGCTCACATCGCCAACCGTTTCCGCCACCGCTGTTTGAGCAAGCAGGCTTGTGACTAGTTCATTCCGAGTTACCTGGCGCAGGCGCATACCATCAACAGTTACAGTATTGGGCAGGGCACCCGGCGAGTAGATTTCCAGCCGATCATCAAACATGAAGAATCGGATTGAGGAGCCGGCGATGGAATAATCGCGATGAACTACAGCATTTACGATTGCCTCAAAAACAGCTCGCTCGCTAAACTGCGCTTGCTCAATCCTATGTGGTTCCTTCGTTGCCATGACTGTTTGATTCCTCTTTAGGAACGCCATGCTTTGTTGAATCTGCCGCTCCAGCGGCCCGCAAATCTCCTGTGCATCAATTTGGTAATTACCGTCTCGCTTTATCCCCCGGTAGCGCACCGCTCGAATCATTGCACTAGGCAGAAAGCGCTCCGGCTCTTCACAACACAGCAATATACCCGCTACCGAGACGCGAACAGGGCCATTTTCTTCTTTTGATAACAGTCCTCTCTTCAGCAGAACAGTCTCCGGGGACTCCTTACCTGAACCGGAATATTTTCTCCATAACTTCTCGGATAAATTGTCCATGTCTGATCGAGGAATCGGACTTTCTTCGAAGCGAAACATTCCGGTCAGCCTGCGTTTTCGAAGCAGGTGGCTAAGTTCTCCAGATGGCATTCTACGCTTTGAACTTCCCTGACGATGGAAGTATCCCTCCTTAGTTTCATGCACAAATAGACTACATGGAATCTCTACCTTAAGAATAGGTTTCAATAATTTTACTGTGTCAGGAAGTTCCAGTCGAAAAATCTTGTATCTGACAGGAGGTCTGATGCTTTGTTCACAAATATCGGAAACATAACGATCGACATCATCCAATCGATCACGAGGTATTCCGACAATCTTCTTTTTGTCGTCAACACCCAATAAAAGAACTCCATCGCAGGTATTCGCCATGGCTGCTATCTCAGCAGCAAGGTCCTTACGCGCCGGACCCGAAATTTTCTTGCCGTTGAAAAAGACAGCTTTAAACTCTAATGATGTATCTTCTCCAAGACGTATTTTCCGCAATAATTCTTCTGTGTCTTCAAACATGAAATTTTTTCCTTCAATCCAATGCGGCGATAGCGCTCTTCGAAAGCCTCACTTCCGCCTTCCATAACCGTGTGAATCTCCTGCCAAACCTCCTTTGGTCGTCTGCTCGTACCAGAAGATAGAGGCTTAGGCGGTCTTGCTTGCGGGGTTTCCCTTGGCGGAGTCCTTGTGGGGGGTGGGGGCGGGTGGTTGGTGGGCCCTGAGCCCCACCTCCCGGAGTTGTCTGGGGGTTACCGGGGCCGGGGCTTCGGTGAGGGGGCAGATGCCGGCCTGGGTCTTGGGGAAGGCAATGACCTCGCGGATCGAGTCCGCTCCGGCGAGCAGCATCACGAGCCGGTCGATGCCAAAGGCGATGCCGCAGTGCGGAGGACAGCCGGACTCCAGGCCGCGCAGCAGGAACCCGAACCGCGACTCGGCGCTTGCGGAATCCATGCCCAGCAATTCCAGCACCACGCGCTGCATGCCGGGTTGATGTATGCGGGCCGAGCCGCCGCCCAGTTCCACGCCGTTCACGACCAGGTCATAGGCGCGGGAGCGGCAGTTTCCGGGGGCGCGCCGCACGGCTTCCGGGTCTGTTTCCAGGGGGGCGGTGAAAGGATGATGCAGCGCTTCCCAGCGGTCTTCCTCGAGGTTTCTTTCCAGGAGGGGGAAATCCACGATCCAGAGCGGCCGCCAGCCCTCTTCCAGGAGTTTCCGATCCGCTGCAAGGCGGTCGCGCAAGGGGCCGAGCGTGGCATTCACCAAGGCGTTGTCGCCGGCGCCGAAAAACAACAGGTCGCCGCGCCGTGCGCCGCACTCCGCAAGCATTTGCCGCAACGTCGCGTCCTCGAGAAACTTGAGGATCGGGGATTGCAGGCCGGCGCGCCCCGCCTCCGCATCCTCCACCTTGATGTAGGCCAGCCCCTGGGCGCCCAGTTCGCGCACCATCTCAGTGTAGGCGTCTATCTCGCTCCGGCTCAGGGACGCGCCGCCCGGCAGCCTCAGCGCCGCCACGCGGCCGTCCTCAAGGTTCGCCGCCCCGGCAAACACCCTGAAGGAGGAGTCCCGAAACAGTTCGGTCAAGTTCGTCAGGCGCAGGGGGTT
>JABAAT010000052.1 GCA_014238615.1 Gammaproteobacteria bacterium | reverse complement strand
GTCGCGCTCCTGCTCGGCGCTGAGCATGGGCATGTCTTGCACGGTGCGGATGTACTCTCCCAGGGAGCCGGCGGCCAGCGCCGGCAGGGCGGGAAGGGTCAGGGCATGTGTGGTCATCGGCATTTTCTCCGTCGCTGTGGCCTTGGGGCCGTGGTGCGACTCGCATACATCGTCCGCATACATCATCCTCGATATCAAGAGCATTATAGCACTCTTGCCAAGAGAGTGCCAGGAACTGTGGGTGCTAAGTCTTTAGGCTCCAGCATGGGGTTTCCAGGTTTTGTGCCTAAAATCGTTTATCTGCGCTTAATTGCGCTTGATTGCGCTTAATTGTATTTAATTGCGTTGAATTACGGCTATTTGCTTAGCTCTCGTTTCTCTATCTCCTGTACCTGGCGGTGTACCGAGAGGGTTGCGCCGATGGTGCCCAGGGCGGCGCCCAGGGCGGTGATGCCCAGGCCCTCGTGGAATTGCAGGCCCCGGAGGCGGAAATCGCTTGCCTGGAGCTCGGCCAGTTCGGTGAGGGGGCCGTTGAGTGCGCCGACCAGGATGCTGGTCAGCAACCACGCCAGGAGTCCTCCCAGGATGCCGTAGAGCATGCCGCTGTACAGGAAGGGGCGGCGCATGAAGGCGCCGTCCGCACCGAAGAGCAGGCTGATCTCCAGTTCCTCGAGACGCGCATAGACGCCCAGGCGGATGGTGTTGCCGACGATTAGGAGCACCACCAGGGAAAGCACACCCAGGAGTGCGCCCGTCAGGCGGCGCGCGACCTTATGCAGTTGCTCCAGGCGCTCCCGCCAGCCCCGCTCGTAGCGTGCGTAATCTACTTCCGGGAGGTTTTGCAGCTCCTGGGCGAGGCGCCGGTGGTCGGCCACGCCGCCGGATGGCGGCAGGCGCGTTTCGAGCAGGGCCGGCAGGGGGTTCTCCTCGAGCAACTCCAGGGTTTCCCCGACGCCGGCCAGGGCCTGGAATTCCTCGAGCGCCTGCTCCGGGCTGATGAGTTGGAAGCCGAGCTCGGGGTATTCCCGGCCGAGCCGCTCTGAAAGTTCGGCGGCCGCCTCCGCGCCCAGGTCGGTGCGCAGGAAGAGCGTAAGTCCGGTGGATTGCTCCCAGCCGCTGAAGACCTGTTCCAGGTTTTTCAGGAACACGTAGGCGTTGCCGGGCAGGGCCAGGGCGACGCCGATGACCAGGCAGGTCAGCAGGCTGCCCGTGGGGCGGTGGCACAGCTCCCGCACGCTGGCCCGCCAGCCGCGGCGGCATTGCCAGAACCAGCTTTGCAGGGCATCCCGTAACGAGCGTCTCTCGAGGGGGTTCGCCGGTGTGCGGGATGCGCGGGATGCGCGGGATGTGCGGGAGGAAGCCATCAGGATGCGGTGCCCGCCCGGGGCTCGCCCAGCCGCTGCCCGGCTTCCAGGAGAATCACCTCGTGCTTGAACTTGCGGATCAGCTCCAGGTCGTGGGAGGCGATGAGCACCGTCATGCCGGTCTGGCTGAACAGCTCGAAGAGCCGCAGGATCTCCAGGGACAGGCCCGGGTCCAGGTTGCCGGTGGGCTCATCGGCAAGCAGCAGGCGCGGCCGGTGCACCACGGCGCGGGCGATGCCGACGCGCTGCTGTTCACCGCCGGAGAGCATGACCGGGTAGCAGCGCCCCTTGCCCGCCAGGTCCAGCTTGCCGAGGGCGGCCTCGACGCGGCGGCGGATGTCCCGGGGTCGCCAGCCCGCGATCACGAGCGGCAGGGCCACGTTCTCAAACACCGTGGCGTTCCGCAGCAGGCGATGATCCTGGTAAACGAAACCGATGGCCCGGCGCAGCAGGGGGATGTCCCGGCGGCGCAGGGCGGTCAGGTTGTGTCCCCCGACGATGATTTGCCCCCGGCTGGGCCGCTCCAGCAGCGAGATGAGGCGCAGCAGGGTGCTTTTGCCGGCGCCGGAGCGGCCGGCGACGATGCGGATCGCGCCGTCCGGGATCTCCAGCGAGAGCTCGCGGAGGGCGGTTATTCCGCCGGGGTAGTGCTTGCTGACCTGGATGAGTCGGACCATTCCGGGGGTTCCACCAGGGCGGCCGCGAAATCCCGCGCCCGAAAAACTTCCAGGTCGGTGAGCTGTTCGCCCACGCCCAGGAAGCGCACCGGCAATGCAAACTCCGTCGCGAGCGCGAGCAGTACGCCGCCGCGCGCCGTGCCGTCCAGCTTGTTGATGGCGAGTCCGTCCAGGCCTACCGCCGCGTGGAAGCCGCGCACCTGTTCCAGGGCGTTCTGGCCGATGCCGGCGTCCAACACCATGAGGCGCTCCACCCGCGGCGCCGGCTCGAAGCGCTCCGGGATGCGGCAGATCTTGCGCAGTTCGTTCACGAGGTCGGCGCGGGTGTGCAGGCGCCCGGCCGTATCGGCGATGAGCAACTGGATGCCGCGCGCCCGGGCCGCCTGCAGGGCGTCAAACAACACCGAGGCCGGGTCGCTGCCGGCCGGGCGCGCCAGCACCGGCACCGAGACACGCTCCCCCCAGCGCTGCAACTGCTCGATGGCCGCGGCGCGGAAAGTGTCCGTGGCGGCCAGCATGACGCGTGCGCCGCGCTGCTGGTAGTACGCCGCGAGCTTGCCCGCCAGGGTGGTTTTCCCGGAGCCGTTGACGCCCACCAGGAGCACCAGCCGCAGGTCGTCGCCGCCCGCCGTCCCGGGGCCGCCCGGCGGCGCTGCTTCCACCGGCTGCAGCAGCGCGCATAATTCCTCCAGCAGTACCGGCCGCAGGTCGCCGCCGCCGTCCCGCAGGCGCGCCCGCAGCCGCTCCAGCAGCCGTGCGGCGGCGGTCGGCCCCACGTCCGCCATGAGCAACCCGGTCTCCACCGCGTCCAGGGCCTGTTCGTCCAGCTTGCGCGCGCCGGGCGCCAGGCGCGCCACGCCTTCCAGGAACCGCGCCCGGGTCTTGCCGAGGCGTTGACCCAGGGTGGCGAGCCAGCCGCCGTCGCCCGCCGACTCGGCGTCGGAGCGCCGCTGGCGCGCTTCAGCCATGCGCGGCGCGCGCGCGCCCCGTGTTTTGTGTGAGAATCAAGGCCCGGAAAACGTGGGGGAGGGGCGCCCGAGACGGGGCGCGTTCACAGCAAGAGGTTCCGAGAATGATCTTGAAGAGGTTTCCAAACATGTCCCGAGTTTTATATGCCGCGCTGTTGTCCGCAGGCGCCTTGCGCTGTGCGCCGGGCAACGCGGCCGTGCATGAATTTCACCTGGAGAACGGCCTGCGCCTGCTGGTGAAGGAGGATCACCGGGCGCCGGTGGTTGTCTCCCAGGTCTGGTACCGGGTCGGTTCCAGCTACGAGCATGACGGCATCACCGGCATCTCGCACATCCTGGAACACATGATGTTCAAGGGGACCGAAGCGCATCCGGGCAACGCATTCTCACGGCTTATCGCCGATGCCGGGGGGCGCGATAACGCTTTCACCAGCACCGATTATACCGCCTATCACCAGCAGTTCGCGCGGGAGCACCTGGAGCTCAGCTTCCGCCTGGAAGCCGACCGCATGCAGGGACTGCTGCTGCCGGAGCAGGAGCTTGCGCGCGAGCTGAAGGTGGTCGCGGAAGAGCGCCGCTGGCGCGTAGAGGACTCACCGCACTCCTTTACCCACGAGCGGCTGCGCGCCGCGGCGTTCCAGGTCAGTCCCTACCGCTATCCGATCATCGGTTGGATGCAGGACATCGAAAGCACGACCACGCGGGTCCTGCGTGACTGGTACCGGCGCTGGTATGTACCCGGCAACGCCCTGGTGGTGGTGGCCGGCGACGTGCGGCCCGAGGCGGTGCGGGACCTGGCGCGGCGGCATTTCGGAGCGCTGCCGGGCGGGCGGGCGGCGCCCGCGGCGCATCCACTCAAAGAGCCCCCGCAGCAGGGCATCAAGCGCATCAAGGTGCGCCGCCAGGCGGAGCTGCCCTACCTGGTGATGGCTTACAAGGCACCCACCCTGACCGTGCTGCGCGCCGCTGACGCAGCGGACCCGAAGCAGGAGGAGCGGGAGCAGGAACAGGAGCAGGAGATCTTCGCCCTGGAGGTGCTGGCCGGTATCCTTGACGGCGGGGACAGCGCGCGCCTGCAGGAGCGCCTGGTGCGCGGCCGCGCCGTGGCCGCCGGTGTGGGCGTCGGTTACGACCCCTACGATCGCCTGGACACCTTGTTCGTGTTCACCGCCACACCGGCGCCCGGACACGGCGCCGCGGACCTGGAAGCGGCCCTGCGCGAGGAGATCGACGCATTGCACCGGGAGGAGGTGAGCGCGGAGGAACTCGCCCGGGTCAAGGCCCAGGTCGTGGCCGGCCATGTCTATGAGCGCGACTCCCTGTTCTACCAGGCGCTCCAGATCGGCGCGCTGGAAACCGTGGGACTGTCCTGGAAGGAGGGGGAGCTTTACCCCGAGCGCATCCAGGCCGTGACCGCGGAGCAGGTGCGCGCGGCGGCGCGCAAATACCTGGTGGACGACCGCCTCACGGTGGCCGAGCTGGAGCCCCTGCCTGTCGCCGAGGGGAGCCGCCCTCGGCCGCCCGCGGGCGGCGGCGCGGGGCACGGCGGAGGAGTGCATTGATGGCTCCCCCGACGGCGACACGCGGAAGCAAGGTGTGGGCGGCGGCGGCGGCGTTACTGGCCGCGCCGACCGCGCACGCCATGCCGGCCATCCAGCATTGGCAG
>JABAAT010000050.1 GCA_014238615.1 Gammaproteobacteria bacterium | reverse complement strand
CTAAGGCGGTTCCTGTTGATGACCTGTAAAGACCCCGCGGTTTCCCCTCCCTGCAGTGAGAAAGCGTAGTCATCGGAGTTGGTCCCTGTTCCCGTAAGGTCGAACTGCATCCCGATAGACTCGCCCGTGCCGAAAGTAAGCGCCTTGCCGAAATCTACGTTTATGGTGACCTCTGGAAGACCCGTCTCAGCAACGCCCTCCGACACGCTGGTTTCCGTGCTTGAGTCCGCACCGGATAGACTGATCGTCGGCTTTTCGTCATCCACAATTCTCACCGTGTGGTTGCGCGGCGTACCCACCAGGTAGTTATCCATATCCGTGTTCCGTTCCAGGGACAGAATGACGACCTTATCGCCTTCCACAAGCACGTCATCCACCGGCTTGAACAGCAGCTCCCTGGTTAGCGTGTTGTTAGGCGGCGCGGGGTCTTGCACTGGAATGTTGATAGTCCAGGTGTTGGTGCCCGTAGTAGCCGTCAGCTCGTCACCCGTCGTCCCAGCGGCGAGCGTGTAATCTCCCGGGGCCGTGGCTCCATAGATCGCGCTTCCAATTCCAGTCACCCCAAGCCGCACGGAGATCGGCGACATGGCGGCGGTAAAGCTCGTGCCAGCAGGAAACTGCAGGCTGACAGACACCTTTCCTTCCTCCGCTGACTCGAGCACATTGCTTGCCGCCGACGCAAAGCTGATTTGCAGCAGGTCGTCCTGGATTTTCAACGTGTGCCTTTCAGGATTATTCAACAACCTGTAATCGGTTCCCGGATTCAGAGTGAAAATCACCTCCTCCTCTCTCTCGTCATCCTGATCGGCCACCGGTATGACCACCAGGTCGCGCGTGATCGTCCCGTCCGACCCTAAGGTATCGCTCGAACTGATACTGATCGAAATAAATTCATTACTATTCACCATCTCAAAAGTTGCATTTGCCGCTTGTGTGCCGCCGAAGGTGTAATCACCCATTTCACCCAGAACAGCATCGCCCGTCCTGGTCAAGCCCACCTGGATAGTCCGATCGCTTAAGGTCACGTCTGCGGGGAATTGCAAGGTTAAACCCACCCTGACCTCACTCTCCGGCTCCCGCACAACGCTCTCCGACGTGGTAAAGCTGATCGTCGGCTCATCGTCCTGAATGGTCAGACTGTGCTCGCTCGGACGGCCCAACTGGTACTCTTCAGACGCGCGCAGGGTCAAGACCACCGTTTCATCCTCTTCCGCGTTCTCGTCATTCACCGGCGCAGTCCTCAGAGTCCACGTGATCGTCCGATCCGGACTGGACCCCGGTATCTCCAGCGCCAGCGTCAAGGCGCCGTTGGGAACTACGCTCGTGGGGTCTATCGCTGTCGCTGACCCATCGGGCGCGACAAGGGTAAGACTGTAGTCGTCGTTCATCGCCGTGCCACCCACGGTAAGATTCAGCGGTACGGTCATGGGATCCTGGAGGTTGGCCGCAGCCGGGAACGCTAACTCCAGTGACACATCATAGTTTTCGGTGGTCGACTCCATCACGGTGCCGCTCGCGCTGCCAAAACGGGCCACCGGCCTGTCGTTGTCACGCACGGTAAGCGTCAACATCGTGTCTTGATTCGCCTGGTAGCCTGTCTCCTGGCCCCCCGGTAACATTAAAATGCAGGTCTCATCCAGCCTGTCAGCGTCTTCGTTCACCTGCAGGCTGAAGTCCGCCGTCTCCGTTGACAAGGCCAACTGCCAGTAATCCTCTCCTTGTTGTTGATCGATGGACTGCCCGCCCTGACTCACGGTCAACTGCGACAGGCAGCCCCCTGACGAACCGGCGGCCAGGGCTACCCTGACCATGTCGGTGTCACTATCCAGCGGCCCCCCCGTCAACGTCACAGACACCGTCTCCCCCTCCGTGATCGTTCCCTCCGTCGTCCCACCGGCGAAGGAAAAGTCCACCATCGCCGGGGTGCTGTCCACTATCCGCAGCTCTACTTCCGCCTCTCCCGCTGCCGGGGTGACCCCGTAGAGTGCCGGGTCGGCCGACATCGGTATCCCCAGTCTCAACACCTCCCGTCTCGGCATGTCCGCACCATCATCCGCACGACTCTCAAGCACATGGTCCACCACTTGCTGCCCATCCGACAGCCTCACCGTGAGCGGAGACTCCCCTGCAAGATCACCCGCGTTCGCATTGGCTGTTGAACCCGCCTGCACCACCTCCAGGGTAAACTCAATCTCCCCCCTGACCGCCTTGTCCGCGCACACTCTCAGCGTCACGGCTTCCCCTTCCGTCAAGCTCGTCTCTCGCTCTCCCGCCGGCGGACAGTCCGTTGTCCCGGCCACCGGGTTCAGCACCAGCGACAACACCGGTAACTGCGCTTCCGCGTCATAGAAGTTCAACCTCGTCACGGTCCTTGTCAGCTGCAGCGGCGGTGCCCCTTCCATCGTTACCGGCGTCAAACGCAGGTCGACTCCGCGCAGACCCTCGTATTCATCGTCACCCCGCAACAGGAAACGCAGATACGCATCCTGCGCGTTCTCCACCCTGTAGATGTAGCTGAATGCTCCCTCCGTACAATAGCTCGCCTCAGCGGCCGCAGCCGTGCTCCCGTAGTACCTGAAATCCGTGCCGCCCGGCGCATTCTCCTGGCAGGAGACTGACCCCGGCTCCGTCGGAGACACGCTCACCTCTAAATCCAACGGATAGCTGATCCCCTCCAACATCAGTGGGACCTGCATTTCACGCTCCTCCCCCGACGCGGGTTCCTGGAAATTAACCTGCGCATTCTCAAAGCCCGCCAACCTCGGCATCGACTCGTAGGACAGCTGCACCGTGGCGCTCTCATCGGGTTGCACCCTGCTGCTCAGCGTTATCTCGAACTCCTTGCTTTCCGTCGGCAGCGGGTCTGGCAACGGAGACGGCGGCTCGATCGTCAAGTAGATTTCGTCTCCTCGACTCAGTCCGGACGACGGACTCGTGTACTCCACTACCAGCGGGTCTGACGCCGTGCCCGCTCCCGAAAGGCCTCCCGCCGGCCAACCCTGGTCCGGACCCAACCCCAAAACGTAGTCCGTATCCGACACCGCAGGCACCGCGCCGCTGCCCGCTATCCTGAACTTGAAACTTACTCCCGCCGCCACATCCCCTGCGGCGCGCAGCACGATCCGACGCGCTTGCGAGTCCTGGACCAGACTTATCGCATAGCCGCCCGGATTCACAAAACCCAGCACCCTCTCTCCAGGCGGTGCCGTTGGCCGCATGCTCCGAACCCTCATACGGTACTCCCTGCGCACCCGCTCATAGCGCCTGTAGCTCGGCTCGTGCGCCTTCACCCGCTCATAGCGGAACTGCTCCGACATCGGTACTCCGAAGCGGTATTTCAGGTTCGCACTCAGACCCCACTCCGTATCCCCCGTTTCCGGATCCTCCAGATTGACCTCCAACCCGAAGATCGGCATCGGTTGCAACGTCAGCTTATAGCTCAGCCCGGACAGGCTGCTCGCTCCCTCCGCCTCCAGATCATAGCCGTCCAGAAACCACCGGTAATAACGACCTGAGAACTCCACCCACGGCAACATCGGCAACCGCCCGGCCAGTTCCACGTCAAACCCGTCCGGCGTGTATTCGTAGAGCTCCGAACCCACACGGTTCGCTCCCCCCAGCATGTGATACCAGTTCAAGTACAGGTCCAGCGCCCTGCTCCTCGCCTCCAATCCCACCGACATTCTCTGCAGCTCTGAGGACGTGTCGTAGTCTACAAAAATGTTCGTCCCCAGCAGCGCCTGCTGGTTCGTCAGCAGACGACGATACCCCAGCCCAACGTTGAACCCCCCGTTCTCCCCCCCAAACAAGCCCCCTGCCTGACCGAAGACCGTGTGCGGGCCCCTGTCTAAGAAGGAAAATACCGCATCCGCGCTGAAAAGTCCGCGACGACCGTGCAACGGCGTCTGGTAGCGCAACTCCACGTTTCTCAGGAAATCTCCCTCCACCCCGCGCTTCAGCTCGTCTATCCCTCGATTCAACACGGCGTTCAGCAACTCATCCTCCAGCCCGCGCAGCGTCTGCTTCCCCAGCTGTCCCAGCGTCTGATCCAACTCTCCCTCTTGCGTGGCACTCGCCGCCGTCAGCAACGATTGCGGTGTCAACAGCCCTCGTCCGGCCGCCCACACCCGTTCGCTGACTCGATCCGACAGCTCTCCCACCAACCCCGGCAGCAACCCCGCATCGGCCTCCGGCACCTTTCCTACAACGCCCAGCTCCGGCAACCGGACAGGCTCTCCTCCGGCTCCCTGCTCCGACCCCGCCTCCGACCCCTTCGGCTCCTCGCGCTCTCGACGCTGCCACTCCTCCCCCCGCATGGACAGCACCGCCGTGCCACCCGCTCCCGCAAACTCCGCGGCCCGGCCCACCAACTCCCCGGCTCCCACCGCCGGCGCCGTACTCAAACCCGGCAGACACAGCAACAGCCCGCATAGTACGGAACGCCAGTTCCCTCGACTCAACAGTGCTACAGACACGGACTCCGGGGCGACGGATGTGACGGGCCGCAAAAGTGGTGGGTAGTTCATGTGACCCTCCTCAGCCATATGGCCTCAGACATAATTATGAAGCAAGCACGCAGATATACAGGAATGGGGATTAACCGAATGGGGATTAACCGTACTATGCTACCACTTCCCCCGTATGGAACGCAAGAACGTACGTTCATCGGCATCGCTCCCGCTCCGGCCGGTGAACTCCTGCTTTTCAGACCGGCTCGCCCCCACGGAGAGCGCCGCGCACCAGCGAATCCAGGCAGGAATTCTGTCCGTGGTGTACACTGACCGCTTCCATCCGTCGACGATGACCGGACCGGGAGTTTCCAGGTCAACCCTGATGTAGCTTTACCTGGCTTTACCTGGGGCGCTTTACCGGGCGGAGCGGGCGGAGCAGTGCTCTACCACTTAAGGTGGCATGGGAAATACGGTCAGGCCCACCCGCAATGAGCACAGAAGCAGCTGTGCGCTCTGCGCCCACCGCACTTCCCGGCAGTTAACGCTTCCCGGTAACTTAGTTCCAATATAAGGTTTTCGCTATGAAACTAAAAATTGAGAGCTGCGGACCGATTGACCAGGCCAAGGACATCAGGATCAAGCCCCTGACGGTTTTTGTCGGACCCAACCATACGGGGAAATCCTTCCTGGCCACGCTGATCTACTCAACCCTGGGGGCCCTGCAGCAGCTGCGTAAGAGCACCTGGCAGATGGCGGAAGGGCTGCTGTCCCAAAAAGCCTCGTCATCAAGCCCCCGCCCACTGCAGCCCGCCATGGATTATGCCTGGGGCCTGGCGGACAAGATTCGGCAGGCCAGGTACGCCTCCGGGGGAGATACTCAAAACGCCCCGCCCCCGCAGGCGGTCGAACGGCCCTGCACGGAGCTGGTGAACGCCATGAATTCTCCCTTCAGGGCGTGGGCCGCGTACATCCGGAGAGATTTTGACGCGGAAATGGCGCGGTGTCTTGGTCAATCCAAAGACTCCCTGTTTCCCTCGACACGGGAGGATGCCGAGGCGGCCCACGGTTTCCGTATCTACAGCAAAGAACCCGCCCTGTCCCTGAACCTGGGTCACCCGCGGAAGAGCTTCTTCAACCCCCAGGTGGAGGAGCATTGCAAGTACCTCCTCAACCTGATGGAGAGAGCGGCGCACATCACCTTGCGCCACCTCGGCAACCGCGCCAGGGAAGGGTTGAAAGAATCCGTGGGCACTCGTGAAGAAAGGGTCATTGAAGCGGAAATGCTGGGCGGGCTGATAGCCGGCTTCTATGAACCGTTCGCCGGCTACCTGCAGGACCTCCACTACCTGCCCGCGGGCAGGGCCATGCTTATCCAGCACCACAAGCTCCTGTCGCAAGCGCTGCCCGAGCCGAAAAAGAACAACCACGTGGAGAAACCACCGCTGAACGGCATCTCAAGTGACTTCCTGCGGAAACTGCTTTACATCGGCGACAAAACTTATTCCCTGGTCTCGCGGGAAACCGCCCAGGGGGATGACTGGTACCCGCAGAATCCCTTGTCGCGCGTTGGTTACGATCTTGAGCGGTACGTCATCAATGGGCACATCGGGATAAAGCTCCTGGAAAAGAAGATACCTGACTTCTACTATCTCCCCAAGGTAAACGGGCAGGCACAGGAAATTCCCATTGCGCAAAGCACCGGCCTGGTGGCCGGGCTGGCGCCGCTGGCGATTTTCATCCGCTACCACCTGAAACGGGACAGCGTCCTGATCATCGAGGAGCCGGAGGCGCACCTGCACCCGGCCGAACAACGCAGGATCGCGGAGGTGCTGGTGCAGCTCAGCATGGTCGGCCTGCGGGTGCTTATCACGACGCACAGTTCCATCATCCTGGAACAACTCAGCAACTTCGTGCACGCCTCACAACTCAAGAAAGGCCGCCGCAAGGGAGCCAGGCTGCTCGGAGAGCCGCTGAAAGGGCGGGCGTTGCCGGAACAAAACATCGCCGTCTATAACTTCACGCGCGGCGCCAAGGGCAGCCTGGTACAGGCCGTGCCCTTTGATGAGGAAAAAGGTTTCATTCCACCGGATCACCTGGAAACCACCCTGGATCTGCAGAGCGAGTTTATCGATCTGTTGAGCGGCAAAGACTGATTCCGCCACGCCGGAATGCACGCACCCTTCATGCCCCGGATTCCCTTTCCTGCTCAAGGCGCCCGCCCGTGAAACTGCTGGCGGGACGGCGCGCCTTGGTTGTCGGGCTGGCGAACCAGCGTTCCATCGCCTGGGGCATTGCCCGGGCCCTGCACGCGCACGGGGCGGAACTCGCGCTGAGCTGCCAGGATGAGCGGCTGCGCAAGCGCGCGGAGCGCCTGGCCGGAGAACTGGGCGCGGCGCGGCTCTACTGCTGTGATGTGCGGCGGGACGAGGATGTTCAGGAGCTGGCGCGGCGCCTGGGCGAGGATTGGAAAGGCGGCTTCGATGTGCTGGTGCACTCGCTTGCTTTCGCCCCCCGCGAGCAGTTACAGGGCGGTTATCTGGAGCGGCTGGACCGGGAGGGTTTCCAGACCGCCCACGACATCAGCGTCTATAGCTTCTCCGCCCTGGCCGGCGCCTGTGTGCCCCTGCTGCGTCCGGGCGCGGCGTTGTTGACCTTAAGCTACCTGGGAGCGGAGCGGGCTGTACCCAACTACAACCTCATGGGCCTGGCCAAGGCCAGCCTGGAGGCCAGCGTGCGCTACCTGGCCGCCGACCTGGGGCCGCGGGGCACACGGGTCAACGCGATCTCGGCCGGCCCGGTGCGCACCCTGGCCTCCGCCGGCATCGGCGGCTTCCGCCAGATCCTGGAGCGGGTGCGGAAGGTCGCGCCGCTGCGTCGTAACGTCAGCCTGGAAGACATCGGCAATGCCGCGGTCTTCCTCTGCTCCGAGCTCGCTAGCGGGGTGACCGGCCAAATCTTATACGTAGACTGCGGCTACCAGGCGGTGGACGCGGGAGCCTGGAATGATGCCTGAGGAACGCGACGGCCGGGGACTGCTCCGGCTCATCCTGGCGGGCGACCGGCCCGGCCTGTGGGCGTACCTGCGCGGCCACAGCAGCCAGGTGTTGCTCTGGCTGATCATGCTCGGGGCCGCGGGCGGCATCCTGGCGGGCGCTTTCGGCGGCCCCGCCTGGCGCTCCCTGGACTGGGTGGGGGACATGTTCCTGAACGCCCTGAAGATGCTCCTGGCACCGCTGATCCTGGCGGCGGTGGTGAGCGGCGTCACCGGGCTGGGCGACCTGCGACGCCTGGGACGCTTCGGCCCGCTGGCGGTGCTCTATTACGCCTGCACGACGGGCATCGCGGTACTGCTCGGGCTGTTGCTGGTGAATCTCATTCAGCCAGGGGTCGGAGCGGGCGCCGCGTCGGCGATGCTCCCCGAGGGGGCCGCCGCCATCGGGGAGCAGGGCCTTTCCTACATCGCGCGGCAACTGGTGCACCCCAGCCTGGTGGACGCGGCGGCCCGTAACCTGATGGCACCCCTGATCCTGTTCAGCATCCTGCTGGCCTGCGCCCTGCTGGCCATCGGCAAGGAAAGCCGGCCGGCGGTGGATGCCTTCCAAAGCTTGAACAAGGCCATGATGCAGATCGTGCAGTGGATCATGTGGCTGGCTCCGATCGGGATCTTCTCGCTGGTCGCCGCGCGGCTCGCGGAGGCCGGAGGACAGGAGAACATCCTGCGGGAGCTGCGGGGCCTGCTAAGCTATTCGCTGACGGTGCTGCTCGGCCTGGGCATCCACTTCTGCCTGCTGTCCGGGCTGTTGCTGCTGATCGCGCGGCGCGGCGCCGACTACCTGGGCAAGCTGATGGAAGCCCTGGTGACCGCTTTCGGCACCGCCAGTTCCGCGGCCACCCTGCCGATCACGATCCGCTGCGCCGAGATCGCGGGTGTGGATCAACGCTCCACGCGCTTCATCCTGCCGCTGGGCGCCACCGTGAACATGGACGGCACCGCCCTGTACGAGGCGGTCGCGGTGATGTTCATCGCCCAGAGCTACGGCATCGAGCTGGGCATCGGCGCACAGGTGGTGGTGTTCCTGACCGCCACCCTGGCCGCAGTGGGCGCAGCCGGCATTCCCCAGGCCGGCCTGACCACCATGGTCATCGTACTCACCGCGGTGGGCCTGCCGCTGGAAGGAATCGGCCTGATCCTGGCGGTGGACTGGCTGCTGGATCGCTTCCGTACCACGGTCAACGTCTGGGGTGACGCGGTAGGCTGCGCGATCCTGGCGCGTTTCCTGCCGCGCGACCCCGCGCCTCCAAAGTGAACCCGCGGGGATGCTATAATCCCACTTGTTATGAATAGGTTTCCGATCCGTATCGCCCTGCTTCTAGGCTTGTTTCCAACCCTGTTTCTGGGAATTGTGCTCGGCGCCGCGGAGACCACCACCGTTTACCGGTACGTGGACCAGGCGGGAGTCATCCATTTTTCCGATTCTCCCAGCCCCGGCAGCGAAAAGCTCGATGTGCGGAGTGTCGAGACCTTTCCGGCGGGGCGGCCCCCCGTGGCACGCCCCGGCCGACAGAGAGAACAGCGCGCCCCGTCTCCGGGCAAGCTGGGAATCCACATCACGGCTCCGGATGACGACGCGGTGCTGCAGGTCCGGGACGGCAGTATCAACGTTGGCGTGGCCACGGATCTTCGCAACAGCGACGCGGGGCCGGAGTCCTTCTCCGTCATCGTTTACCTGGACGGCAAGGAAGCGGCGCGGGGGGACGGCTCCGGCGGCGGCTTCAGCCTGTCACAGGTATACCGCGGTTCACATACGCTGCGGGCTGAACTGGTGAGGGGAGACACACTCCAGGCCACCTCTCCCCCGGTGACCTTCCATGTGAAACGGCCGTCAAAGCTTCTGCTGAACAGAATCCAGGAGAACAGCAGGAAAAGATAAAGACGACAATGCCCGGTGGGATCAGCGGGGCGCCGACTTGATAACGGGTCGGCGGAAACGGGCCGGGCGTGCCCGGTGCGTTATCTTCAGATCGCGGCTTGTCTTGAGTTTGCTCCGGCGGGCCTGGCGCGCCGGCGCCGTCAAGGAAAAATCATAGGAAAAAACACCGGGTCGCGAAGGCCCTGCTTCAACAGCCACGCGGCGCGGCGGAACACGGCACGCGGCGATCGATCCCCTGCACCGGAGTAGGACCCACGTGAGGATGTGATATGTCTAAAAAGGATGTTGGGCCGTCTGGGTCCCAGGAACCTCGGCCAGGCGCCGACTCGTTATTGGAAACCACGTTACAACAGGAAATCACCCTGGTCTGGTTCCGGCGTGACCTGCGGCTCGCGGACAACCCGGCCCTCTGGTACAGCTCCCTGCAAGCCCTGCCGGTCTATATCCTGGAAGAGGATGAGCGGGACGGGTGGCCGCATGGGTCCGCCGCACGCTGGTGGCTGCATCACAGCCTCAAGGCCCTCGCGGCTTCCCTTGAGCGGCTGGGCCTGCCGCTGCTGCTGCGGCGCGGCGACCCGGCGCGGCTGCTGCCGGAACTGGCGCTGCAATGCGGGGCGCAGACCGTACTCTGGAACCGGCGTTATGACCCCGCCGGCATCCAGCGTGATAAGCGGGTGACGGAGCAGATCGAGAAGCATTCCATCAGGTCCCGCCAATTCAAGGCCAACCTGGTATTTGAACCCGGGGATCTGCGGCCCCCCGACGGCGGCTCTTGCTACAAGGATTTTGAGCGCTTCTGGAAGCGCTGTTTAAGCTTGGCGGGACATGAAACCGGATACCCCGACAAGCCCCTGGCCACTCCTGACTACATAGAGCGACACCCACCGCCCCAAGTGCCGCCGTCGGACAGTCTGGAAGACTGGAAACTCTGTGCGCACCTCCCGGATTGGGCTGCCGACCTGGGTAAGTACTGGGTGCCCGGAGAGGATGGTGCGCGCGCGGCTTGGGCGCCCTTCCTGGAAAAACATTCCTGGAAATCCCATGAAACGCGGGACTTCCCACACGCGCCGGGAGCTTCCCGGCTCTCCCCGCACATCAGCTTCGGCGAGATCAGCACACGCAGCGTCTGGGTGGCCACCAAGATCACCTTCGCCCTGCATCGAGACAAACCGGGATACATCAAGGGGGCGGACGCCTTTCTGCGGCAACTGGTGTGGCGGGAGTTCACCCACCAGCTGCTGTACTATCATCCGAGCCTGCCCGAGTCTTCCCACGACCCCGGCTTCAACGACCTGCCCTGGCGCGAGGACCCTGGGAACCTGGAGCGCTGGCAGCAGGGACAAACCGGCTACCCCCTGGTGGACGCGGGACTCCGGCAGCTGCTGCGCACGGGGTACATGCACGGCCGCCTGCGCATCCTGACCGCTTCCTTCCTGACCAGGAACCTGCTTATCCCCTGGCGGCTGGGCGCCGAGTGGTTCTGGGAGCACCTGGTGGACGCCAACCTTGCGAATAATTCCTTCGGATGGCAGTGGGTGGTCGGCTGTAGCCCCTGCACCTCGCCTCGCACCGAGGTCTTCAACCCGGTCGATCAATCCCTCCGCCTTGATCCCAATGGCGATTACATCCGGGACTGGGTGCCGGAACTGAATGCCTTGCCGACAAAGTGGCTGCACGCTCCCTGGCAGGCGCCAGCCGAAGTGCTGCGGGAAGCCGGCGTGACCCTGGGGGAAGATTACCCGGCGCCCATCGTGGACCATGAACAGCGGCATCCGGAGTTCAAGGTTTTATATAAAACGCGGAAAACGCGGCCTTCCTCTTGAAATTCGTCCGTGTGTTCCTGGAGCCAGGGGGGCGCTTCCCATTGCCGCGAGCACCCTGGCCTAAAGAGCCCAATTCTGAAGGGACTGTCAGACGACGGCAGGTCAGCAAGACCACCAGCCCGGACACGAATTTCGGCCCCTGATGATTGCTGCGCGGCACCAGGAAAATCAACAATCTCGTGATAGGACAGGCAATCACCGAGGGCGGGTTCGGTCGGCCTGCGATGAACTGGCGCGAATGCCACGGCGACAACGACCCCACGGCTCCCCATGAGCACTGATCTCGCGACCATCCTGGGACAGGCGCTGCTCCTGCTTGGGGTCTGCATCTTCGTCCTCAGCGCCCTGCGGCGGCTCCACATGCCGCCGGTGATCGGCTACCTGTGCATCGGCATGTTGCTTGCTCCCTACGCCTCCTCCTGGGTGGTGCTGGAGCCGCTGGCCGAGATCGGCCTGGTGCTGCTGCTGTTCACCATCGGGCTGGAGGTCTCGCCGGCGCGCCTGCGGGGATTGCGTGCGGAGCTTTGGGGCATGGGCGGCGCACAGGTGCTCATCTCCACGGCCTCGGGCATGCTGATCGCACTCTGGTTCGGTATCCCCTGGCAGGGCGCACTGGTGCTGGGCGGGGCCATGGCCATGTCTTCCACCGCCATCGTCCTGGGACAACTGGGCGAGCAACTGGAACTGCGCCACGCGCACGGTCGCCTGGCCTTCTCGGTGCTGCTCTTTCAGGACCTGGCCGCCGTCCTGCTCCTGGCCCTGATTCCGGCGTTCGCCGGAAGCCCTGACGGCGACACCATCGGTTCATTCCTGGAAATCCTGCTGAAGGGCCTGTTGGCCATGGTCCTGGTGCTGGCCTCGGCGCACTGGGTGATGCGGCCGATACTGGAGGGCGTCGCCCGCACCCGGAGCAGCGAAATTTTCACGCTGAGCGCCCTGTTCGCGGCGCTCACCGCCGCCTGGCTGGCCCAGGTCAACGGCTTATCCGCCGCCCTGGGCGCCGTACTGGCCGGCATCCTCTTCAGCGACACGCAGTACCGGTACCAGATCGAGAACGACCTGCGGCCGTTCCGAGACGTGCTGATGGGTGTGTTCTTCATCAGCATCGGCATGCACCTGGACGTCGGGGTGATCCCACGCTATTGGCCCTGGCTGCTGCTGCTCCTGCCAGGGATCATCATCGGTAAGGGCCTGCTCATCAGCGGCCTGGCGCTGCTGCGTCACCATGCCGTGAGTACCGCCCTGCGGCTGGGCATGGTGCTCAGCCAGGGCGGCGAACTCGGGCTGGCACTGGTGTTCCTGGCCCTGAAGCACGAGGTGGTGACGCTTGAACACGGGCAACCCATCATCGCGGCGATCGTCCTCACCATGCTGTGTGCGCCGCTGCTGGTGCGGCACAACCGCTTGTTGGAGAAACTGCTGTTGCACTACGCACCGCACCTGCACACCGGGACGCAACCACCGGCACCGGCGGGCGCCGGGCACGTGCTGCTCTGCGGCTTCGGCCACGTGGGACAGAATATCGCCGGCGTGCTGCAACGCGGAGGCGTCCCTTATACAGCCCTGGAGTCGAACCCGACGATCGTTCGCGAGGCACGGGAAGCGGGGGAACCGGTGTTGTTCGGTGACGGCAGCCAGGCGCGCCTGCTGGAGGCAGCGGGCCTGCGGGAAGCGCGTGCGCTCGCCGTTACCTTCAGGGATTTCCCCGCGACCCTGAAAACCATCCGAGAGGCACGGCGGCAGTGCCCCAAGCTGCCGATCGCGGCGCGCTGCGGCACCGACCAGGAGGTCAGGGAATTGCTGGAACTGGGGGTGCAGAGCGCGGTCCCGGAACACGCGCAGAGCGGCGCGCTGCTGGCCACGCACCTGCTGCATCACTATGGAGTGGCACCGTCCAGCTTGTGGGAACTCATGCGGGAATGCTCCGAGGACGGCTACCAGGAACTGCGCGGCTTCTCAGAGAACATTGCGAAACACGCGCCTCAAGGGACCGGGCGGCCCCCGCTGCATATCCTGCACATTACCTCGGGCAACCCCGCCGTGGGACTGCCCTTGGTGGAACTGCTTCCCAGCGGCGGCTCCGTGCGGGCGCGGGGCCTGCTCCGCGCCGACCGCTACACGGATTCGCCCACGCCGAGTCAGCGCCTGGAACCGGAGGACATCCTGCTGCTGGAAGGCGGCACCCAGGCCATTGAAGAACTACAAAGGCGGTTCGCCGCCTTCTCCTCCCAGGGGAAGCCCCAGGAATAAATGGCGCGCCCGGGAGGATTCGAACCCCCGACCCCTTGGTTCGTAGCCAAGTACTCTATCCAACTGAGCTACGGGCGCCCGGTTCCTGGCGCTCCCTAGGGGAATCGAACCCCTGTTTTCGCCTTGAGAGGGCGATGTCCTGGGCCACTAGACGAAGGGAGCCGAAATTCGCGCCGCGCGTGCCCCTGTAAGACGAAAGCTAAGACGAAAGCCGGCAAGGCTCCCACGGCCGACGTTCAGCATAACACAGCGCGGCTGCTGTTCTTAACCCCGGGGCGGGAAGTTATCCAGCCGTTACACAACGTGTTGATGCCTGCGGGGGCAGTCAAAGGACCTGCAAAGAGCTTGTGCGCCCAGCCCCGGCCTGGCCGAATCAGCGAGAGAAATAGAAGCTGTACCTTCGCACCGCATCTTTGACCTCCGCCAGTCCCCTCCCTGCTATCCACCCGGCCGGCTGAACCAACTGATGGGGCTGACTTTCCCCTTCCCCCCCGCACTCCTTTTCCATCTCTCTACGCTCCCTGTTGTCATCCCCGATCCCTATAATACCGCCCCTTCCAAAATTCCACTGGCTTCAATCGCTTCTCCTTATCAGCATCGTCCCTGCTCTGCCTTTTCAGCGGCATCCTTGCGCCAGAGTTATTCTCATGTAGAAGAACGCCACGACCGCCCCTGCGATCACCTGCAAGAACAACACGGCCACCTTCAAGAGCAGCGCAAGATCCAGTAAAACTCCAATATAGTCCCCACCCTGGTGTTGTCCGATGTTGATCGTTATTCGTGAGCCTGGAAACAACACCCCGCTTGCGGCGGCCTCTCTTATCGAGACTGCTCCCTACTCCTGCTCCCTATGCCGGGTGGGTGTTTCTACTGTCTGCCCGGTAAGTTTTCGCAACTCCCTGGCCTGCCCCACTAAGCCATCGGCTTCCATCAAGCCACTGATTTCCATCAAGTCCTCGGCTACCTGCGCCATCCCGGCATTCACCCTTTCCTTTTCCCTAAGCACGTCCGGGGGTCACTTCATCTTAGGGATAAGCCGTTGCATCATCTCAATGACTCCACGATCTCATACACAGTCATCCAGTCATTGCCTGTCCCGGTTGGGCTGTCCCGGGGCCGTTTCCGGGGCGCCCCCGCGTCGGCATGGCCCGTCGAGCGCACGCTCCCCGGCGGCTTTCTGACAGCCCATTTAGAATGACCTGGCATTGCGGCTTGCCGCACCACACCCTTTCCATCAACAATTTATTGATAGGCTAGGGGCTGTCTTGCCCGCGGCGTGGCGTGCCGCTCGGCTTTGCGCTTACACTATGAAATCGTCGTCACCCACCAACTCATGAACACCTTCGACACCGACAACCTGGCGCGGCTGAGCAAGCTTCAACCACGCGTTATCCAGGCGTCCGAGCACCGCATGCCGGTCCACGGCATCAGCCGCAACGCGCTCACGGTGCTGCGCCGCCTGCGCGCCGCCAGGTTCCAGGCCTACCTGGTAGGCGGCTGCGTGCGCGACCTGCTGCTGGACCTGCACCCCAAGGATTTCGACGTGGCGACCGACGCGCATCCCGAGCAGGTGCGTGAGCTGTTCCGCAACTGCATCCTGATCGGGCGGCGTTTTCGCCTGGCGCACGTGCGCTTCGGCCCCGAAATCATCGAGATCTCCACCTTCAGGGCCCCGCACCGGCAGGGCGAGGACGGCATGGTGCGCAAAGGCCGCATCATCCGTGACAACGTTTACGGGAACATGACCGACGACGCCTGGCGCCGTGACTTCACCATCAACGCGCTGTTCTATGACGCCGCCGAGAACGTGCTGGTGGATTACAACGAAGGCTGGGAAGACCTGCGCAGGCGGCGCCTGCGCCTGATCGGGGAGCCCCGGCAACGCTACCTGGAAGACCCGGTGCGCATGCTGCGCGCGATCCGGTTCGCCGCCAAGCTGGACTTCGAGATCGCGCCCGCCAGCGCGGCACCGATCACCCAACTGGCTCAGTACCTGGGCGAGATCCCGTCGGCCCGCTTGTTCGACGAATTCAGCAAACTGTTCCTTTCGGGCTACGCCGTGCGTGTTTGGGAGCTGTTGTCCGCACATCAGCTCGCTGAACGGCTGTTTTCGGGGATCAATGCCGGGCCGTGCGCGGCGCCGGAGGACGCGAACACACGCCTCCCGCGCATGGCCATGGAAGACACCGATCGGCGCATCGCCGCCAGGCTGCCTGTCACCCCGGCTTTTCTGATCGCCGCCCTGTTGTGGCCTGAACTGCGCGGGGAAACAGCGCGCCTGGAGCGGAAAGGCCGCGCCACGGAGGCGGAGCGCGCGGACCTGGCGGCCGACACCGTGCTCTCGCGCCAGGTGAAACAACTCGCGATCCCGCGACGCTTCAGCATCATGGTGCGCGAGATATGGCAGCTACAACACGCCCTGCAGCGGCATGCGGGAGGCGCGCGGCGGCACGTGGATGCGTTGTGCCGCAAAAAGCGCATCCGCGCCGCCTACGATTTTCTGCTGCTGCGGATGCGCGCCGGAGAACCGGTGCAACAGGCCGCCGACTGGTGGACCGCCCTGCAGGAGCGGGAGCCGCATGCCTTCCCGGGGAAAGCCCGCGCGCCGGACGATGCGCGGGAGGCCCATGCCCCTCCGAGGCACCGGAAACGCCGGCGCCGGAGAACCCATCGTTGACGGCGGTCTACATCGGCCTTGGCAGCAATCTGGACCAGCCCCTACGGCAATTGGAGCGGGCCGTGGAGGCGCTCACCGTCCTGCCGCGCTCGCGTCTGTTCGGCACTTCCACGCTGTACCGCAGCCGCGCCCTCGGTGGCCCCCCGGGGCAGCCGGACTACCTGAACAGCGTCGTGCTGCTGGACACGACCTTCCAACCGCTGCAACTGCTGCGCGCCCTGCAGGAGATTGAGCGGCGCGGCGGGCGGGTGCGTCCCGCACCGCGCTGGGGGCCGCGCACCCTGGACCTGGATCTGCTGCTCTACGGCAAGCGCCGCATGCAGGGCCCCATTCTCACCCTGCCCCACCCGCAAATCCAGCACCGCGCCTTCGTGCTGCACCCCCTGTACGAACTGAATCCGGACCTGGAGATCCCGGGCCTGGGCACCGTGCGCGGCCTGCTCCCCGCGATCAGCGATCAGGAAATAACGCGCCTGGAAGCCAGCCCCGCATGACGAACGGCGCGCCAGGCGGAGGACCACGCCTGCTGGTGGTGGAAGGCCCTATCGGCGTCGGCAAAACCACCCTTGCCGCGCGTCTCGCGGAAAGCCTGCAACTGCCGGCGGTGCTGGAGCAGAGTGGGGAGAACCCCTTCCTGGAGGACTTCTACGCCAAGCCCGGGGGCGGCGTTGCCCTGGCCACACAGTTGCACTTCCTGGTGCGGCGCATCGCACTGCGGGCGGAACTGCGTAAGAACCCGGCGTCCGGTCGGAGCGGCGCGGTACTGGACTTCCTGCTGGAGAAAGATCGGCTGTTTGCTGAACTCAACCTGGATGCTCGTGAGTTCAAGCTTTATCAGCACATCGCGGAGGTCCTGGTGCCGCCGCCCCTGCGTCCCGACCTGGTGATCTACCTGCAGGCTCCGACCGACACCCTGGCGAAGCGGGTGACAAGGCGCGGCCATGCTTTTGAACGCGGCCTCCGCCTCGACTACCTGGAGCGGGTCAACGCAAACTACGTGGAGTTCTTTCACCACTACGCCGAGGCACCGCTCTTGATCGTGAATACCTCCGAGTTTCACCTGCACGAGCGCGAGGAAGATTTCCAGCTGCTGCTGGAACACGCGCGCCGCGGCGGCATCCGGCGCCGTTACCTGAACGCCGGCTCGGCATGAACAGCGACACGGACAAGCCCCTCCATCTCGGCGACCTGGAAGGCATCAAGCGCTCCGGTGTCAGGATCGTTGCACTGACCGCCTACGACGCCTGCTTCGCGGCCCTCCTGGAAGAGGCGGGCGTTGACATCGTACTGGTGGGAGATTCGCTGGGCATGACCCTGCACGGCGCCCAGGGCACCCTGGGAGTCGGCATGGACGAGATGGTTTACCACTGCCGCTCGGCGGCGACCGGCACACGCCGCGCGCTGCTGCTCGCCGATCTGCCCTTCATGAGCTATCCCGACGCAACGCGCGCCCTGGAAAACGCCGCCCGGTTGCTGGCGGTTGGAGCACGCGCCGTGAAGCTGGAGGGCGGGGAGGAATGCCTGGAGATCGTGCGCCACCTGGTGCTGCGCGGCATCCCGGTGTGTTCGCACCTGGGCCTGCAACCACAGTCGATGCTGCAGCGCGGCGGTCTTCGCATGCACGGCGCCCGGCCGGAGGAGGCCGACCGCATCCGCCGCGCCGCGCCGCTGCTGGAGGAGGCCGGCGCCGGCGCCCTGGTGCTGGAATGCGTACCGGACGCACTGGCCGCGGAACTGCGCGCCGTCTTGCGCATTCCAGTCATCGGCATCGGCGCCGGGCCGGACTGCGACGGGCAAGTACTGGTGCTGCACGATATGCTCGGGCTCAGCCCCAACCCGCCTTCCTTCAGCAGGGACTTCCTGCGCGGCACCCGCGGCGGCGTGCGCGAGGCGGTGGCCAACTATGTACGAGAGGTCCGGGCAGGCCGCTTTCCGGAGGCGCGGCCCCAGCCTACCCCGCGCGGTTGATGCGCGTGCTGAGGGACATCGCCGCCCTGCGCACCGCCCCGGAAGCGCGGGACAGCGTGCTGGTGCCCACCATGGGCGCCCTGCATGCCGGACACCTGGCGCTCCTGCGCCGCGCGCGGGAGGCGGGCGGTCCGGTGCTGGTCAGTATTTTCGTCAACCCCATCCAGTTCGGGCCCGGAGAAGACTACGAGAACTACCCCCGCCCCCTGGAAGCGGACCTGCGACGACTGCGGGCGGAGCGGGTCGACGCGGTGTTCCTGCCCGGCGCGGCGGAGATGTTCCCGGAGCCCTGCGTCAGCGCGGTGCGGGTCGAATCCCTGGAAAAGATCCTCTGCGGGCGTGTCCGGCAGGGGCATTTCCGGGGCGTCGCGACCGCTGTCGCAAAGCTCTTCAACCTCGCGCGCCCAAGGACGGCGGTGTTCGGCGAAAAAGACTACCAGCAGCTGCTGCTGATCCGAAGACTGACGGCAGACCTGAATTTTCCGGTGCGGATCGAGGCCGTGCCCACGGTACGCGAGGCGGACGGCCTGGCGCTTAGTTCCCGCAACCTTTACCTGGACGCCGCGGAGCGCCGGGCCGCCCCGGCGTTGTACCACAACCTGCGCCGGCTGGCGGCGCGGCTCGGCCGCTCCCGGCACGCTTATCCGGCCTTGCGGAGAAACGCCTGGCGGCGCCTGAAGGCGGCCGGGTTCCAGCCTGAATACCTGGAATTGCGGGACGCACACACCCTGGAACCGCCTCCGGCGCCGGAACCAGGTGCTCCGCCCCAGGCGGGAACGCTCCGCCTGCTCGCCGCCGCACGCCTCGGCGGCACGCTCCTCATCGACAATCTGCCCGTTCCTTAAACTCCCCCGCACACATCAGCCGCGGGCGGCACCCGCAGTGGCGGTTCCGCCACCATGCTCAGCACCGTCCAACCGGCTCCCGGGCGCAACTCTCTGCCGGCGCCTCCAGCCACCTGCAGTTCGCCCCTGGGGTTGATGGCGAACAGCTCGATGCTGCGCTCGCCGCTGCCCGCCCGGTAAGCCTCCAGGTTAAACATTTCGCTGAGCTGGGTGGCGCGGATGCGGGATCCGGTGCGCAACCGGGCGACCAGCCTGCCGTAGGTGATCTCCCCCCCGAAAAGCGGTGTCCCGCGATGCCGCCTGGAAACGCGGTGCTTGCTGGCGACCGCCTGCTCCAGCTCGGTCTTCAATTCGTAGATCGACCCACTGCCGAATTCGCGCCGGAAACGTATGGTGGCCAACACGTTCAGGTTCGCGCGTTCCGACATGGCAAACAGCAGGCCGAGTCCGGCCAGATCCAGGTTCCGATCGGCGTGCTCGGAAACCGGGCTGCCGAAATAGGCGGGCAACCCCTGCATGCGCGCCTCGCGCACCTGTTTCCAGGCGCTGTCGGCGAGCAACACCTGCACACCGTTTTCCTGCAGGGCCTTGCCCACGGCGCGCGCCACCTCGCCGCAGCCGATGATCAGGACGCCATGCGGCTCCGGTTCCGCCACGCCCAGCCGGCGCGCCAGGAAGCGCGCGCTCACGCCCTGTAGAAACACCGTGGACAGGATCAGGGTCAGGACCATGGGAACCAGCAGTTCGCCCGAGGCGATCCCCAACTCCTCAAGGCGCAACGCGAACACCGAGGAGATCGCCGCGGCCACAACACCGCGCGGCGCGATCCATCCCAGGAACAGCTTCTCCCTGAAATGCAGCCCCGAGCGCAGGGTGCACAACAGCACCACCAGGAAACGCACCGGAATCGGCAGCAGCACCAGGAGCAACAGCGTGGGAAAACCGAGCAGCATGAAATCCCCCGGCTCCACCCGCGCCGCCAGCACAATGAACAGGGAGGAGATCAGCAGCAGGGTCAGGCTTTCCTTGAAGCCCAACAGCCCTTCCACGTTCAGGTCGCGCATGTTCGCCATGCCGATGCCCATGAGCGTTACAGCCAACAGGCCGGACTCGTGGCGCAAGGACTCGGCCCCGACATAGACGGCGATGACCATCACCAGGACGAACATGTTGTGCATGTACTCCGGGAGCAAATGGCGGCGCAGGGTCTCGCCGGCCAGCCACGCCGCGCATAAACCACAGAGAGTGCCTGTCAGCAGGATAGCCGCCCCCGCCCACAGGTACGAGAAGCCCGTGGCGCCCGCCCCGGACACCACGAAATCGAAGACCACCACCGCCAGCATGGCTCCCAGCGGGTCGATCACGACCCCTTCCCAACGCAGCAGGGCGGCGATCCGGGTGATGGGGCGGACGGCGCGCAGCATGGGCGAGATCACAGTGGGGCCGCTGACCACCGCCAACGCACCGAACAGCATGGCCACCTCGTGCGGCACCCCCAGCAACCAGAACGCGCCCAGGCTGACCAGAAGCCAGGTACACAACGCACCGACGGTGACCAGGTAGCACACGACTCCGCTCAAGTGCCGGATCTGCTCCAGCCTTAAGGTCAGTCCGCCCTCGAAGAGGATCACGGCCACCGCCAGGGACACCAACGGGAGCAGCAGATCGCCCAGCAGGAGGTCCGGGCTCAGCAGGCCGCCGGTGCCGGCCGCCAGCCCGGCCAGCAGCAGGAAGAGGATGGAGGGCAGGCGCAACTGCCAGGCCAGCCACTGGCAGCCGGCCCCGAGTACGCCTATGAGCGCAAGTTGCAGCAATGCGTCCGGCACGGCGGCTCCGTTATACCGACCGCGGCGCACGGTCGCGCGACTCAGAAGAATTCATGCAGGCGCACGCGGTGTCCCGGGATCGGCGCCGCGCCGCACAGGGTGGTGGCGGCCTTCGGGAACTTCAGTCTTCCCTCAGGATGTCATCGAGACTCAGAACTTCCGTCTCTTGCTCTTGCTCTTGCTCTTGGTTCGGCCTGGAGGCGGCGGTGGATTCCTGCCGCACCAGGTTCACTTCCCCGCCTCCGAGAGTTTCGTCCGGGTTCAACCTGAACCTCGGTAGTTTCCCTTCAGGCGCCGCCAGCTGCGTGTCCACGTGCAAGTGCGGGGCTTTTTGCGTCACACCCTCCGGCGCCGGCGTCGATGTGTCCAGGTATTCATCAATGTGGAGTGTCTCGCCGGCGGTGGGCGCCTGGGACGGCTCCCCGATCTCGCCCGTATAGGCCGGTACATGCCTTGCGGACAAATCCGTTTCATCGATCCTCAAAGTTTCGACGTCCACCGCCTGGCCACCGGATATGGAAACCTTTTTCAACAGCACCCCGACTAAATGCAGCAGGCGCACCGCATCTCCCGAATGTCCTATCAACCGATCGTTCGCGTAGGAGAGTGGGAAGACGCGAAATTCCTGCAGATCATCCCCTGAACCGTAGCGGCTGATCTTCTTTTCAAAGCGCAGACGGCAGATCTTGTTCAGCAGCTGCATCAGCTGCCGCAGCTTTTCCAGCGACAACCCCTGATCCATGTGCGCGCGCTGCACGGCACCGGCGAGGCAGAAGCTTCGGGCGCTCTCGTCTTCCACCGGTACGCGCCGGTGCTCAGTGTCCCGTGCCAAGGCATATTGTGTCCAGCAATTCGGCTGGTTGATCAGGGCGACCGCCTTTCCCAGTGTCAAAATCGCCTGTTCCCTACTCGTCATCTACAACACCGTTTCCTGTGTAAGCGAGTTAGGCCGCTTCGGGCAGGTTAGACAACCGGGAGCGCGGCCCTGTCATGACCCGCATCGTCGTCCGAGAACCATTAGAACGACAGGCCGCGTACGCGGTTTTCCGGCCCCGAAGCATCGCCTCACCCTCCAGCGCCACGACGCCTGGTGAACCAGTTTCCTTTGCGGCAGTCCTGCTTTCGGTTAACATCTCACGAAGTCCCACCCTAGCTTCTCTAAATGGGCCTTTCTCGACTAGCCTAACGATACCTTATCCAGGCCACTAAAATCAACTGGCGCGGCGCCCGAGCATCCTGCTTCCGGCGGAACTACCCGGCGGGACGGATTGCTATACTGCTGCTACCCCGCGATGAAACCCTGGGAGCCAGGTCCCAGCTCTGAACGCATGCGGTTCCCCGCAGACAGGCGCCCGGCCCGGCCCCACCGAACCCGTGACCACATCATGACCGAAAACGCTACTCCGAGTCCCGTTCCGGACGACCCCGCGGTGTCGCCTGAGTCATCGCCCCGCCGCCGCAGCCACGTGGTGCGGGTGGGAAGAGTCCGCCTCGGCGGCGGCCTGCCCGTGGTGGTGCAGTCCATGACCAACACCGATACCGCCGACGTGGACGCCACAACCCAGCAGGTGCGCGAGCTGGCCGCCGCCGGCTCGGAACTAGTGCGCATCACCGTGAACGTGCCGGAAGCCGCGGCCGCCGTGCCGCGTATCCAGGAAAAACTGGAAGCCGCTTCCTGCGAGGTGCCGCTGGTGGGAGACTTCCACTACAACGGCCACCAGCTGCTGCGCAAATTTCCGGAATGCGCGCGGGCCTTGGCCAAGCTGCGGATCAACCCCGGCAACGTGGGCTTCGGCCGCAAGCGCGACAGCCAGTTCGCCGAACTCGTGGAGATCGCCCTGAAACACGAGAAACCGATCCGCATCGGTGTCAATTGGGGCAGCCTGGACCAGGCGTTACTGACCCGGATGATGGACGAGAACGCCCGCCGCGCCGAACCGCGCCCGGCGAATGAAGTGCTGCGCGAAGCCTTGCTCCGCTCCGCCCTGGAGAGTGCCAGGCGCGCCGAGGAACTCGGGTTGGGAGCCGACCGCATCGTGATTTCCTGCAAGGTCAGCGGCGTACTTGATTTGATCGCGATCTACCGGGAACTGGCGCGGCGCTGTTCTTACGCCCTGCACCTGGGGCTCACGGAGGCGGGCATGGGCAGCCGCGGCATCGTCGCCTCGAGCGCCGCGCTCAGCAGCCTGCTGTTGGATGGCGTGGGCGACACCATCCGCATTTCACTGACCCCGGAGCCGGGCGGCAGCCGCACGCGCGAGGTGCTCGTCGCCCAGGAGCTCCTGCAGGTTCTGGAGCTGCGCCATTTCAGTCCCCAGGTCAGCGCCTGCCCGGGCTGCGGCCGCACCACCAGTACCTTCTTCCAGGAACTGGCGGGCAAGATAGAGCTGTACCTGCGCGGGCGCATGCCGATCTGGCGGGAACGTTATCCGGGGGCGGAGAAACTCAAGCTGGCGGTGATGGGCTGCGTGGTCAACGGCCCCGGGGAAAGCAAGCACGCTGACATAGGCATCAGCCTGCCGGGCACCGGCGAAACGCCCAACGTGCCGGTTTTCATCGACGGCAAGAAGGCCGTCACCCTGCGCGGCACGCGCATCGCCGAAGAATTCCAAGAGCTCGTCGAGCGCTACGTACAACAGCGCTTCGGGAAAAATCCCGGGCCGACGGCCACCCAGGCGTCTCTCGGGTCAGAACACCCCGCAACGTCTCCGTCCCAAAGCGGACTTCGCTGACCGCGACGCACCGACGCCCACGGGCACGCGGCGGCACATGCTTCAGGGGGAGTCCGCCGCCTCCAGGCGCGCTAACACGCCGTTCGGATGGTCGGTCAGCAGGTACAGCGCACCGTCCGGACCCTGGCTCACATCCCGGATGCGGTCCAGCACACCTTCCAGCATGCGCTCTTCATGCACAACCCGGCCGTCCCTGAGCTCCAGGCGCACCAGTTGCGCGAACTTCAGCGAGCCGATAAGCAGGTTGCCGCGCCAATCGGGAAACATCTCGCCGTCATAGCAACTCATGCCGGAGGGCGCAATGGACGGAACCCAGTAATGCACCGGAGGTTCCACGCCCGTCGCGCTGTGGCCCTGGCCGACTTTCGTACCGACGATGTAGTTGACGCCATAGGTAATATCGGGCCAACCGTAGTTGCTTCCAGCGCTCAGGATGTTCAATTCATCGCCGCCCTGCGGGCCGTGCTCATGCATCCAGATGATCCCGGTGGCATCCTGGTAACAGATGCCCTGCACATTGCGGTTGCCGTAGGTGTAAATCTCCGGGCGCGGCCCGTCCACGAAGGGATTGTCGGGCGGTACCGCGCCACTGGGGCGCAGGCGGATCACCGAGCCCGGGTGCTTGTCCCGTTGCTGCGCCGAGGGACGCTCTCCGCGATCTCCCAGGGTAATGATCAGATAGCCGGCGGGGTCGAACAGGAGCCGCGAGCCGAAATGGCGGCCTCCCGTGGCCTTGGGCAGGGCGCGGAACACGGTTTCCACCCCTTTCAACCCGCCTTCCCCGTCCGCCAGGCGTCCCCGCACAACCTCGGTGCCGATGCCGCCCTTGCCGCTCACCGCCAGGGATAAGTACACCCAGCGGTTCGTCGCGAAACCAGGATGCAGCGCCACATCCAGCAAGCCGCCCTGACCCACCTCGGCCACCCGCGGCACACCTTCGATCGGCCAGCGCTCCAGGCGGCCTTCCCGGACCAGGCGCAAGCGCCCGGGACGCTCGGTGATTAACAGGGAGCCGTCCGGCAGAAACGCCATGCCCCAGGGGTGCTCCAACCCGCTCACGATGGTCTGCACCCGCAGTTTGTGGCGCTCGGTCGCCTGGATCGTCTGATCCACCTCGGCGCGGGCGCCGGACGACACATACAGCGGCAGTAACAGCAACAGGCATGCCGCCCCTGATTTACTTGCGGCCACAGCGCCGCGCCGCGTCACTTTAGCTATCATGCTGCTTTCCCTCTCATCAAAGGTGGACACAACCCTCTTGGAAGAAAAATTCCGGAAGCCGTCCCTGCTCCGCGGAAACACCTATTGTATGATTAAAACATGACTGCCAGTACACTCAATGCGGCACGGCACGGGCCAAGACGCAATGTGATCGCCATCGCCTACGATTTTGACGGCACCCTCTCGCCGCAGCCGATGCAGGAATACACGGTGCTGCCCAAGCTCAGGGAGAAGCCGGAAGATTTCTGGAAGGAGGTGAACCGCGAGGCGAAGAGATACCGCGCTGAGAAAATGCTGACCTATATGCGCCTGCTGCTGGAAAAGGCCCAGGAAAAGAAGCTTGAATGGAAGCGCGACGATTTCCACGAGGACTTCCGCAAGCTGAGCCGCAAAATCAAATTTTTCCCCGGAGTCGATAACTGGTTCGGGCGTATCAACAAGTTCGTACAATCTCGCAGTGAACAGCGCATCAGCGTGCAGCATTACATTATCTCCTCGGGCCTGCTGGAGCTGCTGGAGGGCATCAGTATCTTCAAGCACTTTAAGCAGGTGTACGCCTCCGAGTACCACTACGATCACAATGGAATCCCGACCTTCCCCAAGGTGCTGATCACCGACACCGCCAAGACCCAGTACCTGTTCCGCATCAACAAGGGTCTTGAGGATCCTAAAGACAGCATCAACGAGCATATGCCGGAGGAGCAGCGCCCGATTCCTTTCTCCAATATCATCTACGTGGGCGACGGCTCGACCGACGTGCCCAGCATGACCGTCACCCGCGATAACGGCGGGCACTCCCTGGCGGTTTACCGCGAGGACGATGAGGGGAAGAGCCTGAAGATCTGCCGCAAGCTTTTGAAAGCCGACCGGGTGGACCTCATCGCCCCCGCGGATTTCAGGGGAGGGAAGGCTCTGGATTCCTCCATGAAGATGTTGTTAGCCGCCCTCTGCCAAAACATGATGTGGCAGGACTGGAAGCGGGATGCCAGGGACAATGCGGAGCCAAAGAAGTCTTCCCCGAACCCCATCACCGCGGCGGCGAGTCGCGCCCCATGAACGACAACACACCACCCGCCGCCGAACCCCCGCCCGAAAGCCTGCTGGAGCAGCAGGTAGATGCCCTGATCGATCTGACACGCAAGCTGCACATTGAGAACCAGCTGCTGCAGCGGCAACAGGAAGCCTTGGTCTCCGAGCGCGCGCAACTGGTAGAAAAGGTGGAGCGCGCGCGGGTGCGTATCGAGGCCATCATGTCGCGCCTGCGCAACATGGAGACGCGACAGTGAGCAAGGCCCCCCGTACAGGCCCGCCGCCCCCGGAATCCGCCAACCAGGTCAGCATCCGGGTGCTGGGCCGGGACTACCACCTCGCCTACGACGCCAGGGAGGCGCACGAGGCACACGCGGCGGCGGCCCTGCTGAACCGGCAACTGGAAAAGCTGGCCGCGGATGTATCCCCCCAGTCCCCCGAGGAAGCGCTTTTGCTGGTGGCCCTGATGCTGGCCGGCGACCTGGGGTCCTGCCGGCGCGACTCCGTGCAGCGGCGCGAAAACCTCAAGAAAAGCCTGGATCGTCTGCGCGAAAAGCTGGCGAAGGCTCTTGACGAGGGGCGGTGATTGGCCGATGATACAAGGACAAGCGGAGCTTCTGCTGCGTGCGCATGGTATCTAGGAAACTTGAGCCTATCTCTTAGACCCGGGGGCTGAACCTCCGGAGCGGCGGGCAAACCCGTTTCGCGCGGGGTCCCTGCCACCGGACTGTTGCCCCCACTTGAACCATCGGTTCAAGTTGCGGGTACCTGGCGGCGCCTGTGGACTCCGCTTTCTTTTGCCCGGGAGCCGCGCTTGAAACACTGGCTGATGAAATCCGAACCGGGTGCGTACAGCATCGACAACCTGCACCGTGCGCCGCGCCGCACGGACTGCTGGGACGGGGTGCGCAACTACCAGGCCCGCAACTTCATGCGCGACGACATGCGGAAGGGCGACCTGGCTTTCTTCTACCATTCCAGCTGTCCGCGCCCGGGCATTGTCGGCATCATGGAGATCGCCCGTGCCGGCTACCCGGATCACACGGCCTGGGACCCCCGGGAGCCGCATTACGACGCGCAAAGCGATCCGGCGCGGCCGCGCTGGTACATGGTGGATGTGCGCTACAGGCGCAAAGCAAAACGCCTGCTGGGACTGCCTGAACTGCGCACCCATCCCGGCCTGGTCGGCCTGCAGCTGCTGCGGCGTGGAAACCGGCTTTCGGTGATGCCCGTGAGCCGGGAACACTGGGAGCTCATCCTGGAACTCGAGGCGAAACCGCCGCCGGGAAAAAATTAAATATTCGAGTGTCAATATGATTCCGCTTGATCCAGGTGGATATGACATGACCCGGAAGGCCCTTGCCCGTCCGAGCACCACGTGATGCACGTAAGCCTGTTTAAGCAACATACCCGTTCTCCAAGGCGGGTAACCATCGAGATACTTTCTTCGGCCGATGTTCTAGACACGCTCGCTGTCTTATCCGAAGTAAGGACCGTTATTCTTGACCCCTGGTACAACAAGGGTATCGGCGGGCGGCGAGATGATTACAACGAGTGGCTTACCACCGTTATTCATGCGGCATGTCGAATTTCTCAGCATGTGTTTGTATGGGGGTTCCCGGAAGTGTTGGCTTTCCAGGTCGCCAACATTCCGAAGGGGTTTGCGCTGATATCGTGGCTCACGTGGTTTTATGAAAATTGTCCGTCCGTTATCCGCGGATGGCGTTCTGCACAAAATACGTGTCTTCACATTGCATCAAAAGGCGCCACGACGTATCCCGAGCACTTTCTAAACGATCAACAGCTCGCGAGATGGAAAACAGGGAAAATGCGATTCATTCCCGGTCCACCTTCTGTCCTGGAGGCCCCGTTGAATATCGGTTCTGTCGGTCGAGATGAGCAGACTGGACACCCGGCACAGATAACCTTTATCCGTGATAGAACTTTTGCTTTTGATGTCCACGAAAGAAGGTGATACCGTACTTGATCCCATGTGCGGATCGGGAACAACCGGCGAAGCATGTCTACGTCTTAATCGACGCGCTGTTTTGTGTGATAGCTCCAGTGAATACCTGGGTGTGACGCGAAAGCGCCTTGCTAAATTCCGACGAAGAGCCAATGGCAGATAGAAACGCCAGGATTCGCGGGCCTTACCGACAGCGGCCAATACGCGCGCGCATTGAAGCGTTTCTTCTGGATAACCTGGGAAAGGTTGCTACAAGGGAGCAATTGATTGAAGTCGCCACGGACCCTGAAACCAGGCGAGTGCCGGAGAACTGGCATCAAAGGTTGTCAGAACTTCGAACTGACAAGAGGCTATACGATACTTTCCTGGAGAAATCAAGGAGAACTCAAGGTCAGCGAATATATAATGCCGAATGCTGAACGTCGCAAGACGGCATCCCGCCGTACCCGCCCGAATGCCGACACATGGGAGAAAGTGCTGGTCAACCATGGTTGTCGGTGTGCATGGACGGAAGGCGAGGCCATATGTGGTCTCGAAAGAGGAGATATTGACCCCGTGGGAGGAGGCACGGTAAACCTGACACCTGACCATAAAACCCCACACGCGATACACGCAAAAACAGATCCCACGGATCCTGAGAAGTGGCAACCCTTATGCGGAAGGCACCAGGTGATGAAGAAAAACTATTGGGACGACGAAACCGGGTGGCTCAACGTAGTGGCGATAATTCAATCTGCATCGGAAGCGCAAAAACGCGATGTATATGAATTCCTAAAGCGTTATTTCGGAGAGATGCCATGAGCAACCCGGAACCTCCCCCGTCACGGGAAATCGAACTCGTGCGTCCTGGCTGTCAGCCGAATATGGCCGGGCTGGAGCAGGACCTACGGGTGAACGCGACTTTCGACGAAGCGGTGAAAGCGCTGACCCGTGCGATGAAAGTCCGCTACCCAGGGAGCCGATACGGGAGCGCTGAATTCCGGGTCGGCATTCTCGTATATAATTCCTTGAGCCATGGATTTTCCGAGAAAGATTGATTGCGCCGCGTTCGTTTTTTTGCTGCTGTCGACGGTGTCCTGCCCGGCGCTGGCGGCACCCTACCAGACAAAGGTCATAAAGGTCACGGACGGGGATTCCCTCGAGGTCCTGGTGCGCGGCGCGCCGGTCAGAATCAGGCTTTCGGAAATTGACTGCCCTGAATATGATCAACCCTGGGGCGACAGGGCGAAGCAGGCCCTCTCTCAGCTCACCTTTCTCAGGGTGGTGACGATTCACCCGGTCACCCAGGACCGCTACGGGAGAACCGTCGCCACCGTGTTTCTTGAAGGGCGGAACGTGAATCATGAGATGGTGCAACGCGGGCACTGTCATGTTTATCGTAAGTATGTCCG
>JABAAT010000073.1 GCA_014238615.1 Gammaproteobacteria bacterium | reverse complement strand
CTACTCTCCGGCATTGGGACCAGGATATCCGGGCTGTCATTCTGGGTGTTGTTCACCCTGGTGCGCACGGCGCGCCGCTCGTAAGGGCCGCCATAGGGTTCACGCACGAGGTCAAGGAGCTGTGACACTGGCGCCGTCGGATCGAGCCAGTCGTCAAACCGGTTGGGGTCGATGATCGCCGGCTGTCGATGGTGAATGTCGGACAGCGCAGGCAAAGCAGTTGTGGTGATGATGGTGAAGGATTCAAGAGGTTGTCCGCCCTTGTCCCATCGCTCCCACAGCGCGGCGAATGATAGCGGCGATTCGTCTGCAAGAGCCAGAAAGTAGGGCTGCTTGCCGTGCCCGGTCTGTCTCCATTCAAACCACCCGTTGGCCGGCACCAGGCACCGGCGTGAGCGGAAGGCGGCACCGAATGACGGCTTAGTGTGGACGGTCTCCGACCTGGCGTTGATTAGGCGCTTGTCCGTCCTGACGTCTTGCGTCCAGGACGGCACCAGTCCCCAGCGGAGCTGGACAATCGTGCGGTCCCCGCCCTCATCGAGCCGACAGGCCGCAAAATCCTGTCCCGGCGCACCGTTGTAACGAGGCTGCAGGTTCAGGGGACGCGCCGATCCCCCCAGGCTGTAAAGGTCGTGAATCTGATGCCCGCTCAGCTTCTGTGTGAAACGGCCACACATCGTTGGATGATCTCCGGTCCTCTACGCCTCAGATTCTGTTTATGCCTGCCGGTACGTGCCCCATGCCAAGCCGCGTTATCGAATGCCTGAATAAGCCCGAATGGGCCCGAATAAGCCCGAATGGGCCCGAATGGGCCCGAATGGGCCAAATCATAGTATTTACAAGGGCTTCCAGCTTGCTCCCCGTCCGCGACCCGTGGGCTTGACCAGTCCGCGAGCCTTTAGAATTTCGAGGTCCTTCCGAAATTGCCGTTTTTCATCGGACTGCGGTTTTAACTGGGAGCGGATTTCCCGTAAGGCCAAGGCTCGGTCCGATTGCGTCAGCAGATTAAGGATCGCCTGTTGCTGTTCTGACAGGTCACTTTCGTCTCGTTGGGACGGCATGGCCTGACCATGTCGAAAGCATACCGTCACGCACTCTCCAGTATCCTCGATCTCGGGATGTGGCAGACCCGCGAAGATCGCCAGCTCCACCATCTTGGTCGTCCCGCTTCCCCAAGCCTCAATGATGCCGCGGAGATAGAAGCTGCGTGCGATGAGCGGGTTCCAGGGCCGGGATTCGTGCCCCGCGAATAGCTTCTCTGGAGTCAACCCGAAATGCAGCGTGCCTGGCGAGGTCATCTCCAGGCGGTCGGCATAGACCGCAACGCCCACACCACCACCAATGTAATCGCGGTGACAGAGCGCGTTTACCAGCGATTCACGCGTTGCCAAAGGCGGGTACAGCGGTTCGTCAATCCGTTCGATACGACCCGCTTCGAGCCGCCCGGCGATAGGCAGGGTCTCACGCAGGAAATTTTCTGCATTTGTGAGGAGCGTGAAGGCGTTGCCGTGGAATTGTCGATTGTCCAGAAATTCTGTTCGGTCAACGCCCCGAAAACGAGCGATACGAAGCAGGCACTGTGGCATTTCCGACCTGATGCGTTCGGTGTTGCCGAACAGCACCACCGCCGCGCGCGACAAGACGCCGCCTTGGAACAGCCCCAGGCCGCGCAGCAACTCGGCAGGTTCCTGGAGTCCCTGGGGTTGCAATCGGCCTCGCTGGACTGCCTCGGTGATAGTGCGTCGGATCTCCGCCACATCGAGGTCCTCGACTGACCATCCTTTGGCAGGTTGGCTCTCCCAGCGCTGATCGCTGTGCATACGCTCAAAGAGCACTTGGTTGTACTCGTCGGGCGACATGGCCATGTTGGTATTGCCAACTCGTCCGGTAGGCGGAATCCTTAGTATTGGTATGGCCGCGCCGAGCCCTGACTCACGCGAACAGCAAGCACCTTCCGGTCTCCCGTTACGCGGACCTGCTCGATCTCTGGAAAGACCTGGGGCTTGATCCTTTGGATCTCGGCGCTCACTTGCTCGACTGTTCGCTCACTCACCTGCTGGCCGGTTACATCGCCTTCCGGTGTTACGCCGAACAACACGCATCCGCCGCGTTGGTTGAGCATGGCGCACACGGCTTGGGCTGCCTTACGGCACTGTCCCGTTGTCTGCTTGAACTCCAGCGTTTCGGATTCGCCGGTTGCGACCAACCCTTTGATCTCTTCAAGTGTCATGGCGCAACCCTGTCAAAGTAGAAGTGTGAGCAATCCCTTGTGAAGAGCGCCGGATGCAACGAAGCCCCTAAGGGGTCACCCTCCGGGGCCTCGTGTTAACCGCTAAGGCCAGGGGGGCGCTTGAACAGTTGGCTCCCCGGGACGGGCTCGAACCGCCGACCTTGTGGTTAACAGCCACTTGCTCTACCAGCTGAGCTACCGGGGAATAGGGGGTGAGTATAGGGTGCGCCGCGGGGTTTGGTCAATTGATGGCGCGCAGGGTCCGCTCCAGGCGGCCCATGGCTTCCTTGAGTACCTCCAGGTCCGTGGAGAAGGAGATCCTGTAGTGTCCCGGGGTGCCGAATGCGGAGCCCGGAACCAGGGCGATGCCCGCCCGTTCCAGGAGGTGCTCGGCGAACTGGATGTCGTTCAGGCCCTGGCGCTGCACGGCTTCTGTCAGGTCCGGGAACAGGTAGAAGGTGCCGGCGGACGGGAGGCAGGTCAGGTAGGGCATCTTGGCCAGGTGCCTGTGGACGTAGTCGTGGCGCTGCTTGAAGATGTCCTTGCCCTTGCTGGAGTCTTCCCGTCCATTGCGCAGGGCCGCCATGGCCGCGTACTGGGATATGGAGCAGGGGTTGGAGGTGCTCTGGGATTGGATCTTCTGCATGGCCAGGATGATCTCCCTGGGGCCGGCGGCGTAGCCGATGCGCCAGCCGGTCATGGAGTAGGCCTTGGAGACGCCGTTGCAAAGGATGGTGCGGTCGGCCAGCTCGGGGTGGGTGTTCAGGATGTTTTTGAAGGGGGGGCGATCCCAGAGGATATGCTCGTAGATGTCGTCGCTGACAATGCAGATTCCCGGGTGTCTCTTGATGACTTCACCCAGTGCGGCCAGCTCCGGCTCCAGGTAGTAGGCCCCGCTCGGGTTGTTGGGGCTGTTCAGGATGAACATGCGGGTGCGTGGGGTGATGGCCTGTTCCAGCTGCTCCGGTGTGATCTTGAAGTGCTGGTCGGCGCCGGCCTGGATGATCTTGGGGATTGCGCCGGCAAGCTTTGCCATCTCGGGGTAGGAGACCCAGTAGGGGGCCGGGATGATGACCTCGTCGCCGGGATCCAGGAGGGCCTGGGTGAGGTTGTAGAGGCTGTGCTTGCAGCCGCAGGAAACCAGTACTTCGCCGGTGCTGTAGCTGAGCCGGTTGTCGCGCTCGAGCTTGTCGATGATGTCTTGCTTGAGCTCGGGGAGGCCGCCTACCGGGGTGTACTTGGTGTGGCCCTCGCGCATGGCCCGGACGGCCGCTTCCTTGATGTACTCGGGGGTGTCGAAGTCGGGCTCGCCGGAACTCAGGCTGATGATGTCCTTGCCCTGTGCCCGCAGTTCCGCGGCGCGGCTCGTGATGCTCAGCGTCGGAGAGGGCTGGATGGCCTCGGCTCGGGCGGAGGGGCGGGGGGCCGTTTTTGCTGCGGTCGAGTGCTTCATGGTTTTTCTTTTGGAGGGGCTGGTTAGGGGGACGCGGACGGTCGATTATAGCATCGGACGGGGTTTTTGTGCAGTTGCGAAGAAGGGGCGGGGTGGGGTCTGGGCTTGGGCTACAATCTGTTGATGTCCGTGTTTCAGCTACAGTCCGATTACCAGCCCGCGGGGGATCAGCCCCAGGCGATCCGGGAGTTACTTGGGGGACTGCGGAAAGCCCAGCCGCACCAGGTTCTGCTGGGGGTTACGGGTTCGGGAAAGACCTTCACGATGGCGAATGTAATCGCTTCCTTCGGCCTGCCCACCCTGGTGCTGGCGCCGAACAAGACCCTGGCCGCGCAGTTGTACGGGGAGTTGCGGGAGTTTTTTCCCGGGGGCGCGGTCGAGTACTTCGTCTCGTATTACGACTACTACCAGCCGGAGGCCTACGTGCCGACCAGCGACACGTACATCGCGAAGGACGCCTCGATCAACGAGCACATCGAGCAGATGCGCCTGTCCGCCACCAAGGCGTTGCTGGAGCGGCCGGATACGGTCATCGTGGCGACGGTGTCGGCTATCTACGGTCTGGGCGATCCGGTCAGCTACCTGGACATGGTGCTGCACCTGGATCGCGGGGAGCCGTTGCCGCAGCGCAGGCTGCTGCAGCGCCTGGTGGCCATGCAGTACAGGCGGAACCCGGTGCAATTGCAGCGCGGCACGTACCGTGTGCGCGGCGATGTCGTGGATGTGTTCCCCGCGGAGTCGGAGCGCGAGGCGGTGCGCATCGAGCTGTTTGACGATCGGATCGAGTCACTGGCCCTGTTTGACCCGCTCACCGGTAAACTGGTGCAGCGTGTGCCGCGCCTGACCATCCATCCCAAGTCGCATTACGCCACCGAGCGTGAGGTGCTCGTGCACGCCATGGAGGAGATCCGGCGGGACCTGGGGGAGCGGCTGCGGGAACTGCGGGCGGAGCAGCGCCTGGTGGAGGCGCAGCGCCTGGAGCAGCGCACCCGTTTTGACCTGGAGATGATCCAGGAGATCGGCTATTGCAGCGGCATCGAGAATTACTCGCGCTACCTGTCCGGACGCGCGCCCGGGGAGCCGCCGCCCACCATCATGGATTACCTGCCGGCCAAGGCCCTGCTCATCGTGGACGAGAGCCATGTCACGGTGCCGCAGTTGAACGGCATGTACCGCGGCGACCGCTCACGCAAGGAAACCCTGGTGCGCTACGGGTTTCGGCTGCCGTCGGCGCTGGACAATCGTCCGCTGCAGTTCAACGAGTTTGAGCGGCTCTCGCCGCCGACCATCTATACCTCGGCCACGCCGGGCCTCTACGAGCTGGAGAAGTGCGCCGGGCGGGTGGTGGAGCAGCTGGTGCGGCCCACCGGGCTGGTGGATCCGGAGGTGTTGGTGCGGCCGGTGCGCGGGCAGGTGGACGATCTGCTCTCGGAGATACAGGTGCGCGTGGGGCGTTCCGAGCGCGTGTTGGTCACCACCCTGACCAAGCGCATGGCCGAGGATCTGACCGAATACCTGGGTGAGCACGGCGTGCGGGTGCGCTATCTGCATTCGGACATCAACACGGTGGAGCGGGTGGAGATCCTGCGCGATCTGCGCCTGGGGAGCTTCGACGTGCTGGTCGGCATCAACCTGCTGCGCGAGGGCCTGGACATGCCCGAGGTCTCCCTGGTGGCCATCCTGGACGCGGACAAGGAAGGCTTCCTGCGTTCGGAGCGTTCGCTCATCCAGACCATCGGCCGGGCCGCGCGTAATCTGCGTGGCTGCGCCATTCTCTACGCGGACCGGCGCACCGGCTCCATCGAACGCGCGCTGCGCGAGACCGATCGACGCCGCGTGTCGCAGCAGCGCCATAACGAGCGGCACGGCATCCAACCGCGCGGGGTGCAGAAAAAGGTGGTGGACATCATGGAGGGGGCGGTGCGCGAGACGTCCGCGGGGCGGGGCCGGCAGCGTGCGCGGGTCGCCGAGCCGCAGCGCAGCTATGCCGAGGAAGCGGCTACTCCCGGGGAACTGGAGCGGCGCATCCGGGTGTTGGAGGAGCGCATGTACAAGCACGCCGAAAACCTGGAATTCGAGGACGCGGCGCGCCTGCGCGACGAAGTCCAGCTGCTGCGGGGCGAGGTCTTGTTGGGGTCAACCGCGTCGGCCCGGTGAGACGCCCACGCGAGGCCCCATGATGTGTCCTTGGATTTGCTAAGATCCGCGCTGTATTCCGGAAGGAAGTGCAGCGCTTGGCGGGCGTGTTCTGGAGGCTGTCGCCCTGGCGGGTCCCGCGATTCACTTGCTATCGTCCACCACTGGTCACGGGGAGAACGCGTCTTGCGCGCCTGACATGTCCGCCTTGCCGAAACGCCGCTGTCGCCTGTTGGTGCTGGGCTCCGGTCCAGCCGGTTATACCGCCGCCCTGTACGCGGTGCGCGCCGGGCTCCAGCCCCTGCTGCTCTCGGGGGTGCAGCCGGGCGGGCAGTTGATGCTGACCACCGAAGTGGAGAACTGGCCCGGCGACGCCGGGGATCTGCAGGGGCCGGCCCTGATGGAGCGGATGCTACAGCACGTGCAGCGCTTCGGGGTGGAGGTACTTGCGGATCACGCCGTGACGGTGGACCTGGGGCGGCGTCCGTTCCAGGTGTGCGGGGAGCGCGCCGAGTATGCCTGCGAGGCCTTGATCATCGCCACCGGGGCCAACGCGCGCCGCCTGGGCCTGCCCTCGGAGGAGAAATACTGGGGGCGCGGCGTGTCCGCCTGCGCGGTCTGCGACGGCTTCTTTTTCCGGGATCGGCGGGTGGCGGTGATCGGCGGCGGGAATACGGCGGTGGAGGAAGCCCTGTACCTGTCCCGGATCGCCTCGGATGTCGTACTGGTGCATCGTCGCGACCAGCTGCGTGCCGATCAACTGTTATCCAAACGTTTATTCCGCCGCGCCGAAGAGGGGAATGTACAACTGCTCTGGGAGCACGTGGTGGACGAGGTGTTGGGCGATGGTCAACAGGTCACCGCGCTGCGCGCGCGGCACGTGGGCAACGGCGCGACCCGAGAGTTGGAGTTGGAAGGGGTGTTTGTGGCTATCGGGCACGACCCGAACACGGCGCTTTTCAAGGGGCAGTTGAAGATGCAGGGCGGCTTCATCGAGGTGCGTGGAAAGTCCGGGGAGGGCATGATGACGGCCGCCAGCGTACCCGGGGTGTTTGCCGCCGGCGATGTGGCGGATCCGGTCTATCGGCAGGCGGTGACTTCCGCTGGCAGCGGCTGCATGGCGGCGCTGGATGCCGAGCGGTGGCTGGAACAGGAGGCGGGCTGAAGGGGCTGCGGCGGTTTATCCTCGGAGTTCCGCGCCTGCGCGCGATCGCCTGCGGCCTGGGAATCGCCTGGCTGTCAGTCGGCGCCGGCATGTATGTTTTCCAGGAGCGTTTCGTTTACTACCCGGCTTCGGAACTGGTCGGTGACCCGGGATGGGAGGGCCTGGCGTGGGAGGATGTCCGGCTGCGGAGCGCCGATGGGGTACAGCTGCACGCCTGGTGGCTGCCGGCCGCCCCCGAGCGCGCCGTGCTGTTGTTGCTGCACGGAAACGCCGGCAATATTTCGCACCGCCTGGGCTTGTTGCGGGTCTTGGTGGACCTGGGTTGCTCGGTGTTGATCCCGGATTATCGGGGCTACGGGAAGAGCCTCGGCGTGCCTTCCGAGCAGGGCACTTACCTGGACGCCCAGGCCGCCTGGGAATATTTATTGCGTGAGCGGGGCCGGGCGCCGGGGGAGATTCTGATCTACGGCCGCTCCCTGGGGGGCGGACCCGCCTTGTGGCTGGCCCGGCGAGTGGCGGCGCGGGGCGTGATCCTTGAAAACACGTTTACCTCGATCCCGGACATGGGCCGTCATATCTATCCTTACCTGCCGGTGCGGCTGCTTGCCCGCATCCACTATCCCAACCTGGAGCGTGTCGCCGGCCTGGAAACGCCGGTGTTGTTCCTGGCTTCCAGGCATGATCGGGTGGTGCCGCCACGGCACTCCGCGCGGCTTTACCAGCGCGTTCCCGCCGCCCGTCGTCGGCACGTGGAGTTGGATGCCGGGCACGATGATGCTTTCCTGGAAGACGCCGTGAATTACCGGGAGGCCCTGCTGCGCTTCCTGCGTGAGTTCCCGGCAGCCAGGGAAGCTGCCGCGCCGCGAAATCAGCGCGGGCCTGAACCTGGGCCTGAACCTGGGATTAGGGCGGGGGGCACCCGGGTACAATGAGAGTCCCCATCTGGAGGTGCGTGTCCGTTGGTAAGCGCCGGAAGTTGTTTCGAGCTGAGATTCCGGGTCCGGCCGCGTTCGGAGCTTCCGGCGGTTCAGGATGCCGGGCGGGCGCCCGGCACCGTTTAAGGAGTGATGCGTCATGCAAGCGAATGAAAAGACCCTTGAAGCCGCCGAGGCGGCTGCTTTCCGCCACCTCGTGCAGCATTTGCGGGAACACACCGAAGTCCAGAACATCGACTTGATGAACCTGGCCGGTTTCTGCCGCAACTGCCTGTCCAAGTGGTACCGGGCCGCCGCCGCCGAACGCGGCCTGGAAATGGACTACGAAGAGGCGCGCGAACGGGTTTACGGCATGTCTTACGCGCGCTGGAAACGGGAGCACCAGCAGGAAGCGGAGGCCGCCGGG
>JABAAT010000026.1 GCA_014238615.1 Gammaproteobacteria bacterium | reverse complement strand
TTCAGGTACTGCTTGGGGATGATGGAGTCGGTGTCCACGTTGGCGCGGTCTATGGGCATGACCAGTCCCCTGAATGCGTTGAAGGGCTGCATCAGCGGGTGGGGGGCGTGAGTTCGCGCACGTCCGTGAGGTGGCCGGTGACGGCGGCGGCGGCGGCCATCGGGGGGCTCAGCAGGTGGGTGCGGCCACCCTGGCCCTGGCGTCCCTCGAAATTGCGGTTGGAGGTGGAGGCGCAGCGCTCCCCGGCTCCCAGGCGGTCCTCGTTCATGCCCAGGCACATGGAGCAGCCGGGTTCGCGCCACTCAAAGCCCGCCTCGATGAAGATCTTCGCCAGTCCTTCCTGCTCGGCCTGCCTGCGCACCAGGCCGGAGCCGGGTACCACCAGGGCCTGGCGGATGTTGGAGGCCAGGCGGCGGCCGCGCGCGACGGCGGCGGCGGCGCGCAGGTCTTCTATGCGGCTGTTGGTACAGGAGCCGATGAAAATCTTGTCGACCTGGATCGAGTTCAGGGGGGTTCCGGGCTCCAGGTCCATGTAGGTCAGTGCCCGCTCCATGTCGGCGCGGCGCACCGGGTTGTCGACCCTTGCCGGATCCGGCACCGCATCGCCGATGGGAGCCACCATCTCGGGGGAAGTGCCCCAGGTCACCTGCGGCTCCACGTCCCCGGCGTCCAGTTGCACTTCGCGATCGAAGACGGCGTCTGGGTCGCTGTGGAGTTTCCGCCAAGCGGCCGTGGCGCGTTCCCAGAGTGCACCTTCCGGCGCCTGTGGTCTTCCGCGCAGGTAGTCCAGGGTTTTGTCGTCGGGGGCGACCAGTCCGGCCCGCGCGCCGGCCTCGATGCTCATGTTGCAGATGGTCATGCGGCCCTCCATGGACAGCGCTTCCATGGTCTCGCCGCCGTACTCGATGGTGTGACCGGTGGCGCCCGCGATGCCGATCCGTCCGATCAGGGCCAGCACCAGGTCCTTGGCGGTGATCCCGGGGGGAAGGCGGCCCTCTATCTTGACCCGCATGTTTTGCGCCTTGCGCAGCGCCAGGCACTGGGTGCTGAGTACCTGCTCTACCTCCGAGGTGCCGATGCCAAAAGCCAGCGCGCCCAAGGCGCCGTTCGTGGAAGTATGGGAGTCGCCGCACACAATGGTCATGCCCGGCAGGGAGGCGCCCTGTTCCGGGCCGATGATGTGGACGATGCCCTGACGCGGATCCTGCATGGGAATCAGGCGAATGTCATGGATCCGGCAGTTGTCGTACAGGGTTTCCAGTTGTCGCCGGGAAACCGGATCGCGTATCACCTCGCGTTCCCGGGTGGGCACGTTGTGCTCCGGCACCGCCAGCATCGTTCCCTTGCGCCAGGTGTTGCGGCCGGCCAGGCGCAGGCCGGTGAATGCCTGCGCCGAAGTGACCTCATGCACCAGGTGGCGGTCTATGTAAATCAAGGCATGACCCTCGCCCAGATCGTCGCCCAGGTCGGCCACCACGTGGGAGTTCCAGAGTTTGTCGTACAGGGTTTCAGGCATGTGTATCAGCGTGTGGGCGTCCCCGGGATGCGCGGGCCGGGACCTTCAAGGTCTGCGGGATGCGCCTGGTTTGGGGAGTTCGGTGGGGTATTGCACCGTTTTTAGCTTTTCCCTGAAAGCCTGTCAATACGCACCGGGTCTTCTGCGCCGGATGCCGTGGAGCGGCCCGGGACAAGACGGGCGGCCCAGGGCGGTAGCTTGAACGGCGGTGCTCCCTTGGCTGTTTTTGCCTTAAAGACCTTATAATCGCGATATGATGCACCGTGGGCCGCATGCTTCCGTGATACGGCTCCATTTTCCCCTGGCACTCCGGGAGTTTACTTGAGATGGTCAAAGCATTTCTTTCCGGCAGGCGCCGCGCCTTGTGCGTGGTGTGCTGCCTGTGGGCCGTGGTCACTCCGGCCGCGGCTGATTTTAACGATGGTGTCAGCGCTTACCTGAAGGGCGATTACGAGGCCGCACGGCAGCACCTGCTCCCGCTCGCCGAGACTGCGGATCACGGGCTCTCCATGTATTTCCTCGGCATGATGTATCTGCAGGGGCGCGGCGGGCGCCAGGACGCGGAGGAGGCCGGAGATTGGATGCTGCGCGCCGCCCGGCAGGGCGTCCCGCAGGCCCAGTACAAGCTGGGGCGCATGTACATGCAGGGCGAAGGTCTGACGCGGGACTACGAGGCCGCCTATGCCTGGCTGAGCACTGCCTCGCTGCACGAACATGCGGGGTCCCGGCAGGCGCTGCAGGTGGTGCAGGACAATCTCAACGAAGAAGAGCTGCGTGAAGCGAAGCGGTTGGCGGAGGTTTTCGCCCGTGATTTCGGCCCCAGGCCGGACACGGAGTCCGCGGGTTCGGGTTCCTGATCAGCTTTCCGCCTCGGGCGGCGCGTCTCGTCCGGGTGCTTCTTTCGAGGATTCGTCCGTTTCAGGGTGCGTTTCAGGATATTCCTGGGCGAGAATGAGTCCGGCCGCTACCTGGCGCCCTTCGATGGCGAGGACGTTGTAACTGCGGCAGGCGGCGCCGGTATCCATGACTTCCACGCCGATACCCGCCTGGCCGAAGGGCAGCAATAGCTCCGGAGGTGGAAAATACTGGCGTGCGCCGGTGCCAAGCAGCACCAGGTCCGCTTTCAGCTTCAGCAGTTCGTGCAAATGCTGTTCCTGCAGTTCCTGGGGGGTACGGGGCGGCCAGTCCGGCAGCAGCAGGGTGGGAGTCAGGATCAGACTATGGCGCAACCGCTGCCCGTTGACGGTGACGAAGTCCGGCCCGTAGGATTGAATCCGGTGCAGATCTTTAGAGGGCGTGTCATAATCAAGCTTCATCGATACGTTTTCAGTGGTTGCCCGCAAGCAGGAGGTTCCGATGCTGATCCCCGAACGCCTTGCGGCGCCGTGCGGAATCGCCATGTTTCAGTCTATAGGAAAGCACGCCGGCGGGCACTTGAGGAGGGTTTCGAGATGGCGAATCGGCTGATTCTTCTGGGTGCGCCTGGATCCGGCAAGGGCACCCAGGCGCGCTTCATCTGCGAACACCTGGGGATACCGCAGATCTCCACCGGGGACATGCTGCGGGCCGCTGCCCACACGGTCGGCAGTTCCCTGGGAGGCAAGGTGCGGGAGGTCCTGACCGCCGGAGAACTGGTCTCCGACGAACTGATCATGGAGTTGGTGCTGAAGCGTCTGCGCGAACCGGATTGTCTCCCGGGCTTTCTGCTTGACGGGTTCCCGCGCACCCTGGGGCAGGCCGAGGCACTGCGAGCGGCCCGCGTTTCCCTGGACAAAATCATCGTACTGAAGGTCCCGGATGAGGTGGTTGTGCGGCGCTTGAGTGGGCGACGGGTACATCCGGGATCGGGGCGCGTCTATCACATCGAGTTCAATCGGCCGCGCGAGGCGGGCAGGGACGATGAGACCGGCGAGCCCCTGGAGCAGCGGGACGATGATCGGGAGGATACGGTGCGCCATCGCCTGGATGTGTACCATAAGCAGACCGCGCCGCTTACCGAGTATTACTCAACGCGTACCGCGGGCAGCAGGGAGGCCGCGCCCGCGGCTTTTATTGAGCTGGATGCCGCCCGCCCCATGGAGGAAATCCGCCAGGCCATACTGTCCCTGCTCGATTAGAAGAAAAAATTCATGTTGGTGCATTCCTCCGACCTGAAGACCCCGCAACGTTATTTCCTGATGACCCAGACGGTGCAGCCGCGGCCGATCGCCTGGTTACTGAGCCGCTCCGCCTCGGGGGCCCTGAACCTGGCGCCCTTCTCCTATTTCAACGCGGTTTGCTCCGCGCCGCCGCTGTTGATGGTTTCCGTGGGCGTGAAGCCGAACGGTGAGGAGAAGGACACCTTGCGCAACATCCGCGAGCAGGAACACTTCGTGATCCACATCGCCCCCACGGCCATGGTGAAGGTGCTGAACGAAAGCGCCGCGCCCCTGCCGATCGAAGAGTCCGAACTGGATAGGCTGAAGTTGTCCCTGGAGCCCATGGCGGACTTCCCCCTGCCGCGCCTGGCCGATTGTTCGGTCGCTTTCGCCTGCCGTCGCTACCGCCTGGTGCCGCTGGGTGAAGCGGGCCAGTGCATGGTGCTGGCCGAGGTGCTGCAATTCTACATAGACGATCGCATCGTGACCCGGGACGCTAAGGGGCGGTTCACGGTGGACTCGCAGGCCCTGGATCCGCTGGCGCGCCTGGGAGTCACCGAATACGCCCACCTGGGCACCCGCGTTTACCTGCGGATCCCTGCCGCCTGAGGGTGTGATGCACTGTCCGGCGCTCGCGGCGGCGTGTTTCAGAGTACGTACTCACCGAGCCGTCGGCCGAGGGTTATCGTTCACCCGCTTCGCGAAAACGTTTCCCGGCTCTATCTTGGCGGATCCCGCGGGGGCGAAGGGCGCTTTCTCCGGGTATCCCCGTGGTCAAAGGGCCCGTCGCGTTTGGAACTGATAGCCGTTACGTAGGGTTGATGCCTTTTAACAACAAATCGGCAGTTGTTAAGGCTCAGGAGGAAGTGTTGGCGCAGTACGTCAGATCCTGGACTCGCCCCTGGGCTCTCAACTTCGCGAAAAACTTCTCCAGTATGCCGCGCAGATGCTCCGACTCGAAAATCCCATGAGCGCAGGCTTCAATGTGGTGTACGTCCTTTCCCTGCCCAAGGCAAATGAGATACATCCTCTACATCAAGGTAAATGCCGCGTGTGGTTAAAGGCATCAACACTTTACGTAACGGCTGGTTGGAACTGCAGGTTGCCTTGTGATATCCGCCCGAATGCGGCAGAATTCAAGGTGGAAAGCCGGTCGGGCAATCGCTGCCGCGCCCCGCAAGGGGTTGCGGGAGAGGAAAGTCCGGGCTCCGTCGGGCAAGGTGCCAGGTAACGCCTGGGGGACGTAAGTCCACGGAAAGTGCCACAGAAAATATACCGCCTCCCTGGAGGGAGGTAAGGGTGAAATGGTGCGGTAAGAGCGCACCGCGTCGGCAGCAATGCCGATGGCAGGGTAAACCCCACCTGGAGCAAGGCCGAATAGGAGAACAGCCGTCAGGCAGGCGCGGCCCGCGTCCGTTCTCGGGTAGGCTGCTGGAGGCGCGCGGCGACGCGCGTCCTAGATGGATGATTGCCGCGGCGGGCACGTCCCGTCGCACAGAACCCGGCTTACAGGCCGGCTTTCCCTGAACATGCGGCCCCCTTAACCAGGGTGGCCCGCGCCATCTACCCGGGAGGCGGCCTGCTGGTACACGGCAGGCGGCGCTCGATGGGCCTTATGGTATCCCATTCTTCTCTGGAGTCCGGGGCCATCCAGGGGAAGCGGGTCGCGTCCATTCAGGGCAACCGTTGCCGCGGGCCTGGGGGTGTCAAGCTGGAGTCTCTGTCCGGGTGGCCGTCCGGGTGGTCGCCCGGGTCGCATTCTGGAGGCGTTTGGGGAAGCCGGTTTAGCTTGTATCGCCGGGATAAGTGGTCGGGGTGACTGGATTTGAACCAGCGGCCTCTGCCTCCCGAAGGCAGCACTCTGCCAGGCTGAGCTACACCCCGTGTTTAGTTACAGCGCTCCAGGTTCCAGCGACTCAGGGCGGCCATGGATTTCCTGGCTACGCCATCGGGCAGCTTACCCAAGTGCCGTTCGGCGGTTTCCGTTTCCCGCGTGGCGCACTGCATAGTGTATTGGATGGAGCCGCTGTTTTCCATGATACGCAGGATCTCCCCGGCCTCCGGCTGGCTGTTGCCCCTGATGCAACTCTGAAGGTGTTCCCTGGCCTGCCTGGGAGAATTCCACAGGGCATGCAGCAGGGGCAGGGTGGCTTTACCTTCGGCCAGGTCTTCTCCGAGGTTCTTGCCCAGCGTTCCCGGGCGCGCCAGGTAGTCTAGAACGTCGTCCACCAATTGGTAGGCGGTGCCGAAATGTTTGCCGAAGTCGCCCAGGGTCTGCTCCTCTTCCTCGTTGCGGCCGCAGAGGATCGCCGCCAGGCGCGCCGCCGCCGCAAAGAGCCTGGCGGTCTTGCTGTGGATGACGCGGAAGTACTCCTGCTCTTGCAGCTCCGGGTCGCGGCGGTGGATGAGCTGGCGCAGTTCGCCTTCCGCAATGGAGTTGGTGGTGTCGGCCATGAGGCGCATGATCCTGATATCGTCGCAACTGACCATCACCTGGAAAGCCCTGGAGTAGAGGAAGTCGCCTGTCAGGACGCTCGCCTCCGGGCTCCAGCGGCGGTGCGCGGTCAGCCTGCCGTGACGCAGCTCGGAGTGATCCACCACGTCGTCGTGCAGCAGGGTGGCCGTGTGGATGAATTCGATGACCACGGCCAGGTCGATTTGCCTAAGGCCCTGGTACTGGAACATGCGGGTGCCCAGAAGCAGCAGCAGGGGGCGCAGGCGTTTGCCGCCGTTGAGCGCGTAGCGACCGATCTCGTCCACGAGTTTCACCTCGGCCTGCAACAGTTCCCGGATGCGGGAATTGAGCTTGGCAAGCTCCTGGTTCAGCAGGATGTGGCAGGCGGCGAGGGCGTCAGGCTCTGTGGCTGCTTGAAGTTGACTTTGCATGGTGTTGGTCGGATTGTCCGCAGCATAGCAGAATACGGGTGCTTCGATCCGGCTTTGCGTTTTCCCTGTGATCCCTATGGATTCCCTGGCCGTTACGTTAAGTGTTGATGCTTTTTACAACAGCCGGTTTCAGGGGTTGGGGTCGGTACTACGCTGCTCTCCGCTGGTGGTGCCCGGTAGCCTGTCTGTCACGCCAGATGACCATCAAGTTCGCGGCCTTCTGCCTCAACAGGCTCGCTTTCTCCCGCATCTTGCCGAGCAGCTGCTGCAACTCTTTGCTGCTCTGCTCGCTTTTCGGTAGATTCCTGCCTTATTCGTATCCTATTAATCTACCGTTGGTAGTGAAAAACGCTTGGCGGCTGGGATTCTAGGCCATCAACACTTAACGTAACGGCTAGATGGGTTCCGCGTGCGCTTGCGGTTCCGGGCGGGGGACGGTAGAATCACTGCGGTTTTGGTGCGGTTCATTTGTATTCCTTCTTTCCGGGGAGTGTTCCTGTGTACGCTATTATTCGCTGCGGCAGCCATCAGCACCGGGTCAGTAAGGGCGACCGGCTGCGGGTGCAGAGCTTGTCCTCCGAGGTTGGGTCTGTCGTAGAGTTTCGGGATGTGTTGTGGTTGGGACCGGACGGCGACCTGCCCGCTTCCGGGGCCGTGGTGACCGCCCGGGTAGAGGGGCAGGTGCTTGGTCCTAAGCTGCAGATCCTGAAATTTCGCCGGCGGAAGCATTCCCGGAAGCAGATGGGGCATCGCCAGGGCTATACGGAGATCTCCGTGACCGGCATTGAGCCCGGTGCGGCTTGATTCCCTGTTCGGAGGCTCTTGAATGGCACATAAAAAGGCAGGCGGCAGCAGCCGGAATGGTCGTGATTCCAACTCCAAGCGGCGCGGGGTCAAGCTTTTCGGCTCGCAGCGGGCGCGCGCCGGAAACATCTTGGTGCGTCAGTGCGGCACCCGTTGTCATCCAGGACTGAATGTCGGCATGGGGCGCGATTTCACGCTGTTTGCGAAGATGGACGGCCTGGTGGAATTTAAGCGCCAGGGGCTGCGGCGGCGCCTCTACGTCAGTATTCTTCCCTCTTGAATCCGGGCCCAGTGGGCCCGCTTACCTGTTTTCCTTGTGGACTACGCTATCCAGTCCGGTTTGATTGACGAGGCCTTGGTCCATGTGCAGGCCGGAGCCGGCGGTCGTGGTTGCCTGAGTTTTCTGCGCACCCGGTTGCGTCCGAAAGGCGGTCCGGACGGCGGGGACGGCGGGGACGGCGGCTCGGTCTGGCTGCTGGTAGATGGGAGTCTGCGGGACTTGCTGCATTTCCGCCAACGCCGCCGTTTTGCCGCGGAAGACGGGCGGAGCGGGGGAGGCGGCTGCCGCTCCGGCCGCCGCGGGCGGCTCGTGGAAGTGCGGGTGCCTCCCGGAACCCGGGTCTATGATTCCTCCACGGGAGAACTGTTGGGAGATATGACCTCGGTGGGGCTGCGTTTACTGGTGGCGCGTGGGGGCCGACATGGTCTTGGGAATGCACACTTCAAGAGTTCCACGAATCGGGCGCCGCGCTCGGTCACCATGGGCATTGCGGGTGAGGGGCGCGATTTGCGCCTGGAACTCTGCCTGCTTGCGGACGCCGCCCTCGTGGGATTTCCGAATGCCGGTAAATCCACCCTGCTGCGTGCCGTGAGCGCGGCGCGGCCGCGGGTCGCCGCTTATCCTTTCACGACGTTGCAGCCGGAACTGGGGGTGGTGGAGGTGGATATCCTGACCCGTTTCGTGTTGGCCGATATCCCCGGCCTGATACGCGGCGCCGCTTCCGGAATGGGACTGGGACACGCTTTTTTGCGGCATTTGCGCCGTACCTCCTTGCTGCTGCACATGGTGGACGCCAGTGAGTCGTCGGCGCAGGATATCTGTGCGTCGCTCGGGGCCGTGGAGCAGGAGCTGACCGCCTATTCCCAGGAGCTGGCGGTGCGGCCGCGTTGGGTGGTGCTTTCCAAGCTGGACGTGTTGCCCGCGGATGAGGGGGCGCGCCTGTGCGGGGCCGTGCGTACGCTGCTGCCCGAGTCGCTGCCGATGTACGGGGTCTCCGGGGTGAGCGGGCAGGGCTGCCGGGAATTGATGGCGGCGGTGGCCGCGCACCTGGATGCTTCCCCATGAATGCCTCCGCCAAGGGCTTTCGTACCTGGATCGTGAAGGTGGGCAGTTCCCTGGTCTGCTCCGGGGAGCATTCCCTGAATCTGCCCGTCATGCGCTCCTGGGCGGCCCAGGTGGCGGAGTTGCGCGCCTCCGGCATCGCCGTGGTGCTGGTCTCTTCCGGTTCCGTCGCGGTAGGGGTCGATCGCCTGGGCTGGGAGGCGCGGCCGGTCGAGGTGGATCGCCAGCAGGCCGCGGCCGCGGTGGGGCAGGCCGGGCTGGTGCAAAGCTACGAGGATTGCTTTCGCCGTCACGGTCTGCTTGTGGCCCAGGTACTGTTTACGCACGAGGACATCGCTTCCCGGCAGCGTTACCTGAATGCCCGCGGTACGTTGCGTACGCTCCTGGAATTGGGCGCCGTGCCGCTCGTGAACGAGAACGATACGGTCTCCAGCGAGGAGATCCGCCTGGGTGACAACGATACCCTGGCCGGCCTGGCAGCGAACCTGGTGGAGGCCGAGTTGTTGGTGCTGCTGACCGATCGCGCGGGTCTGCTGCGCGCCGATCCGCGCCTGCAGCCGTCGGCGCCGCTGGTGCGGGAGGGGCGCGCCGGGGATCCCGATCTGTTGGCCATGGCGGGTGCGGGCGGCGCGCTGGGGCGCGGCGGTATGCGCACCAAGCTGTATGCGGCCGAGTTGGCGGCCCGCTCTGGAACCTCCACGGTGATCGCGCATGGCACCGAGCCCGCGGTGCTGCCCCGGTTGGCGCGTGGGGAAGCCATCGGCACGCGGCTCGCCGCCGGGCGCAGTCCGCTCGTGGCGCGGAAGCGCTGGCTGGCGGGGCCGTCGCGTCCGCACGGCGTACTCACCGTGGACGCGGGCGCCGTGCACCATCTGCGCGAGCGGGGCCACAGCCTGTTGGCGGTGGGGGTGCTCGAGGTGCGGGGGGATTTTGGGCGCGGCGCCATCGTCGCCGTGCTGGATCCGGAGGGGGAGGAACTGGCGCGGGGATTGGTGAACTACGATCGGCGCGAGGTGGAGCGCATCAAGGGGCGGTCCAGCGAGTGCTTCGCATCGATCCTTGGTTACAGCGGGGAGGCGGAGCTCATCCACCGCGATAACCTGGTACTGCTGTCGGGCGTGGAGCGCGGCTCCGGGAGGCCGGGGGCTAAGAAGAGCCGCCCGCCTGCTGCAGGCGCCGGTTCAGCCGGGACTTAAGGCGCGCCACCTTGTTCCTATGAACCAGGTGTTTACGGGCGGAGCGGTCCAGCACGGAGGCGACTGTCCTGTAGCTTTCGCCGGCCTGCTCCGGTTGTTCCTCGGTGAGCGCCCGGAATTTTTTGATGAGGCTGCGCATGTGTGAGCGGAGTCCCATGTTGTGCTTGCGGCGCTGGACGTTTTGGCGCGCACGTTTTTTGGCGGATTGGATGTTCGGCAACTTTCTGACTCCTGGAGCGGCGTGGTCTCGGCTTCCCGCAGTCGCGGGGACAGCGCTGATTCTAATGAGCCGTCATGCCCTAAGTCAACGCCGCGCGGGGAATGGCCGTGAGTAGAGGGCTGCTGCGCTCCACCGTGACGGCCGGCTCCATGACGCTGTTGTCGCGTTGCAGCGGGTTGGCGCGGGATATGACCTGCTTCTTTGTATTTGGCGCGGGACCCGCGCTGGACGCTTTCCTGGTGGCGTTCCGCATCCCCAATTTCCTGCGCCGGGTTTTCGCCGAAGGGGCCTTTTCCCAGGCTTTTGTGCCGGTGCTCAGCGAATACCAGGATCACCGGGATCGGGCCGCGGTGCGCGCGCTTCTGGATCACAGCGCGGCGCTGCTGGGAAGCGTCTTGCTATTGCTTTGTGTTCTGGGCGTCTTGGCCGCACCCTGGCTGGTGTGGGTGTTTGCGCCCGGTTTCGCCCGTGATCCGGAACAGCTGGCCCTGGCCGGCGCTATGCTGCGCCTGACTTTCCCTTACCTCCTGTGTATCTCGCTGTGTGCGCTGTGCGCCGGGATTCTGCACAGTCGCGGCCGCTTCGCCGCGCCGGCATTTGCGCCGGTGCTGCTCAACCTGGCCTTGATCGCGGGCGCGCTGTGGCTCGCGCCGCGCCTGGCGCCGGGGCGTGAGATCACCGCCCTGGTCTGGGCGGTACTGCTGGTCGGGCCGGTGCAATTGCTGTTTCTGTCCCTGCCCGTGGCGCGCCTGGGATTGCTGCCGAGACCGCGCCTGGGCGCGGACGCGCAAGGCGTGCGGCGTATCCTGCGGCTCATGTTGCCGGCCACGCTCGGCGTCTCCGTGGCCCAGGTCAATACGCTGGTGGATATGGTCATCGCGTCCTTTCTGACCGCCGGCAGCATCTCTTGGTTGTATTGCGCCGATCGCCTGGTAGAGTTTCCGCTTGGCGTTTGCGGCATCGCGGTCAGTACCGTGATCCTGCCGCGCCTGGCGATGGACAGCGCGCGGAATGCCGGCGCGGACTACCGGCGCCACCTGGATTGGGGGTTGCGCATGCAGACGGTCATCGGGGTGCCCGCCGCCGTGGGACTCAGCCTGTGTGCCGAGCCGATCATCATCACGCTTTTCCAATATTTCAATTTCCAGGAGCGCGACGCGCACATGGCGGCCGGCGCCCTGTATGCTTATGCCCTCGGGCTGCCCGCCCTGATGTGGTCTAAAGTGCTTGCCGCAGCCTGTTTTTCCAGGCAGGATACCGTGACTCCCGTGCGCGCCGCGGTCAGCGCGTTGATTTGCAACATCGTTTTCAGTCTCCTGCTGGTCATTCCCCTGCAACATATCGGCCTGGCCCTGGCCAGTTCCCTGGCCGCGCTGGTCAACGCCGCGCTGCTTTACCTTGGGGTGTGCCGGCGCCACGGCTACCGGCCAGTGCCCGGCTGGCCTCGCTTCCTGGCGCTGGTGGGCGGTGCCTGCCTGCTGCTCGCGGCGGTGCTGTTGGCCGGCCCCGCGCCATCGGCCTCCTGGCTGCAATGGGGCTTCGAGGAACGCCTCGGCAAGCTGCTGCTGTGGGTGGCGGTGGGGAGCGTCCTCTATTTCCTGGTGTTGCGCCTGGGCCGCGTTTCCATGGGTCGGCGGGACGCGGCATGAAGCTCTTCCATCGGCTGCCTCCGCCGGGGCGCGTGACTGTGCCCTGCGTCCTCAGCATCGGCAACTTTGACGGGATGCATCGTGGCCACCAGGCCATTCTGCAGCGCATGTTGGAGTGCGCCCGCGCGGCGCGTCTGCCGAGCGCATTGCTGTTGTTTGAACCACAACCCCTGGAGTTCCTGCGGCCCCGGGAGGCTCCCGTGCGGCTCACGCTGCTGCGCGAGAAGCTGGTGCAAATTGCAGCGCTCGGCATCGACCAGGTGTATTGCATGCGCTTTAATCGGTCCGTGTCCAGGCTTGAGGCGTGCGCATTTATCAACGATCTGCTCCTGCCGCGCCTGCCTGTAAGCCACCTGTTCATGGGTGAGGACTTCCGTTTCGGGCGCGGGCGCGGCGGCGATGTGGCGCTGCTGCGGCAGCTGCGGAAACGCCATGGTTACGACCTGGAGAGCGTGCCGCAGGTGCTGGAAGGGGGGCGGCGCATCAGCAGCACCCAGGTGCGGCGCCTGCTGGCCGCCGGCGATCTGCATGGGGCGCAACGGCTGCTGGGGCGCCCCTATGGCTTCTGTGGGAGGGTCACGCGCGGCGACCGGAAAGGGCGCCTGCTTGGTTTTCCCACGGCCAACCTCTCCCTGCGGCGGCCGCGCGCGCCGCTCGGCGGGGTATTCGCGTCGCGCGTCTATGTCGGTGAGAAATGCTGGGAGGCGGTGAGCTACCTGGGCTCCCGGCCGCATTTCAACGGCACCGCGCACCTGCTGGAGTCGCACCTGCTGGACTACGCGGGAGATCTCTACCGCCGCCTGTTGCGGGTGGAATTGCTGGAGCGCCTGCGCGGGGACGGGCGTTTCGCCTCCGATACGGAACTGGTCCACCAGATGGAACGGGATCGACAGCAGGCACGGCGCTGTCTCGGTGGCGCGCCGCCCGTTCCACGAGCAGCCCATGAGTCGTAGCAGCCCGTGAGCCTGGGTGGCTTTCGGTACTTCGCGCGGCTGGCGCCGGCGGTGTGCGTCTATGCCGCTGACCGCCTCAGCAAGCTGTTGGCTGAGCAGTGGCTGAGCGTTGGAGAGGTATGGCCCCTGCTGCCTGGCTGTAATCTGACCCTGCTCTACAACAGCGGCGCGGCCTTCGGTTTCCTGGCCGATCGGGCGGGGGGGCAACGCTGGTTCCTGATCGGCGTCAGCCTGCTTGTCAGCGTGGTGCTGCTGATTTGGCTCTGGCGGCTTCCCCCTGCCCGGCGGTGGCTCGGTTTTGCCATGAGCCTGATCCTCGGCGGTGCCCTGGGCAATCTGCACGATCGCCTGCAGTCCGGCACGGTGGTGGATTTTATCGATCTTTACTATCGCCACTGGCACTGGCCGGCTTTCAACTTAGCCGACATGGCGATCTGCGGCGGCGCGCTGCTCTACGCCGGGTTGTTGTTGCGGGCCGACGCACGGGCATGAAACACAACGGCGGTTTCCTGCGCGGCGCCGCGGGAATTTTCCTGCGGGGCTTTGCCATGGGCCTGGCGGACCTGGTGCCGGGTGTTTCAGGCGGCACCGTCGCCCTGCTCTGCGGCATCTACGAGCGCCTGGTGGCGGCCCTGCGCGCCCTGCTTGGAGCCGCGGCCTGGCGCGCCTTGTCGGGCGGTGCCTGGCGCGACTGGCGCGTGCGCGACTTCGCGCGGCGCGTCGACCTGGTTTTCCTGGGAGTCCTGCTGGGTGGTGTACTGAGCGCCGTATTGCTCTGCGCCGGAACCCTGGAAAGCCTGCTGGAGCGGAAACTGCACCTGGTGCTGGCTTTCTTTCTTGGCCTGGTGCTGGCTTCCATCGTCGCGGTGGCGCGGCGCTTGCGCCGCTGGCGCTGGGGCTTGCTGCCGCCGGCCTTGCTGGGCGTCCTGGTTGGGTTGCTCTCCGCGCTGCTGCCGCCGATACCGGGCTTTGCCGAGCCTGGGGCCGTGGCCCTGTTCCTGGGTGGGGCGGTTGCAATCTGCGCCATGCTGCTGCCCGGTCTTTCCGGAAGTTATGTGCTGCTTTTGCTGGGCCTTTATCCAACCGTTATCAGCGCGTTGCATGAGCGGGACGCGCTGCTTCTGGGCGCCTTTTGGGGCGGCTGCATTGCGGGCCTGCTGTGTTTCGTGCGCCTGCTGCACTGGCTGTTGTGCCACAGGTACGATTCCACCCTGGGTTTCCTGCTGGGGCTCATGGTCGGCGGCTTGCAGCGCCTGTGGCCGTGGAAGCAGCAGGAGGCTGGAGCCGAGGGCATTTTGCAACCCAACCTGTCGCCGATGGCCTTCAGCGTCGCCGGTGAAAATCCTCAAATCGTCGCGGCGCTGGTTTTGCTTGTCGGCGGCGCTTTACTGGCCCTGATGCTGGATAGCGCGGGCCGCCGCTTGGTAAAACCCGTGGTCTAAGCGGCGCGCACCTGGAAATGGGGGAAATTGTGACTTTTTGCACGTTATGAAGAAGAAAAACCTTATAAATCAGATAGTTATAAGATAAATATAATACATAACATTAATATCCAAACCTGGAGATACCAAGCGTACGAATCACTTTCCGCCCCCCTCCCGGGGAGGCACCCCGCCGGATTTTTCTTCCTGGGGCGTTGGAGGTTATGAAGGGAACTCCAGGCGTCTCCATCCAGGGGCCTTGTGCAAGGACCGCCGGAGGTTGCCTGGACGATTGCCCGGGTGAGTCTCCGGGTGAATGGCCGGGCGGTTGCTTGAGCCCCTGTTGCGGGGCTTTGCGCGTGCGGGAGGCTGGATTTCGGTTATGCTAGGCGGAGAATTATCATCTATGGACAGGCTTCGTTGAGAGCGCAATCCAGTGTGGGTTTTCAGCGCGGCTTCCAGGACAACGTTATTCAGGCAATTTTATGACTTTAAGAACAGCACTCATCACGATGCTCGTCTTGTTCGCCTTGACGATACTGTTCCGTCATTTTGGCGCCGGGATCGCCTCCCAGGAGATCTCGTATTCGCAATTCATGAGCGAGGTCAAAGGCGGCCAGGTGATGCAGGTCGAGATCCAGGGGCAGACGATCCGTGGACAACGTGGTAACAATACGCGCTTTTTCGCCTACAACCCGGAAACGGATAACAGCGTGCTGATTGGCACGCTGTTGGACAATAAGGTGGAACTGCGGGGTCGTGAGCCCAGCGGTAATTCGGTATGGGCGCATCTCCTGATTTCCTGGTCTCCGATCCTGCTGCTGGTGGGAATTTCCATTTACCTTGTGCGCCAGATGCAGAGCGGTATGGGGGGCCGGGGCACCCTGTCTTTTGGCAAAAGCCGTGCGCGCCTGCTCGGAGAAAACCGGATCCGGGTCACTTTCAAGGATGTGGCGGGCGTGGAGGAAGCCAAGCAGGAGGTCGTGGAACTCGTGGATTTCCTGCGTGAGCCGGGGAAATTCCAGAGCCTGGGCGGCCATATTCCCAAGGGCGTGCTGCTGATAGGACCGCCGGGCACGGGCAAGACGCTGCTGGCGCGCGCCATCGCGGGTGAGGCGCAGGTGCCGTTCTTTACCGTCTCCGGGTCTGATTTCATGGAAATGTTCGTGGGGGTGGGCGCTTCGCGCGTGCGGGATATGTTTGAGCAGGCGAAAAAGCAGTCTCCCTGCATCATTTTTATCGACGAAATCGACGCGGTGGGCCGGCACCGGGGAGCGGGCCTGGGCGGTGGCCACGATGAGCGTGAGCAAACCCTGAATCAATTGCTCGTGGAGATGGATGGTTTTGAGCGCAGCGATGGGGTCATCATTATCGCCGCCACGAACCGCCCGGACGTGCTGGACCCCGCCCTGCTGCGGCCCGGCCGCTTCGACCGCCAGGTCGTAGTGCCTTTGCCCGACATCCGGGGCCGTGAGCAGATCCTGCGGGTGCACATGGCCAAGGTGTCGTGTTCCGAACGGGTGCAACCCATGGTCATCGCGCGCGGCACCCCCGGCTTCTCCGGCGCCGATCTCTACAACCTGGTGAACGAATCGGCCCTGATTGCCGCGCGCGACGATAAGAAGGCCGTCGACATGAGCGACCTGGAGCAGGCCCGGGACAAGATCATGATGGGTTCCGAGCGCCGTTCGCTGGTCATGAGCGACAAGGAAAAGCAGCTCACTGCTTACCATGAAGCCGGCCACGCCATCGTCGGTCTGCGCCAGCCCTCGCACGATCCGGTCTACAAGGTGACCATTATCCCGCGCGGCCGTGCCCTGGGAGTCACCATGTACCTGCCTGAAAACGACAAGCTGAGCTATTCCAGGGAATACCTGGAAGCCAGGATTTGTTCCCTGTTTGGAGGGCGCGTTGCGGAAGAGTTGATTTTCGGCTCCAGCGCCGTGACCACCGGGGCCAGCAATGACATCCAGCATGCCACCGAGATGGCGCGCAACATGGTGACCCGTTGGGGTCTCTCAGAGCGCCTGGGGCCGCTCACCTACAGCGATGAGGAGGAGGAAGTCTTTCTGGGCCACGCCATCACCAAGCACAAATCCATTTCTGATGAGACCGCGCACCTCATCGACGAGGAGGTGCGTGGCGTGATCGACACCGGTTACAAGCGCGCCAAGGAGATACTCACGCGCGACATAGATAAGCTGCACCTGATGTCCAAATCGCTGGTGCAATACGAGACCCTGGATAAGCGGCAGATCGACGCGATCATGGAGGGTCGGGAGCCGCCGCCGCCATCCGGCTGGGATGAGGGGGCCCGGCTCGGTGGGGCGAGACAGTCCGGGGATGCGGCCGAGGGTGCGGCCGCAGCGCCGGAACAGGAAGACAAGGGGCTTAAAGGTCGTCCCAAGGGGCATTCCGGCCCGGGGGAGGAGGCCGGAATCGCCTGATCCCATGACCTGGGACGGGGCTGACGGAGCTGCCATGTCGGTGTCCCATGTGCGCAACGCCGGGGACGGCGGCGGACAGCGCTATTGCGCTGGACGGCGTTACTTCGGCACCGATGGCATTCGAGGGCGCTTTGGTGTGCCTCCGATCACGGAGGATTTCTTCTTCGATCTGGGGCGCGCCGCGGCTTTTCTCTACCAGGACAGCGGGCGGGTGCTGTTAGGCCGGGATACCAGGATTTCTTCCCCGGCCCTGAAAGCCGCCCTGGAGGCGGGTTTCTGCTCGACCGGCCTGGAAGTGCTGGACCTGGGGATTGCCCCGACCCCGATGGTGGCCTGCCTGGCGGCTTCCATGCAGGCAGGCGGCGCCGTTATCAGCGCTTCCCACAATCCCTACACCGACAACGGTGTGAAGTTCTTCGGAGCCAGCGGGCGGAAGCTCGAGGAGCATGAAGAGCAGGCTGTTGAGGAGGCTGTTAAGGATGACTTGGCGGCGCCCGTGGGCGGAGGCAGGTGCGGGCGCGTCACAGGCCGGGCGCGGCGCCTGGAAGACGCGCTGGAGCGCTACCTGGCGCATAGCCGCGCCCTTTTTCAGGAACTGCGTTTAGACGGCCTGCACCTGGTGCTGGATTGCGCTCACGGGGCGACCTTTGAGTCGGCCCCCCGCCTTTTCTCGGCCCTGGGCGCCGAACTGCGGACCCTGGGCACCGCCCCCGACGGGCGCAACATCAACGCCGCCTGCGGCAGCATGCGTCCGGACGCCCTGCGCGAACAGGTACGACGCACGCACGCGGCCCTGGGGATCGCTTTTGACGGTGACGGCGATCGGATGATTTTAGTGGCGGCGTCCGGCACCCTGCTGGACGGAGATGATGCACTGCACCTGCTGGCCTGTCACCTGCGTGATCGCCTGAACGGCGCGCTGGTTGGCACCGTCATGAGCAATCTGGGCCTGGAGCGGGCCGTGCGTGCGCTGGGCTTGGATTTCCACCGCGTTCCGGTGGGGGACCGCCATATCCTGGATCGTCTGCGGCGTGATCGGTTGAAACTGGGCGGCGAGAGCTCGGGGCATATCGTGCACCTGGATTATGCCGCCACGGGTGACGGCCTG